>CAZDVQ010000003.1:0-170164 GCA_964508975.1 uncultured Saprospiraceae bacterium
AGCCAATTGATGTGCTGATTATTGATGTGCTAATGTGCTGATGAAGGCAAACCAGAACACTACTCGGCCTAGCAGCCTGTAGGGCAGCCGCATCAGCGGCTGGTGCGTAGCACCGAGGCAACAGCCGAGCCCGGTTGCACGAAGTGCCCCGCAACGCGAACGGTGCGGCGGCGCAAAGCGCCGCAGGCCCCAAAAAACCAACTCCTCTCCTCTCTCCTAACTCCTATCTCCTATCTCCTCTCTCTTTTTTATTCCATACAAACTCAACCCGAGGAAATCCTTGGGGAATTTCTCCATGCCCGGGAAGCCAAGGCGAATATCGCGGCCGCTGTGTGGCATATGTGCCGTACCGAAAATATAATCCCAAATAGCCAAGGTAATACCAAAGTTGATGCCGTAGGGCTTATCCTCGGGCATGTCGTGGGCATGGTGCCAGATGTGCATTTCCGGACTGTTGAACAGGTAGCCGCTGATTGGGCCAACCAAACCTGCCCCTGCCGCCACGAAGCCCAACCAAGCTACAGCCTTTTGCCAAAGGGGCCAATCGGCCATCCAGTTGAGGTCCAAGCTTTGCGTAACGAACAACAAGCCGATTAAAGCGCCAAACACGGCACCTTTTACCCAACCAGACACCGTGATGTTGGTATGGTTAAAGTGCCCCACCATGATGGTGAAAATGTGGATGATGAAAAAGTCGTACAAACCGATGCCCAACAAGGCCAAGGGTATATATTGTATGCTTTTATAAACGATGGTTTCCATCCAGTGGTAACGCAAGTGCGCCGCGAAGCCCATTTGCTCTACCGAGTGGTGTACCTTGTGGAACTCCCACAGGCGGGGCGAAAAATGCAGCAAACGGTGAATCCACCACTGCAAAAAGTCAGATACCACAAAGCCCGTGAGCAAAATAGCCCAATGTGGCCACTGTGCCATCGGGTTCGATTGTTGGAGGTCAAAGGCCGTTACGGCCAATATCACATCGTTGAACAAGCTGACCACCACGCTCGAGGCCGCGTTGTAGATGATGAGCGAAAAGATGAAAAAGTTGAAGAACATGTAAAAGGCATCCAGCCAGAAATCCTTACGGAAACGGGGCTGCTCCACACGCCAGGGCCTAGCCCACTCCAGCAACATGAAAATGATTGACAGGAGGATAAGCCCGTAAAAATAGTTTTCCCACCAGGGTTTATAGTTGTAGTTAAAGGTCACCTCGTCAATCAGGTAACCGAAGTAACCCGTGAAACCCTGGATAAATTTTTGCAAAAGCGTGTTTATATATTCCATCTTGGCTGAACTTTTAAAAGTATTGGCGTGTTTGGCTTGGAACTTAAGCGTATGTTTTTCCCTCGAAACCCAAAATCCAAACATACTCTAAGAGCAACAACAAGCACAAAGGTAGACTTGTTGACGCGATCCCAAGGTGATTTAAATCACACAGCACCAAAGCACCATGAACAGCACCAAAAACGAACGTAGTTTACTCTGGACCCTCGCCGGCATCAAGTTCACGCATATCCTCGACTTCATGATTATCATGCCGCTGGGGCCGCAGCTCATGCGGGCCTTTGGCATCTCGCCTGCCGAGTTCGGCGTGCTGGTTTCGGCTTATGCCCTCAGCGCGTTTTTGTTCAGCGTGCTTGGTTCGTTCATCATCGACCGGTACGACCGGAAATCGGCCATGCTTTTTACCTACGCGGGTTTTATCCTGGGTACCCTCGCCTGCGCATTCGCACCTGGCTTCCACTTTTTGGTTATAGCACGTTTTATCACGGGTATTTTTGGCGGTATGCTCAACGCATTGGTCTTGGCAGTAGTTGGCGATAGTTTCGAGGAGAAAAAACGGGCTACGGCCATGAGTTATATCATGGCGGCCTTCTCGGTGGCCAGCGTGTTGGGTATTCCCGTGGGTGTTTACCTCGCGGCAACTTACAACTGGCACGTACCGTTTTTTGCCATCGTGGGCATGAGTTTACCGCTGTTGGTGGCCATACCGCTGTTCATGCCATCCATGCGCAAGCACATGCTGGCCGAGAACAAAGTAGCGGCGCTCACCATTTACAAGGATATCTGGGCCGATCGGAACCAGATTATGGCCTTACTGCTAGGATTTTTACTGCTGTTGGGCCAGTTTTCCATCATCCCCAACATTAACCCTTATCTGGTGTCGAACATAGGTTTCGAGGAAAAGCAAATATCGTACGTGTATTTTATCGGTGGGGTGCTCACCTTGTTTACCAGCCCCGTGGTGGGCCGTTTGTCGGACCGTTACGGCAAAAACGAGGTGTTCATGTTCTTGGGTATCATCTCGCTCATACCCATATTCCTGCTCACGCACCTGCCGGTCGTACCTATATGGGTGGCCTTGGTGGTAACCAGTTTGTTTTTCATCTTCATCAGCGGGCGTGTTATACCGGCTACTACCATGGCGGTATCGGCGGTGATGCCACAAAACCGCGGTGGTTTCATGAGCGTACAAACAGCTATGAATCAATTAGCTATGTTTATTGGGCCACTTATTTCGGGGCTTATCGTCACCAAATCAGCCGATGGGCATATACAGCATTACGGCATCACGGGCTTTATTGCTATCGGGTTCAGCGTGCTGGCCTTGCTGGTCAGCCGAAAAATATACGCGGCGTCGTAACTGGGCTTAGAGTATGTTTGGACTTTAGCTTCCGGCGAAAAACAGCTCTTTTCCGATGATTTTTGCTTTAAAAAATAGTTACGTAGCCCCACTATGCGCCCATTTTTTTAAAGTAATCTCATCAAAAAATAGCTCGTTTTTCCCTCGAAACCAAAAATCCAAACATACTCTTAGATACCATATATAAGGTCATTTACTCACTTATTCCAAACATCATTTAATCGTTTTGGGCGCCCCGGCCTACGGCCGTCGGCGTGCTACGGGGTTCGCGGTGCTCCGTGCTACGCACCAGCGCCTACGGCGCTGCCCTACGCATGCCTGGCGCGAGAACGGTGGCTGAGCCACCGTTCAGGGACCGATGAACAGGGGCCATTATTCCAAAAATATATCGCAATCGTAATAAATTATACCCAAATCGAATAAAGTATAACTACCTATATTTCAGGTGCTTGTTTTATTTTTGCAATACGCTTCACCAGCTATTTTTAACGTTAAAATTTTACATGGGTGAAGTCTATTGAAAACAAAACAATCAAACAACAATCTCCGCACGACGAGATGTTCAAGGCGATTTTCAGTATGAAGGAAGTTGTGCTTGATTTCCTGCAGCACACCCTGCCCGAGGATGTGCTAGCCAAGTACAAGCTCGACGGGATGGAACTTGAAACAGTTAGTTACCTAGGTCCAGACCTAGCCAAATCGTTCAGCGACGTGGTGTGGCAAGTACCCGGGTTAAATGGGAAACTCCACACGGCATTCCTCTTCGAGCACAAGTACGCCGGGGATGCTTATGTATCGTTACAACTACTGGAATACATATGTGCTATCATGCGCAAGGACATCTCGGGCGGCGAGAAGCCCCGATTCGTACTGCCGATACTAATATACCAAGGGAAGAAAAACTGGCGACCAAAGTCGATTGTCGAAATTTTAGGGCTAAAAAATAGTGTACTTGAACGTTTTGTGCCTAATTTTGATTTTATCTTTGAGCATCTTTCCAGAGACCTCAAACAAAAATTAACCCGGTACAAGCTGGAGCTTACACGTTATGCCATCCTGACACTAGGTGCCGTACACGAGCCCGACTATGAGGACCAAATGCTCGGGGAAATGGTACAGGCACATGAAGTACTCCAGCAAAACGAGCAGCTCTTTGCGCAATCCTTGAGCTACCTTTTTCGCACTTCGCGGGTTGACAAGGTGCAGTTTGAACAAAATTTTAAAGTATTACTCAACCAGATTGATATGAAAAAGACCCCCTACACGCTGAAAGAACAATACGAGGCCGCCGGTGTAGAAAAAGGTATTTTGAACTCCTTTGAGGTCATCAAGCAATATAAGGAAGGCATTAGCCTAAAGGAAATATCCAAACGCTTAAAGCTAAAATACCAACTGGTGAAGAACGCCATTGCTGAAGCCCGGAAAATGGGCCTCATTTAACGCTTTGTAGAATAAGCCAGCTATGTTATCCTGCGCGAGGGATGGTAGCGGGCGGCGAAGCCGCTCCCAAAGGGACAAGCAACGCGCAGCCGCGCACAGCCCGACGGCCGTAGGCCGGCGCGCCCAAAAAATAAAAAAGATGAGTTTTATTCTACTAGGTGTCCAGGTGGTATTGTAGGCTTGTATAACTCCGCCTCCACATAGTTGGCCAATACATCCAGGTTGTGCTGGTACGCTGCAATAAGGTGATAATCGTTGCTGATAGCGTAGTGTAGCATCTGGTACCAAATATCGTGTTTAACGTGTGAGAGTACCTGTTCAAAATCGTAGCTTGGGCTCGTGAGCAGGTATTTTACCAAACGCGTGTTGCAGGCAAAATCCTCGGCGTTCATCAAGGCAGGTAAATCAAAAATCGTTTTGATTTTATGGTAGTTCAGCACGTTTTCAAACGATGCAGCGATAGCCGGGTTGAGCAACTCGGCATAATAGCAAAAGATAAACTGGCCTTGAATATTCATGTCGTCAATCATCCGCTTGATGATGAACTCATGGCTACCGGTTATCTTGATGTCGTCCACAAAAATGCAAAGCTTGTCTTGAATGCTGTGTACATCAATGTAATAAGTATCTGAGCTGATGAGGCGTTTGCGCTGCTCGGCATCCAGTGAGCCGTAGTCTTCGGTGTAGGTTTTGTTGCGGGTAATCTTGGCTTCCCGCATGGATGGGCGGCCATACTGGTACAAAAAGCGGTTGATATACCGACTCATGTGGCGGGTCATGGCGTTTGATGCCGTGGGGATAGCCATGTAGGGGCTAGGCACAATAACCAGCTCGGGCGCATCAAGCAGTTGCTGCTTGAAAGCGGTGATGAAGCCTTTGGCCAGCTCGTACCCAAATTGCCGGGCAATGTCGTCCGAGCCAAACTTGAACAAACTGTACGAGTCGGCGTCAAAGCTCAAATCGGTATCGGAGTATATCTCGTGGTGGCTGTAGTATTGGTACATGCGCTACGGTAATGTTTGCAGAAAAGTAGTTAATTTAGTTAATCGGGCATCGAAAAGGTAGGCACTGAAGCCAAATGCCTTGGCCCCATCGTCGTCGGCCAAGGGATTATCGCCAATGTGCAGTATGGCGGCAGGATCCTGAACACCAAGCGCCCGGGCTTGGTCAAACACTTGGCCAAAAAATAGCGGGCTGGGTTTCGACTGGTTAATTTCATCCGAGAATACCATAAAATCAAACAGCTTCGATTGGCCTATCGATTCCAGCCAATGCCTCATGGTTCGCCCACGGATAAAGCCTGTATTACTGGATATATTGAGGCTGTAGCCCTTAGCTTTGAGCCAGACCAAAGTATCCCAAGTATCTTCATCCAGCAAGCGGGGCGGGTATGCTATGAAAAGTTGTTCCATGGCCGCATAAAACGAGTCCATTTTCGCTATAGGGATAAGTTTTATATCCAAACCCAGGCGGTGCAAGATGAAATACACCATTTCGTAGCAATCTATATTCCGGCCAGTTTGCTCGTTCATGGTATTGACGAGACGGTCAAATTCTGTCACCACGGCCAATACCTCGGCCTCGCTTGCGGGCGGACCAAAATGTTGGTGGATAAGCCTAGCCCTTGCGGGTTTAAACGCCGGGTTGGAGGCAATGAGCGTGAGCCAAAGGTCGAAGGAGAGGTGTTGAATCGCGGGCACAGTGCTGGGTTAAGGTAAGCGATTGAATTTTAGTTGCGGTAGCGATGTGGAAGGGTGGCCAAAGGCCAGACCGCGTAGCGGGCCGAGCGATAGCGAGCCCTGAAACGTAGCGCCGACCGCAACGCGGGCGGACCGCCCAAAAAAATAGCTAAAACCCCAATGGTTGCTTGAGCACAAAGGCCTCCCACTCATCAAAACGGTCTTGTTTCATCACGCGGGGGAACTTGCTCTGGCCGCCCATTTTGCCTTTCGACGCGTGCCAACGGTAAAAAATCTCGGTTGGAATGACTTCTACCATAACCGACTTCAGGGCGTTTTCGCGGCGCTCGGTAGCGTAATCGGCGTTTATTTCGCGCAGCTTGAAGTCGAGCTTCTCGGCAAAAAGCTGGTTGTCGATCGCCTTGTTCGAGCCGATGTACCACTTGTGGGCAAAAAGCCCATCAAATGGGATGCCCGCCACCGTGAATTCTTTGATTTCAGCGCCAAACTCCAGGGCTAGTTGCCCAATGGCATGGTTCATATTATCCACCGAAAGGTGCTCGCCACAGATACTCAGGAAGTGCTTGGTACGGCCCGTGATGATGATTTCGCAGCGACTCAAGTCGGTAAAACGCACGGTATCGCCAATCAAATACCGCCAAGTGCCAGAGCAAGTGCTCAGCAAAATGGCGTAATCTTGGCCCTCTTTCACTTCTTCCAAGGTGAGTACCCTAGGGTTAGGGCGCATCTCGCCGTCGGACTCAAAATTTTCCTCGTTGAAAGGGATAAACTCAAAGTATATCCCGTTGCCCAACACCAGTTTCATGGCGTTGGCTTCAATCCTATTTTGGAAGGCCACAAAACCTTCAGAGGCCAAATAGGTGTCGAGGTAATACACCTCGCGGGAAAACAGCTTGTTGAAACTGGCCTTGTAGGGCTCAAAAGCCACACCGCCCGTTACATATACTTGCAAATTAGGCCACACATCGTGGATGTATTGGGCATTGTTGTAGTCCATCACGCGCTCTAGCATGAGCTGTACCCACGCGGGTATGCCCGACAGCGCGCCCACGTCCCAGCGCGAGGATGCCTTGGCAATTTCCATCATCCGGGTATCGTAATCCGGGATGCTGGCAATTTTCTTCCCGGGTTTGTAATAGCGCTGAAACCAAAGCGGAATACGGCCCGCGTTGATACCGCTGAGGTCGCCCATGTAGTAACCACCTTCATCGTTGAGCTTGCTAGAGCTGCCCAACATCATCATTTGCTTGGTAAAAAAGCCATCGTCAATTTCGTCTAGGAGCGCGAGCTGCATGAACATCTCGGTGCTGGCCCGGCGCATGGCCTTGATCATCTCTTCCGAAACGGGGATATGCTTGCTTGGCGCTCCGGAGGTACCCGAGCTCAGGGCAAAATACTGGATTTTACCCGGCCAGGACACGTTGTACTCTTGGTCGAGGGTACGGTACCACCACTCGTTGAATATTTTATCGTAGTCAAACACGGGGACAGTCTCCCGGAAGGCCTGCATAGGTAAAGCAGAACCAGCGATATAGTCAAATTTGTAGGTTTGGCCAAAATCAGTGCCTTGGGCCGTGAGCAATAGATGCCGGAGCGTACGGGCTTGAAGCTCGGTGGCCGAAACATTTTTAGGGTTTATCCGGCTGCGGAGCTGGATGCCTTTCTTAATTAACCTTCCAAGTAGCGGCATAGTCGTTAAACTTGGTGAGCAATACGGATTATCGTTGCAAAGATACGGTTAAGCTTGCACCCATAAGCATACCTGAAATGAATTAAACTAAAGATATAGGTTGAGTAATTATTTTTTAAAAGCACTCCTAAAATGTACGGAATAATTCCGTACATTTGTACCCACATCACTACCCACACCACCACTACGCTATTGTATCATGAAAAAAACTGAAATGACACGATTCGATACTAGATTAACCAAAGAACAGAAAGCATTCTTCGAGTATGCTTCGATGCTGGGTGGCTACAGGAGTTTAACCGATTTCTTTTTGAGTACCGTCCAAGCCAAGGCAACTGAAATTGTGCAGGAACACAACCGGGTGATTGCCTCAACAAAAGACCAGGAGATTTTTTTTAGTCACGTGACTCAGCCAGCCATGCCTAACGATGCTTTGAAGGCCGCGCTGGAGGCCTACAAAAAAATCACGGACTGATGCATGGCTTTCTTACCGAAGTGTTGGATGCAAAACACCATCGCAACCACTTTTCTTGCGGCAACAGAATCCTCGATAATTACTTACAAAAACAGGCCCGGCAGGATGTAAAACGCAAACTGGCTGCTTGCTTTGTATTGTGCGAGGCGTCAAACGATGTCATTGGCTTCTATACCTTGTCAAACGCCGGCATTCCTCGGTCGCTGGTGCCAGAGGCCATCAGTCAGAAAATGCCCATGGCCTATACTGATTTGCCTGTTACCCTGCTCGGGAGATTGGCCGTTAACCAGCAACACAAAGGGCAAAACCTCGGCAAACTATTACTCATAGATGCGCTGAAACGAAGTTTTGAGGTCTCTAAACTGGTGGGCTCCATGGCCGTGGTCGTTGATCCTATCGATCAACAGGCTGTTGATTTTTACGCCAAATATGGCTTCACGCTCCTCCCAGATAGCGGCAAAATGTTCATCCCCATGAAAACCGTCGAGCTATTGTTCACGGTTTAGTTTGTTTGTTTTTGGGGCGCCCCGGCCTCCGGCCGTCGGGCTGTGCGCGGCTCGCTGTTCGCTCGGCCCTTGTTAGCCGCCCAGGTTGGGCGGCTCTACTGCGGTCTGGCGCGTTGCGCCACCGCTACCATCCCTGGCGCATCGGCGGCAAGCCGCCGTTATATAATGATTAATTATAAATGGTTAATTATTAACGATTTAATGTATTTTTTCGAGTATCTAAAAAGCGGTAGACAGGTGTAGATGTGGAGCCAGCAATGCTTAGCGCAGCGATAAAAACACCCCGTAGAAACACAATGCCGAGGCATGATAAACCTCAAAAAAAAGGGCTGCCCGAAATAACTTTCAAGCAGCCCCCGAATGCTGGGTTCTGATTAAACCCCTCTCAAGGCTTAACTTATGCAAAAATAGTTAAATTTTAATAGCGCAAGGCTAAGAGTATGTTTAGATTTTGGGTTTCGAGGGAAAAACGAGCTATTTTTTGATGAGGTTGATTTAAAAAATAGGCGCATAGTGGGGCTAAGTAACTATTTTTAAAGCAAAAATCATCCGAAAAAGAGCTGTTTTTCACTGGAAACTAAAGTCCAAACATACTCTAAGTCTAACTTTTATTTGCCGTGGCATTGTTTGTACTTTTTGCCGCTTCCGCAAGGACAAGCATCGTTACGGCCAATTTTCGGGTCGTTGCGCACAAAGGTTTCCGGTTTTTGAACCTCTTGCCTTCCTGCACTAGCCGCAGCTTCGCGGGCTGCTTCTTCTTCGCCACGGTTAGTTTGTACTTGTTGACGTTGCTGGCGAGTAGGCACTGCGGCCTGGCGTACTTGATCGCCTTGGGCCAACGGAATTTCACCACGCATCAAGAAACTGATGACACTGCGGTTTACTTTACCCACCAACGACTGGAACGTGAAGAATGCTTCGCGTTTGTAAATCACCAAGGGGTCTTTTTGCTCGAAAGAGGCCGCCTGAACACTGTCTTTCAACTCGTCCATCTCGCGGAGGTGCTCTTTCCACTCCTTGTCTATAACGGCCAACATCAACGATTTCTCAATAGCTGTAGCAATGGCTTTACCATTTGATTTTACCACTTCTTCCAAGTTGGCCGTGATGTCGATACCCTGGCGGCCATCGGTATATGGCAAACCAATGTTTTTGTACACATGGCCTTGTTGCTCGTACACATTTTTAACCACGGGGTAAACGGGTTCTATCATGAGGTCAAGCTTGCGCTTGTACTCGGCCATGATATAATCGTGGAACTCCTCGGCTAAGGTTTGTTCATTTTTTTCCAAGAATTTAGCTTGGCCAAATGGTTGCTCCACCCCGAACAGGCGGAACACTTCCAACTCGTAGCCAGCAAAATCGCGGGTATTTTTGAACTTGCTGATCAACTCGTTGCCCAGTTGGTAGTACATCTCGCTGATGTCAACAGCTACGCGTTCGCCATTCAAGGCGTTGTTGCGCATCTTGTAGATGGCCTCGCGTTGAATGTTCATCACGTCATCGTACTCGAGCAAGCGTTTACGTACACCAAAGTTGTTTTCTTCTACTTTTTTCTGGGCACGTTCAATCGACTTGGTTACCATCGAGTGTTCAATCATATCGCCTTCTTTGTGGCCCATACGGTCCATGATGCCCGCGATACGGTCAGAACCGAACAAACGCATCAGTTTATCTTCCAGCGATACGAAAAACTGCGATGAACCGGGGTCGCCTTGACGGCCAGCACGACCGCGCAACTGGCGGTCAACCCGGCGAGAGTCGTGGCGCTCTGTACCAATAATGGCCAAACCACCCGCGTCTTTAACGCCAGGCCCTAACTTGATGTCGGTACCACGACCAGCCATGTTGGTTGCAATGGTTACCATACTGGCTTTACCAGCTTCCGACACGATTTCGGCCTCGCGTTGGTGTTGCTTGGCGTTCAATACGTTGTGTGGTATCTTGCGCATATTAAGCATGCGGCTCAGCAATTCCGATACTTGTACCGATGTAGTACCCACCAATACTGGTCGGCCTGCCTCGCGCAGCTTCTCAATCTCGTCGATTACGGCGTTGAATTTCTCGCGGTCGGTTTTGAAGATCAAGTCGTTTTTATCATTCCGCGAAATAGGGCGGTTGGTTGGGATTGCCACTACATCAAGTTTGTAGATTTCCCAGAACTCTTGTGCTTCTGTCTCGGCTGTACCGGTCATACCACAAAGTTTGTGGTACATCCGGAAGAAGTTTTGCAAGGTAATGGTGGCGTAGGTTTGTGTCGCTTTTTCAATCTTCACGTTTTCCTTCGCCTCGATAGCCTGGTGTAAGCCATCAGAGTAACGGCGGCCTTCCATGATACGACCTGTTTGCTCATCCACAATTTTCACGAGGCCGTCGATAACCACGTATTCATCGTCAATTTCAAACAAGGTGTAAGCTTTCAACAACTGGTTCAACGCATGGAGAGTCTCGCTCTTAATCGAGAAATCGGTGATAGCCGCATCCTTCGCTTTGACTTTATCCTCGTTGCTCATGCTTGAGTTCTCAATGTCGGCGATAATAGCACCAACATCGGGCAACACGTACAGGTTGGGGTCTTCGCCAGAGTAAGTCAACAACTCGAAACCTTCGCCTTTCAACTCTACGCTGCGTTGTTTTTCCTCAATAACGAAGTACAAGGGTTGGTCAACGATAGGCATTTTACGGCCTTGTTCCTGCATGTAGAAGTTCTCGGTATTACGCAGGATGTTGAGGATCCCCGGTTCGCTCAAGAATTTAATCAAGGCGCGGTTTTTAGGCAGGGCGCGGTGGGCGCGGAGTAAGGTCATACCGCCTTCGCCTTCCTTGTTGCCAGTGTTACCTTCTGCAATCAGTTTTTTAGCCTCGGCCAAGTATTGGTTAGCCAACTTGCGTTGCGCTTCTACCAGTTTCTCCACGCGAGGTTTAAGCTCCATGTATTGTTGTGTCTGGTCGTCCTTGGGTACAGGGCCAGAGATAATCAAGGGCGTACGGGCATCGTCCACCAAAACGGAGTCGACCTCATCCACCATGGCAAAGTGGAACTTGCGTTGTACCAGTTCCTCGGGTGTACGAACCATGTTGTCGCGCAGGTAGTCAAAGCCAAACTCGTTGTTGGTACCGTAGGTAATATCGCATTTATAGGCGTTTTTACGGCCATCAGAGTGTGGCTCGTACAAGTCGATACAGTCAATGGTCAGGTGTAGGAATTGGTGCAAGGGGCCCATCCATTCCATGTCGCGTTTTGCGAGGTAGTTGTTCACGGTTACCACGTGAACGCCAAACTGTGCTAGGCCGTTGAGGTAAGCGGGCAAGGTGGCTACCAAGGTTTTACCTTCACCGGTAGCCATCTCGGCAATTTTACCTTGGTGTAGTACAATACCACCGATGATTTGCACATCGTAGTGTACCATGTCCCAAGTAACGGGGTTACCGGCAGCGTTCCAGGTATTGTTCCAGATGGCGTCGTCGCCTTCAATTTTAAGTACATCAGGGCGTTTGATAGCCAGGTCGCGGTCAGCTTGCGTAGCTTTCACGCGTAGGGTTGGGTTGTTTTTGAGGCGGGTCGCGGTTTCTTTCACCACGGCAAAAGCCTCGGGCAGGATTTCCATCAGGATTTCCTCGGTTGCTTTATCGCGTTCTTTGATTAAGGCATCGATTTTATCAAAAAGGCGTTGCTTCTCGTATAGATCGTCTGATTGGTTGGCCTTGTTGCGGCACTCGTCGATATCGGCGTTAATTTCAGAGATATATTCGCTGATGCGTTGGCGGAACTCGAAGGTTTTGTTGCGCAATTCATCGTGCGACAAGCCTTGGAGTTTTTTCCATTCTACGTTGGTTTGTTCAACCAGCGGCATGATTTTCTTGATGTCGCGGTCGTACTTAGTACCAAAAATTTGTTTTAAAAAGCCTAACATAAGGGTATTTTTAAGATAATAGCCCTTGCAGGGCCGTTGTAGGCCGCAAAGGTAATAAACTTTGTTTGATTAAGATTGATTTGGGCGCTGCGCCCGCTGATGCGGTCGCCGCTGTCCTACGGGTGCGCTGTTCGCTTAGTGCTACGCGGGCAGGGGCAAGCCCTGCCCCTACTACGCACCGCGGCTACGCCGCGCCCTCCGGCCAGCTAGCGCTTTTAGATTGCAGTATAAAGCACACAAAGTGATAAATAAATCAACTCTGCTCTCTGCTCTCTGCTCTCTGCTCTTTGCACTCTAACAGGGTGGTCTCGCCCAATACGGCTGATGCGGAAATATATTCCGTTTAGAAAACTTGTATTGTATGGTTGCCAGCGTACATACTGCGTGCTGGTTGAACAAACGCTGTTGAGATTCAAAGGCCGTGGCCGACAAATAATCGGGCAGGAATTTCACCACCTGTTGCTGGCTGTACAAATCGGCCAGTAGGTTTAACCATGCCTCGTTGTTGGGGCTTACTTTTTTAGCTTGTGCCTGTGGGCTAGCCCAAGCCTGCTGCTGACCTTGAAACTGCCCTGGGGCTACACAACACAATGCCTCGCCTGCTTGCGCAAGCGTGAGGAAAAGGGCGGCTATGTATAACTGTTTCGACAAGGTTTTAGCAGTGTATCTCGTTTAAACGAATTAGGTGGTGGAATTGTTTTGTGGCTTAGGCATACAAAAGTAAATATACTTTCCTGAAAACCAAATGTCGTACCAATCAGGTTCAACCAGAAAGGCTCACCCCGCGCCAGCGATGTGGAGCGGTGGCGCAACGCGCCAGACCCGAAGGGGCCGAGCGAACAGCGAGCCGCGTAACGTAGCGACGGCGAAGCCGGGGCGCCCAAAAAGCCTCTAAATATCAAACGGATACTGGATATCGGTGAGGAACAGGCCGCAGGCGGGTACGGAATAGGGCATTTTGAGCGCCGTTTGTGTTTCGAGTGCCCGGCGGGTTTGCTCGGGGCCGTACTTGCCTAGGCCCACTTGCACGCACTCGCCCACGATGAGCCGGATCATGCCGCGCAAAAAGCGGTTGGCCGTGATGCGGAACACCAGTTGCTCGTTTTCAAGGCTCCATTGTGCCTGGCGTACATCGCAAAACATGGTCTCGTTGCCGGCGTGGGTCTTGCAAAAAGGCGCGAATTCCTTGAACTCGAGCAGCAGTTTACACACCTCGTTCATGGCCGCTATGTCAAGCTGCGGAGCCTGGTGGAACTGCCAAGCGGTCTCCTGCCGGAACGGATTTTTGCGCAAATCAATGCTGTAGCGGTATGCCCGCGAACTGGCGCTGAACCGAGCGTGTGCCTCGGGCCACTCGACGGCCTGGATGGTATAAAACACCACATCCGGCCCGATGACGCGGTTGAGGCGCTGCACGAAATTATCGGGCAAGGGCTGGTCATAGTCAAAATGCAGCACGTAATCCTCGGCATGAACCCCCGTGTCGGTGCGGCCGCAGCCCGTCACCTCGATGGTCTGGCGCAAAATCATCGATAAAGTTTGCTCGATATGCCCTTGCACCGTGAGGGTATCGGGCTGTATTTGCCAACCCATAAAACGGGTTCCGTTGTAGGCTAAACGGGCAAAATAACGCATTACTTGCGGGCTTTGAAGGTCCAGGTAAACTCGAAACGCGATACTACCTCGCCAGTTTTTTGAACACCCTCAGTGTGGAGGGTCACGGTTTGAGCCTCACCGGTTTCAATAGCCTTGCGCACGGTTTCAAACACTTTTTCGGCCTCGGTACAGGTGAATACGGTTTTGGAAGTGGCTTTTTTGATAAAATCGCCCTTGATATCGGCCACTAAAACCGACACGTTGCCGCGGCCCTGCAAGGCCATAAGGCAAAGCACACCGGTCGACATCTCGGCGGCGGCGGCTTGTGCTGCAAAGTAAATCGACTTGAATGGGTTTTGCGAGCGCCAGCCATAAGGTACGCTCACCTGCGCTTTATCGAGGCCCACATGCTGTATTTTAAGCCCCATGAACCAAGCCGATGGCAGCTTGGCCAACAGGAAAATGCGTTGCAAAAACGGGTTCGTCATCTTGTTGATGTACGACTTGATGTGCGGGTTGCTGAGGTCAAATGCTGTATTAGACATGTTGCGGGATGTTCTGGGAGGATTATGATGCTGTAAAGGTAAGAAATCGTCATTTAAGTATCTAAATTTAGTTTGGATACGTTATTTTACGTAACTTGGCTTGAAAATAGCTGTGCCACTCGCGTTTGTTTGGAATCCAAACAAACGCTTCTAACCCCAAGACCTCCCAAACAACGTGTTCAAGCAAAAACTAGCAGGTATTTGGTACTCCTTCCCTGTCCGCCTGGTGTATGTACACCTGCGGTCAAACTTACTATTGTTTTTCCTCTGGGTGGTGTTGGTCATGATGATATCAGGTATGCTAGGGCGCAAATTTGGCGTGCTGTACCTGTTCCTCGACCCTGAATACATGGGCGAGGTGAGCTTCTCGAGCTTTTTCCTCATCGGTTTATCGTTCAGTGCTTTCCTCATGGCATGGAATACCACCATGTACATTATCAACAGCAACCGATTCCCATTTTTGGCGTCCTTGAGCCGACCCTTCGTTAAATTTTGCCTCAATAACAGTATCATTCCTTTGACCTTCATCGTTTTTTACTTGGGCAAGGTCATTTACTTCCAGTGGTACAACGAGTTTGAGCTAGAACAAAGCATCAGCGCCGATATCTTGGGTTTTCTATCGGGCTTAACCCTCGGCGTCATGATGGGCCTAGGCTACTTTGGGTTTACCAACAAAGATGTGCTTTCATTCCAAAAGGCACATGAAGGCATCAGCGTGACCAAGGCCCTGCGCGATATCATCAAGACCCGCGGCAAGGTGAAAGAAAAAAGTATAAAGCCTTACAAAAATAGCACCCGGGTTGATTATTACCTGTCAGAAACCTTGCGTACCCGTATTTGCCGAAACGTAGAGCACTACGATTACGACATCCTGGACAAGGTTTATCGCCAGAACCACGCCAACGCCTTGATTATCCAAATTGTGGGCATCACGGTGCTCATCCTCATGGGCTTGTTCATCGAGCACGAGATGTTCCGTATACCGGCGGCAGCCAGTATGTTTATATTGTTCTCGGTGATTACCACCATCCTGGGCGCGCTCACCTACTGGATGCGCGAGTGGCGCGCTGCATTCTTGATTGCGGTGCTGGTGGGGCTAAACTACCTGTCGTCGCAAGATTTACTCGATTACGAGAACAAAGCCTACGGCCTCAACTACAGCATTAAGCCCGTGGAATACAGCCACGATGCCATCGACAAGCTGGCCAGCGCAGCCATGTACGAGCAGGATAAAGACTCGACCATCGCCATCCTCGAACGCTGGCAAAACAAGGCTAGCCGCCGTGGTTCGCGCAAACCCAAAATGGTGTTCATTTGCACCTCGGGCGGCGGGTTGCGCTCGGCTGCCTGGACTACCCAGGTGATGCAGCAGGCCGATTCCATGCTGCAAGGCCGTTTAATGCGCAACACCGTGCTCATGACCGGGGCATCGGGCGGTATGTTGGGCCTGGGCTATTTCAGGGAGGTGTATTACCGCCAAAAAACCAAGCTCGATACCCTGAACATCTACGACAAGCAGGTGTACGGCAATATTACCAAAGATTGTATCAACGCCATCGGTTTTACCGTGTTGGTCAACGACCTTTTTGTGCCCTGGGTTAAGTTTAGCTACAACGACCAGCGCTATTTTAAAGATCGTGGCTACATATTCGAGCAGCAGCTTAACACCAACTGCGGCGGCGTGCTCGATAAACCGCTTAAGGACTATTATTGGCCCGAGCGCAACGCTGAAATTCCCTTGCTTTTGCTCACGCCAACCATCGTGAGCGATGGCCGCCAGTTGGTTATATCGCCGCAGGGCATGTCGTACATGTCGCGGCCACATACCGCCTACCAGAACAAATCGTTTTCTGAAATTGATGCGGTCGAGTTCTCGGCCTTGTTCAAAGACCACGATGCGGGCCAGCTCCGGTATTTATCGGCCCTGCGCATGAACGCCACCTTCCCATACATATTACCCAACGTTTACCTGCCTACCAAACCCCGGATGCAGGTAATGGATGCGGGTTTCCGCGACAACCAGGGCATCAAGTCGGCCGCCCGTTTCATCGAGGTATTTGCCGATTGGATCCGCAACAACACCGACGGGGTGGTATTCGTGTGTATCCGTGGCAGCGAGCGGCAGGATGAAATCAACAAAGACGATAAAGAGGGCTTCCTCAGCCGTATGTTCAACCCCTTGCAATCGGTGGGTAAATTTACCGAGTTGCAGGATTTTGCCCACGACGATATGGTGCACCACGTGGCCGAGCTGCTAGGCCCAGGCCGGGTAGATTACATCGATTTTGAATATCGCCCCGCCAAGCTGCACGAGCGTGCATCCATGAGTTTACACCTCACGCTACGCGAAAAAATGGACATCCAGTACGCCATCTACCTGGAGCATAACCAGGAAGCCATGAAAAAACTGCGTAAGATTATTCGATAGTAAGCGCTTAAATAATGCTAGCTGAGTGCCGAACTTAATTAGCACATCAGCATATTAATCATTAGCACATTAATTTGGGCGTTGCGCCGCCTATGGCGCCGCCGCTCCCCTCCGGGTGCGCTGTTCGCTTAGTGCGCGTTGCGCACCGCCCGCTATCGCGGGCGCCCTTCGGGCAGCTAACGCAGCTGGGCTAGCAAAGCCTAATTCAAATGCAAAATCACCCTCCTATGATATTCACCCGACTCAAGGCTGCCAATCGTTTAAATGAAAGCCTTTTTATGGCTGCATTAACCTTGTTGTGTTTTGGTGTTTCGTTGTTCCGGTTTGTTTATACCGATACCAAGGTATTCCTTTTCCTGAACTGGAATTTATTTTTAGCCTTTGTGCCTTGGGCATTAACCAGCCTAGTGGTTTTGGTACCTAAACTACAACAGTCTAAAGGCGTCCTCGTGGGACTCTTACTAGCTTGGCTCTTATTTTTCCCGAATGCCCCATATATTCTAACTGATTTGTTCCACTTAAGGTCAAACTCGTCTATGCCAATTTGGTTCGACCTGATTCTCATCCTATCGTTCGCGTGGACTGGCCTGTTGTTTGGGTTCTTGAGTTTATGGGATATTGAAAACATGATGAAGCCCTATCTGAGCCGAAGGTCTATATTGTTGAGCGCTATACTCCTTTTGTTCATCGCAAGTTTTGGCATATATGTAGGCCGTTATTTACGCTGGAATAGCTGGGACATCATTGCAGAGCCCTTGAACTTGATCTACGACATTAGCGATAGGTTTGTAAATCCATTTGCACACCCGCGAACCTGGGGCATGACTATTTTCATGGGTATTTTTCTCAATATGATTTACCTATCGTTTAAACATATCCAAAACAGGGCAGATAAGGCATAAGATTGGTGAAGATTGGTGAAGATTGGTGAAGATTGGTGAAGATGTAGCAACTTTCACCCTTTACCCTTTCACCTACTTTAACCCTTTCACCCATTTTCACCCCTTCACCCTTTCACCCCTTTTTTATCCCTAGCCTTCCAAATCAAGCGGCTGCCATAGCTGCGGTAAGGTTTCCAGCGTTCGGCAATCTCGGTCATGCATTGGACGAGGGCTTTCTCGGGCAAATCAAGTTGATATAATTGCTGCATACCCAGCTTTATACCCAGGTCTTTGGTGGGGAAAACGTCAGGTCGAGAAAGGTTAAACATGAGTACCATATGCACGGTCCACTCGCCTACCCCTTTAATTTGGGTTAGCTCAGCCAATATAGTTTCATCAGGTATGTGGGTCCAATCGCGGTCAAAGTTCGTGGCCACAGAGAAGTACTCAGCTATATTTTTGAGGTAGCCTATTTTCTGGTGCGAAACGCCTACGCCCCGCAGCAGGTCGTGATCCATCTCGATGAGCAGCTCCGGTGAGGGCAAAATACCCCCGAATAAAGCCTCAAAGCGGCTAAAGATAGTATCGGCAGCTTTGGTGGAAAGTTGTTGATAAATAATAGCCTTGAGCAATGCCTCATAGGGGTGCAGCTGCACCTCGAGCAGGGGCAGTTCAATGTGCGTCATGATTTGGGCCAGCACAGGGTCTTGGCCCAGGTGTTGCTTGATTTGCTCGGTCATGGCAGGGGAGAGGTTTAGGATGCGTTTACCGCCTGCGGCCATACCACCAGAACACCAGGAATGCCCCGATGACAGCCCCTCCGATATGCGCGAAGTGGGCCACGCCCGTGCGGGTACCCGTAATACCAAACACGTATTCCATGATGATTAAAAGCGGGATTAAGTACTTGGCCTTAATGGGAATAGGTGGAATCAAGAGCATCAACTGGGTCTCGGCAAATAGAAGACCGAAAGCCGCCATAATGCCAAAAACAGCCCCTGAAGCGCCAACTGTACCCGTGTTGGTCAGGTGGCTAGTGTAAATACTCACCACTTGACGGGCCTGATATACACTGCTTTCGGGGTCCGCAGCCCATTCGTACACCAGCTTGCTAGCGGCGTCGTATGCTTCGCCAGAAGGAATATACTCCTTGATAAAATACTCAAAGGTTTCAGGTGTTGTACTTTCAAGCACCACTTGCGCGGCGTTTATAATTGACTGCGACTCGTAATAACCGATAGCGCTCTGCAAAATACCAGCACCTATTCCTGCTGCAAAATACAAAATCAAAAAGCGTTTCGTGCCGATACGGTACTCTAGCGGGGTACCAAACATCCACAACATCAGCATGTTGAACAAGATATGGAAGATACCTTGGGTATCGTGCAAAAACATGTAGCTCAAGAGCTGGTGCGGCATAAAATCAGGCGAGCCAAAAGGACGCAGCACGAGCATCTCGTATACCTCGGGGAAGGATTTTTGAGCAAACAAGCTTAGGAACCAGCACAGTATTGTGAGGATAAGCAAGTTTTTGGTCGCCGGTGGTGCTGGTGGGGTATTAAGCATATTATACTAGTTGATAGTTGGTAGTTCGGAGTTGGTAGTTACTATCAACTATCAACAACAAACTATCAACTCAAGTTAATCGAACTTCCGTTCAAGTTCAGCAGAGTCAAAAGTAAGGAAGGTTTTTTTACCCGACGCTGTTTTAAAAGGCATTTCACAGGCAAAAAGTTTATCGATGAGCTCGCGCATTTCTTCATCGCTGAGGCTTTGACCGCGTTTGATAGCCGCACTTCTAGCCAAGGAGCGCGCTAGGCTTTCGCCAGCCGAGAGTTTGAGGTCCAGGTTCATGCGGTACTGGTTGAGGATTTGCTCGATGATTTTTTCTTCCTCACCCGTTTTAAACTCTGGCGGTAGGCCGTGCACCACGAAGCTCTGGTTGCCAAATTCCCGGATATCAATACCCAAGGCGTTTACCTCATCTAGTATCTCCCGGAGCATTTCGGCTTCAGCAGGCGAAAGGTTAAGGCTAACCGGGAACAAGAGTTGCTGCGATTGTGGTTTTTGCTTGGCCAGCATACGCAGGAATCGCTCGTACAAAATGCGTTCGTGGGCGTATTGTTGATCAATGAGCAAAAAGCCCGACTTGATCTGGCTCAGGATGTAGCGGTTGTGTATTTGGTACGGCTTGCGAATCATCCCATCGGCATCGAGGCCATTGGAAGCACTTTCCAAAGATGGCAAAACCGACCATTCGTCTGGCTCGGGCGCTGGTGGAATATCATCGGCGGGGTTATCCGACATGAAATCGTTGGGACTGTTGGCTTTTGAGCCCAACTTGTCGAGGCCCTCGTACAGTTTTTCCCAGTTTTTGAGGTTCGAATCGTGCCGAACATCGCGTTCGTGGCGGGTTGGCGTGTAAGAAGGCAGCGGTTTTTGACCCGACTGGATGGGCGGTGTATACTGCTGGTGCAATTGTTTTTCAAAGCCCGACTCTACATCGAAGTTGATGGTCGGCGAAATACTAAACTGCCCAAGAGCATGCCGAACCGTTACACGGAGGATGTTGTACAGCATCCGTTCGTCTTCAAACTTGATTTCCTGTTTGGTCGGGTGAACGTTGACGTCTATTTTGGAAGGATCGAGATCGAGGAAAATACAATAAAAAGGGTGATGTTCAGACGGTAGCAAGTCTTCATAAGCGCTCATCACGGCATGGTGCAGGTAAGCACTTTTGATGAATCGGTCATTCACGAAGAAGTACTGTTCACCCCGGGCTTTGCGGGCAAACTCCGGTTTGCCAATAAAGCCATTGATTTTCATAATCTCGGTGTCTTCCTCGATGGGCATGAGCTTCTTGTTGGCGTTTTGCCCTAGGATACCAACGAGGCGTTGACGTAAGTTGCCTTTGTTCAGCTGCATGATTTGCATCCCGTTGTGGTGTAGGTTCATCTGTACCTCGGGGTTGGCAATGGCCACACGCTCGAACTCGTCCATCACGTGGCGCATTTCCACGGCGTTGGCTTTTAAGAAATTGCGGCGAGCCGGAACGTTGTAAAACAGGTTTTTCACCTGGATATTGGTACCCAACGGCGCTTGGCAAGCCTCTTGGAGTTTTACCTCACTGGCTTCAATAATAATTTGGGTAGCCAGTTCATCTTCCGCTCGGCGGGTGCGCATTTCTACCTGGGCTACAGCCGCGATAGAAGCCATAGCCTCCCCGCGAAAACCCATGGTGCGTATCTGGAAAAGATCCTCTGATTTCCTGATTTTAGAAGTGGCATGGCGTTCAAAGCACATGCGGGCATCGGTTGGCGACATCCCCTTGCCGTCGTCGATAACTTGTATCAGCGTTCGGCCTGCATCTTTCAAAATAACCATGATGCTGCTGGCCCCTGCGTCCACAGCGTTCTCGAGGAGTTCCTTGATTACGGAAGCAGGGCGTTGCACCACTTCACCCGCCGCAATTTGGTTGGCGATAGCATCTGGTAGCAACTGAATTATATCCGACATGATGGCTGGTTTGAGTCTATGGTTTTTACAAGATATGTCTAATAAGGCTGTACATATCCTGAACAGTAAAACACAAAGATGCGAACAAGGTTTCGCTTATCCTGCCTATGCCAAGTTTTTTTTAAGATTCTAGTTCCCTGGGAATAGCATCTGGACAAAGCCCGGCAACAACACGTTGAGGGCAACATAACCTCCAAGAATAATGAGGCCTAAAATCAAGAAAAGGCGGATAAATGATACACTGTAGCGCTTTTCGTTCATTTGGCGCTCGCGGCGTGCTTTAATCCGGGCACGCATTCGCTCGGCGGTATACTCACCAGATGATTGAGCATAACGCTCTTCACGCGCTTCCTTGTCGGGGTCGTAAAAACGCGGACGGTAATCAAACTGCCGCGGCTGCATTTGTTTTTTTATTCCGAAAAAGGCCATAGTCTTAGATTTATCCTCATTACTTATACAATCAGATGCTGCTTTTTGTTTTTTTGGTGCGCATATGCTTCCCAAAAATACACTTAAACTGCGAAATAAAGCTCATACATGGCATAGGCCAAGAACCCGAGCAATGCGATAATCCCGCCAAACAACAGCCACTTTCCAAAGCTTTGAGTTCGGGGCTTAAAGGTTTGGTAGCGATTGCCATTAGGGTCGGTGCTCATGTCTTTCCAGTAATAGTAGCCCATCCCTAAAGCAGCAACGAAGAAAGCCAAGTGTACAAATAAGCCCAAGGGTATCGACAAGGCCCAGAGTACCATAAAGTATAAACTGATGTCTCTACCTTGGTGCAATGCCTCCAATTTAGCTTGACGGTTTTGCGTAATCTCGTCGTTGTTTATTTGAAAACCACGGTTGGCCAGCAGCTTCTTGGCCGTGGCGTAGTCTTCAATGTTCCAGCCAGTGGGATTATCCAATATGCCTAGTAGCTCGGTGTTGTTGAAGGCATTGAGATAATGTTCTTCATCTACAGGGTTTTCGAGCACAAAGCGTTCAATGGCTTCGTTAACTTTGGGAAAATCGGCGTTGCGGACAAGCAGGGCAAAGCCCGGTGCATTGTTGTTTCCCACGATGGCATGGCTCATCGGGGCTGCTGATTCAAGCCACCAAGGGATGTTGTTTTCCTCTAGGATTGGAATCAAAAAGCCGTAGGCTTGCTCCGGAAAGCCAAAGTTGCGGTATACAGATTTTTCCATAATTAGAAGTTGCACAAATGGCCATTCACTTTAAGCCAGTGTTCTTTTTCCAGGTAATCGGGCATGGCGTGGTCAACGAGGTCCCAATACTGGTTGCTGTGATTCATTTCAACAAGGTGCGCTAGTTCGTGGATAATCACGTAGTCTATCACATCTTGCGGGGCAAAAAGCAAGCGGGTAGAGAAGTTCATGCTACCATCGTCGGCGCAGCTCCCCCATTTGCTCAGGCTATAATTCAGGTTAACGCTTTTAACCTTGCATTGAAAGTACAAGAAATTAAGGGCATCCACACGGCGGGCAAACTCCGGCAGGCAATCTTTGGCAACGGCCCGGCTAATGAGCTTGCGCACCGCTTTGACCATATCGTGGCCTGTATCGCTGGCCGATAGATGCAAATAAATATTCTGGCCTACCAGGGTAGCTTTATGGCTTTTGCGGTTCTCGGTATGGATATTCAGCTTGTACTTTCGGTTGTAAATGTTCAATTCGTCGCCGTTGTAATAGCCGCGGGCATTAAAATGCCGGTGTAAGCCCTTGTGGCCTTTGAGGTGCGCCTCGGCCCAAGTGTAAAACTGCTGCCAGAGCAATTCTTGTTCCGTGGTAGGCAAGGCCGAAGGAATCCGAAGGATAGCGCCTGTTTTAGACAATGACATGCGCACATTTTCGCGTTCCTCGGCGTACACGCGCACGGGAACTTCCATGTCGTCGACCTGTAAACGGGTTTGTGTAATGCCTTGCTGGGTAAACATATGCTGTAAATGGCTAAAAGTATGCAAAGGTACTGCTTTTAGCTGAAATGGCTAAACCCTTGGTGCTTCGCTAAAAGGCTAATGCTAGGTAAAAATACACTTTGGGCATGTACGGCAATCTTGATCATTTTTTAGATAATCTTTTGGGCGCCCCGGCTTCGCGTTGCTCACCGTCGCTACGTTGCGCGGCTCGCTATTCGCGCAGTCGCTACGCTCCTTTGCGGTGCCCTTCGGGGTTCGCTCGGCCCCTGCGGGTCTGGCCCTGCGGGCCACCGCTCCACATCGCTGGCGCAGAAGAAAAAAAATACCCCGTGGTGACTGTGGTCACTGCACAGCCCTTTTTGGCCACCGTATCTTTGCTGCACAAACCTACACCATTACTAATCTTAAAAACATACCATTATGAAACCGAACATGGGTAACATCGACAAAATAGTTCGATTGGTCATTGCAGCCTTGATTGCCGTATTATTTTTCACCAACGTGATTTCTGGTACCCTAGGTACCGTGTTGTTGGTGTTGGCCGCTGTATTTGCCTTGACTAGCTTGGTTAGTTTCTGCCCCTTGTATACCCTGGTGGGTATCAATACCTGCGAGGTAAAGAAATAATCTAGCACTGGATTACAAGCCTAAAGCCCCTGGTTCGCAAGCGAACTTGGGGCTTTTTTGATTTCAAGATTACAATTAGGATATATCTTTCACACCCTGCCCAATACTGGAATGTATTAAGAACCAATATTACCATTTATCTGCTGTAGCTAGCCTTTCGCCCGTCTGCCCCCTGTCACGGCGCTGCGCTTGTGACATCCCCCCACTCGCATACGCTCGCGTGGGGAACTTGATATTTTTACGGGCAGGTTTTATCTGCAAGTTTTAATGGTTTAAAGGTTGTCCGGCTTAAAAAATCTTCCTGTGGAGCCAAAGAAACAAGCTCCCCACGCGAGCGTATGCGAGTGGGGGGATGTCTGAACGAAGTGAAGACAGGGGGGCAGAACAGCCGCAAGTATAATTTCATTTTGCAATTTGGCTTTGGGCAGATTACGGCAAATCTGCGCAGACGTGGTGGTCAATCATAATAATTCACAATTCATAATCAAAACCCGCTGCAAAGCAGCGGGTTCCGCGCCAGCGATGCGGAGCAGTGGCCCGTAGGGCCAGACCCGCAGGGGCCGAGCGAACCCCGAAGGGCACCGCAAAGGAGCGTAGCGACTGCGCGAATAGCGAGCTGCGCAGCGTAGCGACGGCGAAGCCGGGGCGCCCAAAAAAGGCCTAAATGAGCAATTGACAAGCGATGAAATGACCTTAGGATTAATCAAGAAACGACCAAAGTACACCTACCGTATCACGTAACCTACTTGGCAAGGGTAAAAAGCGTATCTTTACCCATCTTAAAAAAATATACATGCGTTTCGAAGAATTAGATTTAAGTGACAGTTTGCTAGATGCCTTGTTTTACATGGGTTTTGACCAAGCTACCCCTATACAAGAAAAAGCTATACCCGAGATTTTGAGGGGCCGCGATATGATTGCTTGTGCCCAGACTGGCACGGGTAAAACCGCCGCTTTCATGCTGCCTATACTAGACAAACTGGCCTCCCGGAAAGCGGGCGAAAAAGGCACCAGCGTGCTCGTGGTTGTACCAACGCGCGAGTTGGCCATTCAGATTGAACACCAGATTCAAGGCTTTGCATACTTTATCCCGGTTACCTCCTATGCCATCTATGGCGGCGTGGATGCCCAAGATTGGGACAAACAGCGCAACGCCCTGCAAAAAGGAACAGATATTATCGTGGCCACGCCAGGCAAGCTGCTCTCGCACTTGCAACTGGGCATTGCCAAACTCGAAAAAGTACAACACCTTATCCTCGACGAGGCCGACCGCATGCTCGACATGGGTTTCCACGCCGATATCCAGCGCATTGTATCCTACCTGCCCGAAAAACGCCAGAACTTGATGTTCAGCGCGACCATGCCGCCCAAAATCAGGCAGCTGGCTAGCCAAACCCTGAAAGACCCAGTGACCATTACCCTGGAGCTCTCGAAACCCGCCGAAGGCGTGACTCAGAGCGCTTACCTGGCTTTTGAGGAGCAAAAAGGCAAACTGCTGAAACATATCATTAAACAGCGCCCTGAAGACACGAGCATCTTGGTGTTCAGCTCGATGAAAAGCAAGATCTCGGAAATTGTACGCCTGCTGAAAGGACAAGATTACAGCGTGGAGGGTATCTCCTCAGACCTCGAGCAGAAAGAACGCGAAGAGGTGCTTCAACGCTTCCGCTCGCGCAAAACCCGCGTACTGGTAGCCACCGACGTGCTGAGCCGCGGTATCGACATCAAGGACATTAACCTTGTGGTAAACTTTGACGTGCCCGGCGATGCCGAAGACTATGTGCACCGTGTAGGCCGTACGGCCCGTGCCGATACCAAAGGCGCCGCGATTACCTTCGTGTCGCCCAACGATATGTTCCGTTTCAAAAAAATTGAAGAGCTGATTGACATGACCGTGCCCAAGGCCGAGATGCCCGAGGCTTTGGGCGAAGCACCAGCCTGGGACCCCAAGCCTTTCAAAAGGCCAAGCGGCGGCGGTGGAGGCAGGCCCTCTGGCGGCCGTGGCGGTGCATCAGGTAAAGGCCCAAAAGGCCCACGTGATGGACAAAAAAGTGGCGGCGAGCGCAACAAGGGCCCAAGGCCACCACGCAAGCCAAAACCACCACAAGCCTAAACCACCGCAGGCTTAATAACGTATATTTAGAGTATGTTTGGACTTTAGCTTCCGGCGAAAAACATACTCTTAGTAAATTAAACCAACATGAGCCCGAAACTACAAATAAACGAACACGCCAACGGCCTGAACATACGTTTTGGCTGGTTTC
The DNA here is from genome assembly GCA_964508975.1 of uncultured Saprospiraceae bacterium. GTDB lineage: Bacteria > Bacteroidota > Bacteroidia > Chitinophagales > Saprospiraceae > CAZDVQ01. Next base: position 26,145 of record CAZDVQ010000003.1, read on the forward strand.
ATTACAGTGCTATTTTTCTAGTGTTTTTCTGCGTGTTTTGGGATGGCTTCCTTGTTTTTTGGTATGCTTTAACCCTGGGTTCAGCTCCGCTGATATTCAACCTTTTCCCGCTGCTGCACGTGTCGGTAGGCGTGGGTTTAACCTATTACACCATCTGTTTGTTTGTAAACCGCACCGACGTGCTGGTTGACCGCTACGGCATCAGCGTGCGCTCGGGCCCGTTGCCTTGGCCGGGTGCCAACAAGAACGTACCCGTGGCCGATGTAGAACAACTCTACGTGGTTGAAAAAGTAAGTCATGGCAAAAACGGCACAACCTATACCTACACCTTGATGGCCAGCCTCAAAACAGGTGCCAAGGTGAAAGTACTGGAATCTGGCCAGAGCCTAGAGGTGCACCAAATGCAAGAAATAGAACGCAAAATCGAAACGTTTTTGGGCATACCCGACTATGCCGTGTCGGGTGAATACGCAGCCAGCACCAAGGCATCGATGCACGATGCAGCACCCCGCGAGCTCAACAAACCTTACAATCCAACCGCCATACAACTGGCCGATGTAAGGGTAGGCACCGTTTTAGACTACGACCTGAGCACCTGGCAAGTAAGTTTTTTAACCCAATATGACTGGTCGAACGGCCAAACCGACAAGCAATTCCAGCTCATCAACCGCAACAGCGCCAACATGTTGCTGTTTTTACAGCAAGATATGGCCTTGATTAAACCTTGGAAAGAGACACTTATTAGTCCATTTGACCTTGGCCTCAACGATGGCGAGGTGCTAGAGCGCGACGTGCCCCGCGAAGTACTGTACAAGGGGATCAAATATTACAAGGACCAGCGCCACACCGGCAAAATGTTCGTGAACGACACGCGGCATTTCACCCGCATCGTGGAGTATATCTTGAGCAGCGAGAGCAAGAACGAGCATCTGCGTATCGTGCTCATCGACCGCCAGAGCGTGCAAACCTACGCGGGTGTACGAATCCCAGAATCGGCGTTCAGCAATATCTATATCGGCGAAGGGAAGTAGATTTTTGGGGGCCTCCGCCGCGGTGCGGCGGCGCACCCTTTCGGGCTCGGCTATTCGCCTCGGTGCTACGCACCAGCCGCCTTGGCGGCTGCCCTACAGGCTGCTAGGCCGATGACTAGTTTGCCTATCACACAAATCAAAGTTCAGGCAAAAAGTGTTGCAGCGGGCTAAAAATATACCTAATCGCAATATTTAACTGAATTCGTAGATTATAATCGCAATATTTAGCTAAATTTGTAGATTAATTGACAAATAGCATGATTCAAAGAGTACTAAAACAACAACTAGAACAACGCTGGGATAGCGGCAAAGCCATCATTGTGCTAGGGCCACGACAAGTAGGGAAAACCACCTTGCTGAAACAAATTTGTGAAGAAAAAGGCAATTACCTATTCCTGAATGGCGACGAAAGTGCCGTGGTAGAAGCCCTGGAAAATGCTAGCGAAACTAAGCTACGTCAAATTATCGGTTCAAAAGACATCCTGTTCATCGACGAGGCCCAGCGTGTGCGCAACGTAGGCTTAAGTCTTAAGATAATCACCGACCAAATACCCGAGGTTAAACTGCTGGTAAGCGGTTCGTCCTCACTTGACCTTGCCAGCGAATTGAACGAACCCTTAACTGGGCGCAAGTGGGAGTTCAACATGTTCCCGGTATCGTGGTCTGAACTAAGCAACCATTTGGGCTACCTGGAGGCCAAGAAACACCTTGAGCTACGGCTTATATATGGCATGTACCCAGATGTCATCAACCAAATGGGTGATGAGCGCGAAGTACTGGGCCAACTGAGCAGCAGTTACCTGTACAAAGATGTATTACAGTTTGCCAACATCCGCAAACCAGAGCAGCTTGATAAACTGTTGACGGCATTGGCCTTGCAACTGGGTTCAGAAGTTTCCTTCCATGAACTGTCGCAATTGCTAGGTATTGACAGGGCTACGGTAGAGCATTATATCAACTTGCTAGAAAAAGCCTTTATCCTGTTCCGGCTACCTCCACTGAGCCGCAACCTACGCAATGAAATTAATACCAACCGGAAGATTTTTTTCTACGACAATGGTATCCGGAATGCTATCCTAGGCGATTACCGCCCACTGGCTAGCCGCAATGATATTGGTGCCCTTTGGGAAAATTTTCTAGTGAGCGAACGGAAAAAATGGCTATCCTACAGCCGGAATTGGGCTAAACCTTATTTCTGGCGGAACTATCAACAACAAGAAATAGACTACGTGGAAGAACGCGACGGGGCTTTCACCGCCTGGGAAATGAAATGGAACCCAAAAGCGAAGGTCAAATTCCCTGCAAACTTTGTTGAAGCATATCAACCCACAAGTACAAAAGTCATCCACCGGGATAACTTTGAAGATTTCTTGATGGATACATTATAGCACTTTTAGATTAGCCCAACACCTCAACGCTATCGTAATGTTGTTTGAGTTTGTGTTCTTTTTCCAGCTTTTTAATCAATCGGCTCACCACCTCGCGGGCGGTACCAAGTTCCTGTGCTATTTCGCGGTGTGAGATTTTAATCGGGTTTTTACCGGTTCGCTTAACCCTTTCGGTCAAGAAATCAAAGAGGCGTTTGTCCAGTTTATCAAAAAGCAGGTGGTTGATGGTATTCAGCAACTCGGCATATCGGAGGTCGTACTGCTGATAAAATAACTGGTTGAGTTTAGGGTACTGGTTAATCCACTGCGGTATTTTATCGGCGGGCAAGAGCAGCAGGGTTGAATCTTCCTCAGCGATGGCGAACACCTTGCTCTGTTCATTTTTTAAACTCGCAGCAAACGACATGACACAGCTCTCGAATGGCTCGATATAATACAGCAGCAACTCTTTATCCTGCTGGCGGGTAAAAACTTTGAGCAAGCCTTTTTGCACAATCGGAACAACCTTTACATACTGGCCTTCGCGCAAGAGTTCGGTTTGTTTGGGCACTTCTACTATATTGGATGCAGCTATAATTTTATCGACCAGCTCGGGGCCAAAATATTGCAAACGGCGGCGGATGTCTTCAACAGGATCAATCATGGTCAAAACGCATTATGCATGCAAATTAAACGAAAATGCTGGATATTCGGCTACTACGGGTATATTTTTAGGTCGCGCCGTCGGGAAAAAAGGACCAAGCAGGGAAATATCCATCAAAACTTGCCCAAAACACTTTTTAGGCTTGTCTAGTTAACTGGCGTTGAATCATATAATTATGAATGTTAAATATACAACAACTGCAAATGGATATGTATGACCTTTGTACTAGGTGATAGTTTATTCACTGACCACAAAGTACAAGATGAAAAGAACAACCCAATGTCGTGTGCTTGACTATTTCGAGTTAGGCATCCTAAAGCTATCTGTATATCATTACTGTAGATGGTTTTACCGAAAAAGATGACACAATTCATGCGTCATTTACCATAGCCATTCCGCACCGCTGTACAGGAATACCTGACAGGGCCGAAAGGTAAAAACATACTGCTTCAATACTTTAAAGCCATGTAATTACTACAGGAGCAGGACATTTTATGGCCCATACTTAACCCCTAAAAAAGAAGGGTAAGCACTAAGACAAAAATTAAAGTCAAATTTTTTGAACTTCTCTAAATGAAAAATTACCTAACTTGCGTTGTTATTCTGATAGTCCCAGACTTTACCACCACAAAGCAACAAATCATGATACGTACCCTGCTGGTATTGCTGCTTGCTATACCAGTTTTTAAAGTGAGTATAGCTCAGCCGGAAGTCAAGATGACCGCCGAGCAATACATTGCTATGTACCAGCAAATAGCCGTTAGCGAGATGTTGCGCACAGGTATTCCAGCCAGTATTAAATTAGCCCAAGGCTTGTACGAATCATCTTTGGGCAATAGCGACTTGGCTAAAAAAGCCAATAACCACTTCGGTATAAAATGCGGCGGCGATTGGAAAGGCCCTGAATATTACAAATGGGACGATGACCCGCAGCAGTCTTGCTTCAGGGTGTTTAACAGCGCCGAAGATTCATACGTACAACATTCTGAATTTCTACTGAACCGTACGCGTTATGCGTTCCTGTTCAGCTACGCCAATACCGATTATAAAAACTGGGCTAGCGGCTTGAAAAAAGCTGGTTACGCCACAAACCCTGAATACCCCCAACGGCTTATCGGTCTCATTGAGCGCTACCAACTCAGTAAGTTTGACCAAAGCTCACAGTTGCCCTTGGCTACCACCAATCCTAGTATCCCAGAGTACAACGAGGCCGAAGCCACTAGGATAAAGAAAAAACAAGTACTTTTTGCCGACTATAAAAAAGGTATTTTTAAACAGAACGGCGCAAGCTATGTGGTAGCCAAAAAAGGTGAATCATCGCTCAGCGTAGCTGCACGTTTCGGTATTTCCTACAAAAAACTGCTCAAGTTCAACGATCTGGAGGAAGGCGACGCCCTCATGGATTACCAGTATGTATACATCGAACCCAAAAAGCTGAACTACGACGGTCCTTTCGATTTCCACGAGGTAAAAGAAGGCGAGAGCATTTACCTTATCTCGCAATATTACGGTGTTCGGGTTTCTACGCTGCGCAAGCTAAACTACCTGAAAGCAGATGCCGAACCTAAGGCCGGTGAGAAAATTTACCTCATGCGCCCGGCTCCGGCACCGCCTAAAACCATGAGCCATGCCGCATTTGTACGCGAGTACGGTGCTACCCCGGCTGCGGTAGCTGCTGTTGAAATTAGCCCAACACCTGTTGCCAGCGGCGAACAAGCGCTCTTTACACCTGTATTCAAAGCTGAGCCGCAGCCTGCCCCTGCTCCGCTGCCAAGCAACCCTGTATCGGTACGACAGCCCTACGAGGCACCCAAACCCGACGAGAACGGGTATATCAACACTGCCTTGGAGCCTAGCCCCAACATGGCCCCCACCATTTTGCCTGAGCCAGCACTTGAGGAACCAGAGCCAAGCCCTAGCCCAGCAATTGAATTACCCAAACCCGAGGTGCCGAAACCAATTGTAATTGCTCCGGTAACGCTGCCTACACCAAGGCCAGAACAACCCAAACCCGTAGTAGTAACTAGCCCTGCGCCTAGTCCTACCGTGAACCCAGTAAGCCCACAGCCCAGTGCAATAAGTACAGGTCAACGCAAGCACGTGGTAGCCGCTGGCGAGACCTTATATCGCGTATCTAAGACCTACAACGTGAGCGTTGAAAGCCTTCAAAAGTTGAATAAATTAAAAGACAATACCATACGTTTGGGGCAAGAGCTTTTAATTCCTTAACTTGCGCCAAATTTCAAAAAAGCATGGCCAAGAGAAGTGTTAAAATCATTCCATCTGTAGAAATGTTCGATATTGCCGACCGTGGCAAGGCCGTTGGCCGACACGAAGATGGCCGAGTGATGTTTGTTGAAGGCGCCGTACCTGGCGACGTGGTAGATGTACGGGTACTCAACGCCAAGAAAAGCCACATAGAAGGAAAAACTGAACGCATCGTTAAAGCCTCGGCTGAGCGGGTGAAACCCCTGTGTAAGCACTTTGGCCTTTGTGGTGGTTGCAAGTGGCAAAACCTCGACTACCAAGCTCAACTCAAATACAAACAACAAACCGTAGTTAATGCGCTACAACGCATTGGTAAAGTTGAAGTAGCCGAAATGTTCCCTATCCTGGGTGCTGAAAATCAATTCCGCTACCGCAATAAACTAGAATATACCTTCTCGAATAAACGCTGGCTCACCAAGGAAGAAGTAGGTATGGGCGATGCTATCGACCGCCGTGCGGCTGGCTTCCACCTACCTGGCCACTTTGACAAACTGATGGACGTGGAAACTTGCCACCTCCAGGAAGAGCCAACCAACGGTATTCGCAACCACGTGAAAGCCTTCGCCATTGAACACGATATTACCTTTTACGATATCAAAAACAAGGAAGGCTACCTGCGGAACCTGATTGTTCGAACCAGCTCAACCGGCGAGTTGATGGTGGTGCTCAGCGTTGGTTACGACGATGATGCCATTTTGAAACCATTGCTGGATAGCATCGTGGCAAAATACCCCGAGATTACCTCGCTGTACTCGGTGGTGAACCCCAAGCTGAACGATACCATTTCAGACCTTGAAACCAAACTGTACTACGGCAAACCTTATATCGTGGAACGCCTAGGCAATGCTCAGTTCCAGGTTGGACCAAAATCCTTTTTCCAGACCAATACCGCACAAGCTAACCGCTTGTATGAAACCGCTGCCAAGTTTGCCGACCTGAAGGGCACCGAAAATGTATTTGACCTGTACACGGGCTTGGGCAGTATTGCCTGCTACATTGCCGAGCAGTGCAAACAGGTGGTTGGTATTGAGGAAATTGCCCCCGCCATCGACGATGCCCGCGTGAACGCTAAACTGAACGGCTACGACCATGCCCACTTCCACGTGGGCGATGTAAAAGATGTGTTGGATGCCCAGTTTGTTGAAAAATACGGCAAACCCGACCTCATCATCACCGACCCACCGCGGGCGGGTATGCACCCCGATGTAGTTCAAACACTTTTACAGATAAATGCACCCCGCATTGTGTACGTGAGTTGTAACCCGGCCACCCAAGCCCGTGACCTTGCACTCATGGACGCACAGTACCGTGTACTGAAAAGCCAGGCCGTTGATATGTTCCCACATACCCACCACATTGAAAACGTGGTGTTGCTAGAAAGGCGCTAGAGCCCTCGCGTGAGGTGGCCGAAAGGCAGGGTGCGTAGCGCCCTGGTGCCGTCAGGCACCGAGCGTCCAGCGAGCCTGTAGGACACCGACCCCGGCGAAGCCGGGGGCACGCCCAAAAAAGGAAAAAAGAAAAAAACGACATGAACCAGCTGTCATTCCGCATTGCCCGTAGGTATTTGTTTTCGCGCAAATCAACCAACGCCATCAACGTCATCACGGCGGTGACGGCCAGCGGTATTGCCTTAGGTACGGCGGCCTTCATCATCATCCTGTCGGTGTTTAACGGCTTTGAAGACCTGATTGGTGGCATGTATAACGTGTTTAACCCCGATATTAAGGTGAGTCCTGCCAAGGGAAAGGTTTTTGTGCCCGACACCCTGCAACTCAAGCAAGTACAGCAAATTCCGTCGGTAGAGGCCATGAGCTACACCCTAGAGGAAATTGCGCTTTTTGTACAAGACGATGCCCATACCATTGGTACTTTGAAGGGTGTTGACCAACAGTACGCCGCCGTTTCGTTCATCGATACCATGCTGTATATGGGTAAATTTATTACCCAAAACAAGGGCCTCGACTATGCGGTGGTGGGCATCGGCATTGCCGATCAACTGATGCTAGCCTTTGATACCGAGCTGAATGCATCGGTAGAGCCGTTCAATGTTTACATGCCCAAGCGGGTGCAACAAAGCAGTAGTTTTCTGGGCAGCTCGCAGCCGTTTAAAGCCATGCCGCTATATCCGGCGGGCACCTTTGAGCTGCTGCAAGATTTTTCGAACCACGTGATTACCAATATAGATTTTACCCGCAACTTGTTGAGCTACAACGAGGGCGAGGTGAGCGCCATTGAAATCAGGCTGGCCAAAGGAGCGTCCTTGCCGAATGCCAAGGCTCAAATTGCCAAACTGATGGGACCAGATTTTGAGGTAAAGGACCGTTTTGAGCAGGATGCCTCGTTTTACCGGGTAACCAACATGGAAAAATGGATTAGCTACCTGATTATCAGTTTTACCCTGGTGTTGATTGCCTTCAACATGATTGGCGCCTTGTCGATGATTGTTGTAGACAAGCGCCAGGACATCGCCGTGCTGAAGGCCATGGGTGCTAGCGACCGCCTGGTACACCGCATATTTTTGGCCGAGGGCCTGCTTATTTCTGGCCTAGGTGCCTTGGCAGGATTTATCATCGGCGGAGGCTTGTGCTTGGCACAACAACTGTTTGGCCTGGTAAGGCTGCAAGGCAGCGGCTCGTTCATTGTTGATGCCTACCCCGTGAGTATGCGCTGGGGCGATTTTTTACTCGTATTTATCACCATATTGGTCATTGGCCTGTTTGCCTCCTGGATACCAGCCATGCGTGCTGCCCGGATGAAAAGCTTGATTAGGGCCGATTGAAAAAAAGCCTTCCCTGCCAATAGCGGGGAAGGCTTTTTAAGTTTTATGCGTAAAACGATATCCTACTGGAAACCATCGCCCACGCGGGCATTATTTTCGTAGCGGATGATGAAAGCATCTACACGACCAAGGTCTTTCAGCTTGTGTAAAGCTTCGCGTGCTTCACGCACCGAGCCGTAATCTCCAACCATGATACGAGTCAAACCAGCGTCGTTCTTCTCCGTTTTCAGGTCGCCGATATTCGCTTCCTTGCTGAACGTTGAAGACTTAAAGGTTGTAACCGCCGAGATTTGGATGCGGTAGTACACGTTCTCTGCCACGGCATCGGCAGCGGTGCCATCTGGTGCTGGGGCATCAAGTTCAAGGCGAGGCGTAGTTTCTTTTTTGCGGCTGCTGCTCTTGCTCGATGAGGAAGATTTGCTGCTGCTTTTGCTCGACGAGGTTTTAGCTGGAGCTTTATCAGCTACTTTAGGAGTTTCGCTCGATGATTTTTCCTCGATGTAAATCTCTTCAATTTTATCTGGCGCTTCTACAATGGCGTTGTTTTCCTCCTTGATTTCTTTGAACTCGTTAGAATAATCGAAATCGGTGGCCTTGTGTGGGTCTTCAACAGGTTTGCTGGCTTCTGTTTGTACCTTCATCAAAACATCTTGTTCAAAAGTTTCCGATTGGGTAAACTCGTTGGTGGTAAATTCAAAACCAGTGTTTTGGAAACCAGGCTTGGTAATTTCTAATCGGTATTCATTATCTGGAAGTAAGGCAAAGTCAAACTGTGCTTTGCCAGCGATCACTTGTTCCAAATAAAGTGTTTCAACACCTTCTTTGGCCGTATACAAACGGGCGGTATAATCGCCAAGGCGGGCTTCGTTGGCTTCTTCTAGTACATAACCTGTAAGTTTCACCACGATTTCTTTCGACTCGAACGAGAAAATATCATCGTCCAAGGTCGAGGTGCGTAGCGGTGGTTCGCTGCGGTTAGATACAAAATAACCCTTGCTGCCTTCTGGCTTAGCAATGTAATACAGGTCGTCGGCGCTTGAGTTGAAAGGAGCACCAATGTTTACGGGTTTATCCCAAGATGCTTTTTCGCCTTCGCTCGAGAAAATATCAAAGCCGCCCACATTGCGGTGGCCATTCGAGCTAAAGTACAAGGTTTTGGTGCTTGGGTTATAAAATGGCGTTACCTCGTCGCGGATGGTATTGATGTTGCTACCCAAGTTGGCGGGTGCGCTAAAGTTGGTACCTTCCTTGCCTGCTTGGCGCGAGCAATACCAAATGTCGAGGCCACCTTTGCCACCGTCGCGGTCCGACACGAAGAATAACCATTCGCGGTCTTCATATTCGGCTACGAATGGATGGGTCGTCGTTTTACCGGCCACGTTGATATCTTCCTGCAACTTGATGGGTTCCGACCAGCCGCTGGCGTTTTTAATCAGTACAAAAATATTGCATTGCGTTTTGCCTTTCACCACATCGCACTGGGTAAAGTAAAAGCGGTTGCCGCTTGGCGAGAAACTACCGTTGCCAAAATGTGGCTTGGTGATATTCTTGAAAATATCGGGTACGGTTTTCAAACTCCAAGAGGTAGCGGCTTTTTGGGCGCGGTAAATTTTTGAAGCACCATCGGCATTCGACGAGAAATAAATAATCTCGGCATCCTTGGTGTCCATGGGGATAGGGGCAAACTCGGCACCTTGCGAGTTGATGCGCATGTCCAGCAGTTTAACCTCGTATGGAGCCTCGATTGGGGCGGCGGTAAAACTCATGCCCAGGTCGCAGCCGGCCATTTCTTCCTTGATCACGCTTTCGTACTCTTTGTAATCGCTACCGTTGTAGCTTAGGCCAAAGGCTTTAAACTCCTTGCGTGCCTTCTCGTACTCGCCCATTTGTTTCAGGGCAAGGGCGTATTTGTAGCCGGGCTTGTCAAAGTCCTTGTTCAATTCCTTTACAGGCTCGTAGTACTTGGCGGCGTTGGCATAATCGCGCACCAAGAAGTAGCCTTCGGCCGCTTTAAAAGCGTATTCGGCTGTTTTCTTTTCGTCGTAAGCGCTTTTGTAGTATTCGGCGGCCTGGTAGTATTTTCCTTCCTCGAACAACTCTTTGGCCACTTTTACCCGTTTTTTCAGGCTCAGTTGTGGTTGTGCGAAACTATAGGTGAAGGATGCCAGCATGGCCAATGCGAGTAGGAAAAAGTGTTTATGCTTCATATCTTTTAAAGAGGGGGGTGAACTTAATGGGGGTAGCTTTAAAATCTCTTGTACTACCTAATACGCAGCAACAAAAATAAGTAACTGCCTCAACATTCGCTAAAATAACGTTATTCTGCGAATAATGATTCAACAACCACAGGAAGATAACGGTATTCCAGGGCATGTATTTTGTGGGCAATGTCTTTTGGGCTATCGGTAGGTGACACGCTGCAATGGGCTTGCAGCAAGATTGGGCCTTTATCGTACTCGTGGTTGCAAAGGTGAATGGTAATGCCCGTGTGGGTTTCGCCAGCAGCTTTCACGGCCTCGTGCACGTGCATGCCGTACATGCCTTTCCCGCCAAATTTGGGCAATAGCGCCGGATGGATGTTAAGCACCTTGTTGGGGTATTTATCCAGTAGCCAGCCGGGAATCATGAGCAGGAAACCCGCGAGCACCACGCCTTGCACGCCTTTTTCATCGAGGTAGCTCGACAGGCCCTCGTCCTCGCTGATGGCCTTCTTGTTAAACACCCGGGCTTCAACACCGTGGCGAGCAGCCACATCCAGCACGCCCGCGTCGGGTTTATTACTGATGATGCAAACAATCTCGGGGCTATGTTGCTCGCCTTTTTTAAAACGGGTCAAGAGGTTGTCGGCGTTGCTGCCAGCACCAGATGCAAAAATGGCGATTTTAGTTCTCATGGCTATTTAGTATGGAACAAAGATAAAAAAAATAGCACAGTTTTGCCTCAACACCGCGTTATTGCGCTTGATTAGCTTGTTTTTTTGGGCCTCCGCCACTGCGTGGCGGCGCAGCCTTCCGGGGTTCGCGATGCTCCGTGCTACGCACCGCGGCTTCCAGCCGCGCCCTACAGGCTGCTAGGCCGAATAGTGTTCTGGCGTGCCTTTTACGCTTGTTGGCGTCCCCGCCAACAAGCGTAAAGCAGCGCAGACTATGCGTAAACTTGTACGGCCGTTGGCGGGGACGCCAACAGCGGCAAAGTGTATATTAGTTCTTTATACATTCCAGTAAAGGGCAGACAATATTGGTAGCCGCGGGTTAAGCGTAGCGAAACCCGGGGATTAATACGCAAGGCCACAACATTGCCCTTGTTGGCGTCCCCGCCAACAAGCGTAAAGCAATGCAAATGAACCACAAACCTATACACCGGCCAACAAACGCACTATAACTATGATGTGTTGATTCTAATAAACCCGAGTTTAAGGTTTAGTCACCCAAACTCAGTTAAAAAGTCCCATTGCTTAGGGTTTGTAATCCTATATGCAGAACTATAAATATAATTTTCTGGAATAGTCGCTAAGCCCCATTTTTCAGCTATGGGATTAAGGTGGATATATCTTGCCTTCTGCAAAAAGACATCATTATGGTAAATAGGAATAGATAGAGCATTTCGCTCCCAAAACTGATATTTTCTATCTTTAAGGTTAACCAAATAATTATCTAAGTTTTCTGGTTGGTTTGTACTAAGGTATTTTTTAAATCTGTGTCCAGTGAAAGAAAGCAGTGTAGCTTTGACTTTGACCAATTGGTGCGGTTCTGGGATATGCCAAATTATATGGATGTGATTTGGCATGATTACAAATTCGTAAACCACTGCTTTTTTCTCGGCAACTAAATGGCGTAGAGCATCAACTATAATGTCTTTTAAATCATTACACTTGAGCAGATGCTTCCAATCTGATATTGTTGCTGTAGTGAAGTAAAGGTCAAAAAAATGTTGATACATTAGCAAGGTATTACTGTTGTTGTATTCGATTAATTTGCGCTGTTTTACGCTTGTTGGCGGGGACGCCAACAAGGGCAAGGGGGAGAACGAATATACACATTGCCGCTGTTGGCGTCCCCGCCAACGGCCGAAAAATGTGTCCTAATCGTAGGTACTTGTTGGCGGAGATGTCAAAAAGGGCAGGACTAATCTGTATTTGCCATTCTAAGCCTTTTGCCATTAAACTTTGAGTAATCTTTAAGCATCTTTTTCCGGGAACAGCTATCTAATTTAGATATAGATTCTATGGCATATACGGCTCGTTCATTTGGGTATTTTTTTAAATTTTTGTATCTTATATACTTACCTTTAATTTCAAAAATAGCATACAACATACTATCTTTCTGATAGAACTGTGTTGAATTTATAGTATATCCAATGTGCCTGTTATTCAAATAGTCAGGGCTAAAATTATAGTATTCAGATATCCTATATGAATTCAATGTATCATATACTATCAATCCAATATCATCGGACAGGTATTCTTCTTTTATCAAATTATACCTAGTGGCCAAGCTTGGATTTTGGTAAAGAATTGAGTAGTTTGATCCCCTACTTAATAATTTATAGCGCTTATTTTTGGGCATTATATATTCGCCATAATGTACGCAGAGGCTATCATTTAACAGCTTAAGTTCAACAAGCACAACCCAAGCTTTATTTGGAGAGACCATTTTTAGGCGAGGAGCATCAGAACAAGATGCAAATATAAGCAACACTAAAAGCAGTTGAATAATTAGTTTCATGGTTAATCATTTTGGTTCTTTGTAGGTTTCAATCTTTTTCCAAACAACTCATCTTTATATTGCGTCATGCTTCGTCACAGTTTTCCGCGCTAGTGATGCGGAGGCGTGGCCCGCAGGGCCAGACCGCAACGCGGGCCGAGCGACAGCGAGCGCCGTAGCGTAACGGCGACGCGCCTGTAGGGGCGTATCATACGCCCCGCGAAGCGGCGCAGCGCCCAAATAATCTATAAATCTCGATACGCGGCCAGTACGCTTTGCGCGATACGGCCATTGTCGTACTGCGTGCGGACCAGCTGCGCTGCCGCTGCCGATAGTTGTTGAACCAGCTTGGGCTCGGCCAGGAGGCGTATCATGTCGAACGCGAACTGGTCGGCTTCATCAGCCAGTAAAACATCGGTGCCGGGCTGTGCCTCGATGCCCTCTAGCCCGATGCTGGTGCTGAGCACGGCACGGCCCAAGGCCATGGCCTCGAGTATTTTAACGCGCATGCCACTGCCCGAGAATAAAGGCACCACAAAAAATGGATGCTTGGTTATAAAGTCCTTAGCATCAGCTACTTCGCCGTGAATATGCAGGCCTTTAGCTTTATTTTGCTTGAATTTTTCTGGCATGTTTCGGCCCGCGATGTGCAGCTCGGCCTGTGGGTAAATCTCGATGACCTTGGGCCAAACCTCGTTGATGAGCCATTGTACGCCGTGTTGGTTGGGCTCCCAATCCATTGAGCCGATATAGGCAAACGAACGCTTTTTCAGGTCGAGCGCGGGGTAGTTGTAGGCCGACATCTCCAGGCCGATAGGCACTGCGATGGCATCGGTTTGCAGGCCTTTTTGCCTAAACCGCTTGAGGTCTCGCTGGGTGATCGCCATTAGTAAATCGTAATCGTTGAGGTGGCCCAGCTCGTACTTGCGCAGGCGTTGCGTTTGCACCTTCACGTACAGACGCTTGAGGCTTTTTTGCAATTGCTCGGTTTGGCGTTCCCAAATCTCGTGCTCCACGTTATGCGAGCGCAGCACGATTTTAGCCTTGGAATGCTTGCGGATGGTTTTGACGTAGGGCGTTAAAAACATGGTTTCGAGCTGCACCACATCGTAGGTGTTGGCCTTTAAAATACTGGCCAGTTGCTCGTGAAAAGCCTTTACATCGTAACGACTGAGGTGGTACGAAGCCCCGGAGATAAGGTTTATACCCGCATCGATGGCCTTGATGCGGTTATCGACGGGCACGGTGTGGATATGGTCAAAAAAATCGTAATCGGCGGGCAGTTGGTCCAGCTCAAAAAAGTGCTTGCTGGTGTTCATGCTCAACAAATCGAGTTGGCAACCAGCCTCCTTGAGCGCACGGCAGAGGTAGCTCACGGCGATAGATTCGCCGTCGCGCAGGGGGTAAGGAAACTTTTTGGTTAGGACCAATATCCGCATGGTGATGGTGTTGAGCCTCGCGAAAGTATAACTAATTCTTAAAAAGCATCTCGGTATGCGGAATATCATCTTCTAAATAGCTCTTGCCCGTTGACACAAAACCGAAATAGGTATAGAACTGAACGAGGTAAGATTGTGCCGAAATGCGCACATCTATCCCTGGGTACAACCCTGCTAGGGCTTGCATGGCCTCGGCCATGAGCAAACGGCCCGCACCGGTGCCTCGGGCTTGCTCGGTGCTGAGCACACGGCCAATGGAGCAATCGTTGGGGTACGATACGCCGGGCGGCACCAAGCGGGCGTATACCAACAATTGGTCGGCCTCGTTATAGCCCATGAGGTGCTGCGATTTTAAATCCTTGCCGTCGGCATCTTGGTAAGGGCAGGTCTGCTCCACGATGAACACCTCCTGGCGCACCCGCATAATGTCGTACAGTTCGTAAATATCTAGTTCGGCAAATGACTTGAGGACAAATCGCATGTTGTATGGTTTGGCGCAAAAATAGTGCTTTGCGGCGGGATGAAGCACTAGGATTCCCTACCAATTCGGATAATGTTGGTACATTTGCATGACGCTCGTTTACCTAGACCTCCTTTAGCCGATGACCAACAAAGATATAGCCCGACAATTTTCGCTGCTGGCCGACCTCATGAAGCTGCACGGCGAAGAAGATTACCGCTCGAAAACCTACGACTTTGCCTACCGTAACCTGCGTGCTGTAGCCGAGCCACTGGCCAACATGAGCGTGGCCGAGTTGAAAAATATCAAGGGTATAGGCGATGCCATAAGCCAAAAAATTCGCGAAATCGTGGAAAAAGGCGAGATGGCCCTGCTCAAGGAATATAAACAACGCACCCCCGATGGCTTGCTAGACCTGATGGAAATAAAAGGACTGGGGCCGGGCAAACTTAAAACCTTGTGGGACGAGCTGAACATTGAATCGGCGGGCGAGCTGCTGTACGCCTGCCACGAAAACCGCCTGACCTTGCTGAAAGGTTTTGGCGATAAAACCCAGACCAGCATACGCGAGCAGGTGGAGTTTTTCCTCCGCTCGAAAGATAATTACCGCTGGGCCAACGTGGAAGAAGAAGCGTCGGACCTGCTCGACGATCTACGCGATTGTTTTGGTACTGATATGATTGAGTTCACGGGCGATTTCCGCCGACTCATGCCCGTGGTCAAGGGTATTTCTTTCCTGGCGGCCATCGAGCACCCGCAAGCGGCGTTTGACCAAGGCTTACTGGAGCTAATAGAGGAAAAACCAGAAGGTTTCCGCTGCCAAACACCTAAGGGATTGGCCGTGCGCATTATCTGTTGTGCCGAGGAGGATTTTGGCCTGAACTGGCTGCAAAGCACGGGTTCGGCTGCATTTGTAACCGAGCTGTTGCGTGGGCAAGACCTCGGTCAGTTCAAGCATATGAGCGAGGAGGAAATTTTTGATAGTCTAGGCGAGGCCTATGTGCCCGCCGAATGTCGCGAACAAGCCAAAACCTTGTTCTGGGCCAAGGTAAACAGCTTTGATAACTTGGTTGACCTACCCGATATAAAGGGGGTAATCCATGCGCACAGCAACTACAGCGACGGGGCGGCATCGCTACGCGATATGGCCTTGCAATGCCAAGCAGAAGGCTATGAATACCTGGGCATCACCGACCACTCGAAATCGGCCTTTTACGCCAACGGCTTGAAAGAAGACCGCGTGCTGGCCCAAATGGCCGAGATTGACCAACTCAACGCCGAGTTGACGCCTTTCCGTATTTTCAAGGGCATCGAGTCGGATATACTCAACGATGGCAGATTGGATTACGAGGAAAACATTCTCAAGCAGTTCGATTTTATCATCGCATCCATCCACAGTAACTTGCGCATGGACGAGTTGAAGGCTACTGAGCGCCTAATACGTGCTGTAGAAAACCCCTACACTACCATACTAGGACACCCTACGGGACGATTATTGCTCTCGCGCAATGGCTACCCCATCAACCACCAGAAAGTGATTGACGCTTGTGCCGACAACGGCGTGGCCATCGAGCTGAATGCTAGTCCATACCGCCTCGATTTAGACTGGACCTGGATTCCGTACGCCCTTGAAAAAGGTGTTTTGATTTCTATAAACCCCGATGCCCACAGCCTGGCGGGCATCAACGATATTCGATACGGGGCCATGACCGCACGCAAGGGCTTGCTGCTGCGCGACGCTTGCCTCAACGCCCTTGACCTTGACGGCTTTGAGGATTATTTGAGGGGGCGGAACCGGCGTTAAAAAATAAACGGCAGCTTCACCAACTCTTCAGATTTAAAGGTTCTACTAATGGTTGTATTTCCAATTGGTGTTATGAGAGTTGGTGCCGTGTAAAACTCGCATGATATGATCCCGGTGTCCGCTTTCATATAAAACACCTCCGATATATGAGTTTGGCTAACCTCTATTTTATCAACGGTAACGCTTGGGTAACCCACATAATTCAGCGTAAATGTATACAGGCCTGGGGCTAAATCAAGGGTAAAATAACCGTCAAAATCTGTAATAGTGCTAATCTGTTGTTTACTTGCATCAGATACCGTTACGTTGGCAAAGGGCATACCTTCCTGGTTAGTATCATCCAAAACCCGGCCTGTAAAACGTACATTTTGCGCTTGCGCTTGGGCGGTAAAAAGCAGGGCAAGCAATGCAATCCAAAATCCTTTCATGACAATGTTTTTTTTGAGTTAAGCGTATATTTAGACTTTTATACTTGATGCAATCCAGTTATTTTTTGGTGTACAAGGATTCAATCAATTCCTCAATTCCTCAATTCCTCAATTCCTCATTTATTCTTTTTGGGCGCACCGGCCTACGGCCGTCGGGCTGTGCGCGGCTGCGCGTTGCTTGTCCCTGCGGGAGCGCCTTCGGCGCCCGCTACCATCCCTTGCGCAGGTCAAAGTAAGCCAGTTCGAGTACCTCCATCACGCGTGAGCTGCTTGTAGCGCCGCTGCGAAGCAGCGGGTGCCGTAGGCACCGACCGTCTAGGGAGCGCGGAAAGGAGCGACCCGAGCATTGTAGAGCCGCCCAACCTGGGCGGCTGCTCATGCGAGGGGCACGCCCCAAAAAACATCAAAAATTAAACCTTTCGTTCCACATTGGTATCCGCAATGATATACAGCGGGCGGTTCATCACGTTCTTGTTGATGCGGCTTACATACTCGCCCATAATACCAACTGATATTAACTGCACCCCACCGATAAACATGCTGCTGACGATGAGGGAGGTCCAACCCGTGATGGTGCGCTCCAAAATAAAATGCGAGTATGCCGCGTAAAGGATGATGAGAAAAGACACGAAGGCGAAAAACAGGCCTAGGCGGGTGACAAACTGCAAGGGCGCATCTGAAAACCCGGTGATGCCGTCGAGGGCAAACTTGAGCATTTTAGAAAATGGGTAACCCGTTTGGCCGTGTTTGCGTTCTTGGCGCTCGAAGGTAATGCTGGTCTGCCGGAAACCTAGCCATGCAATTTGGCCCCGGAGAAACTTGTTCTGCTCGGGCATTTGTTTCAGAATATCAACCACCTTGCGGTCGATTATCCTGAAATCGCCTGTATCTACTGGGATGTTGAAACTGGTTAGTTTCTGTAAAATTCGGTAAAAAACCTTGGCCGTTATTTTCTTGAACCAGCTTTCGCCAGCCCTTTTGACCCTTTGTGCATACACTACCTCGAAGCCTTCCTGATATTTTTGGTACATATCGGGAATCAACTCGGGTGGGTCCTGGAGGTCACCATCGATAATAACTACGGCCTGGCCTTGGCAAAGGTCTAGACCGGCCGTAACGGCAATCTGGTGGCCAAAGTTACGGCTGAGGTTAATGTACCTGAGCCTTGGATCCTGCGATGCGGCAGCCAATATTAATGCTAAAGTCTCATCGGTACTGCCATCGTTTACAAATATCAATTCATAACGGTCGGTTATTTGCCCCACAGCTTTACAAAGCCTCTGGTACAGCTCAGCAAAGGAAAGTGCCTCGTTATAAAGGGGTATGATGACAGAAAGCATTGACTGAATTTTGGTACAAATTACACCAAAAAGGGCAAATACAAAACACTGTATTTGCCCTTTATTTATTTTCAATATTTTTCGCCTAGTCTTTCTTACAACAAGCCGGCAAATTTTGGTAAACCGCCGGGTTAGCCGGTATGTCGTCGGCATCATAACCAAGCTGGGTAACTGCCATGCGTATCTGCTGCGGGTTAATTTTACCAGCCTTGTATTGTATTTGTAGCTGCTTGGTGTCGAGGTTCAAGTTAGCGCTAGCAATGCCGGGCACTTTCATCAGCTCGCCTTCAATTTTATCCTCACACATACCGCACTGCGCCGAGGTGTTGATACTGATACTGGTCAATTTCCCAACTTTGGTATCGAGCGTGTAGCGTAAACCCGCATACACTACAGTGCCCATTACAGGCGCAAAGATGGCTGTAGCATCAAAACGCGGTGCGCTGGCGTTGGTGTTGAAAGGGTCCTCGGCATTGATAATGGGGTTTACTTGGCGGTAATTGCCCAGGTTCTCGGCACCGAGGTAAATATCAAAGTTAGGTCCAAACGACTTGGTGACCTGGGCGTTCATCAACACGAAACCGGGCGATTTTTCAGCCAAGCGGTAGGCGGGCAAACCATCTGTAGGGCCATTTACGGCCGGTAGCCGTTGTGATCCTACAAACTGCGCCGTGAAGTTAAACTCCCAGTTGGGTTTGGGCGTGCTGTAATGTATATTGGCCAAGCCGCGGTGTTGCGGCAACAATGCCTTGACGTCTAGATTCTCGCCAAAGGTGGTGCGCACGTCGTTAAACTTGTACCCAAACTTGAGCTCCAGGCCTTTTACAATTTCTTGGGTGTAGGCCACGATGAAACTGTTTGAAAACGAACGGCCCTTGAGGTTGTAGAACAGGAGTTTCGATGGGTCGGAGTCAATATCGGCCACTAGTTGGTTTTCGAAATCGGTGCGGTAAAAGTCGAAGTTCAAGTTGCCTTCGCGCTCGCCAATTTTAAAATTTTGGGTATAGTTGATACCGTAGTTCCAGGCAAATTCTGGCAAAAGTTTTTCCTGTATTTCAAACACCCTCGAACTAGGCATGTAGGCTAAATACTCTGAAAAGGCGTTGGCAGTTCGGAAGCCTCTACCAGCCGATGCCCGCAACACGGCGTTCTCTGATAAACTGTATTTCATGTTTACCCTTGGCGTATAAACCAAGCCGTAGGTGTTCAAGTAATCCAACCTAAAACCGGCCATGAACACAAAATCTGGGATTTCGGCTTCGTCATCGTGGTGGTCAAGGGCGCTATGTTCGTGGGGTTTAAAATAGTTCCAAATGTATTCTACAAAGGCTCCGGGCAAGTGTTCAACACGGTCCTGGTTGGCATTCATAAAGCGTTCGCGGTAATCGTCCAGGGCGTAGCTGCCGCCTGTTCTTAGTTTATGGTCGGTGGTTTTGATGATGGTTTCATAAATCAAGTTAGCGTACAGGCTCCGTTGCTCGCCCAGGTATTGGCGTTGTAGACTGACGTCGTTACGGTCGCCAAAAACACCGGTTTGTTTATGCCAGGTGGCATTGGCCATGAAGCCAATCGATTTGAAGGGCTGTTTAAAACCGATAAAACCTGTTTTGTAAATCAGCTCCAAGCGGTCGTTATTGATACCGATGTGGTAGTTGCCGCCGGGGTGACCCTCGTGGCCGTTAGCTACTTGGCCGCCTTCGCGTCGGTCGGTCAGGGCATGGATACTCAACTGGCCTTCAAAGTTATTACCCTCGTAAAACCAGCGGTTCATGAGGTTGAGTTGGCGTTTTTTGGGCATGTCCATGAACCCGTCGTGGTTGTGGTCAATCTCGGTGCTTTGTAAGTTACCGTGCGCCAGCAAGCCCACGCTAAAGCCCTTGGGCAGCTTGTGGTTACTGTGTAAGTTTATCTCGGCCCGACCCATGTGGTTGGCGAAAAGGTTTACGAAGAGCTTGGGGCCATCGCTGGGTTTTTCGAGCTCCACGTTGATTTGCCCGGTGATGGATTTTGGGCCGTTGAGCACCGTCGATACGCCTTTTGAAATCTGGATGCTACTGAGCCAAGTGCCCGGGATAAACTCCATGTTGTAGGCACTAGGAATACCGCTCAGGGCGGGGCGGTTTTCAATCATCAACTGGCTGTAAATACCGCGAAGACCCAGCATCTCGATTTCCTTGGCGCCGGTAATGGCATCCGAGAATTGCACGTCGATGGTGGGGTTGGTTTCAAAGCTTTCCGAGAGGTTACAGCAAGGCGCTTTGCGCAGCTCGCCTTTGCCGATAATCTCGGTGTTGATAGGGTTCAGGGTGGAAGTAAAGTTGTTTTTTTGCCGCCCGATAACGTTGATTTCCTCGATGTTTGTAATGCCATCGATGCTAATCGCTAGGTCTTGTTCTTGGGGTTCCACGAGAATAATGACCGTTTCGTAGCCTACAAAACGGATGTGCAGGTGGCGGGCCTCGGTACTATCGAGGCGGGGTAAAGAGAAGGCGCCATCGAGGTCGGTAACGGTACCCACGGTGGTATTTTCCCAGAGCACCGTGGCGCCAATGAGGGCTTCGCCGTGCTCGTCGGTAATTTTACCGCGCAGCTCGGTTTGGGCAAGGCCCAGTTGTGTAAAAAGGAGTAAAAACAGCGCGAGTATGCTGCGTGAGCCGGCTGGAGTGCAGCGGCGTAGCCGCTGGTGCGTAGCACCGAGCGAATAGCGAGCGCGGAAGACGGCGACCGGCGTGTGAAGCACGGCGGGCACGCCCCAAAAAATATATGATAAATGATTCATAGTCTGCTAGTTGGTTCAAAATTAGTAATTTACAATCAATCTTTATAGATGATTGATTTGGGCGGCCCGCCCGCTTTGCGGTCGGCGCTACGCTTTGGGTTCGCTAAACGCTCATACCTTGGGGCTTCGCCCCTTCGGTACGGCCTACGGCCGCCCGCCGCATCGCTGCCGCATAATGTCGTTATGTATTAATTATGCTAACTGTTTTCGAGTATTTTTATGCCTATTGTAACCACCCCGTCTGCTACGCTACAAGCTTCGCGTTCCGCTTGCATCCACCCCTCCTTGAAAAGGAGGGGAGCTTATGTCTTACTATAAATAATTCATTTACAGTAATTTAAAAGAAAAAGTCAAGTTCCCCTCCTTTTCAAGGAGGGGTGGATGTGCACATGGCGTAAAACGCCATGTAGCGCAGACGGGGTGGTTATAAAGGCAGAAAACAACGCTTAAGAGTTGTACCTTTTTTGAATCTCCTAACAGCGGAATGATTGATATAAAATACGCCTGAAACGCCCCGACCTGGGTGGGGCATTCGCTTGATATGAAACTTGTAAAATGGGTACTACCGCTGCTTGGGCATATTCAAAAACGAAGGCCTGGGGCAGGGTAAAATATAGATTAAACGCAGGTAGCTCGTGTTGCACGAGGGTAAAATCGAGGTCGGCAGCTTGGTAAATAACCTCGTCTTTGCAGCAATTTTTCTTGGTTTTGGTAGGACTACAAGCTTGCTTAGCGCTACAGGATTGACCTGTTTCATGGGCGCAGGCATTGGCCTTGGGCTTATGACAACAATCTTGACCAGCATCGTGCTGGCAACCTGGGCTAGCCGCAACCAGGTGCGATACCCAGCGTTTGTTGGTCTTGGGGCAGTAGTGCTCATAGCGGGTCCAGCCCGTTGACGACAACAGGACGATGCTGGCTAATAATATGGAAACCAAGGCTTTCACCCTGCAAAGATACAGATTTTTTGTAGCGCTGTGTAGATTACCCTTGCCTTGGCGTATCTTTGTGCTTTGATTAGCTATAAATAATGTTCGACATGAGCTTAGAATTACGGATTAACGAGGCCATCAAGGAGGCCATGCGCGCCAAAAACGAAGGCCGTTTGCGTGGCTTGCGCGACGTGAAAGCACAGTTACTTTTAGCCAAAACCGACGGCACAGGCAACGCCATTGACGAAGCCCGCGAGATACAGATTTTGCAGAAAATGGTGAAACAACGCCGCGACTCGATGAACTTGTTCTTGGAGCAAAACCGCGAGGACTTGGCCCAGAAAGAACAAGAAGAATTAGTGGCCATCGAGGAATTTTTGCCACAGCAAATGGACGCTGCCGAGCTAGAAGCGCTGGTGAGCCGCATCATTGCTGAATCTGGTGCCAACTCGGTCAAAGACATGGGCCGTGTGATTGGGCTGGCATCCAAGGAACTTGCCGGACGGGCCGACAACAAGGTGGTGGCCGAGGTGGTTAAAAAACTCTTGAGCTAATACTGTATGATTATCGACTTGCTTTGCGTGGTGGTATTGCTGTACGGCGGCTACCTGGGCTACACCAATGGTGTGCTGCAAAGCTTGTTTAATGTGGTAGGCGTATTGTTGGCCTTTTTGGGGGCCATGCGCCTTACGCCCGTTATAGCCGAAGTGCTGAGCGTCACGGTATCGAGCGATACGGTGGGCTTGCCAGTGGTAGCCTTTCTCATGGCCTTCTTGGCGATACTCATGGCATTAAGGCTGGTAAATCTAGCCTTGATGGACAATATCCGTAAAGTAGCTGTGAGCGATTTTAACCGTGTGGGTGGGGCCTCGCTCATGGCACTGCTATTTATTTTCCTGGGTAGTGCCTTGTTGCAATTCTCGGTCATGTCGCAGATTGTCACGGAGCGGCAACAACGCGAATCGCAGTTGTACCCTTACGTGAGCCAAATGCCCATGGGTGGTATCCGCTTGATTGAGTCGATTTTCCCGATAACCAAAGACTTTATGGAATACATGCGGCATAGCATGAACAAGGGCGTGCCCAAGTCTGACTATTTCGAGTACCCGCCAGCCGATAGCTTGGCACCAGCACAAGATACCTCGGGTACGACTTCAAACCCCGAACCCGAGTTTGAGTAAGCGTATGCACATATTACTGCTGGATAACTATGATTCGTTTACCTACAACCTGTATGATTACATCCTGCGTTCAGGTGCTAGTTGCGAGGTATGGCGGAACGATGCCTTAAGTTTAGCCGAGTTGCAAGCCAAGTCGTTTGATGCCTTGTGCTTATCGCCGGGGCCGGGTGTGCCAGCCGATTCAGGTATATTGATGGAAACCATTGCCTGGGCCGCAGGGCGCAAGCCCATGCTGGGCATTTGTTTGGGATTACAGGCCATCGGGCAACATTTTGGAGCCAACTTGGTTCGGGCAGCAGTACCCATGCACGGCAAAACATCGCTGATTGAGCATCATGCAGCAGGCTTATTTAAAGGAATAGCCCTACCCATGCAAGTAATGCGGTACCACTCGTTGGTGCTAGAATCCTTGGAGCATACCCCGTTAAAGATTTCGGCAGAGAGCCCAAGCGGCGAAATCATGGCCTTAGAGCACCCTGAATTACCGATTTGGGCGGTACAGTTCCACCCAGAATCTATATTGACACCCGATGGCTTAAGGTTAATAGAAAACTGGTTGGTGCTGGTGGAGCAGCGTTTGTCAATGCGTTAATATAGCCGTATACAGCTTTCTAATTTTCAGACAATTGTAGCTTGATCTATCACAGGAATATCTATAAAAAACAGCTTGGCAACAACTTAAATGTAGCAATATTGATTAGATAAGTATTAAATGTCTAATTTTGTCCCGTACCCAATGTAGATTTCATTATGTCTCATACATTACACAAGGAAGGTAAGTTCACTTACGTAGAAGAAGGCGAAGGCGAGGTATTGCTTTTATTACATGGATTGTTCGGTGCTTTGAGCAACTTCCAAGGCATCATCGACTATTTCAAAAAGACCCACAAAGTAGTGGTGCCTATACTACCCATCTTTGAATTACCTGTACGCGAGGTATCGGTAAAAGCATTGATGGATCACGTGCATGAGTTTGTATTGTTGAAAGACTTGAAGCCCTTGCACGTATTGGGTAACTCGCTTGGAGGCCACGTAGCCTTATTATATGTACTGGAACATCCAGAGCGGGTAAAATCTATCACCTTGGCGGGTAGTTCTGGTTTATTTGAAAGCGCCATGGGCTCAACCTTCCCAAAACGAGGCGATTACGAGTTTATCAAGAAACGTACAGAATTTACCTTTTTCGACCCGAACATGGCCACCAAAGAATTGGTCGACGAAGTGTTTGACATTGTGAACGACCGCATGAAGGCCGTACAGGTAATTGCCACGGCTAAGTCTGCTATTCGTCATAACCTGGGCGATAACCTGCACAACATCAAAGTGCCAACCTTGCTCATCTGGGGTAAACAAGATAGCATCACACCGCCTTTTGTTGGCGAGGAATTCCACGAGTTGATACCACACTCTGAGTTCATTTTGATGGACGAATGTGGCCACGTGCCCATGATGGAAAAAACCGAAGATTTCAACAAGGCGCTAGAAGCATTCCTGGCTAAAATCTAACCCAATATGGAGATGCTGTACCTCGCAATAGGTTTGCTTGCCGGCATCATTATCATGGCGGTTTTAATGTATTTCCGCTTTGGGGGCAACGTTGTTCCCAAGGCCCTACATGAATTGGTGCAAAAACAGTTCGATGAACTACAAGCACAATACCGCGAGAAACTAAAAGAACTAGAACAGCTGAACGCCGATGTAGCCGCCAGCGAGCGTACTGTAGAGCTGTACCATGAAAAACTGAAGTTTCGTCAACAAGAAATCGAACAGCTCCGCACCGAGTTCCAGCGCGAGTTCGAGAACATGGCCAACCGCTTGCTCGATGAAAAGAGTAAACGCTTTACCGAGCTCAATAAACAAAGTATCGAAGGGCTCATCGCACCCATGCGCGAGCACATGCAAGAATTTGAAAAACGCATGTCGACGGCCCACATCGAAGAAACCAAGCAACGCAGTACATTGAGTGAACAGTTGCGTTACATGGCCGAGTTGAACCAGCAAATGAGCGAAGATGCCAAAGGCTTAACCAAGGCACTTAAAGGCGACTCTAAAGCCCAAGGCAACTGGGGCGAGCTCATCCTAGAACGGGTGCTTGAAAAATCAGGCCTGGTTAAAGGCCGAGAATACAGCACGCAGCAAAGCCTTAGCGGCAGCGAAGGCGAGCGCCGAATTCCTGACGTTTTGATTAACCTGCCCGACAATAAACATCTTGTTGTCGACTCCAAAGTCTCGCTCGTGGCATACGAGCGTTACGTGGCCAGCCAAGACGAAGTAGAACAACAACGCTACTTGGCAGAGCATATCCTTTCTATACGCAACCATATCAAGCAGCTTTCCGAAAAGAACTACCCAGCGCTATACGGTATAAACAGCCCTGATTTCGTGTTGTTGTTTATCCCAATCGAGCCAGCATTCTCCCTGGCCATGAGCAGCAACTACGATTTGTTCTCGGAAGCCTTCGACCGGCATATCGTTCTAGTTACACCAACTACTTTACTGGCCACCACCCGCACCATTGCTAGTTTGTGGCGCCAAGAAAACCAAAACCGCAACGCTCAGGAAATAGCCCGTTTAAGTGGCCTCATGTTCGATAAATTTGTAAATTTTGTCGAAGATTTAAATTTAGTTGGCGATCGCTTGGATCAAGCGCAAAAAACTTTGGAACTGGCTGTCAACCGTTTACACACGGGAAAAGGCAGTTTATCGAGCCGGGCACAACGCCTAAAAGAACTTGGAGCAAAATCTACCAAAAACTTACCCAACGAACTCCTACTGGATAACGTTGAGCACGATGATGAAGCGGACAGCTAATTTTCATAACTTTGCCCCGCTTTTACGATAACCTACTATCCAATTTTCATGAAATACGGGTTTTTACTCTTTTGGCTAGTGTGCAGCTGCATGCTTAGCGCCCAAGTTACCTTAAGTGGAACAATAATCGACAAACAGACCAACGAGCCGCTTATGTCGGTTACGGTTAATGTAAATAACGGCCAAACAGGCACTTCTACCGACCTTGATGGTAAATATAGCCTCTCCGTCCCAGAAGGCAGATATACCGTTTCATTCAGTTACATTGGCTATACCACACAGACTATCAACGTCAATACCAACGGTCAGAAAGAAATTGTGCAAGATATTATGCTCGATGCCAGTTCAGGCACCGACCTAGGCCTTGTGGTGGTTACCGAAGGTAAATACGCCAAAAAAATTGAAGAAAGTACCGTTTCTGTCGATGTCATCTCGGCCGAAGCCATCGAGAGCAATAACGTGAACTCCCTCGATGATATCGTGGAGAAAGTGCCCGGTGTACAAATTGTGGATGGCCAAGCGAATATCCGCAGCGGCGCTGGATACGCATACGGTGCTGG
The DNA here is from genome assembly GCA_964508975.1 of uncultured Saprospiraceae bacterium. GTDB lineage: Bacteria > Bacteroidota > Bacteroidia > Chitinophagales > Saprospiraceae > CAZDVQ01. The sequence goes on from CAZDVQ010000003.1 coordinate 52,691, forward strand.
TAGCCGGGTCATGCTCTTGGTTGACGAACAACCTTTGCTCTCTGCCGAGCTGAGCGATATCAAATGGAATTTCGTTCCGCTCGAAAACGTTGAACAAGTTGAGGTAATCAAAAGTGCTGGTTCAGTGCTTTATGGCTCTGGCGCGATGAACGGCGTCATCAACATGCGTACCCACCATGGTTCTGAAGAACCCTATACAGCCGTCACCTTGTATTCTGGCGCTTATAGTGCTCCCCAAACAGATACACGCCGTTGGTTTTACAACTGGAAGGACACACCGTTCCAAAATGGTGCATACTTTGTAAAAAGAGCCCGCATAAACGATAATTTCGACTATGCCATCGGTGGCAACATGCACATCGAAAACAACTTCATCAAAGGTGCCGATGAACGCCGATTCCGCTTCTCGTTTAAAACCCGCTACCGCAGCCCTAAACACGACGGCCGTTTAACCTTTGGCTTGAACGGAACCGCCATGTACTACGAACAAGGCTTCTTCTTCCTCTGGAAAGATGGTTTTACCAACAACTATATCCACATCAACGAAAACTACGGCCGCGATAATTACATGAACTTCACGCTTGATCCCTACGTGAAGTATTTCGACAAGAAAAATAACCGCCACGATATTAAAGCACGTCTTTTTGGGATTAGCAAAGTACGTGGTGGAGAACAAAACTCGAACAACGCCAACTATAGCATCGAATATCAATTCCAACGGGAATTCAATAAAAATATCATCCTGACCGTAGGTACTTTACAACAGTACATGCGGGTAAACAGTATTTTGTTCGACGTGAATTCGCCCACAGGGCTCGCCCTTTTCCAAGCGTACAGCAGCGGCTATTATGCGCAAGGCGATTTCAAAATTGGCAAACGCTTGCAGATGAACCTCGGCGCTCGCTGGGAAATCTTTAACTTCAACAGCCAATGGACAACCCCTAAACCTATCTTGCGCACTGGATTGAACTACAACCTAGGCAAAGGCAACTTCCTGCGTGCTTCATTTGGCCAAGGCTACCGTTTACCATCTTTTGCTGAACGTTATATCAACGAAAATATCACCGACTTAATCCGAGTTTTCCCGAACCCCGAACTACAAACCGAAACCGGTTGGAATGCCGAAATTGGTACGAAGCAAGTATTCAAGATCGGACCAAGCTGGAAAGGCTTTGTTGACCTAGCCGCCTACTGGATGGAATACGACAACATGGTAGAATTTTACTTCAACTACTACAATAATGTTGGCGAAGGTATCCCTAACGGCTTCGGCTTCCAATCTATCAATGTAGCTAGGGCTCGTATTGTAGGTGCCGAGATTTCAAGCTACGGTGAAGGACAAATCGGTAAAGTTAAACTACGCACATGGGGTGGTTACAACTATAACTACGCCGGCGACTTGCAGAACGATACCACCCAGAACAACATCGGTACTTATTTCAAAAACTGGGGCAATGCCTTTGTCAATGGTGTTGATAGCCTGCTGAAACCTAGTGTATTGAAATACCGAAGCCTACACATGGTTCGCTTCGATGCAGAGGCCGAGTGGAAAGGCTTTACCCTGGGCGGTGCCTGTAACTACAACAGCCATATGCCACGTATCGACGAGGTATTCGAAGGCGAAGGCCAATGGGGCCCGCTCGTTGCTTCCTTGTTTAACTTCGGGGTTAAAGAATTCCGCCAAGAACACCTGCGTGGCGACTGGATTTTCGATGTCCGCTTTGGTTACCGGATCAACGATAAGACTCGTATTAACTTAATCGTGAACAATATCCTCAACCTAGAATACGCCTTGCGCCCAGGCCGCATGAGCGCTCCAAGGTTCTTTACCGTAAAATTCAACAAAGAGTTCTAGTACATTCCTAGTATTGCTCCTTCAAGAACGGATGTTCCATTTTAAGACATGGAACATCCGTTTTTTTATGGCTTACCCCGGGAGACATTCCGAGGGTACGCCCCCAAGTCCAAACATACGCTTAGTCTTTTCATTGGGGCGCCCCGGCGCGTTGCGCCGTCGGTCCCCTCCAGGCGCGCTGATCGCTTGGCGCTACGCGCTGCCGCCTACGGCGGCCCCTTCCGGGCACCTGGCGCTGACGGCAGCTTCGCAGCCGTTTAGCCAAATAAATTAAACAACTCGGCCCCTTTCAACAAATATTTAGCGGATAAACACCTTTCGTGTAAAATCATTTTTGTATAATTGCCTCCCGCAAAATAGAGCAACATACAAAGCCATGACGACACCACACCAAAACGTAGAGTTTAACCCCAGCAACCCTTACCAAGGCTTGCCCGGCCCGCTCGACATGTTGTACTTCTGGGAGGAAAACCAACCAGATGCCATCTGTATGCAACAACCTATAGAAGGCAAATGGCATACCCTCACCTGGCGCCAAATGGCCGATGAGGTCCGCCGTATGGCAACAGTATTGCAGAATATGAACCTCCCTGCTGGTAGCAGGATTGCAATTTTGTCTAAAAACTGCAACTATTGGGTTATGTCCGACCTGGCCATCATGATGAGTGGCCATGTCTCGGTACCGCTCTACCCCAACTTGACCGATACAACCATCCGTCAAATTTTGGAACACGCTGAGGTTTCTGCCATATTTGTCGGCAAACTCGATAACTTTCACTTGATGAAGCCCGGCATACCCGAACAGGTACGCTGCATATCATACCCTATTTATGCGCACGCCGAATACGAAAACTGGCGCGATTTGACCAATGCCGTCGAACCTATTGCTGGTAAACCCAGCCGTCAACTCGACGAACTGATGACCATCATCTACACCTCCGGTACCACGGGTATGCCAAAGGGTGTGATGCATAAATTCCAGAACTTTGCCTTCGGTGCTACCCACGCCCTGCGTTGTTTCCCGGGCCTCGATGAAAGTACCAAGCTATTCTCCTACCTACCCCTGAGCCATATCGCCGAGCGCATGGTGGTTGAGTTTATCTTTTTGTACACCGGAGGCATGGTTTCCTTTGCAGAATCGCTTGAGCTTTTTGCCAAAAACCTCCAGCAAGTACAGCCGCATGTTTTTTTAGGAGTACCCCGCATTTGGACCAAATTCCAGCTCGCCATCCTTGAAAAACTACCCAAACTTAATCTCTTACTGAGTATCCCACTGCTGGGCAATTTTCTCAAACGCAAATTGGTGCACAAACTTGGCCTTTCACAAGTTAAGTACGCCCTAACGGGTGCCGCCCCCATCTCGGCAAACCTCGTACAGTGGTACCTCAAACTGGGTATTATTATACAAGAAGGTTATGCCATGACCGAAAACTGCGCCTACTCGCATTTCAGCATGCGCGATAAAATCCGATACGGCTCCGTCGGGCAATCCTTGCCCCACTCTGAATGCAAAATTGGCCCCGATAACGAAATCCTGGTCAAGAACCCCTGCATCATGAATGGCTACTATAAAATGCCCGAGCTAACCGCCGAGACCATCACCCCCGATGGCTTCCTCCGCACAGGCGATACCGGCACCATCGACGCCGAAGGCTTCCTCATGATTAACGGCCGGGTAAAAGATATTTTCAAAACCGATAAAGGCAAATATGTTTCGCCCTCGCCCATCGAGCTTGAATTGTCTAAAAACAACAATATCGAGCAGGTATGCGTGGTTGGTATGGGCATTCCCCAACCCATCGCGCTGGTGGTTTTATCTGAAGCTGCCCTAAAACTCGACAAGGCCAGCCTCAAGCAAAATCTCGAGAATACCGTTCGCGAGTTGAACCCTCGCCTCGATTCCTACGAGCGCCTACACGCCATCGTCGTCATGCGCGACAACTGGACCATCGAGAACGGCATGCTCACACCTACCCTGAAAATCAAGCGGAACGAGCTCGAAAAAATCAAGAAAGACCAATATTACACCTGGTACGAAGATCAAGATTTGGCCATCTGGGAGTAAACCAGCACACTAAAGCCCTCATCCAACCAACGGTCAGATGAGGGCTTTAGGTTTCAAACCAGCCGCAACCTACTTCATGCGCAAATTGGGGCGCAATTCCTGGTGGGCGTAAAAATCGTTGATAATTTTAACCACTTCCTCCACGTCGTCGGTCAGTTGGAACAAGTCCAAATCCTCGGCGTTGATGTTGTGGAACTCTTCTAGCAAGGTATTGTTGATCCAACCCATCATGCCGCCCCAAAAGTCTTTACCCATCAGGATAATCGGCACGCGGTCAATTTTTTTGGTTTGTACCAAGGTCAACACCTCGAAAAACTCGTCCATGGTACCAAAACCGCCAGGCATCACCACAAAGGCTTGCGCATACTTCACGAACATCACTTTACGGATAAAGAAATAGTGAAAGTTAAACACCTTGTCGGGGTCAATATACTCGTTGTAACCTTGCTCAAAAGGCAATTCAATGTTCAAGCCAACCGAGGTACCACCATTTTCAAAAGCACCTTTGTTGCCAGCTTCCATAATGCCGGGGCCACCGCCGGTAATCACGCCAAAACCCTCGTCAACCAAGCGTTTAGCCACGTCAACGGCCAACTGGTAATACTTGTTGTTGGGCTTGGTACGCGCCGAGCCAAAAATAGAAACACAAGGGTTAATACGGTTCATGCGCTCGTATCCTTCCACAAATTCAGCCAGTACTTTGAACATCGTCCAAGAGTTCTCCGCTTTGATGTCGGCCCAGTCCTTATGCGGCTTGAGCGGCGTTAATTTTTTCATGATATTAAATTTATAATATGTATTAATTTGATTTTAAATAGATTAAATTTTTATTTGGGCGTGCCCGCCGCTATCGCGGCGGTCGGGTGTCTCCAGGCGCGCTAATCGCTTGGCCCTCCTTCGTCGGGCGCACCTTCGGTGCCCTTCCGGCCCCCTCACGCGATAGCCGTACTGGCGATTACCCTTTTTACTGGCCCAAAAAGCTTGTAAAGATACGCTATTTTGGCTTTAAGGTTGGGGCAGTACTAGCTGCTAAGCCCAGCTGCAAGAAAAATACAACAAAAAGCGTCCCAACTGCAGTTTCCAAAGTCGTTTCAGTCATGAACGATGCCGTACTGCTTGCCGCGAATGCCAGCAACAAAGGTTCTTTCCAACGTTGTTGTGCTAGACAGAGGTAATAAAAAGGTAGTACAAAACACAACAGCCCCACTAAACCCAAACTAGCAAAGAGGTATAAAAACTGATTATGCGGCAACATCGGTTTTTGCTGCGGGTATTCTTGAGCATAAAGGTTGTGGAGGGCCAACTCGAAGTCGCCCTGCCCCATGCCTATCCATGGCGACTGTTGCGCTAAACGCATACCAAGCTCGTAGGATAGCAGTCGTTGTGTATCCGAGTACTCCCCAATACGGCCAGCCCGGTACTCGTTGATGTTGTGCAAGGTCATGTGTACCTTGAACCAGAACGAGTATACAGTGTGATAGGCTATAATGGGCCCAGATACCATCAACACTATTAATGCCGTACCCAAGTACCAACGCCGATGCAGTATAATCGTGCGCAAGGCCAGGGCTAAAATTGCCACGTAAAAGGCTAGCAAGCCACTGCGCACCGACAAAATATGCAACATAAGCACTTGAACCAAGCCCAGCAGCAACCATAACCAAGGTTCCCAGCTAAATTTAAACCTAAATTGCTCGGCGCTGAAAACGAGCGAAGCCAACGCAGCCAAGGCCAACAACAAACTAAAGCGGATGTGGTGAATTGGCGTTGGAATATGCCCGCTCACGTTGAGCATGGCATGTATTTCATCGGCGTGGGTATAATAGTTAATTATCACTCCGGTGGCCGCAAGGAGCATCATGCCAATCAATACGGCAAAGATACCCCGGTATGCTTTTTCTGAAAGTGGGTGCAAGGCTGTAAATACCAGCGGCATGACCAAGAATGGCAGCCTGATTTGTACCTTACTCAGCCAGCCAGCAGTATTTGAATCGTATAAACCGGGTAGTAAGGCCGAGAAAAATATAAGCGTGCCGAGCCAATGTACCGGGCTGCTGATAAATTTTTTCCAAAGCTGTGCAATCTCAGGATGTAAAAGTACCCAGGCCAATTGTGCCATCATGATGACGGAAGGCGCCGCAGGCGAAAGCTCCCAAACCAATATGGACAACAACAACAACACCGTCAAAGCATAAAGCACTTGACGGTGTTGAGTAGTAGATATAGGTAGGCTTGCCACCTTGAAACAGGATTAGAATAAACCTTTCACGATATCATCGAGGCTTACACCTTCGGCTTCGGCCTTGTAGTTGCGCACCACACGGTGGCGCAATACATAAGGTGCTACAGCTTGAACATCTTCGATATCGGGCGAGTATTTACCGCGGATGGCCGCGTGGCATTTGGCACCAAGCACCAAGAACTGTGAAGCCCGTGGACCAGCACCCCAAGAGATGTACTTGTTTACCGTATCGGTAGCCAAGGCGGTATTAGGGCGGGTTTTACTAGCTAGGCGTACAGCGTATTCCAACACATTATCAGCGATTGGAATTTTGCGCACCAGTTGTTGGAAGAATATGATTTGCTCGGCGGTAAGTACGTTGTTGAGTTGCGCTTTCACGTCGGAAGTGGTTTGTTTCACCACGTTCACTTCTTCCTCGTACGAAGGGTAATCCAGCACGATGTTGAACATAAAGCGGTCGAGCTGGGCCTCTGGAAGTGGGTAAGTACCTTCTTGCTCGATAGGGTTCTGGGTAGCCAGTACCAAGAACGGTTTAGGTAGCGCATGATTATGACCAGCCACGGTAACCGAGCGTTCTTGCATGGCCTCGAGGAGGGCAGCCTGGGTTTTAGGCGGCGTACGGTTGATCTCGTCGGCGAGCACGATATTGGCGAAAAGCGGGCCACGGGCAAACTGGAACGTACGGTTTTCGCCGAGGATTTCAGAGCCGGTGATATCGGAAGGCATCAAGTCGGGCGTAAACTGGATGCGTTTAAAATCGAGGTCGAGGGCACGGGCGATAGTGTTTACGAGCAGGGTTTTAGCCAAGCCAGGAACACCTACCAGGAGGCTGTGCCCGTCGCAGAACAGGGAGATGAGTACAGTTTTGACAACATCTTGTTGGCCAACGATGACCTTACCAATTTCGACGGTCAAATCGCGGTATGCCTGGGCAAGGGCGTCGACTGCTTCTACTTCATTTTTATACGACATATTATGTTTGCATTTATTCGAGCTGTAAAACTAAGAAAAAGCCTCAAAGGAGGGACTTATAATTTCAATTTTTTACCGAGATACAACAAGGTGACGGCGCCAACGGTGGCGATAATAATCTCGCCGAGGATACCACCGGTAGATTGAAGCCCAATAATGCGGAATAAAAAGCTGCCCACGGCACTACCGATGAGGCCGATGATGACGTTAACGATCATGTCGTTTTTGCTGTTCATGATGGTGCCAGCGAGGAAACCCGCTATACCACCTACAATTAAACTGAAAATAATGCCCATTGAAAATTGCGTTGAGTAAGGAATTATGGTTAGTATTGGTGTAGACAAGTAATAAACTTAAGCTAGGCGATCGCACCAGCGATGCGGAGCCGTGGCGCGCAGCGCCAGACCGCGTAGCGGGCCGAGCGAACAGCGAGCGGCGTAGCGTAGCGCCGCCTTGGGCTAGCCCAAGGCGGGGTGCCCAAAAAACAAAAATAAAAACAAGTAGTGGATTAGAATAGTTTTATGACTTTTTGTATTTTGGACTTCAGTACCGCGATTAGGCCACGCGCAAAGCAACGTTTAGGCCATTTGGCCTATCATATAACGAGACGAACATGGAAAAGATTTTTACCAAGACGCCTATTGGCAATTTATTGATACACGGCAACGGCTCGGGTTTGACGCGGATTGAGCTGGTGGAGCAGCCGCCGGCCAGTTACCGCGCGTCGAAATCAGCGTATTTGTTGCAAGCCGTGAGCGAGCTTGACCTGTACCTGCATGGGGAGTTGAGCAATTTTAGCGTGCCCTTGTACCCCGACGGGCCTGATTTTCACCGGCAAGTGTGGAAATTGCTGCGAGAGGTGCCTTACGGGCAAACCACGAGTTACCTCGACATCGCGATGCAGCTAGGCGACCGCAACAAAGTGCGGGCTGTGGGCCAGGCCAACGCCAACAACCCCATCCCGATTTTTATCCCTTGCCATCGAGTAATTGGCCTCAAGGGCGATTTAACCGGTTTTGCCTGGGGTTTAGAGATGAAGAAAAAGCTTTTATCCATTGAAAACCCACTGGTTTTTGGCGAGCAAGCATCTTTGTTTTAAATATTTAAGCCTTTTGTATTAAATACAGGTACTTTGCGTACCTTTGCGCCCTCAAACTAAACACAATCAGACACTTACATATGGCAGAAAAGACTACACCAGCAGCACCCGTGCAAGAAATCGCTACGATTCGCGAGATATTGATGGGTGATTACATCCGCGAGTACGCGGCACAGTTCAAGGCAATCGACGAGCATTTTGCGACATTTGAAAGCGATGTGGACAGCCGCTTCAAAGCTTTGGAGCAAGACATGAACAACAAATTTAGCGCTTTGGAACAACACATGAACGAGCGCTTGAACGAGTTGGATGCCAAACTAGAAGCCTCGGTTAAACGCCTGGACGATAAAATTGACAAGACCAGCGTGAACCAGAAACAAAAGCTGGGACAATTGTTCAACATCCTTGGCTCGCAGATTACCTCCGATTAAGGCATCGGTACAACTATGCCAGCGCAACAACCCGATATGAACCCAAATTACCTGCAAATGCTTGAGCAATTGCGGGAACTCATCGTGCGTGGCGAACGCGAGCGCCTAGATGAGATTCAGCGTATCCTAGACACGCCCGAGGAGCTGGACAAAAAAGCGGCGCCCGTGATTGAGCAACACCTCGACGAACGGGTAAGCCATATCCAGAACAATTTCAAGCAAACCTTTGGCAAGCAGGTAAACAAGCTGGTTGAGCAAAAACTTGAGGCCTCGAAAGAAGAACTGTTGAACCTGCTGTACCCGATGATTGGCTCGATGGTGAAGAAATTCATCAGCTACCAATTCCAGTTGTTGCAAGAGTCGATCGAGGAGCAAATACAAAGCACCCAGAGTTTTTTCTCGCCCAAAAACATGGTACGCCGGGTAAAAGTAATGCTATTCGGCATCAGCGAGGAAGACCAGCTGCTGCTGGACCTTGGGAAAATTACCGTTGAGGAAGTGTATGTGATACAGAAGGATTCAGGCTTGCTCATCGGGAGTTACTCGAAGAACGAGACTATGAACCAAGACATGGTTGCAGGCATGATTACCGCCTTGAAAGCCTTTGCCGAGGATGCCTTCCAGCGCCAACACGAAGAACTAGAAATGATAGAATGGGGTGGCTACAACATTGTCATCCAGAATGTATACTCCTACTATTTTGCTGCGGCCGTAAGTGGTTTGATGACCGTACGGACAAAACGAAAAATATCGGAGCAACTCCTTGATTTTGCCCAAAAAGAAATCGGGGACCTTCGTTTAAGCAAAATAGATAGTAACCTTTACGAGGAAGTGTCGTCTAAACTCGGCACGTTTATCCTCTCTAACCCAAACAACGAGCAATGATCAGTAAAAAAGTAATTTTAACGGGGAGTTTCGGCGTCGGGAAATCTTCGTTATTCAAGCAGTTTATCTTCAACAAGTTTGACGATAAATATATCACCACCATCAACGTGGTGGTCGATAAGAAAGAAATCACCGTAGATGAAGTTCAAGTGACCATCCTGCTTTGGGATATTGCCGGCGAGGTAACCCAAGACAAGGTGCCCTTGGCCTACTTCAAAGGAGCGCACGGCGTTATCTACGTGTTTGACTTGACCAGGCCTCAAACGTACAAAAACGTGGCTAGCGACTTGGCATACCTCCGCAAATTAGCCCCCGACATCGTGGTCAAAGTGGTGGGCAACAAGAAAGATTTAGTTTCTCTCGAACAAATTCAAGATATTTGTGCCAGCCTCGGTGTGCCTTGCGACATGACCACCAGTGCCAAAACAGGTGAAAACGTTGAACTTACCTTTGAGCAACTGACCCGTGAGATGTTGCTGGCCGATGACTAGCCACGATAAACAAACCCTATGCTACCTACAGAAACCCTAGAAAAACTACTCGAAACCGTGGTTGCCGCACTGCCCAAGGTGGCTGGCGCATTTTTCTTATTGCTAGCCGGTTGGATTATAGCCAAGGTGCTGCGAACCACACTACAAAAAGTACTGTCGAAAACAGGCGTTGACAAAATTGGCGAAAAGCTAAACGACATTGACTTCCTGGCGGGCTCAGGGGCTTTCAAAATCAGCTCAATCTTATCGAGTATTGTCTATTACGTTATCATATTGGTTTTTGCCATCGCAGCATCTGATGCCTTAGGCTTGCAAATGGTATCGGAGTTGATTGCGCGTTTTATCGAATATATCCCGCAGCTCATCTCGGCCATGATGTTATTCTTGGCGGGTACTTTACTGGCAGCAGGCTTGAAAAAAGTGGTTGCCAGCACCTTTAAATCGTTGGGGATTCCATCGGCAGTACTAATAGCCAACGCCATATTTTACTTTATACTCATATCGGTAGCCGTGAGTGCTATTGAGCAAGCGGGGATTGAAACCAGTTTTATCAAGTCAAACCTCTCCATTATATTAGGTGGTGTAGTATTGGCTTTTGCTTTTGGCTATGGTTTGGCCTCGCGCGAGTTGTTGTCGAACTTACTCGGTTCAACTTACAGCCGTGGCAAATTTAATCTTGGCGACGAGATTAAAATTAACGAAGCCCAGGGTGTGATTATAGCAACCGACAGCACATCCATGACCTTGCGCACCGCCGAAGGTACCGACGTGGTGGTTCCACTCAAGCGTGTAGCTGAGCAACAAGTACAAGTTATCCGCAGGGGTACGTCCAACATTGTACGCTCATAACCGTGACTTTTAGCCCTTATACCGTATTCTCTTTGCTTTTGGCTATGGCCAATGGCATGTTCTGTATATTTCCACTATTTAGTTAACCAACCTTAATTTTTTTATGAAAAGGCTTAGTATCCTAATGATATGTATGTTCGCATACATAGCTACTACAAATGCACAAGATGAAGCGCCTGCAAAAGCTTGGACCTTCAAAACAGGCTTAGGCTTTGACTTTGCCCAATTACTCCAAATACAGCCCCGTAAAGGTGCTGGCGAAAACCGCATCGGTTTTGGTGGTAACGCAAATTTTGCGGCCGAGTACAAGAAAAACCGATTGGAATGGATTAACTCTGCCAACATGTTACTTGGCTTGCAACGCCTTGGTGCTGCCAAGAAAAACAACGCAATTAACCCTTTCGTTAAATCTGCTGATCAGTTCATCGTTCGCTCTAACTTCTCGTTCGACGTGAAAGAAAACAGTAAATTCGCTTACTGGGCAGGTGCCGAGTTGAACACTATGCTCACACCTACTTTCCCAGGAAACACCTTGACCGACGTTACGGGTACTGGTTTGAACCCAATTTCTAAATTCATGGCCCCTGCTTCATTTGTAGGTGCATTGGGTATTAACTACAAGCCAAACGACGACCTCCGTATCCGCTACTCGCCTGCCGCTGTAAAAATGATTATCGTTGCAGATGATACCATCGCCAATACACCTAACGCTGCGGGTACTGCTGGTACCTTCGGTAACCCATGGCGTGCCAACGGCGACTACGATAAAGTTGACTTCCAAGTAGGTTCTTTCTTGAACGCCAACTATGTGAAACGCTTCTTGCCATTCAACACCAAAAACGCTAAAGGTGAAGAGGTTAAAGCTTACCGCTTGTCTTATACCTCTAACCTTAACTTGTTTACCAACTACTTGAAAGACCCAGAACAAATTGACGTCGACTGGCAGAACGCCCTTGATATCATGATTATCAAAGGCCTTTCTATCCAAGTATTGGGTAACTTATTTTACGATTACGACTTTGAAGTTCAAAAAGGCTTCGACGAAACTACCAACGAGCCAATCTACGGCAAAGGCGTTTCGTTCACCGAGCAAATCTTGATTAAATACAACTTGGTATTCTAATCTGGCTCGGTTTATAGAAAAAGGCTGTTGCGCTCCGCGCAACAGCCTTTTTTATTTGCTTTAAAAGCTACTTGTTGTGTACAATCAACACGGGCACTGGTGTTTGGTACAACACGTCGGTAGTTACGCTATTGTGTGTCAGGCGCTCCCAAAAACCGCGTTCCGGTTTATACATGGCCAAGAGGTCGATGTGTCTATCTTCAACAAAGGCAAAAATACCTTCGGTCACGGAGGGGCTATTCACCATCGAGAAGCTGTTGTCGCCGCCGCTTTGTTCAAAAATATTGTTGATGCTCAATTCCTTGGCCTCGGTATTCACGCTGATGTGGTGCAACTTGGCCCCAACTTGTAGCGCAAATTTTTGTACTGCGTCAAAGGCTTTGTCGTCGCTTAATTCTAGGTCGGTGGCATAAGCCATATCCGTAACCGGCTTGTAAGTGTAGCCTTCCGGTACAACCAACACGGGCACGGCTGCATCGCGAATAACGCCCGAGCTCACACTACCAAATATTTTTTCGGGTATAGAGTGCTCGCCCTTGGTACCCATCACGATAAAATCTGCTTCAACGTGGTTTGCGCGGCTCACTACGCCAGCTACAGGCCCAGCATGCTGTGCATGTGTTTTCACAGCAACGTGGCCAATCTCGGCTTTGTTCTTGGCCAAGCATGCGTTAAAGTTTTCAGATACTTCTTCTTCAATGTACTGCTCCAACGAGATGAACATCCCCGCGCGCGAAGGCACATCAAATGCATGGTAAAGTTCTATCTCGGCACCCATTTGCTTGGCAAGATCAATGGCGTACAAGAAGGCGTTGTTGGCACCGTCTGAAAAATCGGTAGGAACGAGGATCAATGACATGGTAATATAGTTTATGGTGGTGTAAAGTTTGGGGCTTAAATTTCCCGAACTAAAGTTACCATTTTTTCTACCATTTATACCATCCTGGGCTAAGTAATTTAAAATATGACACTAGGTTTACAAAAACAAAATACGGTACAAGTCTTCCACCTTGCCTAGCGTTATCACCTCAATGTTGTAGCGGTTTACATCCAGGCCCTTGGTGTTGTACTTGGAGATGTAAATTTTCTCAAAGCCCAGTTTGTCAGCTTCCTGTATGCGCATTTCAACGCGATTCACGGCACGTATCTCGCCCGAGAGCCCCACCTCACCGGCAAAGCAAACGTTGTCGGGCACCGACACGTCATCAAGCGACGACAGCAAGGCCGCCACAATAGCTAAGTCGATAGCCGGGTCATCTACCTTCAAACCACCCGCGATGTTCAGGAAAATATCGTTCTGGCCCAGTGGAAAACCACAGCGTTTTTCAAGTACCGCCAGGAACATCGACAAGCGCCGGAGGTCGAAACCCGTAGCCGAACGCTGCGGCGTACCGTACACCGCCTTGCTCACCAGGGCTTGTACTTCAATCAGCATGGGCCGCATACCCTCTAGGGTGGCAGCCACTGCCGAGCCGCTAAGTTGATCTTCGCGCTGCGACAGCAACAACTCGCTCGGGTTTGATACCTCGCGCAAACCACCGGCCTGCATCTCGTAGATGCCCATCTCGGCGGTAGAGCCAAAACGGTTTTTAATGGTGCGCAAAATGCGGTACGTATAGTGGTGGTCGCCCTCAAACTGCAACACCGTGTCCACGATATGCTCCAGCAGTTTAGGCCCCGCGATGGTTCCATCCTTGGTAATATGCCCGATGATAAACACGGGTATGTGGCTTTCCTTGGCAAAACGTTGCAGCTCGCCCGCGCACTCGCGTACCTGCGAGATACTGCCCGGCGTGGCATCTAGCCAAGGCGAGCTCAGTGTTTGAATCGAGTCAATCACCAGGATATCGGGGTCAAGCTCGCCACAATGCGTCAGGATATTGCTGATGTTGGTTTCCGACAGGATAAAGCAATTGCTGTTCGATTTCTCGATACGGTCGGCGCGCATTTTAATCTGCTCCTCGCTTTCCTCGCCCGACACGTACAGCACCTTGCCGCTAACCGACAGGGCCACTTGCAGCATCAGCGTTGATTTACCAATGCCGGGTTCACCGCCGATAAGCACCAGCGAGCCCGGTACAATACCACCGCCCAGCACGCGGTTAAGCTCTGCGTCGTGGGTATCTTGCCGGCGGATTTCGCCGGTTTGCACCTCGGCCAGGGGTTGAGGTTTAGGGGCTTGGGTACGATCCTGTTGTTTGCGCCAAGTAGAACGAACGGCTTGTTTTTCGTCCTCTTTTTTCACGATCTCCTCCACAAAGGTATTCCATTCACCGCAAGATGGGCACTTTCCTTCCCACTTGGGCGATGTATGGCCACAACTGGTACAGCCAAATATTTTCTTGATTTTCGACATATCGGGTTCAATATTAAGAACTGTAAAAGTACGCAACACCAAGCTTGATTGGGCATAAGGGGGCTAAAAAACCTTTTGGATGGTTGTTTTTTGGGGCCTGCGGCGCTTTGCGCCGCCGCACCCTTCCGGGCTCGGCTATTCGCCTCGGTGCTACGCACCAGCCGCTGATGCGGCTGCCCTCCAGGCTGCTAGGCCGAATCGTGTACTGGCGTTGGTTGTTGGTCGTGTTTTAAACGGCAGACTTGCTGAATATAAATAACTATAGTGACGAAGAGAGATTTGTAATGATAGTTATTTACAGTGAATGAGCATTATTAAAACCTTTTGGAAAGGTTGTGGATACACCAAAATTTAAAATCCAACATTTCGGTGATTAAAGCAATGACCTACCCCATATATCCAAACGTTTAAGTTTTTCATCTATAGGTAATCGAGTATTTAATGTGTAGAGCAATTCTATTTTCTCGATAGCTGTTTCAAGGCTAATACGATGATTTAGGAGCAGTAAATCAAACACATATAAAATCCCATTAACTTGTACCCCATCCTGACGAGCTTGTTTTCTGAGTTTAGCATCGCCCGTAAGGAGAATACCTGCTGTTTTCTTGGCATAATACCATACAGAGCAGTCTTCAAAGGACAAACCAGTGGTAGAATCTTGTAGTTGTTTTATTTTATACATATCCTCTACACTAGAAGTTAAAACTTGAAGTGTTTCTTGTATTGTGAAAGGTTCTAAAGTTTCTTTTTGGTTTTGGTTCAATTCATCCAATACAAAGTCTGTTGTTTTAAACTGGTAACCTTCCATGTTTAAAAAATAGTCATGCAAACCTATATGAACTAGGTCTATCAAGATATTTGCATCGTTGATGTGTACTTGCATTACAACAACGCATTTTCAAGTACAACATTTACGTTCACGTTGAGTAATGCAGATGCTTTACTTGCGCTAATGAGCGCTTCTGCATAAGCCCTATACACCAGCTGTTCAAATCTACTGGATTTTTCGGGACTTAAGAACCTAGATTCGTTTACTTGAGCCTTTAGGTTGGCGTTGATTGACAGGCGCTTGTAAAACTGTACCTTCCTAGCGGTAGAAAAAATACCGCAGTCTACCAACCGGTACACGATTGCCTGGATAGATATACCGTATTTTTTTTGCACATCGATAAATTCTTGCAGTGAAATACCATTGCGTTTTTTTCCAAACTCTTGCATGACAAAAGACTCGGGGAATAGCATTTCAGCTGCAAAACGGTTACAATACAGCTCCGCTTGCTTATGAGATTCATTTTCTAGAGGTAGTAGCAAGTGGCCTAGTTCATGTAGTAGGGTAAAGCGTTTGCGCTCTGTACAATCATTCTGGTTAATCACTACTACAGGATATACATCGTTTACCCAAGTAGCAAGGCCATCAAACTCGTTTTCTACTTCATTCACCTCAATCACCTTGATACCCTTATCCTCTAGCATTTGAACAATATTATGCAGTGGATCGGTTCCGATTGACCAAGTTTTACGCAACTTAGCGGCGAGACTTTTAATATCGTCAAGGGACGAAATAGCGTCGCCTGCTAATGGATTTCCGAAGGGAGTGTTTAGGTTCAACAGCTCTTCAACCTCAAGGTAACGCTCTAGCATTTGCCTTATCTGCGCCTTAAGTTGTTGCTGCTTTTTTTGCGGGAAAGCGCTTTTTTTGCGGAAATCTATTTTTCCAAGATTTACGGAAACCTTGGAAAAAAAGTAATCCACCTTAACGCCTAAAAGCTTAGCCAACTTTATAAACCCGGTGCTTGAAGGCAAGGATATGCCTTGTTCGTACTTGGCTATCATTTGCTTGCTTACACCCAGTTCATTAGCCAAAGCTTGCAGGGAAAGCCCGCTTAATTGTCGGGCATTACTTATCTTTTGGGCTATTGCATCGCGGTCCATAAATACTTAATTGGTTGACTTTTTTACAAAAATAAATACTTTTGTCAACCAATCCAAATTTTAAAGCTTTTATTTTAAAATCGGTAATATCTAAATTGATTATATTATATAAGCGCTGATTAGGCTAGGCAGCTGCAGAGGCTATGGCGCTCCTTGCGGAGCGGGGCAATGCAGTGCCCAATTATTGCCCTTTGTTCATTATTCATAGTTATTTGAGTGCACCAGCGATGTGGAGCGGTGGCGCAACGCGCCAGACCGCAACGCGGGCCGAGCGAACAGCGAGCCGCGCAACGTAGCGACGGCGCGCCAGCGCCGGGGTGCCCAAAAAAAACATCCGCCCACAAAGGTGAGCAGATGTTTATAAAGGTAATATTTGCTAAAGGCTTAATTTTGTTTAAGTATGCCGATACGAGTGACCGGCAGCCTTGCCTTTTGGTTGTTTTAGCTGGATAATTAGAACCTTGGACAGATAACCGAGCCGCGTTTAAGCGGTTGGCCGATGTTGTACATCAAGGCTACTTCGGGGCCGCCAAAGCTGCGGGATGCATTAACCAAGCTCGATACGTTGAAATCATAGCTTAAACCAATGATCATTGGGCCTAGATCGAGGCGGAACTGTACGATTTGAGCATCGTTGAAACGGTGTAAGGTACCGATGTAGATGGCGTTGTTGTTGTCGTCTTTGTATGAACGCTGCGCACCCAATTTATACTTGAGCAAAGCACCCACGTTGATCTCGGTGCTAGGGCCTTGTTTCATGAAAATAGCTTGCGGGATGATTGCCGCACGGTCGCCAATGTTGAATTCAGCACCACCGTGGAGCACCAACTTGCGGTAGAGTACCTCGCGGTTGTCGTTCATGTACGAAATTTTAGGCGAGTTGATGTGGTACAAGGCCGCACCGAGGTAAACTTTGCCACCTTCGCGGAACTCGTGGAAAAGGTTAACACCCGCTGAAACATCGAGGTAAAAGAAGTTTTGGCCCGTGAAGGTCTCGCCGCTACCGATACCACCGTTGAGGATATCGCCATCGAACTGGCTTTCGAAAAACAGCTTGGTAAAATCAAGGGAGCGTTGCACGCCACCCAATTGAGCACCAGCCGACAAAACCGTGCTCTCGCCCAAGAGTTGGTGGTAAGCCACCGAAGCGCCAAAGCTGGTAGAACGTAGGTTACCGTCGCCCGCCATATCGTTCATAGCAATGGCACCTAGGCCAAAACTACCTGTTTTGAAATTGATATTCCCGTCGGCAGCCGCGGAAAACGTTTGGTAGGGCACCGTTACCGACGACCATTGGTTGCGGTAATTGGCCGCTACCCGCATACGGTAATCAGATGAGCCCGTGATAGCAGGGTTCAAGGTTTGCGGCGAGAGGTAAAACTGCGAGAAGTGCGGGTCTTGCGCCTGAACTTGCCAAGCAAAGAAAACGCAGCACGCGATGGAACATATACGGATAAGTCTGGTATGCATGACGAGAAGATTTGTTCAGTTAAAGGTTACCTTAAGAACGAATTTGGTTGTAAAGGTAAATGAATAGTTGATTAATTTAACGAATCAGGGTTACGTTTCCTTTTACAACAACCGTTGACCCATCGATAGGACAAGGGAATTCCAAGAAATATACGTAAACGCCGCCGTTGAGTTGTTGGCCATTGAAAGTACCATCCCAGCCAGTAGAGAGGTTAGAAGAGAAGAATACCTGTTTACCCCAGCGGTCGAAGACCTCAAAGCGCTCAATGTCGCCCACAATAGTACTTAACGGACGAAGCACATCATTATTGCCATCGCCGTTAGGTGTGAAGGCGTTGGGGACTACGACTACTTGCTCCTCGCAGGTGGTGGTCAGCAGCAAGTCGATGGTTGTGGTTGAAGTACAGCCGTCTGCATCGGTTACGGTAACGAGGTAAGTGATGTTCTCGGTTGGGCCAGCAACAGGGTTGGGGCAGTCAGTACAAGTAATGTTGGTATTCGGTGCCCATTGGTAGCTGTAGTTGCTTGGCGTATCGAGTGCAACACCCAGCTGAACGTTTTCGCCCGTAAAGAAGCGGATCACGTTAAACTCGGGCAGTACAACAGGTTCAAGTACCGTAACGGTAACGGTTTCGACATCTTGAGGACAATTACCCAAAGAACCCGTTACGGTATAAACCGTGGTGAGACTTGGTGTAGCAAAAGGATCAGCGATGTTGGGGTTGCTGACTTCGGCTGCGGGCGACCACGAGAAGGCATCGGCATAACCAGATGCTTCGAGGAAGGCGGTATCACCTGGGCAGATTTGAATATCAGCAGCCTCTATTTGAGCCTGTTGGAATACCTCTACGAGCACCGTATCCGAGAGGGCACAAGCGCCGCTGAGAATAGTGAGCACGTAGTTGGTGGTAGAGTCCGGTTGAACAAATGGATTCAGGATATAAGGGTTGCTGAACAAAGTATCAGGTGTCCACAAGATACTATCGAACCCGATACCCGCCAGTTGGATGCTATCGCCAAAACAGATGAATACATCTGGACCGGCAGAGATATCACCTGGGTCGAGTACATTAACGATGATGGAGTCGTTGATTAAACAGCCGTTTAAGCGAGCCGAAACGAAGTATTGCGCTGTATCTGGTGGGAATACCACAACGGTATTACAGTTGGTACAAGAGCGGAACTCGCCCGTCCAAGAAACAGCCGTTATACCTGGGTTATTAGGCAGACTGAGTGTGAGTGAATCGCCGGCGCAAATGGTTGTATCCTGGGGCAAGAGCGGTATGGTTAAGTCGACCACAGTTACGGTAGCGCAAGCCGTATCGATACAGCCCACGCTATTGCTCACAGAAACACAGTAGGTTGTAGTAACCAGGGGCTGAGCTACAGGGTTGATACAGTTTTGGTAGCAAGTGAGGCCTGGTGTGTTGGGGTCCCAGTTGTAATTAAAGATACTTGCACCACCTGTACCGATGAGTTGGACAAATTCGCCCAAGCAAATAGTAGCATTGGCAGGATTAATTCCCGCAACAGGCAGCGGCACCGGTAAAATATTGACAAACACCGACTCGGAGGCGGTACAACCGAAAGCATCAGTCACAGTAAGGGTGTATGTTGTACTGGTAGTAGGGCTCGCAATAGGATTAGAGATGATGGTAGAAGACAAACCGTTGCCGGGCGACCAGCTGTAGCTTACGGCTGTTGGAGCCGTTGCTTGCAGTTGTACCGCATCGTTTAGGCAGATTGTAAATGAATCGGCCAAGGTAATGGCTGGCGGAACGAGTACAAAAACAGATACCGTTTGGGTGGCCGTACAGCCGTTGGCGTTGGTTGCCGTTACACTGTAGTTGGTGCTACTACCGGGGGTGCTTGGCGCCACGGTGATGCTGGCGTTGCCAGAACCTGTAGACCAGATGAACGAGCCACCACCGCCAATTGATGCCGTAAAGATAGTTGTGGTATTGACACAAATCGTATCGTTGATTGGCGTAACCGTGAGTACTGGTAAAGGGTTAACTGTAACAGTGGCAGCATCGGTGGCGGTACAGCCGTTGCCATCGGTAAGGGTAACATTATAAGTAGCCCCCGGCAAAGCCGTAGCAACCGAAATAGATGCCGTCACTGCAGTAGTTGACCACAGATAGGTATAACCGGTACCGGCACCACCACTTGGAACTGCGGTTAGGTTAGCATTATCGTTGAGACAAATCGTTGTATCGGAGAATATAGTAACCGTTGGTAAAGGATTAACCGTGACTAGAATAGCGTCTGAAGCAGTACAACCGAAGGCATCGGTCACAGTAACCGTATACGTGGTTGTATTGGTTGGTGTAGCTAGCGGGTTGGCAATATTAGCCAAGTTAAGGCTGGCAGCAGGGCTCCAGTTGTACGAAATGGCCGTTAGAGACGTAGCCTGTAACTGTGTTTGACCATTTAAGCAAACCACGGCATCATTACCAGCATTCACCGTAGGTGGTATACGAACAAAAACAGCCACACTGTCTACCTGCTGGCAACCGTTGGCATTGGTAGCGGTTACGGTATAGAAAGTATTTTGACCAATGGCCGTTGGCGAAACAGTTATACTTGGGTTTGTAGCGCCTGTTGACCAAACAAAGGTGCCAGCGCCAACAATAGAAGCGGCAAGCGTAGTGCTACTGAGCGGGCAAATAGAATCATTAGCAGGGCTGAAAGCTATTGTAGGCAATGGATTTACGGTAACCGTGGCCGCATCGGTAGCGGTACAGCCATTCGCATCGGTCAAGGTTACCGTGAAACTTGCACTAGGCAAAGCCGGGGAGAACGCTGCCGTTTGGGTGGTAGCGCCGCCTGTCCATGCATAAGTATAACCAGTTCCGGCTCCACCGCTTGGCACTGCTGTTAGGAATGCCGTGTCATTGAGACAAATGGTGGTATCCGAGAATATCGTCACTGTAGGCAAGCTATTTACAATAACCCTAACCGTATCGGTAGCGGTACAAGTGTTGGCATCAGTTACGGTAACGGTGTAAAGCGTGCTGCTTAATGGCGTTGCAACAGGGTTTGCAATGTTGACAGCACTCAAGCCGGCACCTGGCGACCATGCGTATGCGCCGCCCAGACCTCCGCCAGTGGCCGAGAGCGTGGTGCTATTATTTAAACATATGGAAACATTGGGTCCTGCATCGGCTGCTGGCAAAGCAAATACAGTAATGGTCACACTGGCAGTATCGCTACAACCATTGGGCACTGTACTAATTAAAGTAGCTTGGTATGTACCTGGCGTGTTGTAGGTAAATGAGCCATTGGCTGTTGTGGCATCTATGGCTCCATCATTGTCGAAGTCCCAAGAGAACGCAATAGGGCTTAAAGCGCTTGAACTATTGCTAAAATTAACCGTGAGTGGCACGCAGCCTTGGTTAATATTGGATTGCGGCACGGATACGGGAGCCGCTTGTACACTCATCATATTACTGGCTGTCAAGGTATCGACACAAGCGCCTGCCGTTACGATAAGGCTTACATCGTACAAGCCCTCTGGGCCAGGGTAACAGATATTACTTGGGTTGGGGTTGGTTGAAGTAGTAGTTGCCGCACCGTTGAAGGTCCAGGCATAAGTAATACCTGCTGCGGGTATATTACTTGAAACCTGCGAGCTGAAGGAGGTACAATCGTTGATACAAAGTGTTGAATCGAGCGCGCTGAAGTTAACCAAAAGACTATCGATATTGACCGTTCCTGCTCCGGTAGCGCTCAAAATACACACGCTATCTTGTACCAAGATACTTGGGAAATAGCTACCAGCCGTGAGGTAGGTATAATTCAATACGGTGGTACCTGTAGGGGTAGCCGTTTGTACAGCTTGGAAGCCACCATCACCAGACACGAAGAAAATGCTATCGGTGTTCACGTGGGTAATCGTGACATCAACTTGTTGTGGGCTACAGCCTGCAGGAGGCGTGAATGCATAAGAACCAATTGGGCCGCCAACCGTAATAAAACTATCAATGGTTAAGGTATCCCTACAGTTAACGCCCCTAACGATGAGGCTAACGTCGTAAACGCCTGGCTGCGTGTAAGTGATACTTGGAGACTGTTGGTTGGAGCTTGCTCCGTTACCAAAATCCCAAGTAAAGGCATTAGAGAATGGCCCAGCGTTGGTAGACAGGTTTGTAAACTGTACCGTAAGTGGCGGACAAGGCGTGAAGGTATTATTTGCAGAGAATGCTGCTACAGGTGTCTGTATCGTAACCGACTGGCAAAGCGTGCTATCACAACCGTTTGCATCGGTAACTGTCAAGCAAACCTGGTACACACCATCGGTATTGTATGTAAAAGTAGGATCAATTTGATTGGTTGTATCGGCGGGGTTACCTGTACCGAAATCCCAATGGTAAGTCAGTGTTCCAGAGCCTGTTGACGTATTGGAAAAACCAACCAAACTACCTGCGCATACGGGCTGTTGTACGGTAAAGCCTGGTACCGGGAAGGTTGCCTGAACAAAGGCATTCCGGTTTCGAGTAGATGTACACCCAAAGGAGTTTGTAACCACAAGCCTCACGTTAAAGCTTTGATTCTGGGCTGTGTAGATAATTGATGGGTTCTGTACCGAACTGGTCTGCCCGTCGCCGAAGGTCCATGCCCAAGAGGTAATCGGGAATATGGCAAAGGTGGAGAGGTCAGTAAAGTTAACCGGTAAAGGGGCACAGCCAGCATTGACATTGGCCGCAAAGTTTGATGAAATTCGACCTACCACAATACTGTCGTTAAATACAGCTGTATCAGCACAACCATTAGTATCTACGACAACGAGGGTTATGGGCGTGTAGTAACCTGCAAAGTTATATCTAATGTTAGGTAACGCGGCAGTACCATTGGTCAACACGGAACCAGGCGCGGTCCAGGTATAACTTACAGCATCTACAGAAGTGTTGATAATCTGCAAGGTAAAGGGAATACAGCCGGTATCTTGTACCACTTGGAAATTGGCCTGAGGTGACCGAATGCTAATAAACCGGCTTACTGTATATTCGCAATTCGTAGAGTCATTATAGGCGGTTAATACGATTTCGTAATTACCCGTTCCATATGGGGTGTAATCAAAAATAGGATTTTGCAAAGCAGAGGTATCGAGCGGGTTGCCCGTACCGAAATCCCAGCGCCAGCGAGTAGCATCAACAGACTCGTCGATAAAGGTCACAAAAAAGAGGGAGTCTGGATGACAAGAACGCCATGTCGAAAATTCTGCCACAGGACCAAGCACGATGATGTAATCTTCCACACAGGTAGTTGAATCGCAACCATAATTAAAAGCTGTCAAACAAACATCAAAGGTATCTAGGTCGCTGTATTGATACGATGGATTAGCTTCTAGCGATGTGCCTCCATCTCCAAATTCCCAGAAAAACTCCGTTACATTACCTGGAGTAAGACTTGTAAAGTCAACTGGATCTTCTGCACAGACGTTTTGAGGTACACCCACAAAATCAGGAACAAGCTGCATCCCGGCACACACTTCTTGGCTTACAGTATCAATACATCCTATAACGTCAGTTACGGTTAGTACTATATTGTAGCAACCGGTATCTACAAGGTTTGTCAATGGAGGTGCCTGGACATTATAGGTTTGGCTAAATGCGTTAGGACCTGTAATCTGCCAGTTCCAAGATGCGATGGCATTAGGCCCAGTTGAAGCATCTGTCAAGGTTAACGGCCGAGGTGCACAGCCTAGCAGCGGCCCGGCGTTCATCGTGGCAGTAGGTCCTTGTTGGAAAACCCCAATTGACGAGGTAGCGGTACAGCCTGTGCTACTGGTCATCAATAAAGTTGCTGTAAATGGGCCAGGGGTCGAATATAAATGGGATGGATTGGCCAGTGTTGACGTATTGTTGCCCCCCGAAACAGGATCTCCAAAATTCCAAACATAGGAAGCTGTATTCGTAGCATTCGCCGTAAAGTTCACCGTAAAGGGCAAGGCACAAGATGTAATAGCACTGACCGTTGGCAATGCCGTTGGGCGAGGGTTTACCGTGATAGTTTGCTGAAACTGGCCAGGGCATCCATCAATTTGTAAGCTTAATGTTGCCGTATAGATACCTGGGTTCAGGTATGTATATGATGGATCATTAGTGGTTACGGGTGCCGAACCATCGCCAAAATCCCACTGGATATTCGTTATGGTACCTCCGGTAGTTTGATTGACAAAAGCTATAGTGCCCCCAGCACAGGTAACATTCGACGATACTCCAAAGCTTGGCGATGCTGAACCCAATGATATTTGACTACCCAATGTGAATACATCAGAGCAACCAGAAATATTGTCGGTAACCGTTAAACTTGGCGTAAATGTACCTGCCGAGGTATAAGTGTGCGACGGGTTAGCTAAAGTTGATGTATTACTGGCCCCTGATGCTGGGTCGCCAAAATCCCAGGCATAACTCAAGTTTCCTGGACTAGATGTATTTGTAAAGTTTACAGTAAATGGTATAGAACACGAAACAGTACCACTGGATGTAAATCCCGCAGTTGGCGGCGGTACAATGTTCACCAAGTTGTTGATAGTAACGAAATTAGTACAACCGCAGGCGTCGGTTATTTGTAACGTTACCGTGTAGTTTGCACTTCCTGCCGCAGTATAAGTATGGCTCGGATTCTGTTGGTTTGAAATCGGCGAGCCGTCACCAAAGTCCCAAGCCCAACTCGTTATCGGGCATCCACCTTGTACCGATGCATCGTTGAACTGAACGGTTAAAGGCGAGCAACCTGTGGTTATAGGTGTTCCAATAGCCGCCGTTGGCGAGCTAAACGAACTGATAAAGTTTGTACGGCATAATTGATTACTCCCACTTGGCCCTGTAACGGTCAAACAAATGGTATATACACCTGGGGAAAAGATAAATACGGGGTTGGCTAATACCGAGGTGTTCACCAATGTTCCACTTTGATTAAATACTTGCCAACTCCATGCGGTTATGTTCCCCGACGAGCTTGAACTGTTGAAAAATGATACCAAGTTGGCACAGCCACTCGTTGGGTTTGCTGTAAAGTTTGCTGTTACTTGTGCTTTCAAATGCCCCGTCGGGATAATCAATGCAAGTAAAATGGCAATTTGTACAAAAAAACGCATAATATGATTTTAAATACCAAAATGTAAAATGCTTACTTACTGGAAACGAACAAAAACTCGTTTGTGTCCAATCTCTCACGCCAATGCTATCAAACAAACACATTAGTGTTCCTGAAACATCGTAAACAGACAAGTCCATCGCTATGTTCACACCTGTTAGTCAACGACTTAGGAGGCCTAATCTTCATCTTTTAAATAATTCAAAATAGACCAAAAATTAACCGTCAGGTATGCACTTAACGTTTGAAAGCACAAAGTATATACGTATGACGAGAAAAAAGGTGTTTTAGTTGTTTTTAATTATTTACTAATATATGTTTTGAATACCGCTTTGTTCCTGTACCTTTGTAATGCATACGCAAGTATATGAGATTAAAAATATTAAGAAATAACACCCTGAGTAAATCATACGGGCTTCTAGCTGCCCTCCTGGCCTTTTTGGTGGTATTCCCAATCCAAGTATCTCCCTTGCATTATATTTCGCGGTATGGATTCCATTATATGCTCCTCCTCTTCGGCCTCGGTATCTTTTTCCTGCTGGTTAAAAACAACAGGGCCATGCTGTACAGTTTTTTAATTTGCGGCGCCTTAAACTTATTCTTTAAATACAGTATTTCAGGTACCATCAACAACTACAGTATTGTAACCAATGGCCTACCCCGAAATGTAGAATCCCCTTTTTCGCTCGTCTACATTTACAACCCTACCCTAAGCGGGCTCGAAAACCTCGCACAGGGTAAAATGCTCGATGCTACCCTACCCGATATGGTTATCGTACAGGAAACAAGCCTCGATATTGATTCCATGTATTCCGATAGCCTCTCCCAATGGCTGCCATACCGTCAACATTACTGCACCAGCAATAATCAATGCTGGATGGTATACAGCGAAGTTAAAATCGGGGCCATCGATACCCTCAACATTGATTCCTGCCAATATTTTAGCATTCCGCTACGGCTTGAGAATAACTTCTACAGCGATATCGTACTGTTTAATCTCCCCTCGACCGAAAAACCCGTCGCAAACCATTACCTCGGGGCCTTGGCCCAACATATCCAGGTACAAGCCCGTGCTCAAGTACTCCTCGGTAATTATCAGTTAGTACCCTGGTCGCCCGAAATTTTGAAGCTCCGCCAAGATGCACTGCTAAGCGACACTCGCCGCGATTTTTCCAACGGTTTCTCTGAGCCCCCCTACCACCATGTGCTCCACTCTAAAGGGCTATATTGCCTCAATGCTGAAACGATTTGGGACAAAGACTGGAAATCAGTCGGCCAAATTGTGCAATTTAGCTTAAAACCATGAGCCTACACAAAAGGCTATTAAGTTTCAAGTATGCCTTCCAAGGCATCGCGCTGCTCTTCAAATCTGAAGCCAACGCTCAAATCCATCTTCTTGCCTTGACCTGCGTATGCCTAGCCGGCTGGTTTTTCGAGATTTCCAAAACCGAATGGCTGGCCGTACTCGTCATATCAGCACTCATACTAGCCCTTGAGGCCGTGAACACGGCTATCGAAAAACTGACCGACCTCGTTTCGCCACAGCAAAACCCCTTGGCTGGCCAAGTAAAAGATATGGCTGCCGGGGCAGTACTCCTGGCAGCCATATTTGCTATCGCCGTGGCCGGTATCATATTTGGGCCAAAGCTTTGGTCTATGTGTTTCTAGAGTATGTTTGGATTTTGGGTTTCGAGGGAAAAACGAGCTATTTTTTGATGAGCTTGCTTTAAAAAATGGGCGCATAGTGGGGCTACGTAACTATTTTTTAAAGCAAAAATCATCGGAAAAGAGCTGTTTTTCGCCGGAAGCTAAAGTCCAAACATACTCTTAATCTATTTCTCCGAGCTAAGCTTCGCCCGGCGCATCTGGCCGAACAATATACTGCTGTACTTTGATGGGAATATCCGAACCAACCAGTCCATCATTTTACCGTCTTTACCTATCACCACACGTACTTTTTTGCGTCGAATGCCGCTGATAATTTGCGCAGCAGCCGAGTCGGGCGTGGTTTTCGCATTCATTTTAAAGCGGCTGGCAAGCCTTGTTTTGGCTTCTTCGTTATGGTCGCGCGAGTTGTTCACAATGTTGGTGTCAACACCGCCCGGATGTATCGTTGTGATGGTCAAATTACTGCCCAAACACTCCATACGCATCGATTCTGTAAAACCACGCACGGCAAACTTGGTCATGCAATAGGCCGATTGCGTCGCGATGCCCGCCAAGCCAAACACGCTCGATAAGTTAACCAAAGCAGCCTCAGGCTGCTTTTTCAGGAATGGCAAAAAGGCCAAAGTGCCGTACACCACGCCCCATTGGTTAATACCCACGATCCACTCCACGTCTTCCAGCACGGTGTTTTCAACACGCACCTGGCCCAAGGCCACGCCGGCATTGTTGATCACTACATCTACCTGGCCGTAATGCTGGGCTACCGCGTCGGCAAAGGCAAACATGTCTTCTTTTTTCGAAACGTCGAAGGCTTGCGTGAATACCGCGGCACCTTTTGCCCGCACCAACTGCGCGGTTTCATCCAAGGCGCTGGCGTTGAAATCGTTCAGGGCTAACTTGGCCCCTTCGGCGGCAAATTGCAACGACAATGCCCG
Organism: uncultured Saprospiraceae bacterium; assembly: GCA_964508975.1. Lineage (GTDB taxonomy): Bacteria > Bacteroidota > Bacteroidia > Chitinophagales > Saprospiraceae > CAZDVQ01. Next base: position 80,168 of record CAZDVQ010000003.1, read on the forward strand.
GCCAATCCCCGAGCCTGCACCCGTGATAACCACTACTTTTTGCTGGAATGTTTTCATGTATTTATTGGCCGTTTTGCACCCTCGTGAGGATATTGTTGAAGAAATTCAATCCGGGCTGCCCCATCATGTTGGCGTATTTTTTATCGTTGTAATAGGTCTGTAAATAGGTACAGCCTTGCGCGAAGTACACTTGCACGGTTGCCACAGTCGAGCTGTTGCCCGACAGCACAATGGTGCCAAATTGTGGGGCACAATTGATGGCCGGCACACCGCCTGGCGCATAAAAAGTTCCAATCATGCGAGCATCTTTGTTCGACATGTTGGTGGTGATGCTCAAATTCGTGAACGATACATCGGCAACATCAACCTTGGCCATCATCTCGGCCAGCGTCACGGAGTCAATCGCGGGAACGCTCGGTGCAGCAGGTGGTGGCGGCGGGGCCTGGGTGCTCGCTTCGGGGGTTTTCGTTTCTTCGGGCGACTGGCATGCCGCGGCGAAAATCATCATCAAGGTCAGCAAAGAGAACTTCTGGAACATCTGGTTTACTGGTTTTGGTTAAATTCTAATGCTCAAAGATATATTTTTCAACGCATTCATACATACTATCATGATTATTTGGGCGTTGCGCCGCCCTTGGCGCCGCCGCTGTCCTCCGGGGTTCGCTACTCGCTCCGTGCTACGCACCAGCCGCTACGCGGCTGCCCTCCGGCCAGCTAACGCATATTTATAACTATGAATGATGAGCAATGAACTATGAATCGGGCAAAAATGAACAACATTGCCCCGCTCCGTTAGGAGTGGCATGTTAATAGAACTAGGGAATTCCCGGATACGAGAGCTCCGCTAGGAGCGACACCCACCTCCTTTTTTTATCTGAACGCTGATTCCTGCGGCTTTTAGGGTTCAGGTAAAAACACCCGAACACCGTAGGGGCAGAAAATTTTCTATCCTATGCAAGCCAGTACATGATTCGGCCTAGCAGCCTGTAGGGCAGCCGCAAAGCGGCTGGTGCGCAGCACCGAGGCGAACAGCCGAGCCCGAAAGGGTGCGGCGGCGCAACGCGCCGCAGGCCCCAAAAAAGAACAAATGATAAAAAGAGCAAATGATAAAAAGACCGCTCCTCTCTCCTATCTCCTATCTCATCTCTCCTCTAATTTCCCTTGCGTTGCTTCAGCTGTTGCATGATGCCGGCGTAAAACTGTTTGCCGTAGCTCGACATATAATTGATATATTTTACACCTTTGTACTTGCTAACCAACACCGCCAGCTTGTCGCTATAATACACCTTGCACTCTAGTACCAGGCCAGCCTTGTCAGAGTACAACATCTCGCACAGTGGTTTGTGTTGCGTGTCATCAAAATCGGTCACATCGCCCAGCTCGTAATACAGCACGGCACTTTGGGCATCTTCACCAGGGATGTTCAAGGTGATAGGTTCGTTAAAAAACAATACGTCAACGCTTACAATCGTTGGTATAATTTCGTTTAACTGGTTGGCGTTTAAGCTACCAATTTTGTCTTGGGCCATCAAAGCCGAGCTTGAAAAAACGAGTGCGAGCACCCAAAAGTAAACCGAACGCATATTTAGTTGTTTTATTCGTTTGCAAAGCTAAACAAAAACCATGTCAAAAAATAAAGTTGCTGTCATCACGGGTGCTACAAAGGGGATTGGCCGGGCCATTGCCCTACATTTTGCCGCGCAAGGCTTTAACTTGGCCTTGAACGCCCGCAACGAGCAAGACCTCATTCAGCTTACCGCAAGCCTGTCGGTACAGTTCCCAGATATCGAGGTGTTGGTGGTACCCACCGACATGTCGGACAAGACCTCTATCGAGGATTTTGCCCGTGCCGTGCTGGATGCTTTCCCGCAAATCGACGTGCTGGTCAACAACGCCGGGGTGTTCCTGCAAACGGCCGCCGGCCGAGATGCCGACGAGGAGGCATTCCGCCGAATGATGGACACTAACCTGTACAGCGCTTTTTACCTCACACGGGCATTGCTCCCGGCCATGCCTAAACACAGCAAAGCGCATGTGTTCAACATGTGCTCTATTGCCAGCATTATGCCTTACGGTGCTTATAGCGTATCCAAATTCGCCTTGCTGGGCTACTCCAAGGTGTTGCGCGAAGAGCTTAAAACCGATGGCATCCGCGTAACCGCCGTGCTGCCCGGCGCTACCCTCACCGCATCTTGGGATGGTGTAGAGCTACCCGAGGAGCGCTTTATGCCCGCCGAGGATATTGCCGAAGCCGTTTGGGCCGTGTACCAACTCACCGACCGCACCGTGGTAGAAGAACTCGTGCTCCGCCCACAACTAGGTGATATTTAACCACTTATCAACACGTTTTTTTATTCTATAACCTTAAACCTAATTTATGAAACGTTGGATTATTTACACACTTTTTATCGGCTCGGGTGCCCTTGCGCTCATGAGCAACTCTGGTGGCCGTGCCACCAATGGTTTTGGTAATACCGGCGCACCCGGCGATTTACCAGCCACTTGCCAAGGCTGCCACAACAGCGCGGCTATTCAAGTTACCGTTTCGGTTCAAGCATTTGAAGTAGGCACTACCACAGCTGCCACCAGTTACATCCCTGGCCAAGCCTACGACATGCGCGTGACGGTGAACACCGCCGTGGGCTCCCCTGCTCGTTTTGGCTTCCAGATGATTGGCTTGCGCACCGCCAACAACACCCAGGCCGGTGTGTTTAGCAACCCTTCAAGCAACGCTAAATTGGCCACGGCCAATGGCGGTCGTATCTATGCCGAACACAATGGCCCTAGTACCACCAATACTTTTACCGTGCGCTGGACCGCTCCTGCAGCGGGTACTGGTACTGTTCGCTTTTATGCAGCGGGTACGGGTGTAAACAACAACGGTCAGTCGTCCGGCGATGGCGGTGGTTCAACTACCTTCAACTTTACCGAGAATACTACCGTGAACACCAACAACCTGGCTAACCAAGCGCTTAGCTTTAAGTTGTTCCCTACCCTAGCTCAAAACGAGTTGTTCGTGGAGCTGGAGTCCAACAACGATGCATTCCAGTTAGATATCGTTGGTCTTGACGGCCGCATTATCAGCAGCCAGCAAGTGAGCGATGCCACCAACAGCATTGACGTGAGCCAACTCAACAGCGGTATGTACTTTGTACGTTTGAGCCAAGGCAATGCCAGCAGCTCAAAAGGCTTTATCAAGGAATAAGCTTTGATTAGTACCATAAAAAAGGGTGCTGCGTTTTGAACGCAGCACCCTTTTTTTATTAGCCAAACACAACCCTAAGGCGATGGTGTGATAAAAATATCTTCTTCCACCACCCGGTGAATGGTTTCGCGAATTTCAGGCAAGCTGTGGAAAAGCTGCTCGTAAGAATCAATCACAAAATACTGCGCTTGGTATTTATCCTTGATGTAAGGCGTATCCAAAATGGTTTGCACATGGTAAGGCACATGGGTAGCTTCAGCACTTACGCAGTAAAGCGACTCGCCGGGCGAGGATAAAATTCCCGCGCCGTAAATCTTGATACTGCCTTCCTCTTGGATCAAACCAAACTCAACAGTGTACCAGTAAATACGGGCCATGAGCTCAACCGCCGATGGGTTTTCAATATAATCTAGGGCAATGGCGCTAAGGCCATTGAGGTAATCGCTGAAAAATGGCTCGCTGAGCAGTGGCACGTGGCCAAACACATCGTGGAACATATCGGGCTCCTGGATATATTTGAGTTGCTCCATTTTGCGCAGCCAGGTGGTAGCGGGGAATTCCTTGCGCACCAAGTGTTCAAAAAATGGCTTATTGTCAATCAGCCCGGGCACCACGTAAACAACCCAGCCGGTCAAATCAGCCAGGGCATCGTTAATCACATCAAAACGAGGAACGCGATCGGGTACAAATTTTACTTTTTCAATGCCTTTCATGTAGGCACTTGTGGCAATGGGAGGCAAAATCTCCATTTGTTGTTTATACAGCAAGGACCATACAAGGTGGTCTTCGTCTGTGTACTTTTCATACTCCTGACGCATATCGAAAAGGTTGAAAATGAGTTGGTTGGTTATGGACTTGGGCGGCTTCGCCTTACGTAAATAAGGTTTCGGCAGCCTTTCAAAGCTACAAATGTATAAAAAAGCAATCAGCCATCAAAATGAAAATCAAATAGTAGGTTTTTTGATTTGGGCGTGCCCCTCGCTCGCGGGGCGTATTGCATACGCCCCTACGTTGCTCGGGTCGCTACGTTGCGCGGTTCGCGCAGTCGCTTCGCTCCTTTGCGGAGCACTTCGTGGTTCGCTTGCTACAAATGTGCATTAAGCACATTGGTTTTTGCTACGCAAAACCGCATCGCTCATACATCGCTCACGCAGGCGCTTATGCCGTCACGATGTTGGGACCATCAAAATCGAGCAGTTTTTGCTTGGTGGCATCGGGTAGCACCACGGCATGGTCTAGCTGATAATCAAACACCACCAACACGGTTTTACCATCGGCCAGCGGGTTGCCCAGCTTGTCGAGCATCAAGTACTCGATATCAAAGCTCTTGCTCCCAATACGGGCACAACGCAGGTGGATAACGGGTTCATCGGCCAAGAACACCGGTTTGCGGTAGTTAATCTCGTTGCGGGCAATGATTAGCCCATCTTTTTGCCAATCCCAGCCTATATTCCTGAAGTATGCAATTCTAGCCTCCTCGAAAAAGGTGAGAAAACGAGCGTTGTTCACGTGTTTCAGGGCATCTAGATCACTCCAGCGCAAGGCAACTGGAATAGAAAATTTAAACTTGTCCAGCATTATTTTACCCGGAGTTTTTGTCCTAATTTAATCTCATTATCCGCCATGCCGTTCAAAGCACGAATGGCATCCACGGTGGTGTTGTACTTTTTGGCGATACCCCAAAGTCCTTCACCCTTGGCAACCGTGTGGTACTGCGCTTTGGCGGTGCTAGCTGGTGGAGTAGCTGGCTTTTCTGGGCTAGGCGTTACGGTAGTTCCAGATCCAGGCGCTGCAACTTTGAGCACTTGGCCTAGCTTGAGCTCGTTACTGGTCAGTTTATTCCAAGCTGTAACTTGATCAACAGTCACGTTGTATTTGCGACAAATACCAAACAGGGTTTCTCCTTTCTGAACGGTGTGTGTAGCCGCCGATGTTGCAGGCTTGCTAGGTTCAGGTTTAGGCTGTACCGGCTGTGGCTGTGGTGTTGGCACCGCTTGGTTGGCCGGCACTTCAAGGCGCAGTTGTTGCCCATCGGTTGGGAGCGCAGTCAGTGTGTTCCAATTGATAATATCGGTATCTGTCACATTGTAACGCTCGGCAATGCTCATCAAATCTTCGCCAGGTTTTACGGTATGCCAGATGGTTTTAGTCAAGCTGCTAGGCTGTGCGGGCGTGCTTGGCGCTGGGGTTTCCGGCTTTGTTTCAACGGGAGGGATGAGGCGCAATTCCTGTCCAACGTTTAGGTATAAATCGGTGAGTTGGTTCCACTCTACCAGTTGCATTTGCGACAAGTCGTATTTATTAGCAATTAAGGCCAAGGTTTCGCCGGCCTTAACCCGGTGGTAGCCTGGTTTAAGCGGTGCTTCTGCTACTTCGGCAGCTTGCTCGGCGTTTTCAGAAACTTTGAGTTGGGTTCCTGGTGCAACATCAAGGCTGGTCAAGCTATTCCAAACGATGAGTTGATTCAACGTAACGTTGTGTTGTTCAGCAATAGCAAAAATGCTTTCGTTGGGTTTTACCACATGGAAGCCTTTTCCTGGCAGTGGGGTTGTTTCGGGGGTTGTAGTCAGCTGACTGATGTCATTGTTACCTTCTACTGGGTTTGAACCTTTCCGGAGGTAAATTTTTTGGCCAAGATCTAGGGCGTCCGTCTTCAAGCCATTAATAGTCCGAAGTTCTTCCACCGGGATATTGTAGGTTTTAGATATTTTATACAAGTTTTCACCTTGTTTAACCACGTGGTAGGGCCCTGTTGGGTCAAGGGCTGGCACTTCAGGCTGTTTAACTTCAGGCACAACAGGTTTAACTTCTGGTACCACTGGCTTAACCTCGGGTACTACAGGTTTAACCTCGGGTGTCACAACAACGGGCGAATCAATCGCTGGGGTAGCCGGCGTGGTAATCATACCTGGTTTTAGCCAGATTTTATCGCCAGGTTTAATGCTATTTTCATCGGTTAGGCCATTCCATTCTTTAAGTTTTGCAATGGTCAAGTTAGGATATGCATCAGAGATAGAATAGAGGGTCTCGCCCGGGGCCACAAAATGGGCTTCCGGCACGATATAGGGTGGATTCGGATTTACGGGTTGGATTACTTTATCAGTGGGTACGGTGGGTTTTACCGGTTTATTGTTGGCCGCAAATACAGAGGCATTTTTATCACAAAGCTTCTGGATAAAGTCGCTAATGGCTACACCATTTACAAAGATAAGTTGCAGCGAGCCTTCTCCGTTTACTTTTGAATACATGCCGATGTCGGGGATAAACGTAAAGTCAAAGCTGCTATTATCAAAACCAAAAGGCATCTCGCGGTATACAAAAGCACGTTTACAACTCACGGTTGTTTCACCGGTAAAAAAGGCGGGCTTGGGCGAGGTAGCGTTGGTAATAATAGTACCATCGCTATACAGGTCATCTAACTTGAAGCTCAGGCTAAAGTCGGCGTCAAGTAGTTTCATGGTATTTTCGTTATTCACCCACACGCTAATCTCGGCAATAACCTTTGATTGATAACCCGTAGGCTCTTCGGTTACCATGTAGGCTTGGCGTGTGCCTTTGTTCACAGCATCGATTTCGGGGAGCGATAAACGCCTGTTGGCGCAACTGGTGAAGTCAGCTGGCATCGACGAGAAATTGGCCACGTTGTTGGTCTTTGAGTTAAACACGGTAAAGACGTAGCGCGTCGAGTCGTTAATCGTCAGGTGGTAATCATGGTAGCCTTCAAAGCCAGGGTTCCCTTCTTTGGCATAAGTATATTTATCCATGCAGGCCGGGTCGTAGTAAACGTACAAGGCTGCTGATTGTGCTTGTAAAACGAAGTTGCTCGAAATACTTAAAGCAAGAAGTAGGCTTCTTACAAGCATCTTGCTGGTATTGCTCATATTAATTTGTTTTGGTTGCAAAAGTCGTATTATTTACGTAAAGTTATAGGTTTTGAACGTTATCTACGCCCTTATATTCAAAAAAAGGCCAATTGGTAGGGGCTTGGGCATGAAGGATATACAAAAAATGGCCAACCTAGACATTTCTAGGCTGGCCACGGAAACAAGCAACAAAACAAACACGTACTGCAAATCTGAATCTTATTACCGCGCGCTAACGGATGCCCCATTGTTGCTGCCGGGGCATATCGGTATCCTGAGTTTTTGTTCTATTTTCAAGTTGATGCTGTTCAGGTTGTTTAAGGCCATGAGCGCATCAACGGTGGTTTGATTTTTAACGGCAAGCCTGTACAGGTTATCGCCTTCCCTTACTTTGTACACATAGGTACAGCCATCGCCTGTGGTAGCGCCAGTTTCGTACGATTGTGGTATTTCCATAGCGCCTTTGGCCACAAAGTCGTCAGGGGCTTGGATGTATAGTTTTTGGTTGACGTAAATCCTGTCGCCCAGCATACGGTTTTGTTTTTTCAGTTGGACCAAGGGTATATTGTAGTATTGTGCGATACTATGCAACGATTCACCATTAGTTACGGTATGCAGCTGCGGCAACGGCCCTTGATGTTTGACCAATGTTTTACTTGGTGCAGGACTGATTACATTAGATACCACAGGCTCCAAGTACAAGGTAGGAGCGGATATAGGTTTTACCGTTGCGGAATCTGGCCTGGGGAGTTGAGCAATGTCTTTGGTTGGTTTTCCCCATTGGCTAAGCAATTCTGGGCGAGCGCCTGCCGAACTGCGTTTTAGCACGGTACCTTCACAGCGCGCCGCGAGGTAATCTTCCAAGTTGTAGGATTCCACTTGTTTCAACCATTGTGTTTGACCCGCTTTGGTAATGGCGGTGATACCCACACCAGGCACCAGGGTAATGTCTTTATAACTCAACACATCTTGTTCGTACACCCTGAAATGGTGTACATTGTAGCATTTCAACTCAGAATTTTTATCGTGGTAAACGGCTGCGGCTTTGGTACTAATCCTATAATCAGCGTTAGCGGGTAGATCGGCCATGTTGTCGTAGGCGAGGTCGTAGTTGCTGTCATAATAGCGTACAATGCCAGCGTTGAGGTTCATGTAAGCGGCACTTTCAACGCGCATGATACAGTAGCGGCCCATGAATTTTTCGACGAGGTAGATTTCAATTTCAGCCTTGTTGATGGCTTGAACCAGTTGCTCCATACTATCTACTTGTAGCTGGCATGCCCAAATGTACGCCGGGGCTTGAGCCAACCACTCGATGTAACCTTCAGGGCGTTTGGGTACTTGCAAAATCAGTTGCTCGGTATCGCTGGTTGAAAGGTGGTAGTGGATGGCTCCTTGTAGGGTACCGTTTCCGCTAACTTCGTATTCGTAGCGATCCATGCATGCCGCATCTTGGTATACATAAATGGCTTTTTGTTGTGCCGTGGTTTGGTTGAGGTAACAGAGCATGAACAAGGCGAGCAAAATCGCTGGAACTCGATTGGATATTACCATTGGGGAGTAGATTTTCATAAACAATTTGTTTATATTTTCTGTAAATAGAAGCCCATTTTTTAGCTTTTAACGTTATTTCATGACAAAAGTATATCTTTTGCGCTAATTATGCAACTTATTTGGGTAAAAATATCCTAAACTTTAACTTTAATAAACAAAATGTTTATATTTTGACCCTCACACCAGCGATGTGGAGCGGTGGCCCGCAGGGCCAGACCGCAGTAAAGCCGCCCAATCTGGGCGGCTAACAAGGGCCGAGCGAACAGCGAGCCGCGCAACGTAGCGCCGACGCGCAGCGGCGGGGTGCCCAAAATGAATAAATGATGAAATGAATAAATGATGAAATGAGGTAAGGATAAACGATAAAACAACGATGCATTGTGCTTTTTTGATTTTTAGCGCTTTTTGAGGTTTTGTTGAGCTCAACAAACAAAAAAAGGGGGACCTGCCGAAGCAAGTCCCCCTTTTGAATAAGAGTATGTTTAACCAGAAACTAGTGCTTTTTCACACCGAAGATACCCCTGATAAAACGCACCATGCGCACCTCCATCAAGAGGTAAAGCACAGGTACTACAACCAGGGTCAAGAAGGTTGAGAACGTTAAACCATAGATAACCGTCCAGGCTAATGGGCCCCAGAACGCTACACTCTCGCCACCGATATAAATCTGTGGATCAGACTGCGTTACCAAGGTTATAAAGTTGATATTCAAGCCAATAGCTAGCGGAATCAAGCCCAAAATGGTGGTTATCGCCGTCAGCAACACGGGGCGCAAACGGGTCTCGCCCGACTCGGCGATGGCCTTAATCACGTCTGTGTCCGACAACTCCTTGCCTGCCTCCAAGCCCTGCTCCTCGCGCATGCGTGCACGTGTGGCGTTGGTATAGTCAATCAATACAATGGCGTTGTTTACCACGATACCAGCCAAAGAGATGATACCTACACCAGTCATGATCAACACGAAGTCGGCACCGGTAAGTGCATAACCCAAGAACACGCCGATAGTACTAAACAATACCGTAAGCATGATGATGAACGGCGCGATGATAGAGTTAAACTGTGCCACCAAGATCAGGAAGATAGCCGCCACGGCAATCAACATGGCCGTTGACAAGAAGGCCATCGACTCGGCTTGTTCTTCTTGCTCGCCCGTGAACGAAACGTTGAAACCGTCTTCCAGTTTGTAGTCCAACATAGCATCTTGAATTTCTTTTACCACCTCGTTAGCGTTGTAGCCTTCGAGCACGTTCGAGAAAATGGTGATGGTACGGCGTGTATCACGGTGGTTTACAGCACTATAGGTTGATGAGTAGCGAATATCGGCCATGGCTGAAATAGGCAATTGCACAATTTGGCCGTTGGCTGGGTTACGGAAGGTGATATTCTGGCTCAAGAGCTGGGTAATGTCGTTGCGCAGGGTTTGGTCCAAACGCACCATGATTTTATACTCGTCGTCGCCTGATTTAAATTTCGACACTTCCTTACCGAACAAAGCCGAGCGGATAGCCATAGCGATGGCCGAGGTTGAAGTACCAAAACGACGGGCAGCGTCGCGGTTTACATCAATAATCAATTCAGGTTTGCCAATCTCGATGTCGGTTTTCAACTCCTCGATACCTTTGATATTCTTCGAGTTGATAAACTCTACCACGTTGGTAGCCTGAGCCAACATTTCTTCCATTTCCTTAGCGTTACCCACCAACTCTATGTTGATTGGTTTACCCGTTGGTGGGCCGTCTTGGTTTTTGTCCACGATGATGGTCACACCAGCGTAGCCTTGTACTGCTGCACGGATTTTTTCTAGCACCTCCCAGGTATCCACACCCTCGCGTTTGTCAAATTGTACAAACGACACGGTGATACGGGCCTTGTTCGGCGATGATTCGCCACCAGCCTCTGGGCTACTTGGGTCGCCAGTACCTTTGCCAACCTGCGTCAACACCGCGTCAACGGCTTTCATGTAAGGCTGTATGGCTTTTTCAACCTTGGCCTCCAACTCTTGCGTCAACTTGTTGGTCACTTGTATATCGGTACCGATAGGCATCTCCACAAACACGTTGATATACTGCGGCGCTGCTTTCGGGAACAATACCACCGATGGGGCATTAGACGAGAACAAAGCGATAGAGAAGATAAACAAGAAAATAGTACCTGCCGTGAATAACCAAGGCCTATAACCTTTCAAGGCAAAATTGATAAACTTGGAATAACCGTGCTCCAACATAGGCAAAACCTTATCTTGGAAGGCAAAGGAGCCCGGACGGAACAAAAAGTGGTTCATCAAGCCCAAAAGACCCGCGATGAAAAACAAGTTGCGTACCCAAACCGTACCGGTAACTAGACCAATCACGGCTACGGCAAACATAGCACCCGAGATAATCAACACCTGGCGGGTGTGCTTCATACGCTCTTTTTTATCCTCGTTGTGCACGTCGATATACATGAACCAAGACGCCAACACAGGGTTAACCACCAAGGCCACGAACAAGGATGCCGTAAGCGTAATCATCAAGGTAATAGGCAAGTAACTCATGAACTCACCCATGATACCTGGCCAGAAAATAAGCGGGATAAAAGCCGCTACGGTGGTCAAGGTAGAGGTGATTACTGGAATAGCCACTTCAGAGGTGGCCAAGATGGCCGCTTCTTTACGGGGCACGCCGTTTTGTACAAATCGGTACATGTTTTCAACCACCACGATACCGTTATCCACCAACATACCAAGGGCCAAAATCAAGGAGAACAGCACCACCATGTTGAGCGACACGCCGTAGAGGTTCAAAATCAAAATACCCAACAACATAGAGAGCGGGATGGCCACACCCACGAAGTTGGCGTTGCGCAAGCCCATGAAGAACAACAATACCAATACCACGAGGATTACCCCCGAGATGATACTGTTGGTCAAGTTGTTCACGGTGTCGCGAATCTGGATAGACTGGTCGTTGAATATCTGTACTTTCAAATCGTCGGGCAAGAGCTTGTCTTTTTTCGCTTGCTCGGTCAACAACTTGATTTTATCCGATGCATCCAACAAGTTTTCGCCTGATTTCTTGATAACGTCGAGCGAAACCACGGGGAAGCGGTCGGAACGGGCGTAACTATCGGCCTCGGCAAAGTCAAAGGCAATCGGCTGAGCCACAATATCTTTCATGTAAATCGAGTTCATGTTCTCGCTCTTCACGATAATGTCCTCGATGTCTTTCACACTTTTAAACTCGCCCACCATACGTACCGAGCGGCGCATACCGTTCGAAAGCACGTCGCCGGCCGAGAGGGTCAAGTTTTCTTGCAAAATGGCGTATTCTACGTCCTCGAAAGTAAGCTGCATGGCCTTCATCTTGTTCAGGTCGAGGTTAATTTTCACCTCGCGCTCCATCACGCCTTTCAGGTCAACACGCAAAACTTCCTTCATCTTTTCCATCTCGTCTTCCATGGTCTCGCCGTACTTGCGCAGTTCGTCGAGACTATAATTACCCGAGAGGTTCACGGTCAGGATCGGGATTTCCGAGAAGTTAATCTCGCGGATGGCCGGCTCCATGGTCAAGTCCTTGGGTAGGTCTTTCTTGGCCTTATCCACCGCGTCTTTCACCTCTTGCAGGGCTTTTTCCACCTCCACGTCGGTGTTAAACTCCACGATGATGATCGAGAAATCCTGGATAGAGTTCGACTTGATATCCTTGATGCCGTTAATCGATTTCAACTCGCGCTCGATGTAGCGGGTCACGAGGTTTTCCATGTCCACGGCCGAGTTGCCCGAGTACACGGTTTGTACGTAAATCGTTGGGATTACGATTTCCGGAAATGCCTCCTTGGGCATTTTCAGGTATGAAATCAAGCCGAATGCCACGATGATGAAGGACAGGATGAGCACGCTCGTCGCGTTGTTCACCGATAGCTTCGTCAGGCTAAACGTCTTGATATTTTGAATAAATTTCTGTAAGGATTCCATAAAATGGATTTGGGTTGTAATTGATTGTGATTACCTAATGCCTTTGCTATTCCTGCTTTTTAGGGCGTGTCCCTCGCACCCGGGGCGTATTGCAATACGCCCCTACAGTGCTCGGGTCGCTACGTTGCGCGGCTCGCTGTTCGCTCGGCCCGCGTTGCGGTCTGGCCCTACGGGCCACCGCTCCACATCGCTCACGCAGGAATATGGCCAGCGGCTACTATTTGCCTGGTACGTCGTTGAGTACTTCCAGCAAATCGTTTTCCGATGCCTTACGGGCACCTTCTACCAAAATGCTTTCGCCACCTTTCAGACCCGATTTAATCTCGGTTGATGGGCCATAAGCCACACCACGCTGCACGTATACCTTCTTGGCACGAAGACCTTCAGGGCTCGACTCGGTGGTGTACACATAATCTTGGCCTTCTACATCTTGCATGATCAATTCAGTCATCACTACAGGTGCATTTGTGGCCACGTAGTCGCGAATTTGTACCACAGCCACTAAGTTTGGTTTATACAAACCACGGGCGTTTGGCAAGGCTACTTCAATTTCAAAGGTGCGGTTCGCTGGGTTAATCATACGGCCCACCTCGATGATACGGGTGTTGATAGAGTCGCCCAACGCAGGGAACGTTACTTTTACAGCATCGCCAACTTTTACAGCAGGCAAGTAGTTTTCAGGTATCTCGGCCGTTACTTTCAAATTGCTCAAGTTTACAATCATCACGATGGGGGCGCCAGGACCAGCCATTTCGCCAGCTTTAACCATCACGCGGTCAATCGTACCGGCAATCGGGGCATAAACGTTGGCTTTAGTCATCTGGAACTTGAGGCTTTCTTTGCGTTTTTCCAGTTGTTCTACCTGGTTTTTAGCTTGCAGGTATTGTACTTCCGAACCGATTTTCTGTTTCCAGAGGTTTTCTTGGCGTTCAAAAACTTGTTGCGCCAATTCAAGGCCCTTGTTCAACTCGTCCATGCTTTTTTCCAAGGTTTCTAGGTCAATCACGGCAATGAGTTGGCCTTTACTCACGGTTTGGCCTTCTTTTACCAACAACTTGGTGATACGGCCACCCGTTTCGCTACTGGCGTAGCCTGGGTCTTCCGCAGCCACGGTTGCCTGGATATCTACAAAGTGTTCAAAGGTTTGGGCAGCAACCGTGGTGGTCGTTACCAAAACTTTTTTCTCTACCTGCACGGTAGTATCTAGCTCGGCAATTTGGCCTTCCAATTCCTTGATTTCATCCATCAAGGTTTTGAGGGCAGCTTTTTTCTCGGCCAGCTCAGATTTCAAGCCAGCGAGGTCTTTGGCACCGCCACCACCGCCACAAGAGGCCAGTATAACTAGGGATGCTAATGCGAAAACAATGCGTTTCATATTAAAGTAGGTTATGAGTTTGATTGGTTGTTCAATGATTAATTATAGTGTACCTAAGGCGTTTGACAAGTCAACTTGCGATTGTAGCAAGTCGTACAAAGCATTCAGGTAATTGGCTTGCGATTGGTACAACTCGCGTTCTGCTTGGCTTACTTCAATGCTTGAACCAACACCTTCGCGGTATTTAACCTGGGTCACGTTATAAATTTTCTCGGCCAATGCCAAGTTCTGTTTTTGTGATTCTACGCGATCCATGGCAATGGTGTAGCGTTTGCGGGCGTTGATTACCTGCAATGTGGTTGCTTGTTCAAATTGGTCTTTCTGGATTTCAATTTTTTCAAGGGTAATTTTAGCCCGCTCGATGGAAGCTTTTTTGCTAAAACCATCGAAAATTGGCACGTTTACCTGAACACCTGCCACGACGGCGGGAATCCAAGGTATGTCGTTATCTGTGAATAGGTTATTGCGGTTCAATGCAACTTGTGCCTGCGCAAAAACCGAAACTGATGGCAAGTACATGGCTTTTAAGCGCTTGAGGTTCAACTCGTTGAGGCCACGGTTGCGGTCCATGATTTCAAGCTCGCGACGGTTGCTGAAGTCAATTTCGCCATCGGCTGAAACTGGTTTGGCTGCTACCAACAACAATTCAACATCGTCGGTCAACTCAATAGGATCGGTTAGCGGGAAACCCATCTGGAACTTGAGTACAGTCTCGGCCAACTCGGTTTGCTGGGTCAAGGCCTGCAACTCGGTGCGTAGGTTTGCCAATGAAAGGGTCAAGCGGTCCACGTCAAGTTGTTCGATAAATCCATTGGCGTTCATGGCTTTCAACTCGTTCAACGAGCGTTCCAAGTTGCTGATGTTTTTCTCGATGATGCTCTTGTTCTGACGGGCCATAATAGCCGTCAAATACGCCTGCGATACATTGTACTTGATTTCCTGCTCGGTGATACCCACTTGGCGCTCGGTCATTTCCTTCAAACCTTTGGCGGCTTGTAGGCCCACGAAGTACGAGCCGTCAAAGGCTAGTATACTTGCGTTAATGTTACCTGCTAAGCTTTGGCGAAGACCAAACTGCAAGGTTTGTGGACTACCAAACACCGGGTTGCCATCGGCATCCAAACGTGTGTACGAAACAGGAATAAGGTTGCCGTTCACATCTTGTACCTGGGTAAAATCCTGCTCCGGGAAAAAAGGCGGGATAACCGACTTAGGTATCACGATGTTGTACTGGTAAGAGGCACCACCGTTCACCTGGGGTAAGCCAATGGCCGTGAACTCTTTCACCTGCCAGTTGGCATCGCGAATGTTTGCCTCGGCCACGCGGATGTTCAGGTGGTTCTTCAGCGCATAGCTTACCGCTTGCTGAAGGCTGAATGCCTTGGTTTCTGTTTCCGGCTGGGCATATGCACGGCCAACAAACAGGCTTAAAACGAAAAGGGTTAATACAGATCTCATGTAGGATTGATTGGTATGAGGAGTTTGGATGATTTAATTATGGTTCGTTTTTGTATTTTTTGTACAGGGCCAAGCCTTGCTCCGACACCAACGCGTGCATGTGGTAGTCGATGTATATGCTGTGGATTTTATCCGGGGTATATTCCGGGTAAGGGAAAACCTCTGAGTCGAGGATACTATACGCTTGTGCGATGTACAACTTCACCACGATATCGAGGTTGATATCTGTCCGGTACAAAGCTTCTTGCTGGCCCCGGAGTATATTTTCGCGCATGGTTTTGCCCACGAAGCGCATGCGGTGCTCTTCCATGATGTCCCAACTCTTGCGGTAATATTTTTTCAAGTCGAGGATCAATACCGGGTTAATTTGCTGGAGCATAATATTAACGGTACTGGCTATTTTCAACATCTCGTCGATGGCGTCCTTCGCATCGTGGGTACATGAAGTACACAGCATTTCCTCCATCTGGATGTGCATTTCAACCGATTTCTGGATTAAATCCGCTTTATCAACGACGTGTTTATACAAGGTTTTCTTTGAAATACCTAAATCCTTGGCTATATCCGACATGGTGATGCGTTGCACACCAAAGCGCATAAAAAGCCGAGCTGCCTTTTCGAGGATGGATAAAAACTCTTCGTTGTAAACAGGTTCTTGCATGTACATTTTTAAATTCGGGGGCAAAAGTATGGAAAAGAACACGGGAAACCCGCAAAGGTTTTAAAGTTTCCATAGTTTATTTTTATACTTTTCGACCAACGTCTATTTTTAGCGGAGGAAAGCTTGTCGGAGTGGAAAAACATAGCTCTAATCAAAGCTCCAAAACCCCAAAAATGAAGCAATATTTGCTACTTGTTCATCGTTCATATTTCATAGTTATGATTTGGGCGTTGCGCCGCTAGCGCGTCGCCGGCGTGCTACGCGCTCCCTAGACGGTCGGCCCTGCGGGCTGGCCGCGTTGCGGCCACGCTACGCATGCCTAACGCGACGGCGGCTTTTGGCCGCCGTTTTTTATCTAAACCCTGATTGATGTGATTCATTTGAAAGGCAAATGCGTTGCCTAATCATAGTTTTGAAAAAGCTTCCGCTAAGCGGATAGAAACCCTAAATCATGAGAGCAAAAAACAAGAATAACCTTACTTTGCGTTATTGTAAGTATATTTGCAAAACATAAACAATTGGATATGCGCATCACGCAGATAGAGTTAAACCATATTGGTGTTTTTGAATCCGAGGAAATCGTATTCGAGCCTTGCCCCACTGCTGGTAAGGCCGAGATACATATATTTACTGGCACAAATGGAACAGGGAAAAGTACTGTTTTGAAAGCCTTGGCAGCAGCGTTTGATGAAGTTGCTGTGACAACAAAAAACGAAAAAACATGTCGAAACAATACGAATAGGCTCCTTGAGTATTGCAGGTATAAGAATCAAAAAAGCTCCTGTACTCTATTAATTAAAGATGAAGAGGAACTTTTTAATATTGAATATATGGGATGTCCAAAAGGAGCAAAACATTTCCATTTAAAACATGAAGATGTTCCCAGCATTGAGTCTTATCGTAGCGCTATAACGTCTAAAAGAAGAGACGATAGCTTTATTTTCAAATATGCATTATTTGCATACTCAGGTAATAGAGCAATAACTTCCAATGACTTCCTCCCTGAAACGGTTATTTCAAACAATAACCCCTTACATCAAACTCTTGAATTTTACAAGAATATAAACTCAAATTACAACATTTCCAATTGGATAAAAGATTCTCTTTTAAAGAGGTCTTATGCGCAGACTCAAGGTTTGAAAATAAAACAAAAAAACTATGAGGATACAATCAATAAGTTGGAAAAAGCGCTGAGTGAAATTGTTGACTATCAAGTGATGTTTAAATTGGATACTCACCTACGAGATCCTGTAATTGAATACAACGATATCGAACATACTATAGAAGTACTCCCCGATGGCCTAAAATCTATGTTAAGTTGGCTAGCCGACTTATGTATGAGGCTTGAAGGATTAGACTGGGAAAACGATACACCTGTCTTCGACCGAAATATCATTCTTTTCCTAGACGAGATTGAAGTTCACCTCCACATGGAATGGCAGCGTAAAATCCTCCCGGTTATACAAAAGCTACTCCCTAATGCCCAAATATTTTTGTCCACGCATTCTCCATTCGTGGTAAACTCGGTTGACGATGCCTGGGTTTACCAACTCGAGCTTGATGGCCGGAATGCCAAGGTTGTCCAAAAACGGCTTTCGCAAGATGGCTATAGCGTTGAACAAATTATTCGCGAAGTATTTGGGGTTAAGGCTCGCTTCGGTCTTGCCGTTGAACAAGACATTGAAAAATTCAAAGCACTCCGAACAGAAGTACTGCGCTCTAACGACGACAAAAAATCGGAAAAGGCTTTACTTGTCTTGGCCAAAAAACTAGCGGAACAAAGTGCCGAACTTGAAAACTTGGTAAGCTTTGAACTGCGCCAAATTGAAAAACATCGCAAGGCTCAATAAAAGATGGTTTCAATTACAAGACCCGAAAAGCCCGAGTGTTTATCCCATGTTTCTAATTCTAGGGAATGGGGCACCGTGTCAAATGAAGACAAATGGGGCTTAGATTATCAAGCTAGGCGAAGCCAAAATCCTAGTGCCGTGTTTAACTGGCCTACTTACCAAGGCCGAAGAATAAATACCATCCTTGAGCCCATACTCAGGGACATGACGCATAATCACTGCTCCTTTTGCGACATCTGGCCTGTTAGAAAGGCAGGCGCTACAATAGAACATTTTAAGCCCAAAGCAACTTTCAACCTTGATGTGTGCCGCTGGGAAAATTTATTTTATTGTTGTGGTAGTTGCCAAAAAGCCAAACAGGAGCAATTTGATGAGCTACTCCTCAAACCCGACGAGCTAAGCTACACTTTTGAGCGCTATTTTATAGTTGACTCATTTAGTTTTGAAATAATACCTAACCCCGGGGCCACAACAGAAGACCAAGAAAGGGCGCGAATAAGTATTAAACTGTATGGCTTAAATGAATATGGCTGCCCAGAAGCTAGGAAGGCTGAATTTGAAAAAGTAAAGCAGGGTACCGACCCCAATATCTGTTCCTTCAGGTACCTATTCAACTAGCCACATGACCCCACGCACCATACTGCTACTTTTCTGCACCGCTTTATTAGGGGCTTGCACCAAACCAAGGTCACAGCCACATGAGGGGCCGCTCGTGGGCATTCAACCCTACGAGCAGTTTAGCCCAGCCCTGGCCGATACTGTTGCAAATGCCATCGAGCGCTGCTACGGATTCAAAACTGTTGTTTTGCCCAGCCAGGCACTCCCCGAATCAGCCTTTATCAACGTGAAAGCCCCACGGTACCGAGCAGATACGCTGCTCAACCACTTGCGCCGCATGAAGCCCGATACCCTAAGGTACATGCTGGGCTTGAGCCAAAAAGATATATCCACTACCAAACGCGACTACCTGGGCCAGATCAAAAAACCAGCCTCTAAATATACCGACTGGGGTATTTTCGGATTGGCTTTTTGTCCCGGTAAAAGTTGTATGGTATCTACCTTCCGGCTAAAGCACGCCAGTACAAAGGTGTTTATGGGTCGCTTGCGCAAGGTTGCCATCCACGAGCTAGGACACAACCTCGGCCTACCCCACTGCCCCGATAAACAATGCGTAATGCAAGATGCCGTGGAAACCATCAACACGGTAGATAATGCCCCCGAAAAACTCTGTGATATATGCCGCAACGAGATTAAAAATAGGCTGCGGTAGGGTACTACCAACTATCAACAACCAACTACGAACTAATATCGGCCTAGCGATGTGAAGCGGTGGCGCAACGCGCCAGACCCGCAGGGGCCGAGCGCCAGCGAGCCGCGGAACGTAGCGCCGCCACGCAGTGGCGGAGGCCCCAAAAAAGAACAAATCATTAGCATCACACGCTCGCGATAAAGCCCTATCTTCGCGGGCTAAAACACAACATATCATGTCTGTTCGCGTTCGTTTTGCACCATCTCCCACCGGGCCGCTCCACATTGGTGGCGTGCGTACCGCTTTGTACAACTTCCTCCTGGCCCGCAAACACGGCGGTACCTTCATCCTACGTGTGGAAGATACCGACCAGAACCGCTTTGTGCCCGGTGCCGAACAATACATCATGGACTCGCTGGCCTGGCTCGGCCTGGTGCCCGATGAAAGTCCTGCCGTGGGTGGCCCGCACGCCCCCTACCGCCAATCGGAACGCAAAGCCATGTACCGCCAGTACGCCGATGCCCTAGTGGCCAGCGATAACGGCTACTACGCCTTTGACTCCGAAGACGAGCTGACCGCCCTGCGCAGCAGCTTCGAGGCCGATGGCAAAACCTTTAAATACGATATGTTTACCCGCGGCCAACTGCGCAACTCTTTGACCCTGCCCGCCGAGGAGGTTCAAACGCTGCTCAACAATGGCACGCCCTGGGTTATCCGCCTCAAAGTGCCCGCCGATACCGATATTTACTTCCACGATGAAATTCGGGGCGATGTGAAATACGCCTCCAGCGACCTCGACGACAAGGTGATGCTCAAATCTGACGGTATGCCTACTTACCACCTGGCCAACGTGGTAGATGATCACCTGATGGAGATTACCCACGTGATCCGTGGCGAGGAATGGCTGCCCAGCACACCTGTACACGTGCTGTTGTATCGCGCCCTCGGCTGGGAAGATACTCGCCCAACCTTTGCACACCTCCCGCTGCTACTCAAACCCAACGGCAAAGGCAAACTGAGCAAACGCGATGGCGCCGAGCTGGGCATTCCCGTGTTCCCCATGAACTGGACCGACCCCAAGACCAATGAAACCGTAATCGGATTCCGAGAGTCGGGTTATTTGCCCGAAGCTACCCTCAATTTCCTAGCCCTGCTGGGCTGGAACAGCGGCACCGAGCAAGAGATTTTCAACATCGCCGAGATGGCCGAGGCCTTCTCGCTCGACCGTGTAACCAAGGCGGGCGCCCGCTTCGATATCCAGAAAGCCAACTGGTTTAACCAACAGTATATATTACACAAGCCCGCCGATGAACTGGCCCGTTTGTTCCGTCCCGTGGCCGAGGCCAATGGTTTGCAAGCATCGGATGCGGAGTTGGAGGCTTTCTGCGGCTTGTTCCGCGAGCGCGTGAGCTCTATCCCTGATTTCTGGACGCAAGGCTACTACATGTTCCGCGACATTGCCGAGTACGACGAGAAAAACCTCGAGAAAAAGGTACTGGCCAAGTGGAACGCTGAACGCCGTGCTCAATTCGAGCAGTTGGCCGCCAGTTTTGCCGCCCTGCCCGAGTTCGACTCGGACAGCATTAAAGCCAGCACCGAGGCATTTGCAGCAGAGTTTAGTCTAGGCTTCGGCGATGTACTGCCCGTGCTGCGCCTCGCCGTGTCGGGCACCATGCAAGGCCCCGCGGTATTCGACATCATGGCGCAGTTGGGCCGCGACAAAAGCCTACAACGCCTACAAGATTTTTACGCGCTTTGCGATAGCAAAACGGCCTAGCCTATGCGTTTCCGCACCGAGTTGAAGCCGCAGGCTCTGGGCACCAACATACAGCATCAAGATGAGTTACTGAGCTTGGGTTCGTGCTTTGCCAGCAACATCAGCCAGCATTTGCTGCGCCTGCGCTACCGCGTGTGCGAAAACCCATTTGGTATCGTGTATAACCCGCTGTCTATAGCCGCCGGGCTGCACTTGCTTTGCACCGATACGCAAGTGTTGGCCAGCGACCTGGTGCAGCACGAGGGGCTGTGGCACGATATGCGTTTCCACGGCAGTTTCTCGCAGCCCGAGGCCGAACAAGCCCTGCAAGGCATGAACCAATCCTTGGCCGAGGCCCAGGCCAGCTTGCGGCGCAGCCAATTTTTAATCATCACGCTGGGCACGGCCTACGTGTACCAATACAAGAAAACGGGACAGGTGGTAGCCAATTGTCATCGCCTACCCGATAGCGATTTCGAGCGCCAGCGCCTATCGCCCAAGGCTGTTTTCGATGCTTTGAGCCAGGCCATCCTGCAAGTCAGGGCCATTAATCCGGGCATCAAGGTGCTGTACACGCTCAGTCCGGTGCGCCACCTCCGCGACGGGTTTCACGAGAACCAACTGAGCAAAGCGGCCCTACTCCTGGGCATCGAGCAGTTGTGCCGTATGCCGCAGAGCTATTATTTCCCAGCCTACGAGCTGGTGCTCGACGACCTGCGCGACTACCGTTTTTACAAATCCGATATGCTGCATCCATCCGAGCAGGCTGTCGAGTACGTTTGGAGCCATTTTGAACAGGCTTGCCTTGATGCAACGCAACAGCCGCTCCGCGATAAAATTGATAAGTACCAGCGCATGGCCGAGCATAGGCCGCTGCACCCCAACCGGGCCGCACACGAGGCGCAGCAACAAGTTTTGGAGCGCCAATGGGCCTCGATTTTGCAGGATGCACCCTGGTTAAAGTAGCTCAGGCTGCCGCAGATATGGCCTCCAAGTATTTGCACAATAGCGCGGCTTTACATATTTTTACACAACCTTGCGGGGCGGGAACCTGTTCATTAAGATGACTTTCGCACCACTAACTTTGTCTAGTCATAACCCAACGCCATGAATACCGAGATTAAAGCGCTACTAAACGAACATTTTCCACAGTTTGAAGCAGCCCTACGCGATAAAATAGCCGAAATCGGCACGCTGAAAACTTTTACAGATGGCGAGACTTTAATGCGCACCGGCCAATATTTTACCTCAACCATGCTTATCGTGGATGGCATGGTAAAACTATATCGCCAAGGCGATGAAGGCGACGAGTTTTTCATGTATTACCTTGAACCCGGTCAAGCTTGCGCTCTTTCTATGATTTGCGCCACCAAGAACGAGGCCAGCCAAGTAATGGCCAAGGCAACCCGCCCCACCAATGCTATTTTGGTGCCGCTTACCCTCATGGACCAGCTGATGCGCGAATATCGCACCTGGTACTACTTCGTGTTGGAAACCTACCGCTCGCGATTCGAAGAACTGTTGGTGGTTATTGACAGCATTGCCTTCAAGGCCATGGACGAACGCTTGGAGTTTTACCTACAACGCCAATCAGAAGCCTTAAACACCCGCGATGTAAAACTCACGCACCAGGAAATAGCCAACGACTTGGGTACTTCCCGCGAGGTAATCTCACGTTTGCTCAAGAAAATGGAGCAGCGCGGTATGATTAAGCTACACCGCAACCATATCGAAATCAAGAAAATGTAATTGGCCTTTGGCCTATCGCATCAACTGAACGGTTTGCCAAACATCCTCGTACGAGTTATACATCGGTACGGGTGCAAAACGGATTACATTCGGCTCGCGCCAATCAGGGATAATACCATTGGCCATCAATTTATCGAACATGGCTTTACCGTTTTCATCGGTCAGCATTGATATTTGTGCACCGCGTTGTTGCGGGTCCGATGGCGTGATAATGCGGTAGTTCCAGCCTTTCTCGGCAATCAAGGCACGGAGCATATAATCGAGGTAGGCAGTTAGCTGAAGGCTTTTGGCCCGGATGGCCTCCATGCCTACAGCGTCGAACATATCGAGGCTGGCTTTGTGGGCAGCCATGCTGAGCACTTGAGCATTTGACAATTGCCAGCCATCGGCACCCGACATGGGGATAAAACCTTTTTTCATCTGGAAGCGCGAGGCTTCATCGTGGCCCCACCAGCCAGCAAATCTGGGTAAATCAGGGTTATTGGCGTGGCGTTCGTGTACAAAAATGCCGCTTGGCCCACCAGGACCCGAGTTTAAATATTTATAGGTACACCACACGGCAAAGTCGGCGCCCCAATCGTGGAGTTGAAGCGGTACGTTTCCAGCGGTATGTGCAAGGTCGAAGCCCGCTACAGCACCCACGGCGTGCGCGGCTTGGGTAATGGCCGCTAGGTCGAAAAACTGGCCAGTGTAGTAGTTAACGCCACCGAACATCACCAAGGCGAGGGAATCGCCGTGCTCTTGGATGGCCTGGAGAATATCCTCCTGGCGCAGGTAATCTTCGCCCTCGCGGGGCACTAGCTCGATACAGGCATCGTCGTAGGCATAACCGTGAAATTTAACTTGCGATTCCACCGCGTACTGGTCGCTGGGGAAAGCCCCACCTTCCATCATGATCTTGTAGCGTTTACCTTGAGGGCGGTAAAACGACACCATCATGAGGTGCAGGTTGGTGGTGAGCGTGTTCATGATACTCACTTCAGTGGGCAGCGCACCGACGAGCCGAGCCATCGGCTCCTTGAAAAAGTGGTGGTATTTTTTCCAGGGCATTTCGCCGTTAAAGTGGCCTTCAACACCATATTGACCCCAGTTATCGAGCTCCCGGTTGATATACTCGCGCACGGTTTTAGGTTGTAAACCCAGCGAGTTACCGCAGAAATAGAGCACATTGCGGCCATCGTGCTGCGGGAAAATAAACTGCTGGCGGTATGGAGCTAATACATCTTGCGCATCGAGTTGTTGGGCGCACTGGAGGCTGGTGTCAAAATGGTACACGGTATGGGCTTTTTTCGTTCAGGCTGCAAGTTACGGATTTAACCTGAACTACAGATTAGCCTACTTATGATGATGTTTTTTGGGGCGCCCCGGCGCTGGAGCGCCGTCGGCGTGCTACGGGGTTCGCTGCGCTCCGTGCTTCGCACCAGCCGCTACGCGGCTGCCCTCCGCATGCCTGGCGCAGGAACGGCGGCTTCGTAATGGTTAATGATAAATAGTTAATTGTAAATGGGTTGTATTGATTACTCCAATTATGTGCCTTAATGGCCTCTGCCGTTTCCTGCGTTAGCTGCTTGGAGCGGGCCGCCGTAGGCGGCAGTGCGTAGCACCGAGGCGAACAGCCGAGCGCGGAAAGGAGCGACGGCGCATCGCGCCGGAACGCCCAAAAAAGAACTAAATTGACCCTTAAGGAAGCACCACATAATTATTTCCCCACCATTAAACTAAAACACAGCAAATAGTTTATTTACTTTGCAGGATAAATACCTGATTTATGCGCCCCATCAAATCGAAAGTAAATCCTCAGTCCAAGGTTTTTCTCGAAAACCGCGAACGCATGCTCGCCATCGTGCAAGATTACCAGCAGAAAATGCAAGGTGCTTTATTCCAGGGTAAAGAAAAATACCTAGAGCGGGTAAAATCGCGGGGGCAACTCCTAGCACGGGAGCGTATGGAACTGCTGCTCGACCAAGATAGCCCATTCCTAGAGCTCATGCCCCTTGCCGGGATGCTCAAGGAAAGTAGCACCATGATTGGCGGTATTGGCCTGATTCATGGCCGAATGTGCTTGATTACCAGCAATATCGGCACTATTAAAGGCGGTGCTATCGACTATACCACGCTGCAAAAAGGTTTCCGTTTCAACGAGATTGCCGCTGAAAACAAGCTGCCAGTCATTAACCTCGTGGAATCTGCCGGGGCAAACCTCACCGAGCAAGCCCAGATTTTCAACTTCGGTGGGGCTAGTTTCCGCGATATTACCCGCCGCTCAAAAGCGGGCATGACCACCATATCGGTAGTGTTTGGTAGTAGCACCGCTGGCGGTGCTTACGTGCCGGGCATGTCAGATTATACCATCATGGTAAAAGAACAAGCCAAGGTTTTCCTAGCCGGGCCTCCACTGGTCAAAATGGCCACCAACGAGGTTACCGACGAAGAATCGCTGGGTGGTGCCCAAATGCACGCTAGCGTGTCGGGGGTATCCGATTACTTGGCCAACGACGATACAGATGCTATCCGCATTGCCCGCGACATCGTGGCCACGCTGCCCAAACCGGCCGATGCCTTTATTCCAGCCAGCAAAGCCCCTGCCCCACTGTACGATGCCGAGGAACTGTTGGGTATTATCCCCGACGACCTCAAGGTACCCTACGATGCCCGCGAGCTGATTGCCCGCATTGTAGACGGCTCGGTGTTTGCCGAGTTCAAGGAAAATTACGGCAGTACCCTCGTGACTGGTTTTGCCGAGATTAACGGTTTTCCCGTGGGTATCTTGGCCAATAACGGCGTGTTGTTCTCTGAGTCGGCCAACAAAGGCGCACAGTTTATCCAGCTGTGCAACCAGCAAAATAGGCCACTTATTTTCTTGCAAAATATCACGGGCTTCATGGTGGGCCAACAATACGAAGAAGGCGGTATCATCAAGAACGGCGCAAAGCTGATTAACGCCGTGTCGAACTCCGAGGTGCCAGCCATCACCGTCATGGTGGGGGCATCGTACGGCGCGGGCAACTACGCCATGTGTGGCCGTGCGTACCAGCCAAGGTTCTTGTTCTCGTACCCGCATGCATACATCGCGGTGATGGGCGCCGAGCAACTGGGCGGCGTGATGGAAATTATTGGCCGCAACGCTGCCGAAAAACAAGGTTTCCCTTACGATGTAGAGCAAGGCGAACAAATCAAGGCCATGTTCATGGAGCAGGTCAAAAAGGAATCGAACGCTTATTTCGCTACCTCTAACCTCTGGGACGATGGCGTGATTGATCCCCGCGAAACCCGCAATTATCTAGGCTTCGCCTTGGCCGTATGCTACCAGCAAAAAATTAAAGGCACCGATGGCTACGGGGTGTTCAGGATGTAAAAAGGCAAACCCCGCCTTCTTGCGAAGAACGGGGTTTTGCACTATGAGAACACCCAATTAAAACCTTAAACTGTAAATTCAACTATACTAAAGTTGTGCCAATTTAAGCGTATGTTTGGATTTTGGGTTTCGAGGGAAAAACGAGCTATTTTTTGATGAGATTGCTTTAAAAAATGGGCGCATAGTGGGGCTACGTAACTATTTTTTAAAGCAAAAATCATCGGAAAAGAGCTGTTTTTCGCCGGAAGCTAAAGTCCAAACATACGCTAAGTTAAGCGGCTATATTTAAAATCAAAAATCCTAGACTATCATGCCCGCTGCTACGGTCTCGTTCGTGGCCTCGTCAACCAGTACAAAGCTACCTGTTACGCGGTTTTTACGGTACGAGTCGTAGAACAATGGCGCGGTGGTACGCAGGGTAACCCGGCCAATATCGTTCATCCTGAAGTTTTTGTCGTCCTCGTTGCGGGTCAGTTGGTTAATGTCCATCTTGTAGCGCATATCGGTAATCATGCAGCGCACTTCTTTGCTGGTATGGCGCAACACGTATTTGCCGCGCAATTGCATGGGGCGCTCGTTAAACCAGCAAATCATAGCTTCAATATCTTGGCTATTGTTGGGCACGTTACCCTCGCGTACAATCATGTCGCCCCGGCTAATATCAATATCGTCAGCTAGGGTAACGGTTACCGATTGCGGCGCAAAGGCCTCTTGCACTTGTTCCTCACCGATGTGTATCTGTTCAATTTTCGAGCTGAAGCCTGATGGCAACACGCTCACTTTATCGCCAACGCGCAAAATACCACTGGCAATACGACCAGCATAACCACGGTAATCGTGGAATTCGTCGGTGTAGGGCCTAACCACAAACTGCACCGGGAAACGGCTGTCGATGAGGTTATAATCGCTGGCAATGTGAATAGTTTCTAGCAGGTACATCAAGGTCGAGCCTTTGTACCAAGGCATATTTTCAGAGCGGTTCACCACGTTGTCGCCACGCAGCGCCGAGATCGGCACAAAGCGCACGTCTTCAATATCGAGCTTGGCCGACACGCCTTCAAAATCCTCGATGATGCGTTCGTAAACGGCTTCCGAGTACTCCATCAGGTCCATCTTGTTGATACAAACCACCAGGTGGGGTATTTGCAACAAAGAGGCGATAAACGCGTGGCGTTTGGTTTGTTCCACCACGCCATTGCGGGCATCAATCAAAATGATGGCCAAGTTGGCGGTGCTCGCGCCCGTCACCATGTTGCGGGTGTATTGGATATGGCCGGGAGTATCGGCAATAATGAACTTGCGTTTAGGC
Source organism: uncultured Saprospiraceae bacterium (assembly GCA_964508975.1). Lineage (GTDB taxonomy): Bacteria > Bacteroidota > Bacteroidia > Chitinophagales > Saprospiraceae > CAZDVQ01. The sequence goes on from CAZDVQ010000003.1 coordinate 107,504, forward strand.
GTGGCAAAATAGCGGTAAGCCACGTCGATAGTAATACCTTGTTCGCGTTCGGCTTTGAGGCCGTCAGTGAGCAGGGCCAGGTTCACGTCTTCTTCGCCGCGGCGCTCGCTGGTAGCGCGCAGGGCATCGTATTGGTCTTCAAAAATCGACTTGCTATCGTACAGCAAGCGCCCGATGAGGGTACTTTTTCCATCGTCTACGCTACCGGCAGTGGTAAAGCGCAAGAGGTCCATTTTTTGGTATTCATCAAGGGTTAGTGGCGTATCCATGTGGGTGGTATTCATGTTTGTTTGGTTTTTGGGGGCGGTCCGGCTTCGCCGTCGCTACGCTTCGCAGCTCGCTATTCGCTCGGCCCGCGTTGCGGTCTGGCCCTACGGGCCACTGCTTCGCATCGCTACCGCAGAGGCTAGTACCATATATAAAATGGTACAGCTAGAAATAGCCCGCTTTTTTACGGTCTTCCATCGAGGTTTCAGAGCGTTTATCGTCGGAGCGGGTACCGCGTTCCGTGCTGCGGGCGGTGGCCACCTCGCGGATGATATCGTCGAGGGTGCTGGCGTCGGAGAGGGTGGCACCGGTACAAGTCATGTCGCCGATAGTACGGAAACGAACCTGCATTTCTTGTACTTCCTCTGTAGGGCGACGGTTCATCACGTCGGAGGCGTAGTAGATAACGCCGTCGCGCATGAAACACTGGCGCTTGTGGGTAAAGTACAAGTTAGGCAGTTCAATCTGTTCGAGGTTGATATATTGCCAAACGTCGAGTTCCGTCCAGTTAGAGATGGGGAACACGCGGAAGTGTTCGCCGAAGTTCTTGCGGCCGTTAAAGATATTCCAGAGTTCGGGGCGTTGGTTCTTGGGGTCCCATTGGCCAAAGTCGTCGCGGTGTGAGAAGAAGCGTTCCTTGGCACGGGCTTTTTCCTCGTCGCGGCGGGCACCACCTAGCAGAGCATCAAACTTATAGTGTTCAATAGTTTCGAGCAGCGTGGTAGTTTGCAAGGCGTTGCGGCTAGCGTTAAAGCCTTTTTCCTCGGCCACGGCACCGCGGTCGATAGAATCCTGTACTGAGCCAACGATGAGCTTGGCGCCGATTTTCTCGGCCAGGCGGTCGCGGAACTCAATGGTTTCAGGGAAGTTGTGGCCAGTATCCACGTGTACGAGCGGGAAAGGGATGCGGGCAGGGTAAAAAGCTTTTCGGGCCAGGTGAGTCACCACGATAGAGTCTTTACCACCCGAGAAAAGCAGGCCTGGTTTCTCGAACTGGGCGGCTACTTCGCGGATGACGTACATCGACTCGGCTTCGAGTTCGCGGAGGTGAGAGATTTTATATTTCATGTTTGATTGATTGCTTGTGTGGAGGGGGGGCTGCGTGAGTGGCCTGGAGGGCGCCCGCTCGCGGGCGGTGCGCCGTAGAGCCGCCATGCTTGGCGGCTAACAAGCACGGAGCAAAGCGAACCACGAAGTGCTCCGTAAGGGAGCAACGCGACCGCACGAACCCCGGAAGGGCACGACCCCGAAATATCTTGGGCGCAACGCGTTGCGCCCGAGGATGAGGGGGCACGCCCAAAAAGAAAAAAAGAAGTCGGATGAGCGTTACTTTGCCTGGAACTTGATCCGGGGCAGGATAAACTGGTAAATAGTATCAACAGCTTGCTGAACAGAAAGTTGGTCGGTACGTATTTCGAGATCGGGTTTAGTGGGTGCTTCGTAAGGCGCGTCGAGGCCTGTAAAATTTTTGATTTCGCCGGCGCGGGCCTTCGCGTAAAGGCCTTTCACGTCGCGCAGCTCGCAGGTTTCGAGTGGGGCGTTGACAAAAATTTCGAGGAAATCGGCTGGGCCGATAATTTGCCGAGCGGCTTCGCGGCTGGCGATGGTAGGGCTAATAAAAGTATTGATGGTAATGACACCACAATGCACAAAGAGCTTGGATACCTCGGCCACACGGCGGATGTTCTCGTCGCGATCGGCTTCAGAAAAACCGAGATTCACGTTGAGGCCGCTGCGGAGGTTATCGCCATCGAGGACTTGCGTGATGAAGCCCTCGGCATAAAGTTTAGCCTCCAAATGTTGCGCGATGGTACTTTTACCCGAGCCAGAAAGGCCGGTAAACCAAAGCGCCACGGCTTGTTGTTGGAGCAACTGAGCCTTAGCATCGCGTTGGAGCAGCTTATCGAAGATGGGGTAAATGTGATTTTGAGCATTCATAGACGCTGCAAAAGTAGAAATAATTTTGCAGCTAGGGCTTAAAATAGCGGTACAATAGATATAGGTACTGGAAGGTAAAAACAGGCTTCGTGTAGCCAAACGGTGGCAAATTGTACGATTATGAAGGCAATAATTGAGCTAGAATGGCGTTACGAAGCTTGGCTGAAGGTGATTTGCTTGCAGTTTTTGCCAACATAAAAGCCTTGCAAAACGTTTAGCTTTAAAGAATTGGAAAATAAAGTTTTGTTTTTACAGGATAATACTTCTATTTTTGTGAACTTTTTCCCCTTTTGAGGGAGATAGACGCTCGGCATTGAAAAGAAAAATCTTATTACACGTACATTTTTGATCACATTTTTTAAACTTACCATTATGCGCTTTTTTACGACTAAAAAGCTGGTGGCTGCTACTTTATTGATGTTTGCAGCCGCACAAAGCTTTGCACAAACGACCTTCTGGTCGGAAGACTTCTCAGGGGGTTCTGTCCCTGCTACATGGACCAACGTTGACGCAACCAGCGCTGTTGGCCAAGAAGTAACTTTCGTTTGGTCAAACGACCCAGCGGCAGTTGCTCCAGCGGCTTTAGGTTACACGCCTTCTGCTACCTTCAACGCTACAGGTGCATCAAACGGTTACATCTGGTGTAACTCTGACCGTGGTTTGGCTGCAGCTCCAGCTGTTGACCACACAACTCGTTTGACTACTGCTGCTATCGACTGTTCAGCACAGCCAGTAGTGGTACTTCAAATGGACGGTTTGATTGGTGTATTCGACTACGATGCAGCAACAAACGTAAAAGTACAAGTATCTACAGACGGAACAACTTGGACTGACTTTTTCCCTTACCCATGTTTGGTAACGGGTGCGTCAAACCCTCCATGTTCACGTTGGTCGGCTAACCCAAACATGTCAGAAATCGACATTACATCGGTAGCTGGTGGCCAATCAACTGTTTTCATCCGCTTCGAGTGGATTGGTGGTTGGGACTATTTCTGGGCTATCGACAACATCAAGTTGAACGATGCACCAACACCTGGTCCTCCTCACAGCACAGCAATCTTGGAGTTTGCTCGTCCAAACAACTATGCTACACCAACAACTCAGATTGACTCTGTGTTCTTTGGTGGTATTATCGTGAACAACGGTGACCAAGACCAAACTGGTGTTGAGTTGACTGTAACTGTAACTGAAGTTGGTGGTTCTACTCCAGTATGGACCGGTACTGAGGTTATTGGTAACTTCCCATCAGGTGACACCCTTCGCGTTGAATTTACAACAGCTTTCATCCCTGCTGCGAATGTAACGGAGTATACTTACGTTTACGAATTGTCACAAGACTCTACAGACCTTGACCCAGCTGACAACACAGCAACAGGTACATTTGAAATTACTGCTGCTACTGGCCGTATGATGCGTGACGACGGTATTGCTATCACTGGCTACCGTTTGGCCAACACTACTGACGTTGAAATCGGTAACTTCTACGAAGCCATTAACACACAGACAGCTTACGGAATCTATCTTTCATCAGTAAGCTGGGATGACTTGGCTGCTGCTGGCGAAGGCGTTACAGCTAAATTGTACCAGTACACTAACCCAACTTTCTCATCTGTAGGTGCAGCTGACTTCATCCAAGTTGGTGAGTCTTCTCCATTCCTTCCAGATGCTACTTTGGCTAACGGTGCATTGGTAAGCGTTCCAATCTTCGACGTAAACTCATTGGCTAACGGCGTTGAGCTTCAGCCTAACACGTTCTACTTGGCTTCTTTCGTTTACGAAGGTACAACTACAGTATTCGTTTCAGCATGTGACGAAGACTACAGCTACAACTTCAACTTCCGCGACCAGTTCATCAACTACCTCGTTCGTGAAAACGCAAACGACCAAACTTGGGGAACTTTCTCAGGTGGTGAAGGTTTGACTTTCATCGTTGGTCTTGACTTCGACGGTACAGTTAATACAGAAGCGCCAACGGTTAAAACTACCGTTAACGTGTTCCCTAACCCTGCTAACGAAACGGTTGTTGCAGAAGTTAACTTCTTGAGCGAATCATCTAAAGTAGTTTACAACGTTCTTGACATCAACGGTCGCGTATTGTACACAGAAGCACACGAAAACGTAACTGCAGAAATGTTCCGTTACGACGTTCGCAACTTGGCTAATGGTTCATACATCCTCCAAGTAATTTCTGACGAAGGTGTTGCTACTAAAAAGTTCAACGTAACCAAGTAATTTTTGGCCTTTAAAGGCAAAAACCTACTGATTATCATAAAACAGGGGGTATTTCTCAAAAGAAATGCCTCCTGTTTTCTTTTTATACAGAAGAATAGTTATTTTTGCCGACTGCAAATCATTTATAAACCAAAATTCAATCAGAATGAAAGTATTACGTTTACCACAAATTCTTTGCTCTGCCGTACTTTCGTTAGCGATGTTCTTCTCGGCGAACACTGCTAGCGCACAGTATTTAATCGTTGAAGCACCTGCTTCATACGGTGGCTGGCAAGTAGCGTTTACACCAACGACTAACTTTGGTAGCGCTATCAACAGCACTTGGACTGGCCAAGCTGTTTTTTCGAACGACACCATTGGTGCCGTAGCAAGCCAAGGCTGTAATGCACCACTGGGCAACACTGTTGCTGACTCTGGTAAAATTTTCTTTGTTGACCGTGGTACTTGTGCCTTCGTGAACAAATGTATCAATGCACAGGACAAAGGCGCTATCGCCGTTATCGTGTGTAACAACGCAGCTGGTAACTCTTCTGCTGTTATGGGTGGTTCTAACGCTGCCATTACCATCCCATGTGTGATGATTGGTAAAGCTGACTGTGATTCATTGCGTATGGACATCAATGCTGGCCTAGTAACAATGACATTGACTGACCGTCTTCCAGTGAACAACAACCTTCGCTTGATTTCTTACCAAGTACCTGACAACTACAAAACACCTTATTGCCAAACATCTAGCTTCTTGGCTGAAGCCGTTGTTGACAACTTTGGTTTGACAACTCAATCTAACGTTACCGTAACTGCTGATGTAACTGGCCCTAACGGTTTCTCTTTCACAGAGGCTGTATCTGTAGCTTCTATTGAAGTAGACTCTAGTGCTTCTTTCGTTTTCACATTGCCAATCGAAGCTGAAGACCTTGGTACTTACACCATGACTTACACCGTTACATCTGACTCAACCGATAACTTAGGTGATGACAATGAAGTAACTTTCCCTTTCGAAGTTGTTGAAAAAGAACTCAACAAAGCTAACGACCAATTAGCTGGTGGCTTCCGTGCTTCTGGTGCAACTGACATCGAAATTGGCAACTGGTACCAAGTTGTAAACAATGACACTGTTTTCCAAGTAAAATTTGCTGCCAACTGGGATAGTCTTACTGTAAACAGTGACTACGTAACTGGCCGTGTTTACCGCAAAGTTGGTGCTGGTTTTGCCGATACAAACTTTGAACAAATTGGCGATACTGGTCCTTTCTACCCAACTTCTGCCAATGCCAACAACACTTGGGTTACTGTTGACGTTTACGATATCAACACAACTGACCTCGGTGTAGCCGTTAACGCTGGTGACACGCTTTTGATTACCATCCTTTACGAAGGTAACAGCAACGTGTTTATCTCTCAAGCTGACTTGCTTGACTACACACACAACTTCAACTTCAAGCCTGGTTTCTTGAACTACTTGATCCGTACTGGTACTTCTGACAACACTTGGGGTACTTTCACTGATGGCGAAGACATTACTTTCGCTGTAGGTGGTATCATGTCTGATTGTGAATTGTTGGCTTCTAGCAACAACTTCACTCAAAACATCAACGTTGAGATGTTCCCTAACCCAGTATCTACTACATTGACTGCTAACGTTACTTTGGACGAGTCGGTTAACTTCATCAACTACCAAGTACTTGACGTACACGGCCGTATCGTTTACCGTGACCGTGCTGAAAACGTATCTAACGATACTTTCAGCTTCGACGTTCGCAACTTGCCTAACGGTGTTTACAACCTTTCTATCTCTACAGGTAAAGGCTGGACCGTTAAACGTTTCGTAGTAGCGAAATAATCTAGTAAAATACCCCGCTGCACCTGTAGCATAATTTTTACTAAAATAAAAGCCCTCGTACTGTACCAGTACGGGGGCTTTTGCGTTTGTATAAATAAGTTCTAAGGTTTGGCACGATATTTAAACTATTTTTTCAAGCGCAGGGAACTAAATTAAAACCAACGCGGTTTTCTTGTTTTCGCTCGCTTCCAACGTGGAACTAAATTTCATTTCATTAAGTTAGTACATTAAGCATGCTTAGTATTTCGAATTATTTTTTAACCCTTAAATTCCAGGATTATGGTACGCAATACCTTCCCATCGGCTATAAGCCTGGCAGCATGCCAGGTTAGCTCCAGAACTTACCTGAACGTTTTCGCAACCCATGCCACTTCGGTGGATGTACGCGGTGAACAACGCTCCGGCGCCCCCGTTTATCGTTAATAATTAAAACTAGCAGATCGAATAATCGGTCTGCTTTTTTTTTGCTTTAAGTACCTAGACGGAATTGTTGATAGGTACCACAGGCTTGAAAAAGTCTTCTTTTTTTTTATTTGGGCGTTGCGTCGCATGCGCGCCGCCGCTGTCCTACGGGCTCACTGGACGTTCGGTGCTTGTTAGCCGCCAAACATGGCGGCTCTACGGCGCACCAGCCGCTACGCGGCTGCCCTCCGGCCAGCTAACGCATCTTGGCCATAGCCTATCGCTCGGGAACAAATCAATTGGATAACTTGACCCGCCTTTCCACTTCTTCCGTGCTGGGTTTGTATATAATATCGTTTTCGCCGTCAAACCTAAAATCCTGCCCTGCCTGAGCAGCACAGCGACCCGCAACACAGGTATAGTTTATCTTGAGGTCTTTATAAGCCCATTTACCATTACTTTTTTTCAAGAACAAGCGGGTATCGTATATAAATTCATCTTGGTTGACTACCACGATGGCCATGGTTTGCCCCGACCTTGACCAAATTGGATCCGAAACGCCCTCGATGGCCGTGGCATTGTCGAGTAGCTTGTTGACCGTTTTTTGGGCAAAATTATAATACAACACCTGCTTGAGCGACTTATCCTCGTAATACAAGGTAGATGCATCGGGCGACAGTGCTACCATGCCCGCACAGTTCAGGGCTTCTTCTACATTTTCAGGTAGGCTGATTTCCATTTTTTGGGCATCTAATACCCGCATGCTCTGGCAATTTGCCCAGCGCTGGCCAATGGAAACGATACTTTTTTTACCGCTAGCACTACCCGCTCCGGGCACAATCTCGGATTGTTGTACCTGGGTTTCGCGCACCACGAAACTATCAATCCCATCATCCCAGGTATACTCCACGAACATACCAGGCTTGTATTTCCAAGTGCCTCTAAGCGCAACCATACGGGTATTGACCACATATTCTAGAGCATATTCCACCTTGCGGTTGTAGGCAGGGTTACCCATGGTGTCAAATTCCTCAATTTGCCCCCAGGATTGCCTGAGCGGTACATCAAGCAGCAGTTTGATGCCTTTTTTATCGAAAGGTTTATCGTAAATCAAGAGTTCGGTGCGGTGATAGCTGATACCTTCATCATAATCCAGGATAAGGACCATCTCCGACTCGCCGTCGCCGGTCACATCGTGAAAGGTGAGCGATTTAACGTAGCTCTCGGGCCGGGGTTCCCGGTAGCTGAAGGCCAATCGGCGCATTTGCATATCGTAAAAGTACAGCACCGTGCTATCGCGTTTTACATTGTAGGCAATTTTCCAGTTGCGCAAAGGTCCATCGCTATAGGCCGTAATACCAATACCGCTGGTATCGGGTAATTGGTTAAACAACTTGAAGGTTTGTAGCTTGATGTTGGTATCGCTAATACCTTGAAATTGGTTGCAAGCAGCCAAACCTACACCGAGCAAGGATAGCAGCAAAAAGAGGCGTGCGAGCATAGGACAGAATTGGTTTGGACAAAAATAAGCATTCCCCGGCAGATAAGCATATGCACAGCTGGTAGGCCTATTGCGTTAGGTGCATAGAGCGTACCCGAAGGGTAGTGGCGAAGCCACCGAGCGACAGCGAGCGCGGCATGCACCGGCCAGCGCGAAGCGCGGGCAACGCCCAAATCAAAAAAATGGAAAGGAGATGTTTTATTACCAAAAAGAGGCGCTTTGGTTATAATTTATTACAGATTGCATTTTTTTTACACTGGCAATAAAATCATTAATATATTTGCCCTGCAAGCCGAGCTAAAACAAGTTGAGCAAGGCTGCTAAAACTTCATCAGAACCCTTTTTGTGGACCGTCAACGTCGATAGTGTACATATTATTAACCACTAAACGATGACCAATGAGACTAGGACACAAAATCCGTAAAATTCGCGAGCTGCGTAACCTTTCACAAAGCTACGTGGCGCACCGGCTACAAATTTCGCAATCGGCCTACAGCAAAATCGAAAACGGCGACGACATCAGTTTCAACAAATTTGTTCAGTTGAGCCGGGTGCTGCGTGTTGAAATGGCCGAAATCCTGAATTTCCCGCAGGTAGACCTCGGGCATATGATTTATGCCGTGGCGGAAGATGAAGCGCATTATGGAATAAAATTACCATATTGACTGCTGGCTTTCTTAACTTTACCCCTTGAATTCAAAACACTTCAATATGTACAGCATTCAAGCGGAATTAGCCAAAGAGTTGGCCGAGATTAAATCTTCAGGTTTATACAAAACCGAACGCATCATTACCTCCGACCAGCAGGCCGTGATCCAGACCCGCGAAGGCGGCGAGGTGATTAACTTTTGCGCCAACAACTACCTAGGCTTGGCCAATCACCCCCGCGTGAAAGATGCCGCCAAAAAAGCCATCGACCAGTACGGTTTTGGTATGGCCTCGGTGCGTTTTATCTGTGGTACGCAAGACCAACACAAGCTGCTGGAAGATAAAATTTCGGAATTCCTCGGCACAGAGGACACCATACTTTACGCGGCGGCCTTTGATGCCAACGGCGGTGTATTTGAGCCATTCTTGACTGAGGAAGACGCCATTATTTCTGACCAGCTTAACCATGCTTCAATTATAGATGGTATCCGTTTGTGTAAAGCACAGCGTTTCCGCTACTTGCACAACGACATGGCCGACCTCGAAGCACAGCTCCAGGCAGCCTCGGCTTGTCGCCGTAAAATTATCGTGACCGACGGCGTGTTCTCGATGGATGGCACCATCGCCCAACTGGATAAAATTTGCGACCTGGCCGACAAATACAACGCGCTTGTGATGAGCGACGAGTGCCACTCGACGGGATTCATGGGCCAAACTGGGCGTGGCGTACACGAACGCTGTGGCGTGATGGGCCGCATGGATATTATTACCGGTACCTTGGGCAAAGCCCTAGGCGGCGCGATGGGCGGTTTTACTTCTGGTCGCAAAGAAATTATCGAGTTGCTCCGCCAACGCTCTAGGCCATATTTGTTCTCGAATTCCTTGGCTCCCGCTATCGTGGGCGCAAGCATCGAGGTGTTCAACATGTTGACCGAGACTACCGAGCTGCGCGACAAACTGGAAGTAAACACACAATATTTCCGCGCGCAAATGACGGCGGCTGGCTTCGACATTAAGCCCGGCGAACACCCCATTGTGCCTATTATGCTGTACGATGCCGTGCTGGCGCAAGAATTTGCCAAACGCTTGTTGGGGCTGGGTATCTATGTGATTGGCTTCTATTACCCTGTTGTAGCTAAGGGCCAGGCCCGTATCCGCGTACAGATCTCTGCTTTGCACGAGCGCGAACACCTTGATAAAGCCATTGCGGCTTTCACGCAGGTAGGCCAAGAACTTGGCGTGCTCAAATAGCCCACTTACCATAATAACCTCTACACATGTGCCGCATAGCAGGTATCTGGGACATGAACCCCAGCCCAAAGGCTCCCGTTGAAGCCATCATCACACGCATGCGCGACGTGCTATCGCATGGCGGTCCGGATGATGCTGGCCTATATCTCGACCCCGATGCCCAGCTTGGTTTTGGGCACCGCCGCCTGTCGATACTTGACCTGAGTAGTGCCGGCCACCAGCCCATGTTTTGGAACAACCTGGTGATTGTGTACAACGGCGAGGTGTATAATTTCCAAGAAGTGCGGCAAATGCTGGAGCCACTGGGCTACCAATTTCACACAGGCTCGGATACCGAGGTTATCCTCAAGGCATTTGAATGTTGGGGTTATAGCGCGGTGGATAAATTCAGGGGCATGTTTGCCTTTGCCATCTGGGATAAAACCAAGCAAGAACTTACCTTGTGTCGCGATAGGCTGGGTGTAAAACCCTTGTTCCTGTACTTACACGAGGGCTTGTTGATGTTTGCATCCGAGTTGAAGTCGTTCCACGAACACCCGGCCTTCGACAAAAGCCTGAACCACGAGGCATTGGCTTTATACCTACAACAAGGTTATATCGAAGCGCCAAAATCGATATTTAAACAAGTGCGCAAGGTGATGCCAGGTACTTTCATGCGCATCACGGCACAAGGCGATGTTTCGGAACACCGTTACTGGGACTTGAAAAAAGTATATCAGGAAACGCCCTTGCATCAAGGCTCAGAAAGCGAGTTGAGTACACAACTGGAACAAATACTACGCGACAGTTTCCAGCAGCGCATGGTAGCCGACGTACCCGTGGGGGTTTTCCTCAGCGGTGGCATCGACTCCTCGCTGGTGACGGCCTTACTCCAGCAGCAATCCGACAAACCCTTGAAAACCTTTACCATCGGGTTTCAAGACGAGGCGCACAACGAGGCTAACTTGGCCAAGGATGTAGCCAAGCACCTGGGCACCGAGCACCACGAACTGTATTGTACCAAACAGGACTTTAAAGCCCAGCTGGGCAACATCGCCGATTTTTTCGACGAGCCCTTTGGCGATAGTTCCTTTATTCCCACCTATTTGGTATCGAAGATGGCCCGGGAGTCGGTCACTGTTTCGCTCTCGGCAGATGGTGGCGACGAGATTTTTGGCGGTTACACCAAGTACCAGGTCATCAACAACTATTTCAACAAAATACAAAAGCTGCCTAAACTTGTGCGCAACCTAGGTGCAGGCGCATTGAGCCAAGTAAACCCGGCCTGGTTGGAGCGCAACGCGGCGCTGATTCCCGGGCTAAAGCAATACAAGCAACTACATTACAAGATACCCAAGCTCATCAACGCGTTGAAATCGGAAAACCTCGACGATTTTTTCAGGCGTTCATCGGTTTACTTGAACGAAGCCGAGATAAAACAACTGACCGGAACTTACCAGTCGGCTAGTGCCAGCGGTGTAAAAGCCCAAGATCAGCGACTCATCTCGTACCTGGGCATGTTGGACATGTTGAGTTACCTGGAAGGCGATATTTTAACCAAGGTAGATCGCTCTACCATGCAGGTGGCGCTAGAAGGCCGCGAGCCATTCCTCGACCAGCACATCGTGGAGTTCGCGATGGGAATCCCCGACCAGTACAAGATTAACCCGCAAGGTAGCAAGTATCTCTTGCGCCAGATTTTGTACAAGTATGTGCCGCAAAAATTAATCGACCGCCCCAAACAGGGCTTTGCTATACCCATCAAGGATTGGCTCTTGGCCGAGATACCAGCTTTCCGCTCGGCATTACAACAAGACAAATCCTTTTTTGAGCTCATGCGGCTAGACAGCAATACCGTGTTTGGTATGCTGAACCGTTTTGAGGATAAAAACAGCTACGAGCACCCTTACCCCATCTGGTTTATATATGTGTTGTACCAGTGGTATAGGAGGTGGATGTAGTTTACCCCTTCCGCTCCACCACCGCTAGCCGTTGTACCAACTCCGGTAATTTGCGGAACATAGCGTATGAGCGCAAAAACTCGTTGTAAGGCATGGCCGGACTACCATAAACGGCGGTGCCGGGTTCCTTGATTGATTTGTTGATGCCGCTTTGCGCTTGTACCTTGGTAAAATCGGCAATCTCAATATGGCCTACAAAGCCTACCTGGCCACCAATCAGACAATGTCTGCCAATTTTGGTGCTGCCAGCAATACCTGTTTGTGCGGCTATGGCTGTGCCTTCGCCAATCACCACGTTGTGGGCAATTTGGATCAAGTTATCCAGTTTAACGCCACGGCCAATAATGGTCGAGCCCATGGTAGCACGGTCGATAACCGTGTTGGCTCCCACTTCTACATGGTCGCCGAGGACCACGTTACCCAATTGCGGTATTTTCATGAAAGTACCGTCCTCGGCTGGGGCAAAACCAAAACCATCGCTGCCGATTACGGCATTGGCATGGAGGATACAATACGCACCGATAACGCAAGATTTATACACCTTAACGCCCGAGTGCAAATGGCTGCCTTCGCCAACTTCAACGCCTTCGCCCAGGTGAACATGTGACTCGAGCACGCAGTTGTCGGCAATTTTAACCTTGGGGCCCACGTAAACAAAAGGGGCAATAGATACGTTATCTCCTAGCTCGGCACTTGGATGCACAAAAGCCAATTCGTGTACTTCATTGTGCTTATCGCTGGCATTCAGTGCATCCTGGAAATGGTTGAGCAACTTTGACAAGCTACTGTAAACATCACCCACGCGAATGAGCGTTGGCTCGATAGGCGTAACAGGTTGAAATTCATTGCTAACCAACAACACCGACGATTTGGTGGTGTAAGCGTACTCGATATATTTCGGGTTGGCCAAAAAGCTGATGGCACCAGGCGCACCATCTTCAATGGGTGCAGGCTTAAACACCTCAACATCTGGGTTGCCTTCAATTACACCATCCAGGAGTAAGGCAATGTCTTTGGCTTTTATATGCATGTCGAGCAGACTAGGTTTACCGGTCATAGTTTGATAGATAGCTTGTGGTGAAAAGTCAAACGCAGACCAATGCCTGTTTGACTAATAACGGGTGTACAGCAAAAAACGTTAGTGATGTAGCTATCTAATCGATAAAAAACTGAATTTGGGTAAACTTTGTCGCACTCAAAGAACAATTATACAACAGTTTTTTAAATTCTCGTTAATTCGGGCATTTTTTTTTGACAATTGTTTACATTTGTGCTGTAAGCCTGAAGTGGCTACACAGCAGCGAAGTTTCGCTACGGGAATTGCTACGTCAATTAATCGTTTGCTCATTTATTCAATTGTTCTTGACGTGGGCGCCCCGGCGCTACGCGCCGTCGGTCCCTTCCGGGGTTCGTGCGGTCGCGTTGCTCCCTTACGGAGCACTTCGTGGTTCGCTATTCGCTCCGTGCTGCGCACCGCGGCTGGCGCCGCGCCCTCCAGGCACCTGGCGCGAGACATTGCATCGGCCTAGCGATGCGGAGCAGTGGTGGCGCAGCCACCAGACCGAGCCGCCCATTGTAGAGCCGCTTCTTGAAACGTCTCCTGAAAGTGGGCGGCGAAGGGCCGAGCGATTAGCGAGCTGCGAAGCGTAGCGCCGCCGCGCAGCGGCGGAGGCCCCAAAAAAACTAAAATTAAAACTTACATAAATACCAAATCAATATGGCGACTATCGTTAGAATGCCCGCACTCAGTGATACCATGGAAGAAGGTGTGCTCGTGGCATGGCACAAAAAAGTTGGCGACACGGTAAAATCTGGCGACATACTGGCCGAGATTGAAACCGATAAAGCCGTGATGGAATTTGAAAGTTTCCACAAAGGCGTATTGCTATACGCTATCGAAGCGGGTAGCTCGATTAAAGTTGACGCCGTTATTGCCGTTATCGGCGAGGCAGGCGAAGATGTAAACGCCATCTTGAACGGTGGTGGTGCCAGCAACAAAGCCGCTGAAACCAAGGCTCCAGCCAAGGAAGAACCTAGCGTGGTTGAATCGTTGGTGATGCAAGGCGCCGATAAACTCATGGCCTCGATGGAGAAAATGCTGGAAGATACCAGCGTTAAATTGAACAACGAAGACCGTTTGCAAAACTCGTTCTTCTCGAATAAACCCGAGGAAAATAAGGCCGAGGATAAAAAAGGCAGCGACGACGATCGCCTGAAAGCATCGCCCTTGGCCAAGGCCATCGCAAAGGAAGAAGGTATCGACCTTGAAAATATCAAAGGCTCAGGTGATGAAGGCCGCATCGTGAAACGCGACGTGGAAGCCGCCCTGGCCAACCGCGGTGCCGCACCTGTAGCCCCTGCCGCCGAGCCGCAACGCCAAGCGCCAGCCGCCGTGGCAGAACCTGCCGCAGAAGGCGACTACACCGACGTGCCGCTGAACCAAATGCGCAAAACCATTGCGCGTCGTTTGGGCGACAGCATGTTCTCGGCGCCGCACTTCTACTTGACCATGGAAATCAACATGGACAAGGCGATGGAAACCCGCAAGTTGCTCAACGAGATGTCGCCGGTGAAATTATCTTTCAACGACATCGTGGTGAAAGCCACGGCCATGGCCCTACGCCAGAACCCAGGTATCAACGCATCGTGGTTGGGCGATAAAATCCGCTACTACAACTACGTGAACATGGGTGTAGCTGTAGCCGTTGACGAAGGCTTGTTGGTTCCGGTTATCCGCCGTGCCGACTTGAAATCGCTCTCGCAAATTGCCGAGGAAGTACGTGCTTATGCTGAAAAAGCGAAAGACCGCAAACTTCAACCACAAGATATGCAAGGCAACACCTTTACCATATCTAACCTGGGTATGTTTGGCATCGACGAGTTTACGGCTATCATTAACCCGCCAGATGCTTGTATTTTGGCCGTTGGTGGTATCTCTGAAAAATTAGTGATGGTCAATGGCGAGGTAAAAGTAACCAACATCATGAAAGTTACCTTATCTTGTGACCACCGGGTGGTTGACGGTGCTATGGGCGCCAAATTCTTGCAAACCCTCCGCGATATGTTGGAAAACCCAATGCGTATGTTGGTTTAAAGACTATCCCTCCTTAAGACCACAACAATTGTTTTATATAAAGCCACGCCGGAAACGGTGTGGCTTTTTTAGGTATAGCGTGTTTAGCTATAATTTTTCACTTTGTCTGCGATGGTGGCCTTCACATTTTGCCAGTTGGTCTCATTGAGTGAAATGGGATCTATATCATCCTCGGCATCGTCAAAATAGGTTAAGCTTTTGATAATGTGGAAATAACCAACATCAGGGAATTTTGATTTAAAAAGCTCAAACATCTCTTTTAGGTCATAGTGTTTCAAGATTTCGTACATATCGAAGAAATCTTTTTTTGAGCCACGGTTTGCCAATGCCGACATTTTCATGGGAATAATATCTTCTATATGTAAGAGTCGGATACCATCTACAGTTTGGATTTCCCTCAGCAAGGGGTAATTATAGCGGATGAGGTCAACTTTAACTTTCTGATAGCTACTATCCTTACCCTTAAGCTCAAGGTTTAAGATATTTTGTTCTTTCTGCTCCACGATATTAAGCTCGAAAGAATGCCTAAGCTCAAGCAAAATAGGTTCAGTATCAAAAATATCCATAGTGAACAAGTCAAGGTCTACAGATATTCTATGTCCTAAATGAAGGGCTAAAGCGGTACCTCCAACCAAATGCATAGGTTTAAGGCCATCCAACTCCATGAGTTGCTTTAAAAGTTCCAAAGTTTCTGGATAGACGGATCTGTATTGTAGCATCGAAATTGTTCTTTAGGGATATTGAAGTACATACTGCAGAAGCTGAGCGTTAACTTATCAAGGTATCGAACCTGCACGATTTCGGTCTTTATCCGTTCGAGACCATAATAACGCTTAATTTCAAACCAATCCTCGAGCGAGCCACGCATGACTACCCGAGCTATAATAGCCCGGGCTTGCCTGTCGTAGTCAAGTTTGGTAAAATCGCTATCCCAAAATAAGCTTGGAGGAAGGTTTAAGGTCATGTCTAAGCTAAGTTCAATACACAAGGACAATGATCTGAATGCTCTGCATCGTTGAGGAGATCGGCAGAGGCAATGCGCTGGGGCAAGTTGCCGCAGAGCGAGATATAGTCGATGCGCCAACCTTTGTTGTTGCCACGGGCACCCGCGCGGAAGCTCCACCAGCTATATTTTTGCAAATTAGGGTTAGCCTGGCGGAAACTATCGGTAAAACCGGCGGCAAACCATTTGTCCATCCAAGCCCGCTCCTCGGGTAAGAAACCAGAAGAAGTAGCATTACCCTTGGGGTTGTGGATATCTATATTGTTGTGGGCGATGTTGTAATCGCCCATGATAACCAAGTTGGGCCTAGTTTGGCGGAGTTGTTCCACCCAGTTGAAGAAATAATCGAGGAACTCGTACTTGACGGTTTGGCGGATATCGCCGGTGGTACCAGAAGGGAAGTAGCAGTTGAGCAGGGTTATATCGCCAAAGTCGAGGCGGATAATACGGCCTTCTGCATCGAACATGGGGTGGCCGATACCGGTTTCAATATAATCGGGGGCAATTTTTGAAAAAACAGCAACACCGCTGTAGCCTTTTTTCTCGGCGGGGAACCAGTAATGTTGGTAGCCGAGCGCCTCGAGCGGTGCGAGGTCGACTTGATCGGGGCTGGCCTTGATTTCTTGTAGGCCGATGATATCTGGTGCAGCGGCTTCAAGCCAAGTGTAAAAGCCCTTGTTGATGGCCGCACGTATGCCGTTGACGTTGTAGGAAATAATTTTCATGTAGATGGTCTTAATTTGTGCAAAGATAATAAACAGTTAGGGTATCGCGCTAGGTGCCCGGAGCATGGCCGCACCGCGGCCAGCGCGAAGCGCCGAGCCGAACAGGCGAGTGCGTAGGGGACCGCCGCCGCACAGCGGCGGAGCGCCCAAAAAATACCCCTAATTAGGTATGCGTTTAATTTTAAAAAATTGTGAACTTTGTACCCGCTAGAACAGTTTATTTAGACAAAATAGAAATAGCACCCCAGCAGATGACTCAATTTGTTTCCCCCTTACATACATCGGTATTGGCACTTGAAATAGGCCAAAGCGCTCGGGTGAACGTGTTGCTCAACTCTGCCGTTGCCTTAAAACTGTTGGAGATGGGCTGTTTGCCAGGCAAAGAGATAACCCTGCTGAACGTAACCAGCCTTGGTGGCCCTGTTTTGATTAAAGTTGGCGAGCAGCGGATAGCCCTGCGCCGCGAGGAAGCCGCACATATTCTCATCGACGATAAGCATTAGGCGGCATGGCCACAACATCACTAAAACTTGCGTTGGTAGGCAACCCAAACGCCGGGAAATCATCGGTTTTTAATCGTTTGACGGGCCTGAACCAGAAGGTCGGCAACTTCCCGGGCGTAACCGTGGACAGTAAAACGGGCGTATTTAGCCTGCCAGACCACCGCAAGGTAGAAGTAATGGACTTGCCCGGTACCTATAGTTTACACCCGAGCTCAACCGATGAAGCGGTGGTATTGGAGCAGCTTCTGGTGCATGGCCAACAATTTGACCTGGTGTTGTACGTGGCCGATATGACCAACTTGGAGCGGCACCTGCTCCTTTTCTCGCAAGTTGCAGACTTGGGTTTACCCCTAGCCCTTTGCTTGACCATGCCAGACCTAGCCGAGGAGCAAGGCCTAAAAGTTGATACCGTTGCCTTATCGAAAAAACTCGATACCCCTGTGTTTTGTATCAACGGGCGCAGCGGTAGTGGGGTTGAAGCCCTCAAAACCTTTTTGCAGGAAGCCCCAACAAAACCCTTAGCGCCATTTATAGATTGGAAACGGTACTGCAGCGCCGCGCTGATGCAGGAAATACAAGCCGCAGTAGCCGTTAAAACCCCATTTGCAGCGGTGTTGGCCTTGCAGTACCCGCATTTGTTCCCGCCACAACAACAGGCTTTAGAACAAGTGGCTGCTAAGCATCAGCTCAAATCGTTGAACATGCAGGTTGACGAGACCATGAGCCGATTTGATAAAATTGTGCCCTTGGTTAAATCGGTAAGCCAAAGTAAAGCGCAAGCCGAGCGCCATGTTTTTACCAGCAAACTGGACCGAGTATTAACCCACGAAGTTTGGGGGACCTTGATTTTTCTGGGTATCTTGATGCTTATATTCCAGTCGATTTTTGCATGGGCCAGCTACCCCATGGATGCCATAGAACTGGGTTTTTCCCATCTGAGCAACTGGGTTAGCCAAGCCTTGCCTGCTGGAGCATTGAACGACTTGCTGGTGAACGGCATACTGGCCGGCCTGAGTGGTGTGTTGGTGTTTGTGCCGCAAATAGCACTGCTGTTCTTGCTGATTGGATTTTTGGAAAACGTGGGCTACATGGCCCGTGCGGTTTACCTGTCGGATAACCTCATGCGCCGGTTTGGCCTCAATGGCCGGAGTATTGTTTCCCTGTTCTCGGGCATGGCCTGCGCAGTACCGTCTATTATGGCGGCCAGAACCATTTCAAACCAGAAAGAGCGTTTGATTACCATCATGGTGACACCCTTTATCAGTTGTTCGGCACGGATACCCGTATACACGGTGCTGGTGGCGCTACTGGTACCCGACGATGCCAAATTGGGTTGGTTTAACCAGCAAGGCCTTATTATGTTGGCCTTGTACCTCCTGGGGGTTGTGGCGGCATTGGTAGCAGCGTATATCATGAAAAAATTGGTACACAGTCGTGAACAGGGCTTTTTAATACTCGAATTACCCGCATTCAAAAAGCCAGATTGGAAAAGTATTGGCATCTCGGCCTGGGAGAAAGTATATATTTTCGTGTATGAAGCGGGCCGGATTATCTTGGCCATATCCATAATCCTCTGGTTATTATCGTCATACAGTTTGCCTGGCCGCATGGAAGGAGCCGAGGGGCAAGCCACCATTGAAGCACGTTTACAAAATTTGACGGAAACCCAAACCGATGACTTGATCCAAGCCCGAAAATTGGAAGCCTCCTTTGCGGGTATGTTGGGCAAAAGCATAGAACCTGTAATCAGGCCATTGGGCTTCGACTGGAAAATTGGCATAGCGTTGATCACCTCGTTTGCTGCACGCGAAGTATTTGTGGGCACTATGGCCACCTTGTACAGCGTGGGTAGCCAAGGCGAAGACTACGAGGTGGTACAAGACCGCCTGCGCAATGAACGGAACTTAGAGACCGGCTTACCGGTATTTACACCGGCGGTCACCTTTTCGTTACTTTTGTTCTACGTGTTTGCTATGCAGTGTATCAGTACCATCGCCGTGGTAAAACGCGAAACGGGCAGCTGGAAATGGGCTGGCCTACAAGTGTTTTACATGACGGGCTTAGCTTATTTGGCCGCTTGGGTTGCCAAGTTGTGCATGGGCGGATAATGCTATTGAACCGCAGGATAATGTTTTTTTATTTGGGCGTGCCCGCCGCTTTGCGGCGATCGCCACCCTTCGCGCTCGCTAAACGCTCGGTGCCTACGGCACCCGCCGCCAAGGCGGCGGCGCTACGGTCGGCTCACGCAGGGCTAAAACCTACAAGGCAAAGGTAAACCCTTCCGATACTAGCTTTTCATAGCGTTTTATATCAAAACGATAGAGTTTAGCCGGGCGGTGTGCCACACCAATTTGCACTTCATCCAGTGGGAGCAAGAGGTGCATGCTCAAGATTTTCTTGCGGAAGTTGCGTTTGTCTAGTTTTTCACCCAGGATAGATTCATACAAGTATTGCAACTCCGAAAGGGTAAACTTCTCGGGTAAAAGCTCAAAACCGATTGGCCGTGCACGCACGCGTTTGCGCAAACGCCATAAGCAAGCATCTAGGATTTCGCGGTGGTCAAAGGCCAGGTCGCTCAAGTTCTTGAGGTTTATCCAACGGGCCTCACTAGCCCAGGATGCCGCATGGACATCGGTATAATCTTTAACTTTGACGAGGGAGAAGTAAGCCACGGTAAGTACACGGCCCAAGGGGTGCCTATCAACTCGGCCAAAAGTGTGTACTTGCTCTAGATATACGTCAGAGAGGCCAGTCAGCTCCAACAACACACGTTGTGCAGCATGATCAAGGTCTTCAAGCGGGTGCACAAGGTCGCCGGGTAAGGCCCACATATTTTCAAAGGGGGCAGTACCGCGTTGGATGAGCAGTATTTTGATACCTTCATCATCGAATCCAAAAACAACGCAGTCAACGGATGAAGCTAAAGAAAAATAAGCTTTCAATTCGTCAGGTGGTGTAAGTAGTTGGTTGGGCGTCTCTAAAATCATGGTTAAAACTTGTAAATCAATACCTGATAATGCGTTCGGTAGCTACTTGGCCTTGGTGTTTCAGCTTTAGGAAGTACGTTCCGGCAGTTAATTTATGCGTATCGGGCAGTTCAATGGCTTGTGTGTTGGCTTGTAGTTCAATGTTGTTGCTTTGCAATAATTGCCCTGCAAGGTTATATACTTCCAAGGTGGCTTGACCTGCTTGTGTAGCGTCAATCTGGAGCATCAACTTACCATTGCTTGGGTTAGGATAAGCCATAATGCCGAGCGAGGCCGTGTTGGTTTCAAACTGCTGTACACTGGTAAAAGTGGTGTCGATAGGTATGAGCGACTGTGTCAAATCGCCTTTTACCCAAACGCCAAAACTACGGGCAGGCACTTCAAAATATGCTGTATTGTTGTTAACCAAAGTAAAGGCATTAGGCGATACACCAAGGATATCGGTCAAAGTATCGCCTTGAACCAAGTTAGCGGTGTTGAGTTGCTGTGTCACGCGCAGGGTTTCGCCGGCGAAGTTAATCACTACCACCACATCTTTACCGGATGGGGCGTTGCGCAGCTGGTAAATCAGCGATGCATTGTTGTAGCCCGAGCTGAAGTTTGAGCTAAAGCCACTACCAATACGGTTCAGGTAATCGCGGCCAGTGGCACCAAAAATGTAGCGGCGGTGTACTTCCATCAACGCATTAATCCTAGCGCGGAGCAAGTTGTTGGGGTAATAATCGCCGTAGTACACGCAAGGCGTACCTAATTGGTTATTGGTCAAAATGTAGGCATAGGCCAGGTGCGGGTCGTTCGTCAATGGACCGTTAGGTTCGCCTGGTCTAAAATCGTGGTTGTTTACAAATGTCACCACGTTAAAGCCCGAGCCGCCGGCTCCGTCAACCACGCTGCTATTAAACACGTTGCGCGCATCGTAGCCAAAGGTGTTACAGGCGTTGTTGAGGGCGTTGCGTAAGGCAAAATCAAAAATACGGATATTGATGGCCGCACGGGTATCGGCATCCATGCTGGCTTGCACCTGGTCAATCCAACCTTTGAGCACAGCAGGATTAAAATCGAACGATTCGCCTACAATCATGCTGGGGTCAATGCCTTGGTCGTGCAGGTAATCAAGTAAATCGCCCATGAACGAGGCTTGGAAATGTTTCACGGCATCCACGCGGAAGCCACGGGCACCCACCTCGTCCCACATCCAGCGGGTAAATTCAAATAAGGTATCGCGGGTAGATGGAACCGTATGGTCAACATCGTAATAAAACAGCATGGCATCAAGGTCGCCAGAGAGCTGCGTAGCGTTGCCGTTGGGTTTAAAGTTGCGCCAGTCCATACCGCCCCTGCCGCTGAGTTGCGGGAAGTGGTTGGTCCGGGTCTGAAATTTTACTTGGTTAACCACATTCTGGCTGGCGGCGCCATTCCAGATGCCAATGGCCAGGTGGTCGGATAACTGACCGAGGTCGGCACCACCACCAGATGAATTGGTGTTGTAAAACTGGAAGTACAGGCGGTCTCCTGCTGGGTCGAAATCGCCAGCGGCGATGGTCACGGCAAACTCGTCGATACCGCAGCCACCTGCATCAATGCTGGCCGAAATGCGTTGTGTAAGGGGAATGGTATTGTTGGCCTGGGCACAATCGCCACCACCGTTGGGCTCAGATTCGGCCACGATGGCTATCACGTTGTTCGGCTGGCGGGTATTGGTCCAGGTTTGGAACACATAGTTCCGACCATTAAACACAGCTGCTTGCGAGGCCGAGCGCATTTTAAAATAATAGGTACCCGCCCCGTTGCCCGAGGTACCGCCCAGCGGCAGGTAGCAGCGCACCCGGTTAGATGGGAAAGGTTGATCGCCCTGCGCAATCTTGGTCGCGTTCATATTTTCCATCCAACCTTCCACGGCGGGATTATCTTCCCACACGCCGGCATCGCGATGGTTGTACACCACGTCGGCCACGGCTTTAATCCCGTTGGCATCAGCTGCTTGGATAAAGTCCGACAACATTTGGCGGGTGCCCCAACGTGCGTTGCGGTATTGGCTCAGGTCGTAATAATCGGCCACGTCGTAGCCCATGCTGTTGATACCGCCCGATGCATAGGAAAGTGGTGGCACCCAAAGGTAAGTAAAGCCACGGGCCGATAATTCGGGCAGCTCCGTTTCCAGGTGCTTAATATATCTGTTGCCGTTTACCCAGTAAGGGTAGCCCCAAACCCAGCCTTGCATCATAAAATCTTGCGCTTGCAGGGGCAATGCGCCAAGACAGCAAATGACAAGTATAGACACACTTTTGCTAATTCCAAAAATGAATGTACCTTTACGCATGACAACAGATATTTGGTTACTTAGTGTAAAAGTAACACATTCTATTTATATCTAGTTTACGCAAAGTATATTTTTTTGTTTTTTGGGCCTCCCCTCGCGTTGCTCGGGGCGAGCCATTTGCAGGAGCAAATGGTTCGCTCAGTCGCTTCGCTCCTTTGCGGAGCACTTCGTGGTTCACTTGCTACAAATGTACATTAAGTACATTTGTTTTTGCTGCGCAAAACCGCTGCGTTCATGTTCCGGGTTCGCTATTCGCTCGGCTCCTTGATTGGGCCACCAGCCATTTGCAGGAGCAAATGGTGCGCTTACTACAAATGTGCATTTAGCACATTTGTTTTTGCTGCGCAAAACGGTTGCGCTTATACATCGCTAGGCCGATGTTTTTCCCGTTATTTTTGCTTGGGCTTAAACACCGAGATACCGTTTGACCAGGTACAAAACCAGATACTACCGTCGGGGGCCAGCACCATGCGTTCTACACCGTTATGCCCATCATTAGAAGGTAGCGGGTAAGATTCCCACTTTTGAGTATCATGGTTATACACCCCGAAACAGGCTGCAGTTTGGGTAGATAAACCCACCCGGCCATCGGGCAGGAGCAATAGCCTGTGTGGTACCGTTTTAAATTTACCGTTCCAGTCGGTTTTCATGTTGTCGGGTTGGTTATTAACCCAAGCAAAGGAAGTGTCGTTATACCAACCAAAGGCTAAATGATCGAAAGATGAAACCCAGAAGCGCTTGTTTTTATCGTACAGGCCATCGTAAATAGTTTCAGAGCCGAGTATTTGCATTTTGGAAGCATTGAAGCCGTTCTTTTTGGATTTCGGTATGCGCACGTACGACTCACGGTAAAACACCTGCAAATCGCCCGATGGTTCTAAGTACAGGTTAAACACATCTTTATCATTGCTGGTAATTAGGGTCAACTCCTTTTTGTACCAATAATACACCCGACCTTGCAAACCTGGTTTATTCCCGCCGATGACAAAGCCACCGCGACCATCAGGTATAATAATCCTAGATTGCGTTCCATCTGGAAGTTCAACGCTGCTGAAGGTTTTGGTCTTCGGGTTGTAGATACGGAACAGGCCCACATCGCCGGCGATGAGTAAATTACCCTCGGCATCGAAAGCAATATCGTTGAGGTTCATGTATTCATTTGTCTCGGCATTGGGCAGCGGGCTATGGCGAACAAAGTCCTTACCGTCGAAATGATACAGGCCGCCTTGGCCAGTTACTATCCAGGGTGTACCTGATTTATCAAAGGCTACATCGCGTACGTGGTTACCATCGAGCTTGCTGTTGCTTTGGTTGTAGGAGCTCCAGGTGTATTTGCTAAAGTCTTGAGCTTGTGCCCATTGCGCAAGCGCAAGGAATAGAAGGCTGTAAAATAGTTTCATGCAGGATTAAGTTTCTACCTGTAAAGATGCAGCGGAAAGCGCTTTTGGTGTGTTGGTTTTAAATTTGACCACAGCCCCGCGTTAGCTGGCCAGAGGGCAGCCGCGCAGCGGCTGGTGCGCAGCACGGAGCAAAGCGAACCCCGGCGGACAGCGGCGACGCGCTCGTAGGGGCGTATCGCATACGCCCTGCGAAGCGGCGCAACGCCCAAATCAAAAACATCCGTTTTTTAAGCAACTGGAAACGCTAAGCATCTACCATGTGGCCTACAAACTGCGAAGCATTGTCGATAATACGCGATTTTGAACGCCTGAAGCCCAGGCCGCAAGCCTCCCAGGCAAAGAAAACGCCAGCTTGGTAAAACTGGTGATCATCGTCTTGTGCCAAGAGGGCGTAGGCCTGATACACGTTGGGGTAATTGCCGTACTCGCCGCCATTGCTTTCGATGTCTTCTCCTTTGCCGTTATAAATTGACACGTTGGCACCTTCGCGGCCCAGCATCACCTTGCGTACAAAGCGCGTATCGGGTGCCCCGGCGATAGGTTTGGTATCGGTGTGTAGCAGCAGCGGGTCGTCGGGGTAAAGTTCCCAGAGATATTTCATGATGCCCTTGCTTTGGAACAGCAGCGTGTAGGCTGGGTTCAGTATCACGGCGTGGCGGTGGCGCACGATACTCGTGAGCAAATCGGCCAGTTCGGGCTCGTCGTAAGCAACGTACTCCCAGGGTAAAAGCTTGAACCAGAAGGCAAAGCGGGCAAATTTACCCTCGCCGTAATCGGCAAAAATGCCTTCTTCCGCTGAAAAGGTAATTTCGTCTATATAGCGGAACTCCGTCTCGAAGCCAGCCTCGTGGGCGGCTTCAGCCAGCAGGCTCACGTTATGTTCATCCTCAGGTGCATCGCGCAGGGTAGAGAACAGCATCGTGGCCTCCATATCGGAATTAAGCTGCTTGAGCCGTTTGAAATTGGCCACCAGGGCATCGTAGAGGTTGTTGAACTGCGCCTTTTCATCGAGGTTGTTGGCCTTGAGCTGGGCCCATTGGATGATGGCCGTCTCGGGAATTGAGGTGGCGGTATCGGCGTTAAATTCAAGGAGCTTGATGGGCAGGTGCCCAACACCACCGGCAAAGTCAAAGCGGCCATAAAGGTGTAGCTGGCGGTCGTCTTCCCAAGTTAGGCGAATGATATCGCGCAGGTTGGGCGGGATGGCTAGCTCGTCCCAAAGCCGGTTGTCGATAATGTGTTGTGCTGCCTCCGTGTACATATCGTACAGGCGGTTAGCGGCCTCGTAATAGGCTACTTGTTCAGCGTTGTGGATGAGCACAATGTCGGAGGTCAGGTAATCCTGGGCCTCTGGCGAGATGAAGTAATCCCAGCCCAGGTCGCGAAATAACGCGTTGGGCAGGTGCATCACAGGGAGTTTGTTGATATTCATATAGTGCTGTGTATTACCCTCCTGAGCCTCCGCTGCTTGAACTGAAGAAACCCCTGCGACCAGTAGCAGGGCGCTGGGTATATGTTGTACGCGCGGAGCTCCGCACGACGCTGCTGGTGGCTGTACCGTTATTCTGGTAAGTCTGCTGGTTTCTATACACGCCAGGATTTACCGGGCTGTTCATATTCCGGCCCATGAAATAGCCCATTGTACCCCACCAGAGCACATTACCCATGGCATGGTTATGACCATAATAAATAGTGGTATCGGCGGCACTGAGCAATGATTTAGCCTGGTCAACATTGAGGGTATCATGTCGGCCATCGAGGTAGTTGACGATGATGCGGCTATCTTCAACGGCGGGCACGATACGTTCTTCAGCGATGCTAAACTGCTGCTCCGAGGTCTCGTCGAGGACCGTGATTACGCCCGTGGTGGGTGTTTTGGTTTCAACGGTTTCATAGCTTTGGCCGCAGCCCGTATGCAGGGCGAGCAGGCTGGATACCGTGAGGAAAAACGCCCCGCGTTGCAGGGAAAGTTGTGGGCGTAAGCCCTTGTTTGAAAAATGTCTAAAGGGTGTCATGTAATACGTTTGGTAACAGGATACGAAATTAAACGGTTTATACCATTTATTCGTTCCCAAAATGCGGAAATGATTTTTTTGGGGGGCCTGCGTGAGCTGCTTGGAGGGCAGCGCCTGTACTGGAATGTATTAGAACTAATACATACATTGCCGCTGTTGGCGTCCCCGTCAACAAGGGCAAGGTAGGTGGCTGGTTCAAAATATTACTACATTAACGTGAACTACGGATTAACCTACATTTTGTGTTGTTTCTTTGGGCGTTGCGCCGCTACCGCGTCGCCGCTGTCCTGCGGGGTTCGCGGTGCTCCGTGCTTCGCACCAGCCGCTAGCGCGGCTGCCCTCCGGCCAGCTAACGCGGGCTTTTTGCGCTGGCTAGCCCAAAATAGTGCCTCACCCCGTCACGAGCTAGCGCTCGTGCCACCCCTCTCCACGGGCACACGCTACCGCGTGTTGTGGAGAAGGGACTTACATGCCTGACACGGCTTTATTACCCTCTCCGCACGCGAGTTTACGAGCGTTCCAGGGGAGAGGGTCGCCGCAACGCGGCGGGGTGAGGCACAAAATAACGGCGGTTTTGCCGCCGTTTCCTGCGTGAGCGATGTGAAGCGGTGGCGCAACGCGCCAGACCCGCAGGGGCCGAGCGACAGCGAGCCGCGCAACGTAGCGACGGCGGCAAAGCCGCCGGCACGCCCAAAAAAAGATTAAAATTTAAGCCATTGATTTTAAACGCTTTAGCAAAACCATACCGACTAATGCGGGCAAAATAACGTTGAGCAACCACAGTAAAAATGTAGCCGATACCACCAACCACTCGCTGTATGGATACATTTGCCATACCGCTACCGCGATGCCGCCGCGCGCAATTAATGCGCTAATTGGCGGCAATGGTATGCCCGTTTGCACCAGATAAATCAAGGCGATGCCCGCTACCGCCGGTGCTAAACTTAAATCGATACCCACAAACCACAACATCAAGAGGTATTGTACAAGGTAAATGGCGTACCGAAATTGACTTAGCATTAACACCTTAGCCAGATTTTTAAACTCGTAATGCCCCAAAACCGAACTGGCTTGCTCCTGATACTGGCTCAAACGCCGAGGTAATTTTACGCGCTGCAACAAAGGAGCCTTGAAATACAGTACCGTAGCCAACAAGCCCAGCAACAGCGTGATGCCCGCCACTATCCAGGCGCTGTGTGGGCCCATGAACATCCACTGACGCTGACTGATATAAAACGAAAAGCCTAATCCGCCCCAAAAACAGATGACCAAAATTTGCGCGATGTTGCCCGTGAGCGTGGCGATAAAACCCGATAACCGTTGCTCGGGCAGTAAGGCCCATACCCTACCCAGGTAATCGCCGGTGCGGTTGGGCGTGAACAAAGCCACTGCATTGCCCGCCAATACACCCGCCAGCAAGCGCGTGTTTGAATGTACTTGCGTTTGGGGCAGTAATTGTCGCCACTTTAGGGCCTCTAGCCACCAGTTGAGCGGCATGAGCGCCACGGCCAACAGTGCATATAGCAGAGGCAAACCGTGTAGCCGTGTTTGGATCAAGCTCCAGGTACTTTGCAGGGCATTGTGCTGGTACACCAGGTACAAGATGGCCAGCAGGAGGAGCCAAGGCAAGGCTCGGCCCAAAAAACGCAGGGTTGGATGTAATTTTTGAAGCAAAGCCAAGGCGGTAAATTACAGGTTTGGCTTACAATCCCAGGTCATGCTCGATAATGGTAAACGCTTATCATAGAGGGCGTAATGCCACCACTCGGTGCGGGTGGGCGAGAAGCCACGGGCCTGCATGAGCTGTAGCAAGCGCTTGCGGTTATCGAGCACTTGTTGGGGCAAATCGGTATAAGTATGGTAGGCTTTGGAGCCAAAAAAATCGAAATCGGTGCCCATGTCGAGTTCGCGGCCCAGGCTATCCACGATGGTAAGGTCAACGGCCGAGCCACGGTTGTGGTACGAGCCTTTGCTGGGCGGGGTAACATAGCGGGCATCGGGCATTTTATCCCAAAGTTTTTGCTGGGCCGGTAGCGGGCGGTAGCAATCGAACATTTTAAGGCCGAGGCCTTCTTTTTGCAGCTCGTCGTGGGCATCAATCACGCGGCGGGCCACCTTGGCCCGGAGCAGGCATCGGCCGCAATCATAAATTTGCAGCTTCATGAAATTGTTGGTGCTGGCGTAGCGCATGTCCTGCAAAATATCGGGGCGTTCGAGGCCGAGATCCACCCAAGCGGTATCGTTAGCCCCTGCGCTGGGGAAGGTTTTGAGCTGATAGCCTGAATGTTGTGGCAGGGTATCTTGCAAGCTAGTATCTACGGTCGGCTGGTTGGCATCGGTTTGAGCTGGCGGCGGGGTATCGCTAGGGCCTTGTTGGCAAGCGATGAAAGTGCAGCAAAGTGCCAAGAGGATAACTTGGATTGATTTCATGTTAGCGTATGTTTGGACTTTAGCTTCCGGCGAAAAACGGCACATACGCTTAAAAGTCAACTACCTCAATACCTTGGGCAGTATCTTCAAACCATTGGAGGGGCAGCTGGGTTTTATCGCCCGTTTTGGTGTCACATTTAAAAAACAAGTAATACAGCTGCATGTTGGGGCCAAGGCGATCGTACACCTGGCGCATGAAGCGCTCGGCCAAGTCGTCGCGGCCGTGGTTATGGTTTACCCAAGCGTAATACGCGTGATCGTGCAGCAGGATGGTATCCAACACGGCTTTATCTTGAACGTACTCGCGGGCAAAACGGTACGCGATGGCAGCGTGGTGCATACTCACCTTACGCGGGTACGAGCGGTCTTCGAGGTATTTAAACGAATCGTGGATGAGGGTAATGAGCCTGAGTTGTTGGCGCATCAAGGGTTCGTCGGTGGCTTTATCAACATTGTCTAGCACCTCGCGAATATGCAGAATGACCTTGCCCTCTGGGTGCCCAAAGCGTGGTTTTCCCCACATTGCACCATTAATCCAGGCTTGATCGCGCACAATGGCGTGCTCAAGCTCGGTTTCTGGGCTAACAAGGGTATTAATCATACTTTCGGGGCTTGCGGTCATCGTTGTGTTTTTGTGGGTTACAAGTTATGATATTTTTGCTAAATATAGCTAAAAATTGGTGAAAATTGCAAAATTTAGCTAAAATTGATTCAATTTCTTTTTGTTTTTTTGGGCGTGCCGGCGCTGCGCGCCGTCGCTGTCCTTTGGGGTTCGCTTTGCTCCGTGCTTCGCACCCGCGCCTGCGGCGCGGCCCTCCGGCCAGCTCACGCAATAGGCCTAAAGGTAATAATCTTAACGAAAAGTTAAGGGAATGCGTTGGATGGGGATTGGTCCAACTGAACACCAGGGCAAAAAATACGTTTAATCAAAAACTTTACCACCTTTTTACATGGAACACCAGCGCATAGTATTATTTGACGGGGTTTGCAATTTTTGCAACGGTACCGTGCAGTTTGTCATCAAAAACGACCCCGCCAAACGCTTTAAGTTTGCGGCGCTACAATCTGAAACCGGACAAGCCCTGCTGCAAAAGCATGGCTTCTCCCTCAGTGATTTTGATACCTTCGTGCTGGTAGATGGCGACCGGGCTTATACCAAATCGGGTGCGGCCTTGCGCATGGCCCGTGGACTAAAAATGCCCTGGCCTTTGTTGTACGGCTTTATTATTGTACCCGCTTTTATTCGCGACGCAGCATATAGCCTCGTGGCCCGCAACCGCTACAAGTGGTTCGGCAAAAAAGATGCTTGTATGATACCCGACCCAGGGCAAAGGGATAGGTTTATTTAGCTTAATTATTCCCCGCTTCAAACACCGCCACCCGCAACAAAAACAACACGGTGTAATCATATACAATTTGATGTAACAGCTCCTTGCTTTTGTATAGCTTGGCGCCCGTCTTGGCCGTCTCGCCTTGATGTACAAATATATTACGGGTACCGTTTACAATGCTCATCAAATCCCGGTGATCCAGCAAGTCGTGCTGTTGAATTTTATGTGCAGTTTGGTTTAACAGGAATGCCAGATGTTTATTTTCAACTTTACCCGCCATAGCCTGCAAGTAATTTACCACATCGTTTTTAATGTTTGGTCGGGCCATAATGTGCTGTGCAAACAGCGTGTTGGCTACATCTAGCACGGCTTCCACGCCAAACATCCTGATGGTTTCCGGGGCAAATACATCAGCGGCCGATTTCACGTTGGGCTTTTTCCAATGCCGTGTACTGGCTATTTTTAACATAGCCTCGTAGGTCGACCAAGCTTCGTTCGATTTGAATATCTGCACGTAGGTGTTGGCTGTACTCTTGTTGCGCACCAAGGCATACTGCGGGTCGATGCTCAGGTTTAATCCAATGGTTAGTTTCAAGCGCAATCGGAACAAACGCAAGGGCCGGTTAAATATTTGGTCAAAGTTGTCGCGATCTAGGTTAGCCTTTAAGATCAACGCTTCAAAGCATTGTTCAAAATCTTGATACAAGTGTTCAAACAATGCATTGCTCGATTCAAAATTTAAAGGCTTTTTCATCGTTTTACTTTTTAAACCAGCCCGAGTACTTGATGTAATTATTGGCTATACGCATAATCTCGCCCTCAAACAGTTCAGGACTCAATTCTTTCACGCGCTTGGCAGGCACGCCCGCGTATACACCACCTTCTTTTAATATTGAATTTTCTAACACCACTGCGCCTGCTGCAATTAAACAGTTGGGTTCTACCACCACCTGGTCCATCACAATGGCCCCCATACCCACCAGCACATTATCATGGATGGTACAACCGTGCACCAAGGCCCGATGCCCAATAGATACATTATTGCCGATGGTGGTTGGTGCTTTTTGGTAGGTGCAATGTATAATGGCCCCGTCCTGCACATTCACCTTGTTGCCTAGGCGGATGTAATGCACATCGCCGCGCACCACACTATGAAACCAGAAACTACACTGGTCGCCAGTAATCACATCGCCAACAATTACGGCGTTCTCGGCCAGGTAACAGTCGTTGCCAAATTGTGGTAATTTTCCTTCAACGGGTAGGATGAGCGCCATGAGATAAAAGAATAAATGAGTAAATGATTAAATGACAAGTAATTATGTACAAGCACTTTATATTAGAGTATGTTTGGATTTAGGATTTCGAGGGAAAAACGAGCTATTTTTTGATAAGGTTGCTTTAAAAAATGGGCGCATAGTGGGGCTACGTAACTATTTTTTAAAGCTAAAATCATCGGAAAAGAGCTGTTTTTCGCCGGAAGCTAAAGTCCAAACATACTCTTAATCAAACAAGGTTTTGATTTTTTCAACGGGGTTGTGTAAGGCTGGCGAGTTGTTCTCGGCCTTGTTCACTAAATCCGATACTGGGTAGGTGCGCAGCAAGCCATTGGCCGGCGGAACAAGTAGTTCTAACACCTTCGGCAATGGCGCTTCATTTAACCAGTTTTGCACTTGTTCCTCGTTAAAAAACATTACCGGCATGCGGTTGTGGATGGGCTCCATCTCCGCATTTGGCTCGGTGGTAATCACCGCGAAGGTTTTAAACAGCTCGCCGTTTAGTGGGTTTTGCCACAGGTCCCACACGCCCGCCATGGCTATCAGGCCGTTGTTCTCGGGCAAAATGCGGAAAGGTTGTTTCATGGCCTTGCCCAGGTTGCGCCATTCGTAAAAGCTATCGGCAAAAACCACGCAGCGTTTATGGCGGATAGGCAAGCGGAACGAGGGTTTGGTTTCGATCCCATCGGCCCGGGCATTATTGAGGTTGTTGCCCACGCGCTCGTCGTTAGCCCAATGCGGAATCAATCCCCAGCGGAAATACTGCAACTCGGGCGATAGGTTGGTCACCACGTACGCATGTTGCAGCGGCGTAATATTATAGCTCTGGTGCAGCTCGGTTTTAGCCAGCACGTTAAACTGTTTCTTGAGTTTTTCTTTAGAAGCTACAAAGGAGAAGCGGCCACACATGCGCAATAATTTTTTCGTTCCCGTAAAGTTAAGGTTTTTTCCACAAGTACTTGTTTTGGGTAAAATTTGCGGGACAGCGAAACAGCGAAACACTCCATATCATTTGCTCCTTTACTCCAAAAATCATTTATTCTTTTGGGGCCTCCCCTCGCATGCGCTCGGGGCGCTACGTTACGCGGTTCGCACAGTCGCTACGCTCCTTTGCGGAGCCCTTCGGGGTTCGCTAACGCTCGGCCCCTGCGGGTCTGGCCCTGCGGGCCACCGCTCCACATCGCTAGGCCGAGTAGTGTTCTGGCGTGCAATACATGGGCGGACACATAGGTCCGCCCCTACATTGTTTGTCTGAACTATGATTCTTTTGATAGGTTAAACGAGAATAATAAAATCATTTTTTTCAAAATGGTGGTGGTAGAGCAAGGGGGAAATAAAATTCTCTATCATACCAAGAAACCTCTTTATTTCCCTGAAAGTATCTGACCTTTTGAGTAAAAAGTAAATCATCAAATATTTGAAATACTGGTAGAGAACATGTGCTATCTTGCCAAACTAAACTAGCTTTTATAGTTAACGGATTTATTGGAAATCCCTTTTCGTCAAGAAAAACATACATAGAATAGTAGGTTTCATCCCACTTCTGTGCGTAGTAATATTCGATAGTGTCGCATTCTTCCTGCTCAAGGGATTTATTTTTCTCTAAACTATAGAATAACAGGCTATCCTTGGGTGTATAAAGGTTAAGTTGGCTCTTATTTACTTGATATTTTAAATCAGAAGATAATCTGATTTTATAGGGTTTATTATTGCAAATGACAACTTTTAAAACAATGTTTATAATAGGCACTTCAACTCCATGAACAAATTTGGCGCCTATAATTTCTGCGGAAATTGAATTTTTTGGCTCATGGTTTTTCTTGCAAAGCACATTAACCGATATTCCTAAAAATACTATTAAAAGAATCTTTAATGTATTCATTTTTGCACTTTTGGGGATTATGATTAGAGCATCTAATTTTGGTGTAGCGATTTTACACGAAAATAGAGCAATATGAGTAATAAAAGATAAATGGTTTTTTCCATGAAAAAAATAAGCGTGCTGTATTTAGACCCGTAAATAAATAGCATTGGAGCTCTCATGCGCTATAATATCCTGTTTCTATTAACATACCGCTCCTAGCGGAGCAGTAAACTTTGTTCATTTTCGGTTTGTAGAATTTGCACTAGCAAATATAGTTTGTTTTGGGAAAAATAAGCTCGTCCGCCCCTACAATCCATAAATGTTGGCACGCCGATAACGCTGATGCAAACAAGGCCGATAAATACTGATTTTTTTAATCAGCGATTGAAAATCCGTGTCATCTGTGTGCCATTAAAAATATATGTAAGGTCTTTAACTCGCGGGCAATATTCCAAAATTTGCTAAAATTGTAATAAACTATAAGCTAAACGAATAAGGTATAACCCAACCGAATAGGTTTAATGAGCTAGTCGCCAGAACTTTGCGGCATGGAAGACAAACCGATTCCCCCCGTACCCGAAATCGGGAACATCTATGACAAAATCATCAAGGAAAATGCCCTGGAGTTATTCAAGGCGTTTACCCCTGATTCTGTTTGGATTGATATCAAGCCCATGCCAGGAAAACTACAAAGCACCCTAGAGCGCGAACTCGATATGTTGTACGAGGTGACACAGGCTGACGGTAAACGCATATTAGTACACATGGAATTCCAATCCAGCCCCGACCCTGAAATGCACTACAGGATGCTGGTTTATTTTGGCCTAATTAGCCAGAAATATAAACTACCTGTTTGGCAAATGGTTATCTATATTGGTACCAGGCCGCACCGCATGGTTGGTCAGTTTACAGGGCATCGTTCAAGTTTCGAATACGACATAATCGCACTGAATGAGTTGGACCCTGAGCGCTTCCTTTCCTCCCAGGTACCTGAGGTAATTATATTCGCAGTGTTTGCCAAATTCAGCAAGGAACAAACGGAACAGGTATTGCGTTCTATTATGATAAAGTTGCAACAATGTTGCCACGACCTCAACAAATTAAAAAAATACCACGCACAGTTGCTCAACTTGGCACGTTTGCGTAAATTTGACCATCTTTTAATCGAAAACTTCAACACCATGCCCATCTACATAGAACTTGAAGACGTTGAAACCGACTACCTATACAATAGAGGTAAACTTGAGGGCAAAGAAGAAGGGGCTCATCTCGCACTGAAAGTAATTGACCATTATAAAAAAGGGCTAGACATCGAAACAATTGCCCTTGATTTAGATATCGATCAATCAAAAGTAGAGTCTATTATACAAGAAGCTAAGGATTTAGGTTTGATTTAGTAGGTACTTTGAATGCTTTCTGAGAGAGGCTTTTGATTAATTTGATTTTTATGCATTTATAAAGTAACTAGCCTATCACATTATAACGGGCTTCGCGCCAGCGATGCGAAAGGGTGGCGCAACGCGCCAGACCGCGCAGCGGGCCGAGCGAACAGCGAGCCCTGAAGCGTAGCGACGGCGAAGCCGGGGCGCCCAAAAACAACATATCAAAAAATAAAAAGAGCCAAGCCCCGATACAATCAAGGCCTGGCTCAACATTCAAACCATTACTGGCTTATTACAAAAACACGTTTGATCCATACAATCCATCAATGGTGCCGCCGTTGTTGGGCAGGGCTACGGGCTGACCATCGCCATTATCCTCGTACTGCGGGTGCTCCTCGTAGGGGTCGGCGTTGCGGGCATAAATATATGCTTCTTGTACCGATACCTCCCCGTCGTTGTTGGTATCTGCATCGATGGAGGCACCGGTTTCTTGTTGCGTGCCGATGATGGCACTGGCAAACAACATCACGAAATCATCGTACTTGTTACCGCCGTATGATACTTCTACCTCGTTGGCCGCAGAAATAATCACACGGTTCGGGCCGCGGAGGTCGTAGATGAAACCGCCGCTAAAACATTGTTCCATGACGCAGATCATGCTGGCAAAAGGCAGGCTGTTGACCATGGCAGCAAATTCTTCATCGTAGATAACGCGGTTCACGTTGTAGTAGTAAGAGCATTCATCTACATTGTCGAGGCCGAAGTCCTCGTCGTCGGTGGCAGGACTATTGTCATCGGTGAGGGTACCGCCGTGGTTGGTCATGAACAGGAAAAACTTGTCGTTGTTGTCCATCATGCTTTCTAAATCATCGAATGCACTGGCGAGGCCATTGATGGTCGCGGCATAGTGTACAGGCATATCGTTATTTTCAGCAAGGCCATTTTTGTACACCACGATGATATTGTCGGGGTCAAAGCCGTTGATCCAGATGAGCATGTTGTAGTATAAGGCCATGTCGTTCCAGTAACGTTGGTAAGCAGCATCTTTATTAACACCACCGCTGTACAGGAGGGCGTACTTGTCGGTATCGGTAGTGTTCATCAATTGGCAGAGGGCGGGGTTGGCCACGCAAGGATTTACGAAATCAACAACGATACCGCTGTAGTTTTCAATTAAGGTTGGTGCGCCCGTGGGTTCAATTTCAAATTGCGACAAATCGCCGAACAGCCCGGCTTTAGGGATACGGTCAACATCGGTGGTGGCGCGGATACGGCCTTTCAGTTTTACACGGTCCATGAAGTAAGCGGGCCTATCGAGCAAACGGATATTCTCGCTACCGAGGGCTACATAGCGGTTTTCGGCGATGGTACCGTTTTGGTAGTAATCGTCGCGGCTAACGAGCATAACGGCAGAGCCATCATTGTTGAACACGATGTAGCCTTCGATTTCTACTTCCTCGCCGATGCGGCTACGCCACTGGTCGTTTTTCACGGCCTGGATAGATTCGAGGATGGGATCGATGTCGTCTTTTTTACAGCTGTTGAGACCAAAGGTTAGTAGTGATCCGAACAGGATTAAAGCATAAAAATGGAGTTGTTTCATGGTGAGCTTGTTTTAAGTATTAAAATCAAGCTCGAACTTAGGGCATATGGCTAGGCCAGGGTTGGAAAATTGATTGGACAGTCGTTTGGATTGAGTGAAGGGGGGAGGATCTCCACTTTTCCACATCGTTATCCACAATAGGCTAATAAACAGGCTAATATTAAGCTAAGGTTAGGTGATATGGGGTTCTGTGGGGTGCTTTGAGGGTTAAAAACACATTATTGCAGGCGCAAAACACATCTTGTTTGATTTTGGCTGTTGAAAACACAAGGCTTATCAACAATGCATTGATGTTTTTAGCTGTGCGCTAAAAAGGGTGTTTAAAAGCGGTATAAGTTATCCACATAGCTTGTAAGTATTTATAAATCAAATAATTATAATACCAACATTTACCCAATAATGCAGTATTAGTGGTCTTACTCACAAACATTTTCCACAGTTATACACACTAAAATAGGTTTTCCACATTTTAATGTTGATATGTGGAAAACGTAAAGGCTTGATTTTAAAAGGATTTATTTATTTTTAAACAAAAGCTAAATTCCTTGGAAATTTCAGGTTAATTTTTTGGTGACAACATGGCCTGAAACAATTCGTTTAGTCGCATTTTTTACACTTATAAACATTATGATTTTTAAAATATGTAATAACTTAAAAACTAGATACAGTTTTCTTACACTTATCAACAGGGCGTGCGCGCAACTGTGTATAGTTTTAAACAGCTATCCACATTTTGCAAAAGTTATACACCAAGTCCCGCAACAAATGCGCGCACTATTGGCTTTTTAGGTGGATAACCCGAGCTTTTTCCACACTTGTTGTGTAGTTGCGCGTTCAAGCCATGATTTTATTTATTCACCAACAGTTTTATCAACAGCCTGTTGGTAATGTGGATAATTAACGGCAATCCCTTGTAAACTTTAGATTTCTGAATGTGGATAAGTGTTGACCAAATATGGAAAACGTAATTTCAAAACTTGTCCCACACTTTTTGCTCACATATCAACACCCTTGACGATGAGGCCCTTTTATTTTTTTTAAAAAAATTTCATCTTATTTCATCATTTAGGGGGGACTGAAAATGCGCTCAACTGATTTGTTTTGTTTCTCCGGCCTTGCACCAAAAACATTTGGTTGAGCGGGGAGGTTTTATTCGAAAGGTTTTAGGTGTATCAAGAACATCAATGAAAGGTCGAGCCTTGATATTATTCTGAATAACGCTTTTGCGTTGAAGGAACATTTTTTCGTATATTTGTGTTTGCTGTAGTTAGACTACAGCATGTTGTGCTGGAGATTCGTTCAAAAAACATGCTATGGAAACAGTCCTCGTTCAAATAAACAACCACAACGCCTACAAGCTCCTTGAAGATTTGGAGGCATTGAACATTATCAAGGTATTGAAGAAAAGCAAACCTAAACAAAAACTTTCTGAAAAATATGCCGGAAAGTTGCCCGTAGCGCTTGCTGATGAACTTCAAAACTATGTAACCCAAAGTCGCCAAGAATGGGACGAGCACAATATTTAGTCGATACCAATGCCGTGATAGATTATCTAGGCAATAAACTACCCGTTGATGGATTGGAATTCATGAACAATATAATGGATGATGTACCATGTGTTTCGGTTATCACCAAAATTGAGGTGTTAGGCTTTAATGCTCCTTTAGAACACTTCACTTTTTTAAATGAATTCATGAATGATGTCACCGTTTTAAATTTGACCAATGAAGTAGTTGAAAAGTGTATTGCAATTAGAAAAAATCATAAAACAAAGTTACCAGATGCTATCATTGCTGCCACTGCGCTAGTTTTTAGTCTAGTTTTGGTTACTAGAAATATATCTGACTTTAAGAATATTGATGGGTTACAGCTTCTTGATCTACACTCGCTTTAAAGTGCAACCTCAACCCCCGGCCTAGCGATGTGGAGCAGTGGCCCGCAGGGCCAGACCAAGCCGCCCATTGTAGAGAAGATACATGCCTTCTCTCAGCCGTCAGGTAGGGCGGCGAAGGCCCCAAATGAATAAATGACAATGGGAATAAAAGATTAAATGACCTTATCCCAGTATCAGGATATTGGCTAGATTTACTTTTACTTACCTTTACAATCTGTTTTGGGGCAACACCGCTACAAGGTACACCCTGAAACGCTGAATTTTACATTTTCTAATCATCAGAACTTTATCAACATGTACAAACGTATGCTATTGCTCCTGAGCATTTGCGCTTACTTGCCCCTGGCAGCCCAAGATGGCGTTAAGTTTTTTGAAGGCTCGTGGGAAGAAGCCCTCAAGCTCGCGAAAACCGAGGATAAAATTATTTTCGTGGATGCTTACACCACCTGGTGTGGCCCTTGCAAAATGATGAGCGCCCAAACCTTCCCGGTGAAAGAAGTAGGCGAATTTTACAACGCCAACTTCATCAACATGAAACTCGACATGGAGAAGGAAGGAGACGGCGTGACTTTCCGCCGCAAGTACAACGTGAATGCCTTCCCTACCCTGCTGTACATCGATGGCGATGGCAAGGTGGTTCAAACCGTGATGGGCTTTAAACAAGCTGCTCCTTTTATCGAGGCAGGCAAAAATGCCCTGAAAAGCATCGACCGTACCTCGGAGTTTGAGAAAAAGTACGAAGCTGGCGACCGCGACCCCGAGATGCTGCGTAAATACGCCTACGCGCTGCTGAAAAGTGGTAAGGAGTACCTCAAGGTGGCTAACGAGTATATTCGCACGCAGACCGACCTTAAATCGGAAACTAACCTCAATTTTATCTACGATTTTGCCAACGAAGCCGACTCGCGCATCTTTAGCATGCTGGTTGAAAACCGCGAGGCTATTGCCAAGCTCAAAACCGACGAGGCCATACGCACCAAGTTTTATTCCGCCTGCAACAAGACGGTGAAGAAAGCTATCGAGTTTAAATCTGAAAAGTTGCTGGCCGATGCTAAAGCCATGATGAAACGCATCGATAAAGCCAACGCCAAGAAGTTTGCTTACAAAGCTGATATGGAGTATTACATGGGTACCGAGAACACCGCTGCCTACATTGCCGCAGCTGATCAATACGCCAAGAAAATTATCAAGACGGATGCCGCTGCCTTACATGACTTGGCCCGTACCGTTGACCACAAGGTTGGCGACAAAACAGCTTTGGCCAAAGCCGAGCAATGGGCAGCCCGTGCCGTGAAATTGGCGCCTAAATATGATCACTACCTTACCTACGCTAACCTGCTGGCCAAGAATGGCAAAAAAACGGAAGCACTCGATGCGGTGAACAAGGCTATCGCCGCCGCTGCATCTGAAAACCTGAAGCCTGCTGCGGCTGAAATGCTGAAGCAAAAGCTCGCTAACTGATGTGCTGATGTGCTGATGTGCTGATGTGCTGATGTGCTGATGTGCTGAATTTTAACCTGTGAAAATATTACAAGTTTAGTTTATGGCAGAAAAGAATGTAGTTCTAGAATTAAGTATCAGTTTTGCTTTAGGTATTATGGCTTATTGCGAGTTGCTGGATAACGCCAGAAAATATGTTGTTGCTCAACAACTATTAAAATCGGGTACGTCTATCGGGGCAAATATCAATGAAGCGCAACATGCAGAAAGCCGTGCTGATTTTATTCATAAGCTTAAGATTGCAGCCAAAGAAGCTGGAGAAACTAGTTATTGGCTATTGCTATGTAATAAATCAACCAGCTATCCCAACCCTGATGAAAGCCTAAACAATCAACTAACGAGCATTCAAAAGCTATTGAGTAGCATCATTAGCAAATCAAAAAATTCGGGTTAATTAGCACATTAGCACATCAACACATTAGCACATTAAGAAGTTGGGGAATTAATTCCCCAACTTCTTAGCACGCTGCATCGGGTTTTCCCCGCCAGGGCCATAACCACCGCCCTTGAACATTTGGAAACGCGATGGCGTTTCGCGCTGCGGGAAGTAGTTGTTCTCCGTGTCGCAATCGGCAGTTTCAAGGAATGGATCAAGCTCAATACTAGCAGCCGTTTTTTTAGTGATGAACACCTTGCTTACCGCATCGTTGTTGTAGCGCCATATTTCAGCAGGTATACGGTACAGCTCCGAAGTACCATCGGTATAATTAAACTGGATGATGATAGGCATCACCAAACCACCCTTATTTTTAAAGTCTACTTGGTAGTAGTTGTGCCCGGCCTCAATCAGTGCTTTTTCCTCCTTGCTCAAACCTGCTACAAATTTCTCGTAATCTTTGCGGTCTAGGGCATCTACCTTGAATGGGTTGTAGGTATGGTAAAAGTCTTGCAGTTTAGGGTCGGCTTCTACATAGGTTTGTTTAATCTCCTCCTTGTTGCGGGTGTTGGAGATATAGCGTAGTTCCTCGCTATTTTCTTTTTGCTCGGCCAATGGTTTTTCCACGTCGGGGTTCTTGGTGTTGAGCTGGTATAGCTTCACATCTTCAATCGAGATATCCACGTGGTCGATACCAAAGAACCAGCCCCGCCAGAACCAATCGAGGTCAACGCCTGAGGCATCTTCCATGGTACGGAAGAAATCAGCAGGCGATGGATGCTTGAATTTCCAACGGTTGGCATATTCTTTAAAGGCAAAGTCAAACTTCTCGCGGCCCAGGATAGTCTCGCGCAAAATGTTCAAGGCTGCTGCTGGTTTGCCGTAGCCGTTGTTGCCAAACTGTGTAATACTTTCAGAGTTGGTCATGATGGGTTCAAGCCCACTGCGCGAACCTTTCATATAATCTACAATGCGGAATGCTGGTCCACGACGGGTCGGGAAATTACGGTCCCACTCTACTTCTGTCAAATATTCCAGGAACGAGTTCAAGCCTTCGTCCATCCAGGTCCACTGGCGCTCGTCCGAGTTTACAATCATCGGGAAGTAGTTGTGGCCTACCTCGTGGATCACCACGCCGATCATACCGTACTTGATACGCTCGCTGTAAGTACCATCTTCTTCTGGCCTACCAAAGTTGAAACAGATCATCGGGTATTCCATACCGGTAAACGCGGCGTGGGTAGAGGTAGCTTGTGGGTAAGGGTAATCAAAGGTGAACTTTGAATATACCCGAAGGGTATGTGCCACGGCCTTGGTCGAGAATTGCTCCCACAGCGGGTTACATTCTTTTGGGTAATACGACATGGCCATTACCTTTTTGGTGCTCAACTGTACGCCCATCGCGTCCCAGATAAATTTACGCGAGCTGGCAAAGGCAAAGTCGCGCACGTTATCGGCTTTAAAAATCCAAGTCTTCTTGGTTTTGCTTTTGGTCTTTTCTTTCTCGGTGGCCTCGGCTTGGGTTACAATCATCACGGGCTCGGTCGCATTTTGCGATTGCTCGTAGCGTTTGCGTTGCTCGGCTGTAAGCACGGTGCTCGCGTTTTGCAAGGTACCGGTAGCCGCCACGATATGGTCGTCGGGCACGGTGATGGCCACGGTGTAATTACCAAACGACAAGGTAAACTCGCCGCTACCCAAGTATTGTTTATGTTGCCAGCCTTCGTTGTCGGTATAAGCACACATGCGTGGGTAATACTGCGCAATGCTATATAGGTAGTTCTCGTCCTTCGGGAAATACTCGTAACCGCAGCGGCCCCCGAAAGTACCACCGTCGTTGATGTTGTACCACCACTTCACCTTGAACTGTATGTTTTTACCAGCGGGCAATACTTGTGGTAAATCAACCCGCATCATGGTACCCACTATGGTAAACTTCAGGTCTTTGCCCGTGGCGTCTTTCACGTGGTCAATTTTAAAGCCACCGTCAAATTGCTTGTGCCATTCGCGAAGGGTATTAAACGACATTTTCTCGTCTATCTTCCCGGTCTTGGTCATGCGGCCATCGCTGTCTTCGGCAAACAAGTTTTGGTCCAATTGCAGCCAAAGGTAGCTCAACTGGTCGGGCGAGTTGTTGTAGTAGGTAATGGTTTCATCACCATAAATGCGTTGTTTTTCATCGTCTAGTTCTACGCGCATATCGTAATCGGCACGTTGCTGCCAGTACTGGTGCCCCGGTGCACCCGATGCGGTTCGGTAAACGTTAGGTGTCGGCAGCTTGTCGTACAACTGCGCGAACTTATCGGTTTTGTCTTGTGCCGTCAGCCCGTTCAATATAAACAGGCAGCTCAGCAATCCTAAAAATTTATGGTTCATGGTATAAAGGTTTTTTAGATGAATTCATTAGGGGATGAAATGATTAAGTGATGAAATGATGAAACGATGAAATGACTTTACGAAAAACGCTGGAGCAATAAGTTCAATTATCAACGTTGTCATTTGCTCATTTACTCAAAGTGTCATTTGTTCATTTACTCATTGCGTCATTTGTTCATTTTGGGCGCCTCCCCCTTCGGGGGTCGCTCCCTTCCGGGGTTCGCTGTTCGCTCCGTGCGCTACGCGCACCACCCGCTGCGCGGGTGCCCTCCAGGCAGCTGGCGCAGATTCTTGTTCTGCCAAACAACAAAACTACTGTTTTCAAGAATAGTTCGCTGTGTAACTTAGACGAACGTATTGTTTTGGCAGACTAGAACGGCCACACTTCTTTCAACAAGATTAACGATATGCCGAAGGTCATGCCCGACAAGAAGATGTTCCAAGCCCGTTCTGGGGCTTTAAATACCTGCATCACCGCATAGCCCACACCCAGTGCTACCGCAACGATACCAAGCTGTCCAAGCTCAATCCCGAGGTTAAATGCTAGCAGTGGCTGGAATAAATTTACATTTGCCCCTAACAGCTCGGAAAGATAGTTTGAAAAACCCATACCGTGGATTAATCCAAAGCACAAGGTGAGCAAGTATTTAAACTTCATGTTGTTTT
Organism: uncultured Saprospiraceae bacterium; assembly: GCA_964508975.1. GTDB lineage: Bacteria > Bacteroidota > Bacteroidia > Chitinophagales > Saprospiraceae > CAZDVQ01. The sequence goes on from CAZDVQ010000003.1 coordinate 150,266, forward strand.
TTTCCGTAGGCTGGAGCAGGATATTGCTCAAACTAGTAACGAGTATCGTCACCGGAATCAAAAACTCGATAATGTAACTGGGTATCGTTACAAGCTTCAAAACCGCTAAAGCCAACGAAACCGAATGCCCCACTGTGAATGCGGTGACAAGGATTAATATTTTGCGCCAGTCTTTCAACAAGTAAACAGCACATAAGGCCGTGATGAAAACCATATGATCATAGGCATTCAGGTCGGTAATATGGTTTAAACCAAGCTTGAGGTAAACAGCAAATTGGGTCATGGGTATAAATGGTTTTTGCTTATCGGTACGGGTTTTGCTACCCTACTGCAATGCGCGAAAATAGTTTTTGTTTTTAATAATTGCTTTCAATTATGCAAACCTTGATTTTATACATCGGATTAGTAGGATTTTTAACTTTCCATCCTTTTCATGTTTCTGTCACCGAGATGGAACACAACCCGAAAGAGCAAACACTTGAAATTGCTATCAAGCTTTTTGCTGATGACCTCGACAAAGCATTGGAGAAAAGCTATGGTAAAAAATATTTACTTGGCACTGAAAAGGAAAAACCAGGAGCCGATGAAGCCTTGTACAAATACGTCAAAGAAAGTTTATCCATTCAAATAGATGGGCAAGTTTATCCGCTTAAATGGCTAGGTCGAGATAATGAAGGTAAAGCGGAACCTGTAATTTGGCTTTATGTATATGCTGAAAACGTATCTAAGGTATCCAGTATTCAAGTCAACAATGAATTGCTGACAGAGCTATTTTCTGATCAATCCAACTTGGTACACGTTAAAGTGCAAAAGCAGACCAAGAGTATGTATCTCTCTAAATCTAATCATAAGGCCGTATTGGTTTTTCCTTAGCTATTTTTGACTTTTTGACTTTTTGTTCCACGTGGAACCTTTTCTCTTTTTCGTTATTTACGTTTTTGAATATTTGATTTTTGGTATTTGTTCCACGTGGAACCGTTTCTGTTTTGAGGTATTTGCGTTTTTAATATTTGATTTTTTTGTTTTTTGTTCCACGTGGAACCGTTGGGTAATCGTAGAGACGCAATATCTTGCGTCTCCGCAATAAATACGAAACGATTGTATTTGTAATAGGAGACGCAAGATGTTGCGTCTCTACAGTTTTTTGGGTATTGATTTTGAAATAGGTAAATACGATTGTTCCACGTGGAACCATTGTGTTTTGCGTTATTTACGTTTTTGAATATTTGATTTTTGGTATTTGTTCCACGTGGAACCGTTGGGTAATCGCAGAGACGCAAGATATTGCGTCTCCGAAATAAATACGAAACGATTGTATTTGTAATAAGAGACGCAAGATATTGCGTCTTTACAGTGTTGGGGTATTGATTTTGAAATAGGTAAATACGATAGTTCCACGTGGAACCGTTGGGTAATCTTAGAGACGCAAGATATTGCGTCTTAAAATGTATGCGACATGGCATTCTGTAGAGACGCACGATTGTGCGTCTCCATTATCATATGTTCCAAACCACAAAAAAAAAGACGCACATTCGTGCGTCTTTTTTATTTCAAAAAATCAAAAAATCAAAAATAAGAATTAGCATTTAATCGCTCCCTCGTGGTTTATGCCAGAGATGTGTACGCAGTAATTTACCTTTAGCCCATCAAGGGTAGTTTGTAGGGCTTGCGCTACCTTGTCGGCCACAAAGCTGTTGGGGCATAAGGCATATACGCTAGGACCTGTACCACTAATGCCACAACCCCAGGCACCAGCTGCTAGTGCTGCTGATTGTAGCGCTGCAAAGCCTTTTACATGTTGGGCTATTTGGGGCTCAACAAGCTGTTCTTGCATAGAGCGACTGATGAGGCCTAGGTCGGTAATAGCTAAACCAGTTACCAAGGCTGCAAGGTTTGCAGCTTGTTGGGTGGCTTGTTCTAGACTTACATTTGGCGATAATTGTGCTAAAGCAGTCTTGCTCATGATGCTATAATCAGGAGTTATGCTCACGATACTCAATCCCCGTGGCGTGAACAAACGGTGAATGTCTAGGCTGTTGTGGTCGCGCGTTAGGGTCAAACCACCTAATAAGGAAGCGCTGATGGCATGAACTGAAACTGTACCGTTCAGGGTTAGTTCAGCTTTTTGGATAAAAGGTAGTAATTGTCGTTTCTCCAATGGTGTTCTGAAATACTCGTTCACGGCCATAGCGCCCGCCACGGCACTTGAGGCACTAGAGCCCAAGCCAGAGCCTATGGCTACTTTCTTTCTAAGGTCGAGGCCAAGGCCTGTATCGGCGCTGCAAATACCTTCTGCTATAAAGTGCTCCAAGGTGTATTGAGCAGCCAAACCTGCAAGATTTTCAGCGGTGTGGAGCGATAATTTGCCCTTGTCGCCGCTAATACTCGTGATGTGTACACCAGGCGTTTCATGCGCCGTGACGATGATTTCATCGCCAAGGTTTTCAAGGGCGAGGGCTAATGTATTAAAACCTGGACCCAGGTTGCTGATGGTAGCGGGTGCAAATACTTTGATACCTGTTTTCATGATAAGTGCTGTTCCACGTGGAACATGGGGTAAGAGTGAACAAAAATCTGCGTTAGTGGCCCGGAAGGTGCCGCACGAAGTGTGGCAGTGCGCAGCACCAAGCCGAAGGCGCGCCTGTAGGGGCACGACCCCGAAGGGGGAACGCCCCAATCATAATAGTCCGCGAAGATAAGCGGCTGTTGCCAAACTTCTATCTAAGCTACTGTTTAGACATAAAAAAAGCTACGGTACACGAGGCACCGTAGCTTTTGAAGAGCATTAAAACCGAGGGTTTATTGCTGTATGGTAAGTTTGTGGTAGCTCTGCTTGTTGTCGGCCACCACTTTGAGGAGGTATAAACCATTGCTAAATGCCGAAACATCGAGGCTGTTAACCGCCGAAACGGATAGCTCGGTAGCTAGGAGCAAGCTGCCTTTGGCATCGTACAAGAACACTTGCGCATTGCTGGCGGTACTTTGGTTAAATACCAAGTTAACCGTCCCCGAGCTTGGGTTCGGGAAAATGCTGATGTTTTGCTGCGTATCAAAAGCCGTTGTGCTGGTTACCGCATCAAGGTTGATATCATCAAGGGCCATATCGCTGAAGTTGCCTGCGCCTGTAAGACCACGGATGCGGAGTTGCACCAACTGGCCAACATAAGCATTCAGGTAAACCACTTGTTGGAGCCATTGGTTGCCTTGGTCGCCAGAAATTACCGGTACGATATCGTTGGTCCAAGCGCCATTGGTGTAGATATCCACGTGTAATTCGCCTTGGGTAGAACCCAACATATGGTACCAGAAGCTCAATTGGGCTGAAGTTGCCGTGGTCAAATCAAGGCAAGGAGAAAGCAAGTTGGCCGTTTCGTTGAAACAGTTTGACGATTCGAGGTAGATGTATTTACCCGCTGCAGTGCCCAAGGTATGGTCAATGCTAGGTCCAGTGTTTGAAGAGGGTGTTCCACCAGCGTCAGTACGCCAGTCGATACCATCAATACTGTTGCTTTCGTTGGTCCAGTTACCCGTTAAATTACAAGCTTCAGCCGCACAGTTTGCGGTGGTAGCACAAGCAGCAATGGCTTCAAAACTTTGAGCAATTGGCAGCGCTGTACCGTTGTTTACGGTAATGGTTTGGGTGGCCGTGTTGAATCCAACAGAGTTGGTAACGGTCAAGTTAACGCTGTACGTACCAGGGTTATTAAAGGTAACCACGGGGTTAGCTGAGTTGGCATTGGTTCCGTTGAGGAAAGTTACGGTGCTCGGGTTGAAACTCCATGTACGCGACGCTATATTACCAACAGAGTTGTCAGCAAAACTAACGGATTGAATTGGACAAACCGTTGTAGTGGTATTGCCGATAACCGCTTGCGGTGCCGCGTTGTTGTCAACGATGTTGATATTATCTAAGTACAACATGTTGCCGTAACCGTTGATGTTGATAAAACGGAAGATAACTTGGCTACCTGCATAAGCAGTAAGGTCTACAGAATCTTTGCGCCATGCACCAGCCGTCGAAGGTGTCCAGGTGTTACCTTGTTGACCAATAGTAGCCAAATCTTGGTATTCTTTAAAATAGATTTGGTTGTAGGTTTGACCACAATCATCCGATATTTCAACGCGAAGACCATCGTATAAAGTAGCAGAGTAGTAGGCATACGCCACATCGAAGGTAAGAATAGGGCTACCACCGTTGGCCAAGTTAACCACGTAGCTCATCAATATATCTTCTTGGCCGGCAGCGTTGTAGTTGTAATTATCAAAACGCATACACTTGCTGGTGGTACCGTTAAGACCCAATACGTTGGCCGAGGTCCAAGTGTCTTGGTTGTCAGGATTGATCAACTGCCAGTTAGCCGGAAGCAATGCTGTTTGTTCGAAGTTTTCAGCATATGGTGTATTCGAAGCTGGTGCCGAAATAGCGTTAATCGTCACGTCGAGCGTATCGTTACAAGTGGTAAGGTCGCCGCTCAAATCTGTCCAAACGCTTAGGGTGTGGTTACCAGAGCTTAAGTTTGCAATAGGCGAGGTAAAGGTGTAGCTCACCGTACTGTTTCCTGGTAAAGTGCCTGTAAAGGTTTCGGTAACGGTAGTTTGTGCGTCAAAGCGGTAGCTCACGCTAAAGTTACTTTGAGGGTTGGGTCCTAGATTTTCTAAAGTAGCCGTTACGGGAACATTGGTTGAGCCTGTACAGTTGAGCAAGGTTCCAGAAGGGAACGCGCCACGAATACCAGCGTCGGTGCTCACGTTACAATCTAGGTAGCAGCCACCAGGACCAGTACTAGGTTGTAGTTGTACCGCATTAGCCCTACGGCCAACTAGGTTGTTTGGGCCACGGGGTCTAACCGAAAACCATTGCTCTTGGCCTACGTTTGCAGTAACCGTAAGTGAAGTACCAGTGGAGGTACCCACAGAGTCCATGTATTGTGCTCCAAGTAGGAAAACATCGTAAGCGGTGGCACCGGCTACTGGATCCCAGCTCAAGGTAATTTGGTCAGGTGCACATACCGAGGTAATTTCGATATTTTGAACCAAAGGCGCTATGGAGAAAGTGCCCTCGCTTACACCCGTTAATGTTCCACGTGAAACGCGAACCAAAGCTTGACCCGTGAAGTTGGCAGGTACCTGCCAAACTACTTGCCTTGATGCTCCGCTCACGTTACCGTTGATGTTGGCCCAGCTAGCACCGTTGTTGTTGGAGTATTGTACTACGAAGTTACCCGTAGTGCCCAATGCATCCCAGTAAATGTATTCTTGCTCGCCAGGTACAAAGCCTTCGCCGCCTTTAGGGTAGGTCACGACTATTTCGTCTTCGATGAACAGGTAAACGATAAAATACTCCTGTGGACCTTGTGGTACTACCGAACCGTTGATGCGAACAGTGTAGGTGCCAGCTGCTGGGTTTTGAATAGCCACTTGTTCCACGTTATTGCGACTATCGACGCCAGTGGTAGCCGGCGTATTAAGTGCCGTGGCGTTGGCCGTATAGTTAAGTATCCAAGGGTTGAGGGTACTGGCCGATGGTGTGGTCACAGTCATGTCGAGGTCGTTCACCAAGGCGTAAGCAGCAGCGGTTGTTCCTGCAGGGTCAGTCCAATACACCATGATGCGGGCCTCTTTGATACCGGCAGGAATGGTAATGTTGTGGTTGTTGAAACTGCCTTGTGCAACGCTCGCACTCAGGTAAGTATTTTCTTCAATCTGGCGCAAAGCTTGGCGGGCGTTTACCCTACCCCATCCGTAAATAAAGTCAGGGCCAATATTGCCTTTTTCATCGGCGCCGTTCAACATACAGGCTTTGATTAAGCCAGCGTCGGGATTTGCACCGCCGTTGAAGAAACGGTATGCATCATACAATTGTGTGGCCACGCCCATCGTACCTGGTGATGCTGCTGAAGTACCGCTACCGCCTTGGTATGCATTGTCAGAGTCAGTAGATTGTTGGCCATTGCCGTTAGATGAAATATCGGGTTTAATCCGACCATCGTTAGCAGGGCCACGGGAGCTACTAGCCACGATACCTTCGTTTTGATCGAGGTTGGCTGATGCGATACAGTTTTTACCCATCTTGTGTCCGCCAGTAATATTACCCCATTGGGTACCTGCGCCGTAGCCACAATCGGTACCGTTGTTGTTACCGGCCGAGTAGCACTGGAGCAAAAATGGGTTATCGAACATCTGGTCGTCAACACTAACGGTGGTGTTGGTGTAACCTGCATTACAACCGTTGCTGTAAGATGCGTTGAAAATGAGTACATCGTCGTTGTTGAACCAATCAATGGCGTCAACTGTAGCGTTAGAGTTACCGTACTGCAAGATGTAAATAAAGGAACCCGGCGCCATGCCTGGTACACGTGGATCCAAGTTACCTGCACCACCTACGATGCCCGCAACCATGTCGCCGTGATTACCCGTAAGGTCGCCCGCTACATCGGTTTGGTTGGTACGGCCCTTAAAGTCGATGTGAGGACCAACAAAGCCGTCGTCGAAAACACCGTTGATAATACCCGTACCATCAAAGCGGTCACTGATATAATTTGAGCGGTGCATACCTGCGCCTGCCGTACTTTCGGCTTTGCCTGGAGCGTCAACAGGCTCGATGTAACGCACGTTTGGCAATGCGGCCAAAGTGTTTAAATCTTCTTCGTTAATGTTGATAATCAAGGTATTACCGTAATATTTCCCTTTCACGTCCATGCCCAACAAGGCCATTTGCTCGTCCGTGGGCAAGTTGATATCTTGGAAAAAAGTAACGAGCAAGTTCATGCGATCTTGTTCCTTGTGCTCATTTTCGGTAAACACCCGCAGGTCAATTTTATCGCTGCTAGGGATGAGGGCCACCGAGCGAACACCAAAATCGCGTAAAGCTTTAGCTGTTACCACAACAGGGATTGCGGCTACATAAGTCTTGTGCGGAATGTACTCTTGTAGTTGGATACCGCTGGCGTTGATGCGTTCGCGTTGTGCCTGCGTCGGTATTTCGTAAAATTGCAAGTACAGGTGATAGGAGCCTTGGCTAATGGCCCAATTGGCCGGGAAGCCATTTTGGGCTACCTCGGCAGCATTTTCGGGAAAATAGCGGTTACCCGTTTTAAATTGTACGGTGTAATCGCCGGAAAACTTGTTGGATTGCCCGTATAAAAGGCTGCTAATCAAGCCCATGTACACAAGTAAACCGATTCGTAATGTGTGGCTCATAAAATTGGTTTATGGAATAAAAAATAAGTATTTCGCAAAATTATCGATGTCCAAACATACTCCAATACTTAAAACAACAAATTTTTGGCTCTGTTTTAAGCGTATTTTAATGCAAATGTAGGCAAGAACAATGATAAATGTGTTCACAATAGGTTTTGAATGGCTCCATTCGGGCTTGTTTAATGTGTGGTTCCTATACAATCGTGAAAAATTACAGGTATTTAGCCCTTTTAAGCTTTTATTAAAGATAATTTGGGGCCTCCGCCGCGTTGCGTCGGCGCTACGTTCCGGGTTCGCTAGCGCTCATACCTTGGGGCATACGCCCCTGCGGTACGGCCTATGGCCGCCCTTCACATCGCTAGGCCGATACTTGAACTGGCGTGCCTCAGCCTTGGGGGGAAAATTAAATTTTTTAAAAAGCTGAAGTCTAATGGCTAATGCTTATATTTGCATTTGTTAACCCTATTTAACAACACATTAACTGTTGTACTAAAGGGTAAAATTTGATGGAATGCGTTTGTATTTTAGTTAGCAAAAACAAGAAAAAATAATAAAGCATGAGATATAAATTAAAAATAGTGACGATAGTATCCATCATGGCGATAATCTTTCTTTCAGTCGGGAGCGAATGCAAGAAAATGACGGAGCAAACGCCTACAGGAAAAGTCTATGCCGTATCGGATACTATTCCAAGTAAGGCAGATACGATTATAAATCAAGTGCAAAGTGCTGTACAAGAAGGCAGAACCGTCATAACTGCAAAAACGAATTATGAAAGTGCATTTGATGAACTAAATGAAATGTTGGAAGGTAAGCAACCACAAGACTTGAAAAGAGCCGTATTTTTGGTTGAGAATGCTTGGCATGGTTGTACTTTGTCGTATGAGAATTATTGCAACCAAATTAGCGGAATTGTGGAAAAACTTCGTCTCATGGTTCAAAATAAAGGAATCGGGAATTACAAAACTGCCGGAAATTGGGCGGCACATACTTTCTTGTGCAAGCCTCTACCTGAAAATGGGAACAAGCCTTACATCTACGACTTTGACGACCCATATGGCGCCATGGATTACTCAAAAGCCTTTGTAACCAAGCTATTGAATACCAAGAAAGGCACTTGCCATTCATTGCCGCTACTGTATAAGATTTTGACGGACGAGTACGGTGGAGAGGTATCGCACCTTGCAGTTGCCCCTAACCACCTTTACATCAAGCACAAAGACGAGTACAACAAGTGGTACAATCTTGAATTGACCAACGGACATTTTTCAACAGATGCTTGGATAATTTCTTCGAGCCATATCAAAGCTGAAGCCATCGCCAACAGGGTTTATATGCATGGATTGAACCAAAAGGAAAGCATAGCAATTTGTATGACCGACCTTGCAGGTGCATACCTCAATAAGTATGGCTATGGCCACAACGATAGTTTTGTTTTACGATGCTTGGACGCAGCGATAAAAGCAAACCCAGTCTACATTGTTGCGATAGCATTGAAATCTAACGTATTATCACAGCAACTTTTGAAGGAGTGCAAAGCAAAGAACGTTCCGCACTTCAAATATGCAAAAGATATCCCTGAACTCAGAGACCTTGCCTTACAGGTAGAGGCAATTTACAAGCAAACCGATGATTTGGGTTACGAGGAGATGCCACTAGAGCAATACAGCGAGTGGGTCACTAAGATGCAATCCAAATCCTCCATTCATAAGCAAACTTCAAATTAGATATGACGATATGAAAAATTTAGCAACTGTTTTCGCAATTTTATTTCTTGGTTTGGCACAGAGTCAAGCCCAAAATCCTTATGCTGCTTTGGGCATCGAGGAGCAAGTACTTCATTATGATGACGAACATAAAGAAGTATTTGATAATGACACAATAAAACCTATTGGGTATGCTCTGTTTGATAGAAAAACTGGGCTTATAGCCTTATATGATTTGAGTGATACCCTTATTGCTTGTGATAAAATTGATCCAAGTAAGGTAGCAAAATTTTTAAGTGTCGACCCATTAACACGTGACTATCCTGAACTTACGCCGTACCAATTTGCATCAAATACGCCTATTCAAGCCATTGATTTAGATGGTTTAGAAGCGTGGGTAGCATATAGAGACTACTATGGGGATACAAAGACACCTGTCATTAGATTAGTATTTGATAAAGAGCTTCAACCAATAGGGGGTGTGTATGAAGTTAGTAGGCATTACGACAAATCAGGCTTTATGGAAGCTGCCAGATGGGGCAGCACAAATTATTCAGATTACAGTGATTACTTTCCCAATAGTGGAAACTATTGGCGCGCAGACGGAAAGTCGCTAATTACTTTCGAAATTGAAGGTGGATTGACTTATGGGCATGCGGCGGCAGAGGGTTCTTTATTTGGTAAGAAAGCAGGATTCAACTTTCAAGCGGGCAACTATCTTCTTGGAGGGTCTTACAATAGTTCAACAGGAGGAACTGTTGCTGTATTGAAAACAGATGAATTCAATTTGGTCGGCGAAATTGGTGGGGGAATTGGGTCTTTAAATATTGGCTCTACTTACAACCCAAGTACAGCTGAATTTTCTAATACAAATGGAGGTTTTGGATTGCCAATCGGTGATTTAGATTTAAAACCAACGAATAGTAGCATAAGTGTTGGAGGTAATAGTAAATCAACATTCATTGGCCCTGAAATGAATGTCGCCATGGGCGTTGGATTAAAGTTGAGATTTGGAGCCTCTTACAATCCTCAGCCATCTTTGACGTCACTAGAGAAAGTGGAGCGTAATGCTTTAGAACAGAAAATAACACCAACAAAAGAAGAACCTAAAATTTTTACTAATGGAAATAATTGAAACCAAAAACATTTTGGAGTTTCGTATTGATGCTCAACACAATTGGATAAATCAAATAGTATGTTTTATTTTAGGCGTTATTACTTCCCTACTTGGTATCGGTGGGCTATTTATTGAAACTGAATTCATTGGACTAAATTTATCTTTTCTTCTCATCATGTTTTTCATTTCTCATGGATATTGGCGGGGATTTGTATGGAATATCAAGGGTGTGGAAATAATGAAAATATTCCGAGACGGAACGTACGATTTTAAGAAAAATCCTCTTTGCTATAAGCGCAAGGGAAAAATTTTCGATAATCAAATTGGTATTTTCGATAAAAATAAAGATCCGAGCGACCCGCCGCCGAGAAGCGATGGTTATATTGGATCATACGGTGGCAGAATAATTATTTGGTATTATCCTATCAATAATAATAAGCCTATTGATTTAACCAAGATGCCCCTATTTTTTAGATTTGGAAAATCAATAACAAGTGAAGATGCCGATTTGATAGTTGATAAAATAAAACAATTCTTGAATTAATAAATTATCAGTCAACAAGACAATTTAGTCTATACGGCTTTATGCCGCACGGCAGCCATGCCAGCAGTTATAGGCAATATTGAAGGTCGAATTCAAGCCTGCTAGCGAAATGTAGCGCTAAAAAAGGGATGAAGGACTCCGTGATACCGAATCAATCAATCCTGCCCTACTGCGCTAATTTTACATCCAACAAAAAAAGCCCGCCCTTTTTGGGGCAGGCTGATATAGAAAGCAAGGCAAAAAAGGGTTCCCGATCTATTTTACCCAGAGGTCTTGTTCGTAGTTGAAAATCTCGTTGTGTATTTTATCTGATTCGAGCAGGGCGTTAACGCCTTCTGCGTAATCCTTGACACGGCGGTCGTGCACGTTGGATTCTTTGTAGATATAACTCGCGAAGTAGCGCATTTCCAGCATATCTTCCCAGCTGAGGTGCGAGGCATCGTTGCCGCCAGGGTTGTAGGCTTCGTATTGGGCCAAAGCGGGACGAGCGTGTGGGTAATATATCCAGAACAAAGGGGCTTCAAACCTGAAGTTCCCATTATCGTCGGTGTGGTTGTACATCGGGGCAATGCCCAGGATACGCACTTGCATAGTTGAGGTTTCTTTGTCGAAAAACCAAACTTCTTTCACGCGGTAGCTTTTCACATCGGCCCAGTTGAGCTCGTTGTACACCACTTGTATCTCGTCGACCCCAGTTTCGGGATCTGTAACCCAAATGCTATCGGATTTGGCGAAAATGGACTTTAACTCGGTACCTGAAATGGGTTTTGTAAACTCCTCATCGCTGTAAACCTTGATGTTACCGCAAGATGATTCTTTTTTCAACACCTCGAAGAAAGGCATTTTGGCGTAACCAAAGTATTGGTTCATTTTTTCTTGTACGGGAATAACCCTCCAGATGCGTTTTTCCCAAACTACATCTGATTCGCGGATGTGATCATAGGTTAAAATGGGCCTATTCACGGTAATTTCCCGTTCGTACACCCCGTCGAGTGGCTTTGGCTCTGGTTTGGCGCTGGGTTTAGCCGTAGTTGGCTTGGCTACCTGGGCTAGACTTTCACCCGCTTCATTGATTTGTGCCAATACTACGTTAGCACAAGATAAAATCATGAAACTAAGGACAATCATTTTTTTCATATATATTAGGTTTTAGTTATTAGTTATTAGGGATTAGGGATTAGGGATTAGGTTTTAGGGATTAGATGACTAAAAACTCTGCTCTCTGCATTTTGCACTCTGCTCTAAATCATTGGCCTAGCGATGCGAAGCAGTGGCGCAACGCGCCAGACCGCAACGCGGGCCGAGCGAACAGCGAGCTGCGTAGCGTAGCGCCGACGCGCAGCGGCGGAGGCCCCAAAAATTAGATAATTTTGATTTTTTGGGATTTAGCGTTTTTGATAAACACAGGCATCTAAAAAATTAAACATGTATATGTGGCTGCATAAGCGGGCTTTGATTATGCGTTTTTAACGCTTTGAGCGGTGTAAAAATTATCCAAGATCATTTTTTTCCTTTTCATGTCAGACGCTTTTGAAACCATAACGCGGGGATGACAAAAAAGATACAAGGCGCTTAAGTACTTATAATTAACTTACTTATCCTTAAAAAGTCGTTACTTCGCGCTGCAAATTCACCAATCAAAATTATCGAGAACATGATTCGTATTTTAGCCAACGACGGCATCGATCAAGATGGCCAAATGCTTTTAGAAGAAGCTGGTTATGAAGTCGTTACACAGAACATCCCACAAGCTGACTTGCTCACGGAACTCAACAAGTTCGACGGCTTAGTGGTGCGTTCGGCCACCAAAGTGACCAAAGAACTTATTGATGCATCACCCAACCTGAAAGTGGTGGTGCGTGCGGGCGTAGGCGTTGACAATATCGACGTGGAGTATGCCCAAAGTAAAGGTATCAAGGTGTTTAATACGCCCAACGCGTCATCTGGCGCTGTTGCCGAGTTGACTTTTGCGCACATGTTTGCCTTGAGCAGGGCCTTGCATTTATCGAACCGCGAAATGCCAAGCCGTGGAACCACCGAGTTCAACAAGTTGAAAAAAGAATATTCTGCTACGGGCGTTCAGTTGCGTGGTAAAACCCTCGGTATCGTTGGTTTTGGCCGTATTGGACAAGAAGTAGCCAAAATTGGTCTCGGCTTGGGTATGAACGTGGTGCCAGTTGACCTCGTTCAACGCAAGTTGCGCATCGACATGGAGATGTACAAAATGCAAGATGCCGCCTTGTCGATTACCATCGAGACCGTGACCATGGAGCAAATGTTGCCACAAGCTGATTATATCACCGTGCACATCCCGTTCACCGGCGGTAAATCAATCTTGGGTAAAGAGCAGTTCGAGAAAATGAAAGACGGCGTTATCCTGATTAATGCTTCACGCGGCGGTGCTATTGGCGAGGAAGACTTGCTGGAAGCGCTCAACTCAGGTAAAGTTGGCGGTGCAGGCCTCGACGTGTTTAACGACGAGCCAAAACCGAAAGAAGCCTTGATGACCCACCCACGCATCTCTTTGACACCGCACATCGGTGCATCAACAGAGGAAGCGCAGCGCAACATCGCGTTGGAAGTGGCCGACAGGTTGATTGAAATCTTCGGATCAAACTAGTCAAACCACCCTAGCGTTTTGAAAATTCTATTTGTAGCCAACCGTGTGCCTTATCCACCCTACCGCGGTGATAAGCTCAAGATTTACAACTTGGCCAAGCAACTCCACGGTAAACACGAGTTGCACCTCATCACTTTTGCTCAAACCAAAGAGGATTTGGGCTATAAAGCCGAGTTGGAAAAATACTTCGCGCAAGTAGAATTCATTTACCTGCCCTTGTGGCAGTCGGTATTACAATGTATACTCGGTATTTTCTCGAAAATCCCTTTTCAAGTCTTGTATTTCCGCTCGGCGGCATTCCGAAAGGCCTTGAACAAGCGTTTGGCTAACCAAACGTACGACGTGTTGCACGTGCAGCACCTACGTATGGCCCAATACCTGCACGACAGGCAAGATTTGCCCCGTGTATTGGACCTACCAGATGCTTTTTCGTTGTATTGGAAACGCCGCAAGGCCATTAAACGCAATTGGCTCAGTCGATTGTTTGACCATGTGGAATCAGGCCGTGTGCTGGCTTACGAGAAAATATTGCATCAATTTAACCTCGGTTTGGTGTGCTCGGTAGAGGATTTAAACTTCCTTAAAACCGAACACCAAACCGAGCATTTGCGTATATTACCCAATGGGGTAAACTTAGAAACCTTTGACATTAAGGCTGGGCACGATTACCAAAACCATTTGAACTTGCTGTTCACGGGCAACATGGACTATGCGCCCAACGTAGATGCCGTGCAGTATTTCGTGAAGGATATTTTCCCGCTGATCCAGGCCAAATATCCCTCGGCGCATTTTACCATCGCGGGCCAACGCCCGTTGCCCAAGGTGAAAGAATTAGCCTCGGAGCATGTTTCAGTAACCGGTTTTATCGCTGATTTAGCCGACGTGTACCGCGAGGCCAGTATCGTGGTGGCGCCCTTGCGTTTTGGGGCCGGCACGCAGAACAAAGTACTCGAAGCTATGGCCATGGGCGTGCCCGTGGTTTGCTCAAACGTAGGATTTGAAGGTCTTGGGATACAGAATGGCGAAGGAGCCTTTATGGAAACCAGCACCGAGGGCTTTGCCCAAAGGGTATTGAGCTTGATGGACAGCCAGTCGATACGCCAAGCTACAGGCCAACAAGGCCACCAGGTGATGCGCGATCGCTTTAGCTGGCAAGGCGTGGCGCAGTTGCTCGAAGGTTATTTCGAGGAGGTGAAACATTAAGAGTATGTTTTTCCCTCGAAACCCAAAATCCAAACATACTCTAAGCGCCATCAAGGTCTTGGTACTCAAATTTTTATATTTTTGCTCTCCCAACAAACACACATAGCAATGAAAGGTATTATCCTGGCAGGCGGCCTTGGCACTAGGCTTTATCCACTCACGATGGCCGTGAGTAAGCAACTTATGCCCATTTACGACAAACCCATGATTTATTACCCGCTCTCTACTTTAATGAGTGCCGGTATCAGGGAAATTCTCATCATTTCAACGCCGCAAGATTTACCCAACTTTAGAAAATTACTGGGCGACGGTGCCGAAATTGGCTGTTCCTTCTCGTACATCGAGCAACACGAGCCCAACGGGCTTGCCCAAGCTTTCGTGCTGGGCGAGCAATTCATCGGCCAGGATAAAGTAGCCCTCGTATTGGGCGATAATATTTTTTACGGCAACGGCCTCGAAGAACTGTTGCGTGCCAGCAATAACCCCGATGGCGGTGTGGTGTTTGCATACCCGGTTTCTGACCCGGAGCGCTACGGTGTAGTTGAATTCGATAAGGATTTCACGGCGCTTTCTATCGAGGAAAAACCCGTTCAGCCTAAATCAAACTATGCTGTGCCTGGATTGTACTTCTACGATAATACCGTGGTAGACATTGCCAAAAACCTTAAGCCATCACCCCGTGGCGAATACGAGATTACCGACGTGAACCGCCATTACCTTGAAGCCGGTAAATTAAAAGTAGGCGTGTTGGGCCGTGGCGTCGCTTGGCTCGATACCGGTACGCACGAGTCGTTGATGCAAGCCAGCCAATTTATCCAAGTCATCGAGGAACGCCAAGGTCTGAAAATCGGCTGTATCGAGGAAGTCGCTTGGCAAATGGGCTTTATCGACAATGCACAACTGGAAACACTGGCGCACAAGTATCGCAAAAGTGGCTACGGTGAATATCTTGCAAGGTTGTTGAAACTCTAATCCAGCATTTCAACATTTAGCTTTCCTACTGTTATAGCACGTAGCATAAGGTGTTGCTGCTCAGGGAAAATTTCCATGATGTTCAAGTCTGTAATCTGACCGTTCAAACTGATACCGCCGTCAAGCTTACGGTTGAGCTCGGTTTGGAGCCTAGCCTTGCTGCTTTCTAGCATTTCGCTCAAATCATACTGCGCTTTTTCACGGAGGGTCTTGGTTATCTTGTCGTTAAACATCCACTCGGCGGTATTCAACAGCAAACTTTTCGATTTGACGTCAAAATTCAAGTCGGGGAAACTAATCACATGTGTTTCTGCATCGTAATGAGGCGTACCTACCAAGTAAACGGTTCCCTTTTTGCTACCAGTAAACGAGAGTTTTAAGGCCATTTTGTTGCTTCCAATTCCCGAGACGCTGGCGGCCGTAACGGTAATTTTCTTTTTACCAACTTCAAACACCTGTCCTGTTAACGCATTGTTTAAGTGTCTTGTAAGCGTGTCATATTCCGCCACAAGATCTAGGTAAATATTAAAGCCTTCTTTTTTCGTATAGCTCGACAAGTTGGGCAAAGCTGTGCTGGTAACCGTTTTTGGGCTAGCGCTCACCAGAGGATTAGCCGTCAATCCCACCGAGAAGTTCAGTACCGAGCCGTTCATGTTGATTTCGCTCAGGCTAATTTGTTTCGGGTTTACGTACAGGTAGCCAAATTCGCCAATTTTCAGCTCGGTCGATAGCTGTTTCCACAAGGCATCCACGTCTTTTTTAAAATCAACTTCGCCCACGCGTTTGTCTACCTCGCCGCCTAGGTCTTTCAAAGGTTGGCGGATGTAACCAACCAGCCGGTCGGTGGCGTCGATGTTTAAAACACTAACCTTGCAGCGGTCAACGGGTTCCAACTGCGTCAAATCGGTTTTAGAACTGAGTTTATAGTTGGGTAAAACCTTCACGGCGGCCGTGTAACCAATATTTATCTTGCGCAATGGCTCTCCTAGTCCACAGCTAGCGGTTACTTTGGGCACCACGCAATTATCCATCACGCAAGTGGCGCAATAAGTCAGGTCAATCATGTACTGCCCTTGGAACGCAAAGGTTACCTTGTTGCCGCTTCCCTTGATGTTAAAAGGCGAGCGTTTAAATTTATAGGTGTAGCGCAGTCCTTCACACGGGCTTTGTTTATCGCTAAACTCGTTGGGTACCGAGCTTTCGGCTTGCAGAAAATATTTTTTCAGGTCAACGCTAATCGGCACGTCAAAGTGTGTGGCCGGTTGCGGCATACGCGGAATCTCAATGGCGCTCACATCGGGCCGCTCGGCCAGGATACTCGTTTTACACGATGCTAAACTAATACCTAGGATGATGGCCAAAGGCAAAATACGGTTCATACAAGAAAGGTTTTGCGTACAAAGGTAATTACTTACCAAAAACATCTTTTATTTTTTTGGGGCGCCTGCCGCTGCGCGGCACCGGGCTATGCGCGGCTGCGCGAGCTTGTCCCTTGCGCTGCGCGCTGCGGGAGCGCCTCCGGCGCCCGCTACTATCCCTGGCGCGATGCACAGTTAAAGTTAATTTAGCAATAATTATATACAGCATGGCGCAGGATTATTGGTTCTATTTTTCATGGTGATTTACCACCCCGTCTGCGCTACGTGGCGTTTTACGCCACCTGCGCATCCACCCCTCCTTTGCATGGAGGGGAATTTAGCTTATCTTATATTTAATTGATTATCAGTAATATAAAACAAGACCTAGACTCCCCTCCATGCAAAGGAGGGGTGGATGCAAGCGGAACGCAACGCGTGTAGTGCAGCAGACGGGGTGGTAAAAATTAAGCCTATAATCAGTAAACTATAAACAATCAATCCCGCGCAAAGCGGTACAGCATTCCACAAAAAATACCGATATTTGCAGCTAATTTATTAAGCTAAACCGTTCGCTACTTACTTAAATTTCAAGTACTTAAACCAATCAACATACGAAAACTATCTACTATGACCTTTCAAAAACTAGGCTTAAGCAGCTTTTTGCTCTTATGCAGCCTCACGCTGGCTCAGGCACAAATCCGTATTAACGAAATTCTCCATAACCCGCCAGGTACCGACAACGGCCAGGAATTCTATGAACTCCAAGGCCCTGCAAATGCAAGCCTCAATGGCCTTACGTTCTTGGTACTAGAAGGCGATGCTTCTGTTACAGGTATTATAAAACAAGCCATCAGCCTTAACGGGCAATCTATCGGATCAAACGGTTTGTTCTTGCACCGCGATGGTACTCAAATCTTGCTTCCAGCCCCAGATGCAGGTACTTCGGTTTACGTGGCCGACTTTGCGCCAGATATCGAGAATGGTTACAATACATTCGCACTTGTTTCAGGCTTTACCGGAGCTGTTGGTCAAGACATCGACGCCGATAACGATGGTATCCTCGATATCCAACCATGGACTACCTTACTTGATGCGGTTGGTATGCCAGGTAACCCAAGTTTAAATGGCTTTTTATATGGCACTAGCCTTGGTGCAGTTGACATTCCAGTTTCTAGCTTTGTCCCCATGTTTGCCGCCCGCGTCAACAGCACTTGGGTTATGGGCACGCTTACAACGCCAGGCACTACAGGTCCATACACTGTTAACCCTAACGCTTGGGATCAAACGGGTACTGTGTTCCAATACAATGCGCTTTGTCCAGCTACCTTAACGCCTGGCACAGCTAACCCAACGGGTGGTATCACCGCCGCTGAAACCATCGCCAACGCTTGTGATGGACAAAATAACGGTTCGGTTTCTCTCGCCGTTTCTGGTGCGGTTGCACCGTACACCTACTTGTGGGACAATGGCGCTACCAACGCCGCTATCTCTGGTCTCGCCCCTGATACCTTCAACGTTACCATCACCGATGCCAACGGTTGTACCAGTACCGAACAGTATATTGTAGATACTTTGGCTTCGCCAAGTATTAGCGTTACAGCGCCCGGCAGTGTTTGTGTTGGATCAAGTGCGGCCTTGTCGGTTTCTGGCGCTGTGTCATACATTTGGTCTAACGGCTCAACCATGAGCAGTATCAACCCAACTGTTAATACCGCCAGCACCTTTACCGTAACGGGTACCGATGCCAACGGTTGCAGCGCCAGCGCTTCGGCCAACGTTGGTGTAAACTTAAACCCTACCATTGCTATCAGCGGAACAAATGCTATTTGTGCGGGCGGCTCTACCAGCTTAACCGTAAGCGGCACAGCTGCTTTCTTATGGTCTGAAGGTAGCACCACAGCAACTATTTCAGTAAGCCCAGCCAGCACAACAACGTATACCGTAAGTGCTACGGGTGCTAATGGTTGTACTTCAACGAGCAGTTCAACAGTTACCGTAAACCAACTTCCTGCTGTAAGCATCAGTGGCAATAGCAACTTGTGTGCAGGTGCTTCAACAACTTTAACGGCTACGGGCGGAGATACCTACGTTTGGAGCAATGGCGATAATACAGCCAGTATTACCGTAACGCCAAGCAGTAGCAGCACCTATACCGTTACGGCTACATCTGCTAGCGGCTGTACCGCAACAAATACCCAGAATGTTGTAGTTAACGCTTTGCCTACCCCAACTATCAGCGGTAACTTAGCCGTGTGCCAAGGTGGCTCTACTACTTTGACGGCCAGTGGAAATGGCAGCTTTGTATGGTCAAATGGCCAAACCAACGCAAGTATCACGGTAAGCCCTACCAGCCCAAGCACTTTTAGCGTTACTGCCACAGGTTCAAACGGTTGTACCGCTAGCACCAGCGCAAACTTGACAATCCTAAATGGCGCAACATCAACCACAGATGCCGTTATTTGCCAAAACGATACCTACCTGTTTGGTGGTAATACTTACTCAGATGCGGGCACATATAACCTCACCCTTACAGCGGCCAACGGCTGCGACTCGGTAGCTACCCTCAACCTTACGGTAAATGCCTTGCCTTCGGCTACCATCGTGTTGAACGGCAACGACCTGAGCACCAGCACTACTTATGCTTCATACCAGTGGTACTTTAACGGTGTAGAAATCAACGGTGCTACCAACCAAACATACACACCAACTCAAAACGGTAACTACAGCGTTGAAGTACTTGAAGCTAGCACTGCTTGTACCGGTATTTCAGCTGATTTCAACGTAACCTTTATCGGTACCGATGCTGTTCAAGCCCAAACCTTCCGTTTGTTCCCTAACCCAAGCCGTGGCCAATTGAACATCCAAAGCACGGAAAGCCTCAACCGAGTGGATATTTACAACATCGAGGGCCAATTGCTCCAAAGCGTCAGTGGCAACAACATCACCGAGTTTACACTCGATGGCGCTGCAGGTGTGTATACCCTCCGCTTGTTTGCCCAAAACGGCCAAGTTCAAGTGGCTAAAGTGGTTAAAGTCGACTAATTTTCTTCAGGCGCTTTTATAACGCTTACATCCCGAGGTTTAGCTATCATGGCTGGGCCTCGGGATTTTTTTAGGCCCTTCGCGCGATTCTTATGGTTTGACCAAGGCTTTTTTAGAATTTTTTACGACGTTGATGT
>CAZDVQ010000004.1:0-150063 GCA_964508975.1 uncultured Saprospiraceae bacterium
TTTGGCCGAAAAATGCTGAAAAACAAACAAAATAATTAACGCTTAATGGCATTGCACTAGCGCGAGGCGGAGCTGTTAACCTTGTCAGTTTTGTGGGACTTGTGTGACATTAAGGACGTGCAAGCAGTGCCTGTGAACTTAGTTTATGCCCCTCACAGCAAAAGCGTCGCAGCGGGTCGCCCATGTCCTACAAGGTTTTTTAAGCGGCGTAGCCGTTTTAGGTTTTAGGTTTCAAGGCTTAGTTAAGGCTCTGGCTAGGGGCGCAGCCCTGATATCTTCGTAGCTAGATGGGCACCAATAATGGAGGGGCGTAGCCCTGAGATCTTAATCTTATAACCATACCATTTAAGATGACAGGGCTAGCGCCCCTTTGGTTTAGCATGACGGTTGTCGTTGCTACGAAGATTACGGGGCTAGCGCCCCTGGGCTAAGTTAAGTACTAAATGTATGGTGAGTGCTATGCATTGTCGGTGCTACGTACCCAACGAAACCTTAGTTGTTAGCGGTTCAGGCTTTCTATATATATTCGTTGAGTTCTCTAATCTTGATTCCACTAGTTGTCAATTTATTGAAAAGTTCTTGTCGCACAATTTCTTCTGAAACACTTATTAATAATGAACTTTCTGGAATTTCAGGATACCTCAAAGCTGTTGTTTCCATTTGTGATTTCAATTCATTATATCTTTCATGATCTTCACGAATGAAACCACTAGGGGCTTTATTTGGGCTAATCCAAATCCAACTATTTTTAAAATTACTTCTGAATACTGGATAGCCGTGTGCCCAATAGTCAGGTTCTTCGAACTCAATTTTTGCAGTTTCTGAAATCTGCTTTATTGCATCCTCAATATTTAAATTTGTTTCAATAAAATACTCATTTTCTATTTCTAGCAGATTGAGGTAGTCGTTGAAAGTCTTTGCGATAAGTTTTTCATAGTCCGACTCGGTGTCAATGTATGTTATTTCAGGATTTATCTTATTTTTTCTATAATCTAGACAAATATTCCAGTGACCGTCTCCATCAAATGGGAACAAATCTTTAACATCAAAACTTAAATCTTCATAGTCACTTAACCAGTCAAAATCCGTGATTGAAGGATAATATGACCCGATGCCATATATTTCTCTATGTGGTGTGTCTTTTAGAGCAAAACGAATGTATCCTCCATTTTGTATCTTTAATAGTTCCAAATATTCTTTAGGAAGTTTATAGCCTATTTTTTTCTCAGCTTCTTCAATAATTTCGTCTGTCAAGCTTGGCTGAACGTAAGGTAAATATTTTGGAACTTGCCAAATAGTCTTTATGTCTTTTTCTTTCATTTTGAAATGTTGTTTTTTCTGCTAGGTAGTCTTTTTTAGCCTGGCCACCAACTGATAAACACACGCACATTTTGTATGCGCTTTACAAAGATATTGAAAATCTTATTCAATCAACCCAATTGTGTTTAAAAATCAACATAGTAAGCTGGTAGTCATGTTTATATAAATATATATCTGCTTGTTTTTTAGCTTTCAATACAAAATGCGTATTTCGTGTTTTGTATTGCATGCTCGACTACATCGCCAGGACACTATATCGCGTTAGCTGGCCGGAGGGCAGCCGCGTAGCGGCTGGTGCGTAGCACGGAGCGATTAGCGAACCCCGTAGGACAGCGGCGACGCCAAAGGCGGCGCAACGCCCAAAAAAATATCAACATAATCTTTGATACAGGTTTTTCAGGTCCAAGTAGTTATCTTTGCACACCTAAAGAAACTCCCGCCATGGCTAACCCCAACGACATGAATACCAGCACGCCGCTCATGCAACAGTATGGGCAAATCAAGTCGCAATACCCCGACTCGGTATTGCTGTACCGTGTTGGCGACTTTTACGAAACCTTCGGCTCTGATGCCGTGGCCGTGGCTCAAGCCCTGGGAATTATCCTCACCAAACGCAATAACGGCGGCTCGGACGTTGAACTGGCCGGCTTCCCTTACCACTCGCTCGATATGTACCTGCCACGCCTCGTGAAGGCAGGCTACCGCGTGGCCATCTGCGACCAGTTGGAGAAGCCCAGCAAGGAGAAAAAGATTGTGAAACGCGGCGTAACTGAAGTCGTTACCCCCGGCGTGAACACCAACGATAACCTGCTAGACCATAAAACCAACAACTTCCTAGCTTGCTTGTACTTTGGTGCTAAGAATGAAATGGGCATTGCTTTCCTCGATATTTCGACCGGGGAGTTCTTAGTGAGCGAAGGCCAAGCACACTACATCGAAAAGCTCATCCAGAGTTTTGCACCCAGCGAGATTATCTTCTCGAAAAGCAACCGCAAAGACCTGGAAAAACTGAACATCGATAAAACCTACTCTTACGCCCTCGACGAGTGGATTTTTACCGATGATTATACCCGTGGTAAACTGCTGGAACAGTTTGAGGTCAGCTCGCTAAAAGGCTACGGCGTGGAAGAACTCAACCTGGCCCAAATAGCCGCCGGGGCTGTGTTGCACTACGTGGCCAGTACCGAGAACACCAACCTGAAACATATCAACAGCATCTCGCGGATAATCCACGACCGCTATGTATGGCTCGATCGCTTTACCATCCGGAACCTAGAACTCATTGGTAGCCAGCATGAAAAAGGCCGTAGCTTGTTGAGCATCCTCGATAAAACCATCTCGCCCATGGGCTCACGTATGCTCAAAAAATGGGTAGCGCTTCCACTCAAAGAGATGAAAGCCATTGAGGCCCGCCACGACATTGTGCGGCACTTCATTGATAAAAGCGAGCTACACGACGAGCTGGAGCAATACCTGCGGCAAATTGGCGACCTAGAACGCCTGGTCTCTAAAGTGCCCCTCGGTAAGGTAACGCCACGCGAGGTCAAACAATTACAACGTGCCCTCACGGCCATCGAGCCATTTAAACAACTGCTCGATAACTGCGAGCTGCCCCAACTCCGCAGTTTTGGCGAACGTATAAACCCTTGTCAATCCATTCGCGACCGCATCAGCAGCACGCTGGTGGCTGATCCGCCCGCCCGCATCGAAAAAGGTGAATGTATCGCTCCTGGCAATTCAGAGGAGCTAGACGACCTGCGCAATACCATCCGCAATAGCCAACAACTCTTGCTGGATATCCAAACCCGTGAGGCCCAACGCACGGGTATCAGCAGCCTGAAAGTTGGTTTCAACAACGTGTTTGGCTATTACCTAGAAGTAACCAACAAGTACAAAGATCAGGATTTGATTCCGCCCGATTGGGTGCGCAAGCAAACCCTAGCCAATGCCGAGCGCTATATTACCGACGAACTTAAGCAGTTGGAAACCAAGATATTAGGCGCCGAGGAGAAGATTCAAGTGTTGGAAGAGCAAATCTTTACCGATTTGGTATTCGCGCTCAACGACTTCATCAAGCCTATTCAACTGAATGCAACCTTGATTGCACAGATTGACTGCCTCATGTCGTTTGCCCGCGTGGCTGTAGCCAACAATTACTGTAGGCCCCAGATGAACGAAGGCTTGAGCATTGATATCATCGAGGGCCGTCACCCTGTGATAGAGCAGGAACTACCGCTGGGCGAGCAGTTTGTGCCCAACGATATATTCCTAGACAACGAGCAGCAGCAAATCATGATGATTACTGGTCCCAACATGGCAGGTAAATCGGCTTTGCTGCGCCAAACGGCCTTGATTTCATTGATGGCCCAGATGGGGAGCTTTGTACCTGCGCGTACGGCCAAGTTAGGTATCATCGATAAAGTGTTCACTAGGGTAGGGGCTTCCGACAATATCTCGTCGGGCGAGTCGACCTTCATGGTGGAAATGAACGAGACGGCTTCCATCCTCAACAATATCTCCGAGCGGAGCCTCATCCTGATGGACGAGATTGGCCGGGGTACCAGTACTTTCGACGGTATTTCTATTGCATGGGCTATAGCCGAATACCTGCACAACAACGATATAGCCAAACCTAAAACCTTGTTTGCTACGCACTACCACGAGTTGAACGAGTTGGCCGATAAGTTTGAGCGTATCCACAATTTCCACGTGGCTACCCGTGAAACGGGCAACAAGGTTATCTTCTTGCGCAAGTTAATACCAGGTGGAACGGAGCACAGTTTTGGTATCCACGTGGCACGCATGGCAGGTATGCCAAGGCCGGTGGTACAACGCGCTACAGAGATTTTGCAGGAGTTGGAAAAACAAGGTGTAGGCAAGGAAAAAACGGGCGACAAGCTGCGTCAAATCCAGCAGCCGGTGCAGTTGAGTATATTCGAATCAGCCCCTGACCCGCGTTTAAGTAGCATACTAGATGCCTTCGACCTGATTGATATACACCAGATGACTCCCATCGAGTGTATGCTTAAACTCAATGAGTTGAAAAAATTGTTGGAATAGAAAGCAACTTCCATTAATACTCAAAACGCTTGCGCAAGCGTGTAACCATATGCGGTGTAGTGCCTAGGTAATCGGCTAGGAAACGAGAATCAATATCGTGGATAGTAAGCGAGTTGTTTTCGAGCATCAGGCTGAAACGCTCTGCGGGCTGGAGGTAGTGCAACATTTCGAAACGGTGTTTACTGGAAGTGAACAACATGGTAGCCATTACTTGTTCAAGTTTTTGAGCCTTCATGGGCGATATAGCCCGCAATGCCTCCACTGAACCACGTTCGATGGCGTAAATTTGAGCAGAAAAAAGGGTGGTCAAGGTATAATCCGACATGCCCTTGGAGAGATAGCATTCTAGATCCGAAATAAAATAACCATCAGTGGCTAACAAGTAGACACATTTTTTGCCCTCGGTGTTTTTCCGGTGCATGTATGCAGCCCCACGTTCTACGAAGTAGATGGCCGAACAGTGTTGGCCCGACTTGAAAATATCGGTCTGAGCCGGAGCCGCAAACAGCGAAACCGTAGGCTCCATGGCTAACCACTCTGCGTCGGTTAGACCAATTTTTTCTTCCAAGATACGTTTCAGTTGCATATTAGAGATGTAAATAGGGCTGTCTTATTTTACTTGTGTATGTTATACTTGCAAAGATAGTTTCTTGATTTTGATATTTTCGAAAAAAGCTTAAATAAATTATAACTATTTTTTTCTAGGTTTAGGATAAGCGTATCTTTATATCTTTTGTAGCATAGAAAAGGGCAAAAAAAAAACTCCCGCCAAGATATATTGACGGGAGTATTGAAAATATACGGGTAAAATTTAGCGCAATACTTCGAAGCGTTGTGCTTTTACTTGGCCGTCGATATTAAGTTGTACAAAATAAGCGCCTTGTGGTAATTGCTCAATGTTCTCGCTAGCTTGGTTTGAACCGCTGCTGGCCACTTCATTTTGTTGGCTCAGGCGCTCGCCCAAAATATTGAACACGCTGATTTGCACAGTTGATGCATTTTCAGCGTTGTATGCGATGTTCAACACCTCGCGGGCAGGGTTTGGCGAGAGGCTAAAAGCAATCTCGGCAGCCACTGCTTCCACGTTGGTAGCGGTACAAGCCAGTGGAGTCAAGGTTGTTTGACCATTAAATGCGTCTTCGATGTCAGATAGAGCACCAATCGGCCAGATATCATTCACCAGCATGACGTTATTAGGGCTAATGAGCACGAAAGTAGGGTAAGCGTTCACGCCAAAAGCCACGTCAACAGGGCCTGTGCCACCTTCTTGCGAGGTGATGGGGGCATGGCTAAAAGTACCGCCGTAAAGGTTTTCATAATTCTGTACAGCAGCTACGTTATCGATACCGCTGTTAATAGAAAGGCAGTGTACTTGACCGGCATTACAACCGTATTTCTCGTGGAACTCGTTGAACAGTGGTGCGGTACCTTGGCAAGGGCCACAGTTGGCAAAGAAGAAATCGAGTACAACATACTTGCCAGAAGCGGTAATGCTGTACAAGTTATGGGTGTTACCGTCAACATCGGTCACGGTAAAATCTGCCACGGTGCTACCGTTGGGGTAGTTGGTAGCTTGGGCAAAAGCCGATGCACTGAGGAGTAAAAATGAAGCAAGTGTGAGTAAAGTCTTTTTCATGCAGTTGATTTTTAGTTTGAATAATGCACAAAAGTAATTATAAAATTTTACCTACAACTGCTAAAGCGAAATTTGTGTTGTTTTTTTGGGCGCCCCGCCGCTGTGCGGCGGCGCTACGCTTCGCAGCTCGCTGTTCGCTCGGCCCGCGTTGCGGTCTGGCCCTTTGGGCCACTGCTTCGCATCGCTGGCGCAGTTTGGCGTACTGCTGAGGGTCAAATTGCCAGATATCGCGATTCTATCGGTACTAAAGTATGATTATCAATGTATTGGCGGAGGGAGTGAATCGTTTTGTGCTGTTTTTACTGTTTTCGCTATCTTTGTGTGGCGTGCTAATAAGGTGCACGCAGGTTTGAATTTGTAGAAATTAAAAATGAAGCTTAAATGAACCTTTACGTTGGAAGAACAATATATCTTGATGATAAATCTTCTATTAGATTAAGAAGCTTTGATTTTGAGAGCAACTCAAAAATAGAATTTATTGGAGTAAAATTGGATATAAAATATAAACCAGAAATTTATACATTTGATTGTGTGAAAAAATTATTTGAATTTGGCCAGAATCGAGATAATTATTTTTGTTTTTTAAAAACCGAAAATGAAATTTACACGCTAGAAATGGAATCAAACGAATCTATAATTGGCGGAATAAACATTTATAATATCAATTCGAATTGGAATCTGTTTGTCAACTCATTTGAGAACATCGTCGTTCAGCAAAACGAAAAACCATTCATTACCGCATATTTCAGGAATTTTCCTACTACTCAAGATTTCTTTATTCATTTAAGCTATTTGTATTACTGTTTAAGAAATTATGATTTTGAAAATAAAGAGGATATAAAATCTAAGTTTGAAGCTGTTCTGAATAAATAAGAATTCCTGCCAATAACTGAAGCTTCGTAGGCTGTCTAGTCGCCACAATAAGCCAAGCTTTGCCTTCAAACACAGCCTTAAAGGGGTATTATTACATAAAGGCCTTATGCAACAATAAAATATTCCAAAACGAATAAAGTATACCTAAACCGAATAAAGTATAACCAATTTAATGCATTGGTTTTCAGATACTTGCCAGAGCTTTGCAGCATGGTAAAAGACAAAAAACAAGTGCCGCCACAAGGGCCTACCAGGGTGCCGGTTGGCAACATTTACGACCGGGTGTTCAAGGAAAACGCCCGGGCACTCGTACCTTTTTTCATGGACGAGGCGGTTACCAGTATAAAGCAGGTGAAGGACAGTTTCCCCATCAGCCTGGAACGAGAGCTCGACATGTTGTTCAAGGTAGAGTTTAGCTCGGGTGAAATAAGCTTGCTACACTTGGAGTTCCAGGCTGCCCCTCACCCCGAAATGGCCGCTCGTATGTTAATTTACTTGGCATTGGCCAAGAGGCATTTCAAGTTACCCATGCGGCAATTGGTCATCTTCGTAGGTAATGGTCCTCATGGTATGCAAACCCGGCTCGATGATGTTGGCCTTGCCTTCGAGTACAGGGTCGTATCGTTAAACGAGATAGACCCCGATCGTTTTTTGTCGGCACAAGTACCCGAAATTATCATGCTCGCCTTGCTATCCAAGTATAATAAGGAACAATCAGAACGCATCCTACGTTTAACGATCAACAGGCTTTGGCAGCATGCCAATGGATTAAAATTAGAAAAATTATCAAAACATTTGGGCATATTGGCCCGCTTGCGTAACTTTGACAACGAACTCGTAAAACAATTAACCGATATGCCACTTTACATCAACCCCGAAGAAGACATGCTTTACCAAAAAGGTGTTCAGGTAGGCGAACTCATTGGTATTGATAAAGGTCGCGACCTATGGTTGGAGCAAGGCCGTGAACAAGGAATAGAACAAGGAGTTGAACTCTTCACAGAAGCCGTTCGTTTATGCCGTGCGGGTTTAACGCTGGACAATATTGCCAATCAGCTAGACATAAGTTTGCCTGTTGTTGAACAATGGATTCAAAAAGCAAAAGACAGCGGTTTAATCTAGGATGCTAAGCCTTATTGCATGAATGAGGCTATTTTGGGCACACACATTAACCTTCTGTCCTGCAAAATAGCCAAAATTCAAAAAATCAAAAATCGCCAAAAAAACGGTGGCATTGCCACCGTTCTAGCGCTAGGTGCATGAAGCGCCGCGCGTAGCGCGGGCCCGCAAGGGCCGACCGTCTAGGGAGCGTGGAATGGACCGGCGACGCATCGCGGCGCAGCGCCCAAAAAAGAAAAAACAATCTAGGCGAAATGAACGATATACAATAAACGTTTAAGTGTATATTTACATCAAATAACCGTATCATGCAGCCTTTTTGTACCAAGTTAATTGCATTTGCCGCAGCTTTTTTGAGCCTTAACGCCTTGAGCGCCCAACAAGTACAATGGGCGCACGAGGTGGTGTCGTACTCCTCGCAATGGGATACCAAATCGTGCGATGCGGCCCAGGTGCTGGGCTACCCCAACGCGGAGACCCTCAACAGCAAGTGCGAATTTTGCTGGGCCCCCAGCAACGAGGATGGCGGTAAGGAGTTTATTCGGGTAAGGTTTGAAAATGCTATTCATGCCCAGCAAATAGCTGTTTTTGAGGCACTTAACCCAGGATCTATCACCGAGATTACGCTGTACGATATTAAAGGCAAGGCCATTGAAGTATATCAAAATAAAGACCCCAAGACGGCCAACATGGGCATAGGGCGGGCTTTTTACTATACTTTTCCACGGACGCAACAACCCATTAAAGAGGCTAAAGTTGAGTTTAATACCCGTGCGGTGCCGGGCTACAACCAAATTGACGCCATTGGCATTGCCGATACTAAAACGCCGCTGAAACAACAAATTGACGTGGTGCCTTTTGCCGACCAGCTACCCAATCCCGAGAACCTGGGCCCACTGGTTAACTCAAGCTCGGCGGATAGGCTACCGGTTATCGCACCCGACGGCAAAACGCTGTATTTTACCCGCAAGTTTCATCCCGAAAACCTGGGCGATAAAGACCGAGACGATATTTGGGTGAGCGAGCTCATGCCCAACGGGCAATGGGGCAAAGCCCGGAATATTGGTCCGCCATTGAACAACGAAGACCATAACTTTGTGGTGGGTATATCGCCTGATGGCACACGTTTGTACCTAGGTAACGAGTACAAAGGAACCGCGCACGATGGCGTTTCATCATCGAGCCGCACCAACAAGGGTTGGAGTTTCCCCTCCGCGCTGAACATTAAGAACATGTACAACGAGGATATTTTTGTAACCTATCACGTTAGTGTGGACGAAAAAGTGTTGATGCTGGCCGTTGAACGCCAAGACGGCCTAGGCGAACGCGACATTTACGTGAGCTTTAAATACAGCGATAATACCTGGAGCGAACCCCTGAACCTTGGTCCCGACATTAACACCAAGAGCCTAGAAGCCAGTGCTTTCTTGGCGGCAGATATGCGTACCCTGTATTTCTCATCGGCAGGGCACCCCGGTTACGGCGGCTTGGATATATTCGTGAGCCGCAGGCTCGATGATTCCTGGCAGCGCTGGTCGAAACCGCAGAACATGGGCATGAAAATTAACTGTAATACCAACGATTACAGTTTTACCATCCCTGCAAGGGGCGATTACGCGTATTTCTCGGCAGGGGATATCCGCAACTCCGACCTGTACCGCATACCAGTGCCCAAGGCCGCACAACCTGACCCGGTAGATATTATCAGCACCCGCATCGTGGATGCCGAAACCCGCCAGCCTATACCTGAAAAAGAGAAGTTTAACAACCTAACCAAAGCTAACGAGCCGAGCAAACCTGCCAACCTGGAAAAACCGACCAGTTACACGGCGGTGGTGCCCCAAGGCAAACCTTATACCCCACCACAACAGATTGAAGGCTACTATGTGGCCAGTCCAGACCGCGGCCGCTACGATTTAGAAGAGCTAGACTATGACGGTAAAGACCCCAATATCATCAGGCAGCACAGCACGCCTACGCCCAAGCCAGTGGCTCCGGCTAACCCGGCTATCGTGAAGCAAAACCAAGATGAAGTAGACGAGTTGAAGAAAAAGCTTGGCTTAGTACAATTGGATATTACTCAAATTGAAACCCAACGAGCCCCCGACCCAGTGTACAATACGCCTACTACGCCAGTGGTAAAACCTACCACCACCGACCGTATTGCTGCCGACCCCGAGTTGGAAAAATTGAGGAACAAGTACGCGAATTTATCGAGCCCTAGTCCTAGCACGCCGAATAGCCCGAGTGTGAGCGCACCCGCAAGGCCAAGTAGTACCCCACAGCCAAATACCAATAATAATGTGGCCTACAATGAGCCCACGTACAAGCCGGCAGTGGGCAATCCACCTACTGCCAACTATCAACCATCAACTACCAACTCTCCCCAACCATCAACCCCAAACTCGAACAACGACCCCGAGTTAGAGCGCATGCGCAATAAGTTTAACGCGAATGCAAATCCAAGCGCTACGCCACAACCGCAGCCGAACAACAATACAAACAACAATGTGGCCTACAACGAGCCTACGTTTAAGCCTGCAGTGGGCAATCCACCTACTACCAACTATCAACCATCAACTCCAAACTCGAACAACGACCCTGAGTTAGAGCGTATGCGCAACAAGTTTAACGCAAATGCAAATCCAAGCGCCACGCCACAACCACAGCCCAATACCAACACCAATAATAATGTGGCTTACAACGAGCCTACGTTTAAGCCTGCAGTGGGCAATCCACCTACGACCAACTATCAACAACCAACTACCAACTCCCCCCAACAACCAACAGCCAACTACCAGCCATCAACTCCAAACTCGAACAACGACCCCGAGTTAGAGCGCCTGCGCAACAAGTTTAACGCGAATGCAAATCCAAGCGCAACGCCACAACCGCAGCCGAACAACAATACAAACAATAATGTGGCCTACAACGAGCCAACGTACAAGCCTGCGCTGAGTACCTCAACACCAAACAGCCCCAGTGCACCCGCTACCAACTATCAACCATCAACTACCAACTACCCGTCTACCAACTATCAACAACCAACTACTAACTCCCCATCTACCAACTACCAACCATCAACTACAAACTCCAATAACTATCGTGGTCAAACCTACGATACTTGGCAACCACAACCCACCAATACCGAAACTGCTGTAGCGCTCAAACCATCGGATAATCCTTATGACCCCGGTTATAAAGGTCCTAAAAACTTGAATACCGATAAAAATGTAAGTGGCGAAAACGGTGAAGGCCATGCCAACAAGGCGTTTAATAACCAGCCCTACGATGCCCACGCCAATTTTGAGGTACAACGACCAACGGGCGAGCCACACGGTAACTACAACAATACCTTCAGCCCATCGAACGATTACGCCAACAAAACTTTCAATAATGGTTCTGGCGAGCCAGCCTCCGGTAACCCGCAGGGCAATACGCCTTGGAACGAAAGTAAGAACTATCCTGCCCCAGCAAACAACGGAGATCCTTACCGCCCAGGCCAAGCCCCCAAAGCAGTAGGCGAGCCTTATCCTGGCGACCCACAGCGTAACGTTGCCAGCAATAACCGCGAACCCTACGACAGGGAAATGCCTTACCAGCAAGCACCTATGACCGAGAAGGAAAAGCAGGATATGGCCGAGCAACTCCGCAAGGAAATCATTGCCGAGCTGCAAGAGGAAATCGTGAAAGACCTACAACGCGAGATGCTGGGCGATGTGCGCAAGGAGCTGGCAGCCGAAATGGCGCCAGATCTACAAAAACAATTGCGCAGCGACTTGCAGGATAACGTTGAGGCCTCGCTGCGCTACGACCTTGAAGGTGGTGTGCGCGATCAACTACGCCGTGACCTCCGCCCTGAAATAGAAGACGAACTCCGTGCTCAATTGCGCAAGGACCTCGAAAAACAGCTTCGGGACCAGCTGTACGACCAGATTCGCGATGAACTCCGCAACCAACTACGGGATAAAATCCGCGAAGAGCTAAAACGCGAAATGGAGCTCCAACTCAAAAAAGAAATTGAAAAAGAACTCCGCAAAGAGTTGGAGGCTAAAATCCGGAAACAACTGGAACAAGAAGAACGCGACCGTCTAGCTGCCTTAAACAGCAATCCAACGCCAAGCCCAGGCAGCCCTGCCGCTAAACCCGAGTACATCGACTTGAACGAAGACATCGTGGCTATTCCCATCAAGGTGGGCCAGGTTATACCGCTCAACAACCTGTACTTTGATGCCAACAAAACCAGCATGAAAGATGCGTCGAATGAAGAACTCCAAAAGCTATTGACCTTCCTCCAAACCCAGGATAAACTGGTGGTCGAAATTGGTGGGCATACCAATGGCGTTTGTAGTGATGAGTTTGCCGGGCCGCTCTCAAACGACCGTGCCAAGGCGGTACGCGACTACCTCGTGGCCAACGGCATCGATGCTAAACGCATTAGCTACAAGGGTTATGGCAAGTTGCGCCCCGTGGCCAGCGATGAAACCACCGAGGGCCGCAAGAAGAACCAACGCGTTGAAATGACAATTGTGGAAATTATTGAATAGTTGATAGTTTGGTGTTGATAGTTGGTAGTTTAGAACTTACTATCAACTACCAACAATAAACTCAGAAATATAAAAACCTATATATGTTTATCCACCAATAAATTGTAACTTCGCGAAGTGAATAAATCAGGCTTGGCCTAGTGCTAATCCCATCTTTTAATACCTAAAAACTAAAGCCACATGGCTGGTCAAAATTTCTCTATTACCAACGGGGTGCTCAACGTGCCCAATAACCCAATTATTCCATTCATCGAAGGTGACGGTATTGGTGCCGACATCTGGGCGGCTTCCGTACGCGTGTTCGACGCGGCCGTTGAAAAAGCCTACGGTGGTACCCGTAAAATCGAGTGGCGCGAAGTACTCGCCGGTGAGAAAGCCTTCAACACCACTGGTGAATGGCTTCCTGCTGAGACCCTCGACGTGATTCGCGAATGCCTCGTGGCCATCAAAGGCCCTTTGACTACCCCAGTAGGTGGTGGTATCCGCTCGTTGAACGTGGCTTTGCGCCAAGAACTTGACCTCTACGCTTGCGTGCGCCCGGTTCGTTGGTTCCAAGGTGTACCTTCACCGGTTAAAAACCCTGAGTTCGTTGACATGATCATCTTCCGTGAAAACACAGAGGATATCTATGCAGGTATCGAGTTTTTGGCTGGTTCTGACCAGGCTAAACAAATGTTGGAATTCTTGACCAACTCGCTTGGCGTTAAGAAAATCCGTTTCCCAGAAACATCTTCTTTCGGTATCAAACCAGTATCAACTGAAGGTACTGAGCGTTTGGTTCGCGCGGCGATTAACTACGCGTTGGAGCATAAATTACCATCTTTGACCTTGGTTCACAAGGGTAACATCATGAAATTTACCGAGGGTAAATTCAAAGATTGGGGTTACGAGTTGGCTGAGCGCGAGTTTGGCGACAAAGTGTTCACCTGGGCACAGTACGACCGTATCGCTGCTGAAAAAGGCACCGATGCTGCTAACGCTGCACAAAAAGAAGCTGAGGCTGCTGGCAAAATGATCGTTAAAGACGTGATTGCTGATGCCTTTTTGCAACAAATCCTCCTCCGCCCGAAAGAGTACTCGGCCATCGCGACCTTGAACTTGAACGGCGACTATATCTCTGACGCCTTGGCTGCACAGGTTGGTGGTATCGGTATCGCACCGGGTGCCAACATCAACTACATCTCTGGCCACGCTATTTTCGAGGCTACCCACGGTACAGCGCCTAAATACGCTGGTCTCGACAAGGTAAACCCATCATCTGTAATCCTTTCAGGTGTGATGATGTTCGAGTACATGCGCTGGAACGAGGCTGCCGAGTTGATCGTGAAAGGTATCGAATCTTCTATCGAGAAAAAACGCGTAACCTATGACTTCGCCCGCTTGATGGACGGTGCAACCGAAATCAAGTGTTCTGAGTTCGGCGACGAAATCATCGCGAACATGTAATATTGGGCCCTCGCCCTTACTTGCAATCCCGGATGGCTAAATTAGCTGTCCGGGATTTTTTTGTTTTTTTGGGCGCCCCGGCTTCGCCGTCGGCGTGCTACGCGCTCGCTGTTCGCTCGGCCCTGCGGGCTGGCCGCTGGCGCGGCCACGCTACGCATGCCTGGCGCATGCTAGGCTGCACAGCAGCCTAGCGAGGAGGAGATGTGAGGATGTGAGGATGTGATTGGGCAACAAAATAGAAAGAACTCAAAGAGTTGAAACAAAATTTGCAGATTAAGCCTTGTGTAATATAAAGTCATTTTTTTTAAAAATGTTGTCTATTCGGACAACTTTAATTATTTTTGCACGTTATGAGTGAAGTAAAGTTAAGAACGGTGGTCTTGTATAAGACGTATTTTGCTGACTTCTTTGAAAAACAGAAGCAGAAAGTACGGGATAAGATTTTGTGGACTTTTAGAATTATCGAAACACAAAAACAAATCCCAACCGATTATTTGAAGCATTTAGAAGGAACTGATGGCCTTTATGAAATAAGAGTCCAACAGGGAAGCGACATTTTTCGCATATTTTGCTTTTTCGACGATGGAAAACTCGTAGTACTAGCAAATGGCTTCCAGAAAAAGACTCAAAAAACACCTAAAACAGAAATTGAAAGAGCATTAAAAATCAAACAAGCATATGAGCAAGAAAGATAATTTAAAAACCCTTGACCAATTTGTGGAAGAGCAATATGGGAAGTCAGGCACACCTAAACGTGATAAGTTTGAAAAAGGCTATGATGCTTTTAAACTTGGCTTTCTCATCCAACAAGCACGACTAGAAAAAGGCTTAACCCAGGAGGAACTAGCTGAAAGGTGCGGAACCAACAAAGGCTACATCTCAAAAATAGAGAACGATATCAAGGAGGTTCGCCTTTCGACCCTTCAAAAAATTGTTGAACTAGGTCTTGGTGGGCATCTTGAGCTTTCCATTAAACTTTAGGTTGTGTTGTTCAGGTTCTTCTTAATAACCTTTAACAATTAACTGGAAATTAAAACCATGAAATCAGGTATTTTCTTTCTGATAGTTTTGATGCTAGTTGGTTGCAAGGCCAAGCCTGAACACAAAACCGGCCAAATGCAATTTGGATTGGACGATGGCATGTTGTACTACTCTAATGCTGTTCAACTTACGGATGGCGTTGATGTGATTGGGCTTCTAGAAAAATATATGTATAAAAAGTGGCTGCAGGAGAATCCTCAAATAGCTCAAACAACAGAACCATCTTTGTTTAATGCAGCCAATCAAGATAGTTTTCTAATCATACAAGTTGAAATTTTTACATCAAAAGATGGAGGAGCATGGGCCATTGATTGCGATTTATCTATTTTGAAGTTCCTATCCCAATATAGCCACAGCGTTAGGGTAGAAGATAGAATTAAGTATGGAGCAAATACAAGTATTGAAATAAATTGGATAGAAGAAATCCCAGCTATTATTTACA
Source organism: uncultured Saprospiraceae bacterium (assembly GCA_964508975.1). Lineage (GTDB taxonomy): Bacteria > Bacteroidota > Bacteroidia > Chitinophagales > Saprospiraceae > CAZDVQ01. The sequence continues at coordinate 15,485 of CAZDVQ010000004.1, forward strand.
CAGAAGATACCATGTTTCAAACTAAAGTGGAAGCATGGGACTTGTCGGGTTATGGAGATTGCGGGGGTGTGCTACCTTTTCCTACCTTGAACTTGGAACACAATAAAGAATACCCTGAAAAAGACAAATTTTTAGATGGTATTGCAATACTGCCCAACGATAATCGTATTCACCACATTAAACGAAGTGAACTTGAGTTAAAAACGATTGATAACCAAATACTTAAAGGACTAGCCTACGATATTGACGAAGACGGTATTAATGATATATTTACACACCATCAAGTACTAGGAATCGATGAGAAGGAGTACCGGAGACTGTATATTAATGTAGATGGGCGTTGGGTTTATAAATGGGCTTACTTATACGAGGTTTGTTTTTAGGAGGGGCATGAATATAATGGGTAGTTTTCTAAAGAGGTTTGCAAGGCTGTGGCAAACGCTATATATTTATTTTACGTTAATTGCAAACCTCCTCCTATGTCCACCAAATCCATGAAAGCAATATCGGTTTTGCTATTTTTACTGGCTTCCTTCAAGATTAGTGCACAGAATATAGATTCGCTGGTGCAATTGTATAATAATGTACGGGCCTATGACAGCATGATTAATGCACGGTTGGATAAATATTATTACCAAGCATTTGACATCAACCATGTCGATACGATAAGGCTACCCGATACCTTGCTCATCATGCGTCAATGGACTTTTGGCAGTATTTTGTTTGCGTGTTGCGATAGAGATAATAAAGAGGCCGGTTATAGAGCGCTAAATGCTTTTTTAAGATTCCATGAAGAAAAAGGCCAAAAAATTAAACTTATGCACTCAGGCTTAACGCATAAAATACCCAATATAGATGAGCTGTACACCAAAGAAAAGGAAACGGGCTTTTTATTTGTGCCAACGCTGCAAACTATGGGGTGTTTACAGAGCACATGTGTAAACGAAATCGAGCATCGTATTTCATGCTATTATGGGGATTGCCCCCAAACGAAGAATAAGTAGAAAAACAAGCGGCGTTGCGCCAGCGATTCGAATCAGTGGCCAGCACGCCACCCTGTACAGACGAGGCATGCCTCGTCTCCCCCAAACAGAATTAATATATCCAGCCCAACAGGGAATAGGGCAAAGCCCTTTAAATTATACGTACCCTATGTAGAGACAGGGCATGCCCTGTCTACCCCCAAACCCAACGGAATATCGTACAGGAAATCGGGGTACGCCCAAACAGAATGAAATTCCCTAATCCACAAAAAACTGCATATCCTTTTTCTGTCGTTTACCCCGCATGACGGGCTACACAGCCTATCTGGTTACAGGAGACGAGGCATGCCTCGTCTCTACATATTAACTCGATAAATTATGTTCACCTAAGGCACAAACAATGTAAGACCGTTAATCCCTTCCTGCCACACTGTACAGACAGGGCATGCCCTGTCTCCTTTAGGTTAAGGGTATCAAGTGCCGCGGCGCAGCATTTGATTTGCAGGTTTGACACTTTTGAGTTTTGATGCCTATGAACGTTTTTTGTCATGTGCAAGATATTTGCGCCCAAAGGAAGTCCTGACGTACATTTAACCCATTAATAATTAACCATTTACAATTAATAATTAAAAAGCGCCAGCGATGCGAAGCAGTGGCCCGCAGGGCCAGACCGCAACGCGGGCCGAGCGAATAGCGAGCTGCGTAGCGTAGCGACGGCGAAGCCGGGGCGCCCAAAAAGAACAAATGAAAAAATGATTAATAGATGAAATGACGCACATATAAACGATAAAATAACCCTGCGCTAAAACAATATTGCCCGGCTGGTATTTATTGAACTTGTATGGGTGCGACTTGCCCCAAAAAAGCTATCTTCGCGCAATTAAATTTGGTAATTGTATGAACAACCCGCAGCCCTACCAGCCTAAACATAAAATTAGAATCGTTACCGCAGCATCGCTCTTTGATGGACATGATGCCGCAATCAATATCATGCGCCGTATTTTGCAATCATCTGGCGCTGAAATTATACACCTAGGCCACAACCGTTCGGCCTTTGAAATCGTGAATACCGCCGTGCAAGAGGATGTGCAAGCCATTGCAATCACCTCGTATCAAGGTGGCCACATCGAGTTTTTTAAGTACATTTACGACCTGCTCCAAGCGCAGGGCTGTGGCCATATTAAGGTGTTTGGCGGCGGCGGTGGTACCATCTTGCCTACCGAGATTGAAGAACTACACGCGTACGGTATTGCCCGTATTTACTCGCCTGACGATGGTCGTGCCATGGGCCTGCAAGGTATGATCAACAACCTGCTGGAACAATGTGATTTCCCAAGCGGCAACAACATTGGCGATGCCCTGGAGCACATCAACGTGCAAAGCCACCCGGCTATCGCCAAGCTGGTATCGGCAGTTGAAAATTACCCTGAGGAGAGCAAAAACTGGTTGGCCACCTTGAAAGCAAGCAGCGATGCCTCGAAAACGCCCGTGCTGGGGATTACTGGTACCGGCGGTGCAGGTAAATCATCGCTGGTGGATGAATTAATCCGCAGGTTTTTGATTGACTTCCCGGAGAAAAACCTGGCCATCGTGTCGGTTGACCCTTCAAAACGCAAAACGGGCGGTGCGCTGCTGGGCGACCGTATCCGCATGAACTCGGTGAACAACAACCGGGTGTACATGCGCTCGTTGGCTACCCGCCAGAGCAACCTCGCGCTCTCGCGTTATGTGGACGATACCCTGACAATACTAAAAGCCGCTGGCTTCGATTTGATTATTCTCGAAACCTCTGGTATTGGTCAATCGGATACCGAGATTATCGACTTTTCGAACGTGTCGCTGTACGTGATGACCCCCGAGTACGGTGCCGCCACGCAGTTGGAGAAAATTGACATGCTCGACTTCGCGGATGTCATCGCGCTCAACAAATTTGACAAACGCGGCGCGCTAGATGCCCTCCGCGATGTACGCAAACAGTACCAACGCAACCACCAGCTTTGGGATGCCGACTTGGAAACCATGCCTGTACACGGTACCATTGCCTCGCAGTTTAACGACCCAGGCATGAACCGTTTGTACCTGAGTTTGATGCAGCAAATTGCGTCGAAAACAGGTGCTGATCTCGGCTCGCAGTTCAACTCCGGCCAAGAAATGAGCGAGAAGATTTACATCATCCCGCCACACCGTACCCGCTACCTCAGCGAGATTACTGAAAAAATTAGGGGCTACAACAAGTTTACGGAGGAGCAATCTGAGATTGCCCGCAAGTTGTTCGGTATCCGTCAAACCATCGCCGCTATCGAAAAGATGGGCGATACCGTGACCGCCGATAAACTCCGTGCCCTGTATGCCGATATTGAACTACAACTCAACGGCGAACTCCGCCGCAAACTCGAAAACTGGGATAATACCGTGGCCCGTTACAAAGCCGACGAATATGTGTACCAGGTTCGTGGAAAGGATATCAAGGTGAAAACAACCACCGAATCGCTATCGCGGAATAAAATACCAAAAATCAGTGTGCCTCGCTTTAAGGACTGGGGCGATATTGCCCGCTGGATCATGCAGGAAAACTTCCCGGGCGAGTATCCATACGCCGCCGGGGTATTCCCATTCAAACGTGCAGGTGAAGACCCCACGCGTATGTTCGCAGGTGAGGGCCACCCAGAGCGTACCAACCGCAGGTTCCATTACTTGTCGTTGGGTATGCCTGCTAATCGCTTGTCTACAGCCTTCGACTCGGTAACGCTCTACGGGGAAGACCCTGACCACCGCCCTGATATTTATGGTAAAATTGGCAACTCCGGTGTATCGGTTTGCTGTTTGGATGATGCGAAGAAGCTGTATTCAGGCTTTAACCTTTGCGATCCGGCCACCTCGGTTTCCATGACAATTAATGGTCCTGCGGCTACCATTTGTGCATTTTTCATGAATGCCGCCATCGACCAGCAGTGCGAAATGTACATCCGTGCTGAAGGTTTGGAGCACTTGGTAGAAGCCAAGCTACAAGCTAAGTACGAGGCCAAGGGCTTAGTTCGCCCAAAATACGACGGTGAACTGCCCGAAGGTAACAACGGCTTGGGCCTGATGTTGTTGGGTATTACCGGCGATGAAGTCTTGCCAGCCGATGTGTATGAAAAAATCAAGGCCGATGCAGTTTCGCGGGTTCGCGGTACGGTGCAAGCCGATATATTGAAAGAAGACCAAGCCCAGAATACCTGTATTTTCTCTACGGAGTTCTCCTTGCGTTTGATGGGTGATGTACAAGATTACTTCATCCGCAACAACGTGCGCAATTTCTACTCGGTGTCCATTTCGGGATACCACATTGCCGAGGCGGGTGCAAACCCTATCACGCAATTGGCCTTTACCTTGGCCAACGGTTTTACCTTTGTAGAGTACTACCTGAGCCGTGGCATGGACATCAACAAGTTTGCGCCGAACCTCTCGTTCTTCTTCTCGAACGGTGTTGATCCAGAGTACGCTGTAATTGGTCGTGTAGCCCGTAAAATCTGGGCGAAAGCCATGAAAGAAAAGTACGGCGCCGACGAGCGTTCGCAAATGTTGAAATACCATATCCAAACTTCTGGTCGTTCCTTGCACGCGCAGGAAATCGCGTTTAACGATATCCGTACTACATTGCAAGCCTTGTACGCTATTTACGACAACTGCAACTCGCTGCACACCAACGCATACGACGAGGCCATCACCACGCCAACCGAGGAAAGTGTTCGCCGTGCGGTAGCTATTCAGTTGATTATCAACCACGAGTTAGGTTTAGCGCAAAACGAAAACCCGCTTCAAGGTTCTTTCATCATAGAGGAGTTGACCGACTTGGTTGAAGAAGCCGTTATGGCCGAGTTCGACCGCATCACAGAGCGTGGAGGGGTGTTGGGTGCAATGGAAACCATGTACCAACGCGGTAAAATACAGGAAGAATCATTGTACTATGAAACCCTGAAACATACGGGCGAGTACAAGATTATCGGCGTGAACGCATACTTGTCGAAAGAAGGTTCGCCGACGATCATCCCAACGGAGGTTATCCGCTCTACGGAACAAGAAAAAGCCTTGCAGATTGAAACCCGCGACAAGCTCCAGAACGTGTCGAAAGCCATGGCGCCGCAGGTGTTGCGCACCCTTCAACAAGCGGCGCTTCAGAATGAAAACATGTTCGACGCGCTGGTTATAGCCACCAAGTACTGTACCCTGGGCCAAATTACCCAAGCATTGTACGAGGTTGGTGGCCAGTACAGGCGGAATATGTAGGTATTTTGTTTTTTTGCGCCTCCCCCCGCTGCTTTGCAGCGACCCCCTCCACTGCACAGGCCGCATTGCGGCCGTTAGTAGCGGGGGTTGGGGCGAGCTAGCTCGCCCGGGTGTTGTACAAAATTGCAAACCCATTCACAATTCCTATATGTTGTTTATTTAAAGCTGATATACAACTTCAACATTGTATGAGAGAGTTGGACTCTAAATACAATCAGCATAGGCTAATTCCAAGTTTTATGGATCTCAACGCTGAAAAAATATACCTTGCTCAGTTAATTCTTGCAACGGAAAATCCAGGCATCTTAGAGGCCATCAAAGAGGTTTTTCGCAGTGAGCAAAAAGACTTCTGGATAGACATGCCTCCTCAGCATCAAGCGATAATCAATCAGGGCATCGCAGATTTGGACCAAGGCAAGAAAGTAAGTTTAAGTGATTGTCTATTACAGATTTGACCGTACTCAAGTTGAGATTGTCGCTGTAATAGACAATAGGAGTGATTATTAAGTATTATGGATGTAACCTCTACCTTTCTTCAACAAACACCACGATTTCAGCGCGTTTGTTTTTACGGCGACCAGCATCCGTTTTATTATCGGCGATGGGTTTGGTTGGGCCGTGTGATACCACGATGATACGATCGGCGGCGATACCTTTTTTGACTAGTTGTGCTTTAACCGAGCTGGCGCGTTTTTCGCCGAGTTCCATGTTGGCGGATAAGGTACCGATATTGTCGGTATGCCCGCTTACTTCTACCTTGTACGTTGGGTTTTGTTTTAGGATAATGGCCAAGCGATCGAGGTCACCCAAGTGGTCGCCTTTAATATCGGCATTCCAGTTTTCAAAGTATACTGGATTGATTTTCACGTCGGTGATAATTCGGCGTGCAGCTTGTGCGGGTGCTGGGGCTTCTTGGGCTGAAAGTGTGCTAGTGAAAAGTAGGGCTGTGATAATGTAAATAAAACGCATAAGTTTTTGTAATTAAGTGGAATGCATGCATTGCAAAAGCTGTACCAGTTTAATTTAATGTAAAGATTTTCAACTATATAAGGCGCAAATTTGTTTTCATCGAACAAAGCAAATACTTGCTCTAAAAAATCGGGATGTTTGCGTTAGTCTGACTAACTTGTGCCATCATTCGGTTTTGTACTTACCTTTTTATTATGACCTTACGCGAAAATACCCTCCTGGCCTTCAAGGCCATCAAAGATAACTGGTTGAGAACGGTATTAACTTGTACCATCATCGCGTTTGGTATCATGGCTTTGGTCTGTATTTTAACGGCCATCGATGCATTGAAAAGCTCGCTGAGCAACGATTTTGCTAGCTTGGGCTCCAATACTTACAACGTTATCCCTAAGGGCACGGGCCTCAAGGCCGGCGGTGGCAGGCGAGTGCGCAACGAGGTGGGGCCATCTATCACCTTTAATCAGGCCATCAAGTTCAAGGAGCGGTTTAGCTTCCCCGCTGTGGTTTCGGTATCGGCCATGGGCACCAGTTCGGGTTTAATTACCAACGGCGAAAAAGAAACCAACCCCAACATGGTGGTTTACGGTGCCGATGAAAACTATCTTTCTGCCGCGGGTTATGAGTTAGCGCTAGGCCGCAACTTTACCGCTGCCGAAGTACGCGACGGTCGGCAAATGGCCTTGATTGGTACCGATGTAGTCAAAATGTTGTTCGACGACAACACGGAAAAAGCCATGGAGGGCACCATTAAAATCAGGGGTTTATCCTACAAAGTCATTGGTGTGTTGGCCTCCAAGGGCTCCAGCATGAGCTTTAGCGGCGACAAACTCGTCATTTTACCGCTACAACTGGTACGGCAAAAATTCATGTCGAGCGGCGACAACTACAATATTTCGGTGCAGGTACTGGATTCTGAGCAGATGGACTTGGCCATTGCCGAGACCATCGGTATGTTCCGGGGTATCCGCAAGATGGAAATCGGCGAGGAGAACGATTTTGAAGTCCAAAAAAGCGATGGATTGCTCAATATCATCCTCGAGAACACGGTATATATCCGTGGAGCGGCCATTTTTATTGGTTTAATCACCTTGCTGGGCGCTGCCATCGGCTTGATGAACATCATGTTGGTATCGGTCACAGAGCGGACCCGAGAGATTGGTATTTGCAAATCCATCGGTGCAAATAGCCGCACCATTTTAACGCAATTCCTCATGGAGGCCATTGTCATCTGCCAAATAGGCGGCATCATGGGCGTTATTTTGGGTATTTTATTGGGCAATGTGGTCAGTTTATTATTGGGTTCAGCTTTCGTTATTCCTTGGGCATGGATTGTGTTAGGTTTAGTGTTGTGCCTTATCACAGGCTTGGTTGCGGGCTTGTACCCGGCGGTAAAAGCAGCCCAACTCGACCCAATTGATGCCTTGCGTTACGAGTAAGCTGTGGCCAGTATCACACCAATCATAGTTCGGACAATATAAGGCGGCGGCTTTGCCGCCGAAGCGCCAGGCATGCGGAGGGCAGCGCCGTAGGCGCTGGTGCGTAGCACCGACCGTCTAGGGAGCCCGGAGCACGCCGACGGCGCGCAGCGCCGGGGCGCCCAAAATGAATAAATGATAAATTGAATAAAGGAGTAAGCGATTTTTTGGGCTTTTTGCGTTTTAGCTAATTTCGCTTTCACCCAATTTAGCCTTTCGCTATCTTAACCCTTTACCTATTTTTACCCATTTTACCCTTTCACCCATTTTTACCCATTTTTCCTATTTTTACCCCATGAAAAGTAACCTGATCAAACAGCTGGTCCCCATTTTAGCTATTTTGGTTGCCACAGGGGGCTATTACTTACGCCAAAACAACAAGGCCGAAACTGTAGGACAAAACACGGAAACGCCGGGCATCCCGAAAGAGATTACGCGCGACGAACTGGTTTGGGCTGGTAAACCTGTTACCGTAACCAAACATGGCCATTGCCGCATGGATTGCCGCGAAATTGATGCTTACGAGGTACAGCAAATATTGCTGAAAGGCCAAAAAAACGTGGCCAAGAGCAAGCCCAATGATACACCCTGTCCATCTACCGCCCTGGAAGGTGTAACGCGAGATGGGCAAAGGGTTAGGATTGTGGTATCGGATTGTGGCTCAACGGCCAAGCTGGTTACCGTAATCGACCTGGAGACCGATTATAAATGTGACTGCTACTAGGTGAAAGCACAATCGGCATCTCCATCCTGAATCTGCAAGGCCGTATGGCTATGCTGGAACACCTTGGAGATGATGTAGTGCCGCTGGAGCCTCCTTTGGTAGAAAAAGGGTTGGCTGCTATGCTGGTAGTATTGCACCAAATCGGGGTGGAAAATGCTGAGTTGATATACGCCATGTTCAATGGCGTGGTGGTTGATGAGGCTTGCCACTTGAGGGATTAAACCAGGTGGACAAAAACAATAAGGCACCTTCATGCTGCCATCGCGCATGCTTAGGGTAAAAAAAGCTTGGATGTTGTTTTGCTTGTCTACAAGCTTGATTTGCAATGTTTTAAATGAAGATACAGCCGAGGAAAAATGATATCGTTGAGCTTCATCCCCTAGTGGGTCGCCCTCGAACAGCCAAGGGAAGTCCTGTATCCATTGTAAATCGCTAGCCTTGCGCCGGGTAAAACCTTGCGCCTGGAAACCTTGTATAAATGAATCGAGATTATTATCAATTTGCGTGACGTACGACCAGTTTTCGGGCATAGCCTTTGGCCTTACAAGCTGTAGCCTTAGCTTGTTGAGTAAGTTTAGGGCAGCGTCGGTGACTTTTAGCAAGGGTTTAATGTTGGAAGCCCAGCTAAATTTTCGGGTAAGAATAGCCGTCAAGTTAAAGCGCAGGAAAAGCCTGAGGCCCTGGGGTTGCGCGAGATCTTCGAACTGTTTGGTGCTATCGTAAAGTCCTTTGGCGGAGGGTGTGAACTCCGTGACTAAAATTCGGTGTTGCCAATCGTCGAAAACTTTATTAATCAATATTTTAGCGATACCTTTACCGCGTAAGTTTGGATTTACCCACATACAACTCAGCCAACCACATCTTTCTTGCGTATTATTAGGGTAAATCCAATCGGGTAGAACACCTAGGTAGGCTTCAAGTTGCTCCTCGAAAAAGATGAGTACAAGTGCGGTGTCATCGGGTAGTGCCCTAGGGTTGTTGGCATGAGAAATGGCCCTTTGTTGCGAGATAGGGACAACTTTCAGCCGCTTATACTCGTCTGACATTACAAAAGGAATTAAATCCTTCACTTTGACGACACGAATCACAGGTTCCATAGATTGCATGACATGCAGGGTTGGTACAACAAGACAGTGTAAATATATATGCTTTTTTTTCAAGACATCGATAATCTTCAAAATGAACTAAAAACGGCCTTGCAGATAAGGCGTTTTTACCTGTTCCACGTGGTTATTTTCCCGGTGGTGTGCATGCTTATTTCAACTATTAAGCAAAATGAGGTTTGTCATTGTGTTTTTTTAATACCGAGTGGATTCGCTTTAATATTATTATTGGCAAGTTTGAATCCTCGACTTGGAGACTTTGTCAAAAGGCTAACTGTCATTCTGGCTGCTACGTTTAACTTTATATTGATGGGCGTTGCATACCGGAACGATTTTCAAGGCTTGCCTATCTTTTTCTTGAGTATGTATACCGTTATGGGTGCGTTATTGTACACGGAAGCGGGTAGACTGCTGCGATATACCATTATATCGTTTGGAGTGGTATGGTCGAGTGTACTTCTATCCAACTTTAGTGAAGACGTTATAGGCAAAGTTGGTTTATATAGTATTGTCCTTTTATTGGTTTATTACATATTAGACCAACGCCTCAAAACACTTTCAGGCTTTAGTAAATCGCTGGAGCTCTTGAGCATCAAGAAACAGGAAACTGTGGATATGTTGGACTCGTTTTCGGCCATGATTTGTTTTAAGGACTTGAACAACAACCTGATACGGGTAAACGATGCATTTGCTGCTGCTATGGGATTGTCTCGTGCAGAGGTAGAAGGCCGGAATCTCGCCGAGTTAATTGATGAAGAAGCTGCGGCCTTTTACTTCGAAGACGATATGCGCATCGTGTCGAGTGGTGTATCAGAACTAGGTAAAGTAGAAGAAATGCCAGCACACGATGGCAGTATTAAATGGGTGCGATCGGACAAACGCTTATACAAGGACGCTGCGGGAAAGGTGATTGGTATATCGTTTTATGGTGTTGATATTACCGAGCAAATATTAGCAGAAGAAGCCCTTTTAGAGAAAGAATCGCGATTTAGAGCTATTTTCGACTTGGCACCTATCGGTATTTTATTGGCCGACCAAGATTTTATCGTGCAAAACACGAACGCCGAGGCACATAAAATTACAAAGCAGTTCTCCTTGGATACGAATCAGTTTAACCTTCGCAAACTCAGCAAGTATTTGACGCAGGGAGATGTAGCGTCCGTGAGGGCCTTGTTCGACGGGCAGGAGCGCAGTACAGCTTTCGAAGCTAGTTTCAAGCGACAAGATGGACAGGAACTTACTTTCGACATCAGCGTGGTGGCCTTTCAAAAAACTGCGCATACCAAAAATTATATTATCATCATCAATGATAAAACGGAGGAAAAACTCTCAGAAGATAAATTGAAACAATACGCGACCAACTTGGAAGCCAGCAACAAAACGCTCGAAGAGTTTGCCTATGTAGCCTCGCACGACATGCGCGAGCCCCTCCGTACTATTAGCAGTTATGCCCAGTTGTTGGAAAAACGATACGCCCCGAACCTTGACGAAGATGGACGCCAGTTTATCAAATTCATCACTGATGCTGGAAAACGATTGGATACCTATATATTGGGCTTGTTGGAATACTCGCGTGTAGGTAGATATAAACCCAACAGAACATTAGCAAAGTTGAACGACTTAGTATTCACGGTCAAGGAGTTATTATCCGTGCAAATCAACGAAAACCAGGCCACTGTAGTGGTTGGTGAACTGCCAGAAACCCAAGTTGTTGTTCATGAGATGAGGGCCTTGTTCCAAAACTTAATCAGTAATGCGATTAAATATCGATCTAGTGCAGAACCCCTTATTGAGATAAGCTGTCAAGATTTTAGCACGCACTGGGGCTTCACCATCAAGGATAATGGCCGTGGTGTAGAAGATATACACCTCGCCAGGGTTTTCGATGTGTTTTATAGGGCTAATTATACCCAAACGACCGACGGTACGGGTATTGGCTTAGCTATTTGCAAAAAAATTGTACAACATCACGGCGGGGAGATAACCATGCAAAATAATTCCGATGGGGTAGGGGTTACCGTGCGTTTTACCTTAGAAAAAACAGCATAGCTTAGAGTATGTTTTTTTGGGGCGCCCCGGCGCTACGCGCCGTCGGCGTGCTTCGGGGTTCGCTGTTCGCTCCGTGCGCGTTGCGCACCCGCGGCTGCGCCGCGGCCCTACGCATGCCTGGCGCTGACGGCGGCCTAGACCGCCGTACCTGGTATCTGGCGCTAGGTTGAATAAATTTAAAGCATATAAATGCGTTTACCTAGATATTAGCTATCCACTTATCACTTTTTCTTTATCTTTGGGCGTATCTAATTAAATAGCTATGCTACAAAGGATTTTACTTTTATCTATGATGCTTTGCTTGAGCCTTTCAAGCATCAATGCACAGAATGCTCGCGTAAAAAAAGGCAACAAGTATCTGGCTGCCCAGAATTTTTCATGTGCCATCAAAAAGTACTTGAAAGCCCTGGACAAGAAGGATATTCTAGAGGCTAAACAAAACCTTGCCTTGGCTTACCGTACCATCGGGGACATGCCTAATGCCGAATACTGGTACGGCCAACTGGCTAACGGCCCAGAAGCATTGCCAGAACACCGCTTGTACTATGCACAAGCTTTACAGGCTAATGGCAAAAGCGGCGAAGCTCGTCAGTATTTTGAAGAATACCTTGCATTGGTACCAACTGATGCTCGAGCAAGAGCGCAGTTAAATGCCTGTACCGCCGAAGCTTTTTCTGCTTACAGTGAACAAGGCGCTGTGTTTCAGGTAGCCAACTTGGATAAAGTCAACACCGCTTTCGATGATTTAGGCCCTGCCTTTTTCAAAAGTTCCTTCCTGTTTAGCAGTGCTCGAGAAGCAAAAGGTAAGGCTAGCAAGTATAGGGCTACTACAGGTAAGCCCTACCTTGACTTGTACATGACCAAATTTACCTTGGTAGATTTGGAGACTTACCAGTATAATTTTGGTACACCAGCTCGCTTTTTCAAGAAAATCAGGCCAGAATTTCATAATGGTCCAGTAGCCTTGACGCCTGACCAAAGTGAAATTTTCTTTACCCGGAATAGCCTGAAATGCAAAAAGCGTAAGGCAGCATCAGGGCTCAAAGGTTTGAAAATTTACAGCACACGCTTAACCCCAAACGCTAAAATCAAGCGCAAGAATATCGTTTCGTTGCCCTTCAACAGCGACGAGTACAACACCTGTAATCCAACATTGGCTACAGATGGCTCGTTCATCGTGTTTGCTTCCAATATGCCGGGCGGTTCGGGTGGTTATGACCTCTACGTATCATACTTGGAAAATGCACAATGGGGCCCTCCAACCAATTTGGGTTCTAAAATCAATACGGAAGGCGATGAAAACTTCCCAGTAATTCAAACCGATGGGTCTTTGGTGTTTTCAAGCGATGGCCATGCAGGTCTCGGTGGCTTCGACTTGTTCGAAGCTAAAGCCGTTACAGGTGGTTGGGCTAGTCCTCGCAACCTAGGAATCCCCGTTAACTCGAGCGGCCATGATTACAGCATGGTATTCATGTCGGATAAATCTCATGGTTTCCTCGTGTCGAACCGTGAAGGCGGTAAAGGTATGTTGGATATTTACACCTTCCGTAAAGATGCTGTACAAGTAGATGCGGTGGTGGTTGACCAAGCGGAAGGTACGGTAATTCCAGGTGCTACCATTGCTGGTCCCGGTATAGAGTTAAATACCAACAAGGCAGGCATGGCAAGCATGGAACTGCCTTTGTCGCAGGTTAAACAATTAACGGCCAACAAGGAAGGATATCTAGAAGGTTCTGTAGCCACATCTACCGCAGGTTTCGAGAGCAACGACAAACTACTTGTTCGTATTCCAGTGCAAAAAGATTTGTCGTTTACCGTACAAGGCCGTGTCATTAACGATAATGACAATCCTATGGAATTGTTTGTCTCGAATATTCGACTGATTAACGATTGTGGCGAACCTGAAATGGGTTACAACACTAACGCCGATGGTTACTACCAATTTGATCTAAAGCAGGGCTGCTGTTACTTAGTCGTAGCTTCTCAAACGGATCATTTGACCAAAACCAGTAAAATCTGCGTACGCGATGAAAATGCTTCACAATCGTTCAATGTCGATTTTGCCCTAACCAAGTACAAAGAAGAAGGCCCGCTTTACATCGAGGTGGAGAATATCTATTATGATTTCGATAAAGCTACCCTGCGCAAGGAAGCATCTACAGGCTTGGCGGAGTTATTGAGCATCTTGCAAGATAACCCGAACCTTGTAGTAGAGATTTCTTCTCATACTGATAGCCGAGGTAACGCTGCTTACAACGAACGCCTGTCTCAGCGTCGGGCAGAATCTGTTGTAGCTTATTTAATTAAAAACGGTATCGATAAATCACGTTTACAAGCCAAAGGCTACGGCGAAACTAAACTGGTCAATAACTGTGGCGATGGTAAGAAATGTTCTGATGCAGAACACCAAAAGAACCGCCGCACAGAGTTTATGGTTGTTGGCGAAGTAAAAGAATAGAACTATTCGGTACATTACTTGTTTATTAACTTGTACTCGTTTTGCGTACTTATCCTTCGAAATACATTTTATTAACTTTAATTCATAGTAATCATGACCGTTGAAATCACGGATGCCAATTTCCAAGAAAAGGTTCTTGGTACCGACAAACTTGTAGTTATCGACTTTTGGGCTGAATGGTGTGGCCCTTGTAAAATGATTGGACCAGTAGTTGAAGAACTATCTAATGCATATCCTGATACCGTGGTAGTTGGTAAACTTGACGTTGACACCAACCCTAACACAGCGATGGAGTTTATGGTTCGTAGTATTCCTACTATTATCTTCGTCAAAAATGGCAAAGTGGTTGACCGCCACGTTGGGGCTACTTCTATTGGTGTATTGAAAGGTAAAGTTGACAGCTTGTTGTCATAGTACCTAGAGCACATCAAATACTAATAAAGCAAAAAGCCTCTCCTTTGTCGGGAGAGGCTTTCGTTTTTATAGCATTTAAGCTTACACTACCTTGTCGGCGCAGCTTGAACTCGCAAAAGCATCTGGTTTGGCCTTGAACACGAACCCCATGCTCAAGATGTAGCCCATTGCTTCGCGTAAAGCTACATTCGACTGGAAGGTAGGGTCCGTATTAATATCGGCGTGTACCTCTAGCGGAATATCATAAAGGTCGAGCAAGTCGCATAGCTGGTAGGCAATGTCTACTGACTTGGCAACCTCTGTAATCATCCTTTCGCGTAAGGACATTTTCTGGGTGGTGGTATCACTGTTGATGAACATGAAACCCCCACGGTGCTCCCGTAGGAAAACGATAACGGTTGCAAAGCCAGTTGTAAGCCCCCGAACCTGAGAGTCGGTACCGATACAAACCTTCAACTTGTAACCTAGCGCCTTTTCCCTCAGGATTGTCGCTTCAACGGCTTCTTTGATGGGTAAAGCAAGCTTTTCCCCGCTTAATTTTCGCCAGCTCATAATCATGAGTTTTGAGGTGAGTGGAAATATTTCCACCTACAAAACCCAATTTAACCCTAATAAAGTTCCGACTTGTGTGTAATGTAATGATTAATAAATAGTTAACCCCACCAAATCAAGCGTTCCTGCTTGTCCATGCCCAGAATATCTTCGTCCAACAAGTAGCTGATTGTCTTTAAAACAAAGGCTTCCTGAGATGCGGGGAATTTTTGGGTCAACATGTAACTTAATGATCACAGTTATACATAGGAACTAAAAAATATAATTAAACATTCCATAAGAAGACTTTAAAGTTTTTTATAACTTTGACAAGCATTTGTGTTTAGGTAACTAAAAAAATGAAATCGTTTTGCATGACTAGAATAACATTTGAAATAAAGAAGGATAGCGATTTGCAATTACTGCTTTTGCTCGCTGACCGTATTGGCCTTAAGGTTTTAGACCCTAATGAAATGCTAATGTCTTTGCACGAAAGGCAAGTTTATCTTGACATCATTGCAGGAGGTGGTGATACGGCTTACATAGAGGATCCGGTACGCTGGCAGAAAGAGCAACGGGAAGAACGGGATTTGCCTTACAGAAATTAACCGCCATGTATTTACTCGACAGCAATATAATCATTTACGCTTCAAAGGAGGAGTATGCTTACCTCAGAGATTTCTTTACTAACCAGGAAGTTCCTTCCTTTGCATCTGTGATATCAAAGGTGGAGGTGCTAGGGTACTATAAACTAACAGAAATAGATAAATTGTTTTTCAATGCTTGTTTCAGTCTTTTAGAAACAATTGAAGTCAACCATGCCGTAGCAGAAAAAGCAATAGCAATTAGGCAGGAGCTAAAACTCTCGCTAGGTGATGCGATTATTGCAGCCACGGCACTAATCTATGGATATACAATTGTAACGCGCAATGTTGATGATTTCAAAAATATCAGCGGGCTAATCGTGGTAAATCCAATACATTAACCCCACCAGACCAAGCGTTCCTGCTTGTCCATGCCCAGTATATTTTCATCCAAAAGATAGCTGATTGTCTTTAAAACAAAGGCTTCCTGAGATGCAGGGAATTTTTGAACCAGTGCTTTTGCATCCAGTGGACTAATTGCCAATTGGGCCTGGATTATTTTTTTAATCCGTTCAAAAGTCACATCGTCAAGCTCCGTTTTATGGCGGCCTTGACAAACATCGCACTTTCCGCAATCCACCACGTCCTCTTGGCCAAAGTACTGTAGTAACTGCCGGCTTCTGCAATCAACTTTCTCGGCGTAGGCTATGGCCTTTTGCATGCGGTACAAGTGGCGTTCCTTCAGAAATTGATAACGCTTCATGTCTATTTCTAGCTGTTCAGCAGGCACACGCGCCCGTAGGAAAACCAGTTGTGCAGCATCCTTAGGTGGTACATAGCGTACAATACCTTCCTTGTCGAGGCTTTTTAATATTTGCTCCAGTTGTGGCACCGTCATTTTTAAAAAAGGTGCCAACTTCGATTCCCGAACCTGTGCAGGCTCTTTGAAAATCCCTTGGTGCGAGCGCATGATGGTCCGCAACAGCGTTTCCAACTTCGGGTTTTTCAACATGTAATCGTACAGTTGCTCTTTGCTGCAAATGACTTGTAGTGAGGAGGGTATAAACACGGCATCTGAAAGTTCTAGCCAGCCATCTTGCTGTAGCACTTTGAGACAGCTCAATGTTTTGAGCGGTTCTAGGTTATAGGTCTGGGTAAATTTTACCAAGTCAAAATCATAGCTTTCGGCACTGGTACCGCCGCTGGCCAGTTGGTAAAAACTACCTAGTGCCCGGTAAACCTGCCGCATTTCAGTCAGTTCAGGGTACGATAGTTCAAATTGGCGCTCTAGTTCTTCCCGATCTTGCTGGTTGTACAGCAGCACGGCGAAAGACTTGAGCCCATCGCGGCCAGCTCGACCAGCCTCTTGAAAATAAGCCTCTAGGTTGTCGGGCATGTCAACGTGCACCACCAGCCGAACATCCGGCTTGTCGATGCCCATGCCAAAGGCATTGGTCGAGCAGATAATGCGGGTTTCACCTTTAATCCAAGCGTCTTGTTTTTTGGAGCGTAGCTCGTGGTTAAGTCCGGCGTGATAAAAATCTGCCGAAATCTTGTACTGCATCAGGTACTCGGCTATCTCGCGGGTTTTACGGCGGTTGCGCACGTAAACCACGGCACTGCCGGGTACTTTGCGCACAATGTCAAGCAATTTGGCCAGTTTGCCTTCTTCTTGCAGAACGACGTAGGCCAGGTTATCCCGGCTGAAATCTTGTACAAATACTTGTTTATCAGGCTTAAATTCGAGTTTGACCTGGATGTCTTCCACCACTTCAGGCGTAGCGGTGGCCGTTAGGGCAATCACAGGCACGCCGGGTAAAAGCTCCCGAAGTTTGGGTATTTGTAGGTATGGTGGCCTAAAATCGTAGCCCCATTGCGAGATACAGTGCGACTCGTCGATGGCAATCATCGTGACTTTCATGCGCTTGATGCGCTCAATGGCCAGCTCGGTTTGAAGGCGTTCGGGAGACAGGTACAAAAAGCGGTAGGCTCCAAACACGCAGTTGTCCAGCAGTCGGTCAATATCGCGGTACGACATGCCCGAGTACAGCGCCACCGCCGGTATACCCCTGCGGTTGAGGTTGTACACTTGGTCTTTCATCAAGGCAATGAGCGGCGAGACCACGATGCAAATCCCTGCTTCGTGGCAAAGGGCTGGTACTTGAAAACATATCGATTTCCCGCCTCCCGTTGGTAGCAGCGCAAGGGTATCGTGGCCATCCAGAATGCTCTGGATAATCTCGTCTTGCCCTTTGCGAAAGCTGGGATAGCCCCAAAATTGCTGTAAAATATCAAGCGGCTGCTGCATCATGCAAAAATAGGCAAGCCGAGGTGTACTTGTATGCCCCGCTTGGTTGTAATTTATGACAAAAAAGGTCAAATTATGGAATAACAGTATCGCCGAGTAAGCGATACGGTTATTTTTTTTGGGCGTTGCGCCGCGTTGCGGGGCGTATAGGATACGCCCCTACTGCGCGCCGCCGCTGTCCTACGCGCGCGCTGGACGCTTGGCCCTGCGGGCTGGCCGCAACGCGGCCACGCTCCGGCCAGCTAACGCAGAATGCCATTAAGCGTTAATTTTTCAGGGTTTTATAACCACCCCGTCTGCGTTACAGGGTGTAAAACACCCTGTGCGCATCCACCCCTCCTTGAAAAGGAGGGGAACTGGCTTATTCTTTTAAATAACTGTAAATCAAATATTTATAGCAAGGCATGAGCTCCCCTCCTTTTCAAGGAGGGGTGGATGCAAGCGGAACGCGAAGCGTGAAGCGCAGCAGACGGGGTGGTTACTTTGGCCGAAAATGCTGAAAAACAAACAAAATAATTAACGCTTAATGGCATTGAACTAACGCATAAACGGCTGCTTTTAATGGTTAATTATGAATGAGTTAATTACAGATCTGGACTTCCTTTGGGCGCTAATATCTTTCACATGATAAAACGTTCATTTGAAAATAAACACCAAAACCCAAAAAGGCCAAAACTGTACTGTATTTAATCTATTAATAATTAATCATTTACAATTAATCAATTAAAAAGCGCCAGGTGCCTGTAGGGCGCGGCGAAGCCGCGGTGCGTAGCACGGAGCATCGCGAACCCCGAAAGGGACCGCCGACGCGCAGCGGCGGGGCGCCCAAATAAATCCAAATAATAATACAATCTCGTTGTTGGGTTTAACCGCTTTTATCATCGTAAAGTACTTTGAATTACAGGGGTTTAGAAAAAAAGAAATCAATATGAGATAATTTGTATGTTATATACTTTGAATTAGTTAAGAAAAACTTAATATTAAAACGCGCTTTAGGCTATATGCTAAAGCTACCTTTGCGGCGAATTTATCACCAAACCAAAATTCGTTTATGAAACTTTTCTACAAACTTATGCATGTTTGCCTCGTGCTGTTTGCAACGGTATCGTTGTACGCACAAGGTGTAACTACAGGTAACTTCTCTGGTAGCGTTACCGATTCAGAAGGTGTTGAAGCCATCGGTGCAACTGTTGTTGTGACACACGAGCCCAGTGGAACCACCTACGGTACCGCAACCCGTGTTGATGGTTCGTTCTATATTCCCAATGTGCGCGTAGGTGGTCCCTACAGCGTTAAAATTTCGTATGTAGGTTACAAAGATCAAACCTTGACCAACAAGTATGTAGGTCTTGGCCAGGATACTGAAATTAAAGTTACCTTGACACAAGGTGTTGATATTGACGTAATTGAAGTGAGTGCTGCCAATTACTTGGATAACTACAAAATGGGTAGTGAAAGCCAAGTAACGGAACGCGATTTGGCCAACTTGCCTACAGTAAGCCGCGATATCAACGATTACTTGCGCTTGAACCCGCTGGCCAACGTATCGCCAGCTGACCCAGGTTCAAGTATCTCTATCGCGGGTATGAACAACCGCTACAATTCGATTTTCATCGACGGTGCAGTGAACAACGACGTGTTTGGCTTGGCACCATCTGGTACCAACGGTGGTCAAACAGGTATTTCTCCTATCTCGCTTGATGCGATTGAGCAGTTCCAAATCTCTGTTTCTCCATACGACGTTAAGCTTGGCGGTTTTGCTGGTGCCGGTATCAATGCCGTTACCCGTAGCGGTACCAACAAGTTTGAAGGTTCAGCGTACTACTTCTTCCGCAACCAAGGATTGACGGGTAAAACCCCAACTTTTAACTTGCCTGACTCTGTTGAGCGCCTTCGCGTTGACGATTACACCGCGCAAACCTTCGGTTTCCGCTTGGGTGGCCCAATCGTTAAAAATAAAGTTTTCTTCTTCGTGAACGCCGAAATTCAACGCGATCGCACACCACGTGGATTCGACCTTTCAAGCTACGGTGGTAGCGCGAGCGTGAGCGATCTTCAAGCGTTGATCAACAAATTGCAGAGCTACGGTTACGACCCAGGTGATTACCTCAGCACTGCCGACGAGCTGAAAGGCGAGCGTATCTTGGCTAAAGTTGACTGGAACATCAACCAGAACAACAAGTTGAGCCTCCGCCACTCATACACCCGTGCCCGTTCTATAGACCCATTTACATCTGGTAGCCAATCGTTGTACTTTAGCAACACGGCTATTTATTTCCCTTCAACCACCAACTCTACCGCGTTGGAGTGGAACAGCATCATCAACAATAAATTCTCGAATAACTTGATTGCTGGTTTTACCTCAATCAACGACGACCGTGATCCACAAGGTGGCGATTTCCCTTGGATCCGTATCAACGACGGTACTTCTAGTATTTATGTAGGTTCTGAAGAATTCTCAACGGGTAACCAGTTGAAGCAGAATATCTTCACCTTGACCGATAACTTCAACATCTACCTCAACAAGCACACCTTGACGGTAGGTACACACAACGAGTTTTACAACATGTACAACTTGTTTATCCGCCAGAACTACGGTTCTTACCGCTTCAACTCGATTGCTGACTTCCTCGGCAACGATACTATCGCACCGATTGACTACGTACGTTCTTACTCATTGGTTGACGACTTGACCGGCGACGGCTCGGCTGCTGCTGCCAAGTTTAACGCCATGCAACTTGGCTTGTACGTACAAGATGAGTTCAAAGTATCAAAACGCTTTACCTTGACCGGCGGCTTGCGCTTCGACTTGCCGATGTTCTTGACTCAACCAGCTGTAGATACATTCTTCAACAACAATGTATTGGCTGTTGTCGACTCTGTTTGGGGTGCTGAAGGCGCAGAAGCTGGGCAAATGCCAGGCGCGCAAATCTACATTTCGCCACGCGTTGGTTTCAACTACGACATCATGGGCGACCGTAAATCTATCGTTCGTGGTGGTGTTGGTCTATTCACCAGCCGTGTACCTTTCGTATGGCCTGCTGGTTCATATACCAACAACGGTTTGACTGTAGGTGGTATCGACCCAACTAACCCACCGCTGTTTAACCCAGACCCTTACGACCAATACGTGGCATCAGATGTAGGTGCTACCATCGCTATCCCTTCTGGCGAGATGAACTTGGTTTCTAAAGATTTCCGTTTCCCACAAGTATTGCGTACGAGCTTGGCTGTAGACCAGAAATTACCGGGCGACATGACCTTGACCGTTGAAGGTATGTTCAGCAAAACCTTGAACAATATCTACTACAAAAACGTAAACCTCCGCCCAGCTACTGATTCACTCGACGGCACGCCAGACAACCGCCCCTTGTACAGCGGCCAACGCTTGTCGAACGTGTACTCCGCTATCTACTTGATGAGCAACACCAACGAAGGTTATACCTACAACGTTACCGCCCAGTTGACTAAAAACTTGTGGAAAGGTTTCTCTGGTATGGTTGCTTATACCTTTGGCCGTGCATACTCTATCTACGAAGGTACTTCATCGCAAAACTCGTCACAATGGCGTGGTCAACACGGTGTTGATGGCCGTAACTTTGCTACATTGGGTCGTTCAGAGTTCGATATGGGCTCACGCATCACCTCGGCTTTGAGCTACGAGATCAGCTACCCAGCCAACTCGAATGTATTTGGTAAAACGACCGTTTCATTGTTCTACAACGGTCAATCTGGCCGTACCTACTCATATATCATCAACGATGCTGTACGTATTGGCAACACTACCTACCGTGCCTTGAACGGCGAGGATAACCGCGAGCGTACCTTGATGTATGTACCTGCTGACCAATCAGAAATCAACTTGATCGACAAGCCTGGTCGCACCGCTACCGAGCAGTGGGAGGAATTGAATGCATTCATTGAAAACGATCCGTACTTGAGCACCCGCCGTGGTCAATACGCTGAGCGTAACATGAGCCGCAGTCCGTTTACCAACTTGCTTGACTTCCGCGTGTTGCAAGACTTCACCGTTCGTACCGCGAATGGCCAGAAAAATACCATCCAGATTTCGTTCGACGTGATGAACATCACCAACTTGTTGAACCAAGATTGGGGCCGTGTATTCCGCGTGTCGAACTTTGGCAACTACGAGTTGTTGAACTTTGAAGGTTTTGATCCTACGGCTACCGGTGGTGCTAAAGTGCCATTGTACTCGTTCCCGGAGCAAACCGTTAAACCTTGGTTCACCGACGATTTCTTATCGCGCTGGCGCATGCAGTTGGGTGTTCGTTACATCTTCAACTAAGCAAACTTAAAACATTGAAAAAGCCTCCTTGCGTCAGCGGGGAGGCTTTTTTGTTTTTGGGCGCTGCGCCGCTTTGCGGGGCGTATGAAATACGCCCCTGCATGCGCGCCGCCGCTGTCCTACGGGCTCGCTGGACGCTCGGTGCTACGCACCAGCCGCTGGCGCGGCTGCCCTCCGGCCAGCTAGCGCTATGCCTAACCACCAACGACCAACTATGTTGCGCCAGGTGCCTGTAGGGCGCGGCGAAGCCGCGGTGCGTAGCACGGAGCATCGCGAACCCCGAAAGGGACCGCCGCCGCGGTAGCGGCGGGGCGCCCAAAAAATATCTACATTAATTTAGCGTAGCGTTTATGGAAAAACATCCAAATAAAATTGCGCATGATTTTTATAATATCACAAAAAGTCTTACTTTTGCGCCTGCGCTGGGGTCAATGCACTTTTGCCCTCGGTATTATTAACCAATTTTAACTCCAATGGCAGTTTATTTAACTAAGGAGAAAATCGAAGAGATTTTCGTTAAGTATGGTGGAAGCGCCACCAACACAGGATCAACAGAAGGTCAAATTGCGTTGTTTACCTATCGTATCCAATCTTTGTCAGATCACTTGAAAGTGAACCACAAAGACCACTCCACAAAACGCCGTCTGCTTCAACTAGTAGGTAAGCGTCGTAGCCTACTCAACTACTTGATGAAAAAAGACATTATGAAATACCGTTCACTTATTGCTGAACTCGGTATCCGTAAATAATCAAGCTAGCGAAGTGTTCCCATCCGGGGGCACTTCGCTTTTTTTTAGGTGGTCATTCAAGTTTGCCACCTTCGTTTACCACTGCCCACCGAGGCATGTAAACACAGTTTGCTTACAAAGGGTGTAAACAAACTTCTAGCGGTTCGACGTGGATTTTAAGCTGTTTTTATTTCCCTCTTGGGGCACATATCAATAGCCCCGGATGTGCAAATATACTGTTGCCTTCCTCCCCCTCTTTTCGTTATGGTTTGTTCTGGCACTGCGCTCCTAGTGTAGGTCCCTTGTATGCATATACCTAACTTTGATGATGTTCATAGTTCATCATTCATAGTTCTAAAAAACTGGTTATAATAGTCTAAAACATAGTAAATTTTTTCAAACATGGGCAAACAAATCCCAATTTCCAAAACCTTCGAGTTGGCTGGCAAAACCTACACGGTTGAAACAGGTAAACTCGCAGCCCTCGCCGATGGTGCCGTGATGTTCCGCCAAGGAAACACCATGCTTTTGGCTACCGTCGTGTCGAGCAAAGAAGCTAAACCAGACGCTGGTTTCTTCCCCCTCACCGTAGAGTACCGCGAGAAATTCGCGGCTGCTGGCCGTATCCCTGGTAACTTCTTCCGTCGCGAAACCCGTCCTTCAGATTATGAAGTACTGATTAGCCGTTTGATCGACCGTGCCGTACGCCCGCTGTTCCCAGACAACTACATGTTCGAGACCCAAATCATCGTGACGCTCTTGTCGGCCGACAAAGAAACGCAACCCGATGCATTGGCTGCTTTTGCCGCTTCTGCTGCATTTGCTGTTTCTGACATCCCGTTTGAAGGCCCTATCTCTGAAGTTCGCGTGGCTAAAATCAACGGCGAGTACATGATTAACCCATCTACTAGCCAAATCAAAGAAGCTAGCCTTAACCTTATCGTGGCCGGTACCGAGCGCGATATCCTCATGGTTGAAGGTGAAGCTAAAGAATGCCAGGAAGTTGAAATGGTTGAAGCCATCAAAATTGGCCACGACGCCATCAAAATGATGTGTCAAGTTCAACACGAGTTACGCGAGCTGTGTGGTAACCCTGCTAAACGTGCCGTTGAGCCAGCTCCATCAAACGACGAAATCAAGGCTGCCATCTGGTCGGCTGCGCAAAACCGCGTTTTAGAAGTTTCACGCGCTGGCTTATCAAAAGCCGAGCGTAAAGCTGGTTTCAAAACCATCAAAGAAGAAGTCTTGGCCGCTATGCTAGAGCAAAACGGTGAAGAGTTCATGGCCGAGAACAAAGGCTTGATCGAGAAATATTACTCGAAAATGGAGAAAGAAACCATCCGCGAGATGATTATTTCTGAAAAACGCCGCCTTGACGGTCGTGAGCTTGAGCAAGTTCGCCCAATTTGGAGCGAGGTTGATTATTTGCCATCTGCACACGGTTCGGCCTTGTTTACCCGTGGTGAAACGCAGTCGTTGACCACCGTTACCCTCGGTTCTAAACTGGACGAAGCGATGGTTGACAATGCCTTGGAATTGACTTACGACAAGTTCATGTTGCACTATAACTTCCCACCGTTTTGTACAGGCGAGGCTAAAATGTTGCGCGGTACTTCTCGCCGCGAGGTTGGTCACGGTAACTTGGCCCGCCGCTCCTTAGAGCAAGTTTTACCAGAAGGTTTGGCATACACCGTTCGCGTTGTATCTGACATCTTGGAATCTAACGGTTCTTCCTCTATGGCTACCGTTTGTGCGGGTTCATTGGCCCTGATGGATGCCGGTGTGAAAATTACCTCTGCCGTTTCAGGTATCGCGATGGGTATGATTTCGGACGAGAATGGCCGTTACGCTATCTTGTCTGACATCCTCGGCGACGAAGACCACCTCGGTGATATGGACTTCAAAGTAACCGGTACTGAAAAAGGTATCTGTGGTTGCCAGATGGACATCAAGATCGACGGTATGCCTTACGAATTGTTGGAGCAAGCCCTCGACCAAGCCCGTCGTGGTCGTTTACACATCCTTGGCGAAATGAACAAAACCATCAGCAAAGCAAACGACGACTTCAAACCACATGCACCTCGTATCGTTTCTTTGGAAGTGGATACAGATTACATCGGTATGATCATCGGACCTGGTGGTAAACATATCCAAGGCTTACAACGCGAAACCGAAACCGCTATCTCTATCGAGGAAGTGGGCAAAAAAGGTATCGTGACCATCGCCGGTACAAATGCCGCTGGTGTGAAAAAGGCCTACGACGTTATCCGTGGTATGACCAGCGAGCCTGAAGAAGGTGCCGACTACGATGCCGTGGTGGTTAAATTGATGCCTTTCGGCGCTTTTGTAGAGTTTATGCCTAGCCGTCAAGGTTTGGTACACATCTCTGAATTGTCGTGGACCCGCATCGAGAACATCGAAGATGCATTGTCGGAAGGCGATGAAATCCGTGTACGCTACATGGGTATCGATCCTAAAACCAACAAAGCTCGCTTGTCGCGCAAGGTGTTGATGGAAAAACCTGAAGGCTACGTTGAACGTGTACGCGAAGAACGTCCACGTGAAGATCGCCCACGTGATGATCGCCGCGACGACCGTCGTCGTGATGATCGTCCAAGAAGGTAGTCCATACTAGAATTGATATACAATTAGGCCCAGGTTCGCAAGGACTTGGGCTTTTTTTTTTTAACCAAAATTCATTTTTGCAGTATATGTATAGGTCAAACCAAGTCCTATGAGCATTATACTTGAATTCGTCTTCCGGTACTTCCCCAAGCTTGAAGTCCTCTGGTACGCCCTTTTGCCATGGTTGGCTTACGGCGCAATACTGTTCCTCGACCCCAGCATAAGCCGTCCAACGGGCTCAACCATACTTATTGGCTGGGCATTCCTCTTGGTGTACCAAATTATGCGTTTGGGCCAAATTGAGCATATCCAGGACGATAAAAAGCTCGCCGCAGTAGGTACTGATGCCACCAGTGGCAAAGCCTTAGCCATTGTACCCAGCGAGCTCATGTTGTTTATCCCTTCTGTGCTCATCGCCATCCAACAAATACTGCTTGGCGGAAATCTAGCGCATTTTTTAATCACGCAAATGTGTGTCGAGATTTGCACCTTCGTCCTTGCTATTGCCGTGCTCATGCTAACCGCCAAGAATAACCATAACAGGAGCGCTTGGCAAGATTTAGGCATCATCCCGCTCATGTTCGTGGCCATCCTCTGGTTTGGCGTGTGGGGTTATATCAATGCCTGGATAAAAATATTGTATTTACCGGGCAGCTCCTTGCTGTCGTTCGTGCTGCTGCTGGCCAGCTTAGCTTTCAACTTCTGGAACGATTACAAATTCCTGTACAAGGTTGTAAAACGCGAAATCCTTATGTCCGATGCATCTGAAAAAATGGGCATGGGCGGCATCCTGGGCCAACTCGTATTGTGGGTTGCCCTACCGGGTTTGTTTTACCTTTGGCGGCAGTACGTTTAGTATTTTCTTTTTTTGATTTGGGCGCTGCGCCGCTGTGCGTCGCCGGTCCCCTCTGGGGTTCGCTAACCGCTCCGTGCGCTACGCGCACCCGCGCCTACGGCGCGGCCCGCCGGGCACCTAGCGCAGAATCGTGTTCTGGCGATGTACACGAGCATACCTTTGGGCTGTTTTGCAATACTTAGAAAATAATTGTATTTATATTTATAAAAGTATGATTAACAGTTTTTTATGTAAGTATTTAAACAAAATTGGGTTAATTGAATCGGGTTTTATATCTTTGTAAGGCGCATTCAAAAGGTGCGTGAATTTGTGAGTTAGCAGTAATTTTAATGAGACGCATAATCATCATATTAACAGTTGGACTTTTATCATTCGGACTTGGGTGGTGGACAAATGATATGCGGAAATTTGCGGACGGAGTTAATACGGATAGACAACATTTAGACAGTTTAAAAAACAACAATGCTTTGTTTGCAGACAGCTTGAAAATTACGAAAACTGTGACTGCAAAAAAGAAGACATTTCGTGACTACATTTCAGACGACCAATTTATTCATTGGACACCAAACCACCCTGACACTACAAGTTATATGTGTGAATTAACATTACACAAAATAACTGCTTTGTATTGGTATCACGGACAATGTGGATACGACTATTTTACTTACACGACATCGGACACAACAATTGACGTTCTTTGGTCTTATCGAAGTGACTGTATTTTGAATATGGACTTTTTAGAGAAATCAAACGGTGTAAATAAATATCCCAAGCGTGGTGACAATTTTGCAACTTTGACATTGGTAAATGATACGACAATTAAAGTGAAATATAATTTTCCTGAGTGGACAAAAAGAGTGAACGAAATAGCAAAAGACTCTCTTTTTCCGACATATTATTATTTAATGCAAGACAATTGACAATAATAAATCACATAACGACAGGAAGAAAAACTACTGGTAACAACTAAAACCTCGTTGGATACAAAGCACCAACAATCCTCCCCCTGTTGAACGAAAGCTGCGGTAAATCTGCATTTCGTAGAGGGCCAGTTCATGGATAAGCGGCGCAGCCGCTTGTCCTCAACCAAGCTACGAAGATGTCAGGGCTACGCCCCTCGGCTAGCGTTTCATAGCCTTAACTAAGCATCGAAGCCTAAAACTTAAAAAGTGGCTACTCCGATTAATATACCTTGTGGGACATTGGCCACCCGCTGCGACGCTGTTGCTGTGCGGAGCATAAACTAAACCAAAGACACTGCTTGTACGTCCTTAATGCCGCACAAGTCCCACAAAATGGGCAAGGTTAACAGCTGTGCTGCCGCCCTGCGCCAGCGCAATGCCATTAAGCGTTAATTATTTTGTTTGTTTTTCAGCATTTTTCGGCCAAAGTAACCACCCCGTCTGCTGCGCTACACGCTTTGCGTTCCGCTTGCATCCACCCCTCCTTGAAAAGGAGGGGAGCTCATGCCTTGCTATAAATATTTGATTTACAGATATTTAAAAGAACAAGCCAAGTTCCCCTCCTTTTCAAGGAGGGGTGGATGCGCACAGGGTGTTTTACACCTTGTAGCGCAGACGGGGTGGTTATAAATTCGAGAAAAATTAACGCTTAATGGCATTGTGCGCCAGCGATGCGGAGCAGTGGCCCGCAGGGCCAGACCGCGAAGCGGGCCGAGCGAACAGCGAGCTGCGTAGCATGAACGAAGCGGTTTTGCGGAGCAAAAACAAATGTGCTCAATGCACATTTGTAGTGAGTGAACCATTTGCTCCTGCAAATGGCTCGACGGCGAAGCCGGGGCGCCCCAAAAATCAATCTACTACTATCTCGCTACACTTGAAATGCCCCTTCGGACAAGCCTTGTGGCCATGTAAACCACAGGGCCGGCAGTCAAGTGCCCCGGTTACCTCTGCGATAATAGCTTTATCTGACAATGGCCCAAAGCCAAACGCGGGCACCGTGGAGCAAAATATAGCTTTTACGGGCGCGTTCATGGCCGAGCAAAGGTGCATAGGCGCCGAGTCGTTGGTGTAGCTCATCTCTGCACCCGCCATGAGCGCCGCCGATTGGAGCAAATTCCACCGCCCAGCATGGTTTTCCACATTTGCACGGCCCGTTTGTACCCTGATTCGCTCGCAAAGTGTATGGTCGGATTTTCCACCAATCAAAATGATCAACGCAGTCTCAGGTAATTTTTGGATTAAACTAATCCATTGCTGTTCAGGCCATTGTTTGGTAAACCATACCGAGGCAGGCGCCATCACCAAGTAAGGTTTGGGTTGTTTCACTACCTCAAAATCGCTATGGCTAGGATATAATTTAGGTTTGGCGGCATCTGAGCCGCAGTAATCCGTCACCAGTTGATGGTTGCGTTGTACTTCATGCCTGCCATCCAGTTGGTGCTCAAACCGCTGGTGAAAGAGGACCGAAAATGGGTTTTTACGGTAACCCCGAATACTTTTGGCCCCCGAGAACGCCGCCAAAAATCCACTCGACGCAAAGCGATGCAAGTTGAGCAAAAGGTCGAAACGCTCCTGCCGGATACGCTGTAACATACGCCAGAGCCCAAGGTACTTGCCAGCTTTTTTGTCCCAAACCAGTACTTGCTGAATAAACGGATGCTGCTCAAACAGGGATTCATTGCCCTTGCGCAGTAAAATGCTGATTTGCGCCTCCGGGAAACGGGCATGCAGCGACTCGGCCAGTGCAGTGGCCAAAATCACATCGCCGATGAAAGCGGTTTGTATGAGCAGTATTTTACGGATAGGGTAGGGCTTCATCCTACAAAGATAAAGTGTTTTTACGCCTAGTATTTAGGTTCGGTCAATTATCTCAAATCTCATCAGTCTCCACTCAGCTCTCTGCCCTCTGCACTCTGCGCTCACCTCCAGCTTACCTTCGTTTCCAGGGCATCGCGTTGCTGCGGGTACATCACGGGCATTTTGTGGTAGCCAAGGTAAAAGAAACCGAGGCATTGTTGGCCTTCTGCTAATTGTAGCATATTGCGGCAATCGTCCGACTTGATGAAGCCCGGCGAGCCCCAGTAACCACCAAGGCCCTGAGCGTGAGCAGCCAGCCAAAGGTTTTGCACGGCCATAGATACCGCCGCCAACTCCTCCCACTCAGGCACTGATGCACTAGCGTCGCGCTGCATGATGATGGCAATGACAGCTCCTGATTTTACAGGGCGACTGCGCATTTTGTCGTACTTTTTTTCCGAGAATTTATCGCCCGTCATGGTGTTTTTATACCAGCCACTCTGGGTATCAGCTAGGTTTTGGCGGGCTTCATCCGAGTGGAGCACCAGGAAGCGCCAAGGTTGTGTATGCTTATGGGTTGGTGCCGCATGGGCCGCTTCTAGTATTTGGGTTAGCGCCTCGCGGCTAATGGCTTGTCCGGTAAACGTTTCCGGGAAAACGCTCCTGCGGGTCAACACAAGTTCTTGAAAAGCTGCTGGGGTCATGGTATGGTTAATTTGGCGCAAATATATAACCTTTTAAAAACTCAATTGCTTGCTTTGTGTATTCAAGTGCCCTATTCGTGTATTTCGGCACATGGGCCACCTGATTCCCGCCACTTTTGTAGTATCAATCCCCCTAACTACTATGTGTCAAACAACAATTTTTTCAAGTATGAAAGTTACATTTATCCTAATGTTGAGTTTTTGCTTAAGTGCAATAACTATACATGCCCAAATCCCAAGCAATGGTTTGGTTGGCCGTTGGAGTTTCAATAACGGAAACGCCAATTCTGATATTGGTGGCTTCAACGGTGTCCTTACGGGCACAGGTGTTGCACCTACCACCGACCGTTTTGGTAATACAAGCAAAGCCATGAGTTTTAATGGCGTACATCACATTGAACTCAATAATATTAGTGCCCTCAACGGGGCCCCGCAGTACACGGTGTCTATGTGGGTTAACGCCACAGATGCCAACAACAGAGGGCTCTGGTTCAAAGGAGTTAATCCCAGTACAACAACCTTCAATGTAGCTGGCTGGCAAAGCGGTGGCAGGGTCGGTATGACGCATGCCCGTACAACAGGTGCCGCTACCGCTGAACTAGCGTATAACGCGCCTGCCATTAATGCATGGCATCACATTGTTTGGGTATACGATGGTACCCAAAGCACCCCAACTTGGTACATGTATATCAATGGAGCTCCTGCTTCTACACCATCGGCATCCAATGCCCCACAGGCAATAACCATGTCTAATAACTCACCGTTTTTGCTCGGCGCGCAAGGCATATCCGCAGCACCGTTTTTGGGTAAACTAGATGATGTTTGTATCTACAACCGAATTTTAACGACTACCGAGATTATGCAACTTTACCTCGACCCTGCACCAGAAGCAGGTATTGCATCTGGTCCTATGGTACTGCATGGTGTTGCTTCTTCTACACCCATTGGCTCTGGAATTACCAGCGGCGAATCTTACCGAGACGCTGCGGGAAATACTTATTTATTTGGATCGGTTTCAGGCCCATCTGACATCATCGCTTACAATACTTCCTCGGCAACATCAAACCCAATTGGTGGTACAAATGCCCGTTGCTATTTGACAAAAATAAGCCCAACAGGTACCGTGCTTTGGACCAATACCTTCAACTCTACGGCTGCATTAGCAACCTCGTTTTCTGAATTGACCAGTGTTGCTGTAAATAGTGCCGGAGAAGTATTTGCAATGTTCGAGGTGAGGGAAAATTTAGATATTGATCCATCGCTTGCCAGTACAGTTAATATTACATCTCCTGTAATTTCTGGCCAAGCCATTGCAAGTACAGCTATCGTCAAATTTACAGCTGCAGGAGCCTACTCGAGCCATATCGCTTACCTCGGAACTGGTACTAATTTGAGTAACGCTAGAGGTGCTTTTGCAGGGGCATTAGGCATTGATGCCAACGGTAATATTATTGCTACCGGTCGGGTATTAGGTGCTTCATCCCTCGATATCAACCTAGGTGCAGGCGTGGTCAATATCCTTGAAGGAAATGCTTATATCGTAAAACTCAGTCCTACACTTACGTTTGTTGACTACAATAGTATTGAAGGGGCTGGCGACTTTAATTTTACAGATCTGGATGTAGATGCTAATGGTGATATTTATTGGGGCGATGCCACAAGCACCAGCCCAGGTGTTCCTGCTAATTTCAACCTGGCCGGAACTTCAGCAATCGGATTTATGTCTACAGGAGGCTTTAATGGCTCTAACCCAAGGGTCAATGGCTTTTTAGCCAAGTACAGCGGCGCTACCATGGATTGTATCTTCGTGAACGGATTTCCCTGTACAAACGGAACCTCTGCTGTTACCAACGTAACGGTAAGTAACGGTTTTGTATATGTTGTGGGCTACCATGAGGCTGCAATCGATGCGGACCCCTCTGCCTCAACAGCTACGTTAACCCCTGTTGGCGTAAGTATGTGGTCCGCCAAATACGATGCTGCAACTGGCAACTATACCAATGCAAAAACTTTCGCTACAGCACCCAATGGCTTTTCTTACGGTCAAGGCATCGCTGTAGATGCAACTAATAATTATCTATATTTAACAGGTCAGTTTTTCAATACCTTAGACTTTGATCCTTCTACAGCTACCAATTCCTTGGCTGCTAAAGGTATAGGTGGCGATAT
Organism: uncultured Saprospiraceae bacterium; assembly: GCA_964508975.1. Classification (GTDB taxonomy): domain Bacteria; phylum Bacteroidota; class Bacteroidia; order Chitinophagales; family Saprospiraceae; genus CAZDVQ01. The sequence continues at coordinate 47,499 of CAZDVQ010000004.1, forward strand.
CTTCATGGCGCAATACGATCTCAATTTTAACTATTTGAGCGCATACCGCATAGGCTCGGCTAACGCTACCGGGGAGTCTGGCTACGGGCTATATTTTGCTGATTCAACGCTAACGCTTTCTGGATCTCAAGCCGGTGGCTCCGACTTTGATTTACGCCCTTCCATCCTGAATATGCCCACCGGCGGTGTGGTTGGTGGTGTTTTCTTAGCCAGATACCGCTTTTTCCCGCCATGTGTAAGCACAGCCGTTGCTACTGCCACAGCTACCACTTGCGGACTAGCCAATGGCGCTGCAACAACCACTAACTTGGGTACTTACTTGTGGAGCAACGGCGCTACCACACAAACGATCAGCAACTTGGCTGCAGGCAATTACACGGTTACCGCAACTTTAAATGGTTGTCCAGCTACTGCTACCGTAACCGTCGCAGCAAGTACAGCCTTATCAACCAGCAATACTGCAACTGCAACTACTTGCGGACTTTCAAACGGTTCGGTATCAACGTCATTGGCGGGTACGTACACCTGGAGCAATGGCGCTACCACACAAGCTATCAACAACCTCGCTGCTGGTACCTACACTGTTACGGTTACGGCAGGTGGATGTTCTACTACTGCAACATCTACGGTTGCAGCCAGTAGCGCTTTATCTACGACTAATACCGCTACGGCTACCACTTGTGGCCTAAACAACGGTACAGTTGCTACATCATTGGCTGGTACTTACGCTTGGAGCAACGGCGCCACCACACAAACAATTAGCAACTTGGCTGCTGGTACCTACACCGTTACCGTTACTGCTGGTGGCTGTTCAGCTACCGCTACCGCTAGTGTTGGTTCAAGTACTGCCTTATCAACCAGTAATACTGCTACAGCCACTACTTGTGGTTTAGCCAATGGTACAGTTACGACTTCGCAATCGGGTACTTACGCTTGGAGCAACGGTGCTACCACACAAAGCATCAGCAACTTGGCAGCAGGTACCTACACCGTTACCGTTACAGCTGGCGGCTGTACTGCTACCGCTACTGCTAGTGTTGGTTCAAGTACAGCTTTGTCTACAACCAATATCGCCACAGCTACTACTTGTGGCCTAAACAACGGTTCTGTTGCTACTTCGCAAGCAGGTACTTATACCTGGAGCAATGGTGCCACCACGCAAAGTATTAATAACCTGGCCGCTGGAACTTACAACGTTACCGTTACGGCAGGCGGCTGTTCGGCTACTGCAACGGCATCTGTTGGTGCTAGTACCGCTTTGACTACATCTAATGCCACTACCGATGCGGCTTGTGGTGCCAGTACCGGTACTGCTTCAACGAGCGCAACGGGTACTTACCTCTGGAGCAACGGCGCTACTACACAACAAATTTCAAATCTCGCACCGGGTACATATACCGTAACCGTTACCTCGGGAACTTGTACTGCAAGCGCCACCGCAGTGGTTGGCAGTGTCAATAATTTGACCACCAACAATACCGCTACAGCAACCACTTGTGGAAACGATAACGGCTCTGTCACTACTTCAGCGGGTGGAGCTTACCTCTGGAGCAACGGCGCCACTACACAAAGTATCAATAACCTAGCACCAGGCACCTACACCGTTACCGTTACCTCTGGTACTTGTACCGCGAGCGCCACGGCTACCGTTTTAGGCAGCTTGCCATTGCAAACGGTAAACACCGTTGTACCAACTACTTGTGGTTTAAATAACGGTTCTGTATCAACTAGCGCAACAGGTGCTTACTTATGGAGTAATGGTGCTACTACTCAGATTATCAATAATCTAGCGCCAGGAACGTACAGTGTTACCGTAACCAGCGGTGCTTGTACGGCAACGGAATCTTCAACGCTTAACGCGAGCAATGCACTCAGCGCCCCAGTAATCACCAATAGCGGCACGGCCTTGAGTACTGCAGCAGGCTTTGTAACTTACAATTGGTATTTGAACGGCACTTATATCGCAGGCGTAAACACAAACACCTACACGCCGACCGTAAATGGCAACTATACGGTAGAGGTTATCAATGCCGATGGCTGTACATCGCCATTAAGTGCGGTTGAGGTGGTTGTGCTTTCTACGGTAACGGCTCCTTACAACGCTTTTGAACTAAGCATTTATCCTAATCCAACCACTGGTTTGTTGCACATCAATGCAGCACAACAAATTTCATCGCTACAGGTAATAGACGCACAAGGCCGACTCATCACCACGCTTTCTGATTCAAATATTACGTCGCTCGACTTGGCCGAACTACCTGCGGGTCTTTATACGCTCAAGTTGTTCAGTGCAACGGACATGGTCATTAAAAAAGTAATTAAGCATTAAGCACCAGCATTCTTATGCCCAATACCCTTGGGTATAGCTTAAATCCACTGCACTATCCCCCTAGTAAGCATGCTAGGGGGATTTTTTTGTTGAATACCTATGAGCTAAGTTTCGGTCCAATGGCTTATACCTTACCCGCAGGAATCCTAGTTGTTTTTTTGATTTGGGCGCCCCGCCGCTGCGCGTCGTCGGTCCCTTTCGGGGTTCGCTTCGCTCCGTGCTACCGCACCAGCGCCTACGGCGCTGCCCTACAGGCACCTGGCGCGGAACCCCACCAGCTAACTACTCGCGCAAGGCATGTAAAGGGCAGCCGCGCCAGCGGCTGGTGCCGTAGGCACCGAGCGATTAGCGAGCCCGGCACACGCCGACCCCGAGCAACGCGAGGGGATGCGCCCCAAAAATCAAAAAATAAAACCCGCTAAAACACCAAAACTAAATCGTCTTCTCTACCAAGTAGTTGTTGCGGCTAGGCGAGGTACGGGCAATCATCTCGGCCAGGAAACCAGCCAAGAACAACTGCGAGCCTACGATGAGCAGCAAAATACCGAAGTAAAACATCGGGCGCTCGGTCATGCCGTAGCCCTTGTTGATGATTTTGTCGAGCGTTAACCACAGCAAGGTGATGAAGCCCACGCTAAAACATAGGGTGCCCAAACCGCCGAACAAATGCATGGGGCGCTTGCCAAATTTACCCACGAAGGTGATGCTAAGCATATCGAGGAAGCCCGTGATGAGCCGCGACATGCCAAATTTGCTGTACCCGTACTTGCGGGCACGGTGCTCTACCACCTGCTCGGTGATTTTCTGGAAACCCGCCCACTTGGCGATGACCGGGATGTAACGGTGCATATCGCCGTACACCTCGATATTTTTGATTACCTCGCCGCTATAAGCCTTGAGGCCACAGTTAAAGTCGTGCAACTCGATACCGCTCATTTTGCGGGTCACGTAGTTGAAAAACTTGGATGGCGCCGTTTTGCCGATAGGATCATGGCGCACTTTTTTCCAGCCCGACACGATGTCGTAGCCTTCATCCTTTATCTTGCGGTACAAGTGCGGAATTTCGTCTGGGCTGTCCTGCAAGTCGGCATCCATGGTGATGACCACACGGCCTTTGCAGATGCGGAAACCCTCGTTCAAGGCGGCTGATTTGCCGTAGTTGCGGCGGAACTTGATACCCTTTACATGCGGGTTTTGCTGCTGCAACTGCTCGATGACGCTCCAGGATTTATCGGTACTACCATCGTCGATGAAGATAACTTCGTACGAGTAGCCTTCGGCTTCAACCACACGGCGAATCCATTGCTCGAGTTCGGGCAATGATTCTTCTTCGTTCAGTTGGGGTATGACGAGCGAGAGGTCGAGTTCCATATGCTTTAAATTTCAGGTTTTTCGCGGCTGAACATCATGGTGATGAGGGCCGAAAGGACAAAACCAAAGATAATGTAATAGATGTAGAGCCTAAATGTTTGTATCGGGAAAGGACGGTAATCGCCCTTCAAAATGCCTTGTTCAATTTTTTGGAACTCCAGGCTGTCTAAGCCCATGTTCATTTGCTGGTGCGTGCGCAATTCTAGCTGGCGTAGGTTTTCCTGCAAACCGGTATCGTAAAAGCCCATCATGAAGTCGCGGTAAATCAACAAGATACCAATGCTAATGACAAAAGTGAGGAAAACAGGCCGAACCAACAACCTGAAACCAATGTAACCGCCTACCTCGCTGCGCTGGCGGATAGCCGCGCCCACCATGAAACCCAGGATGATCACCCAGGCGCCAAGCCATTCTAAACCAATGAAATAATTATGGTTGATGGTGTAGAGGATGGTCAGGTACATCATACCCAAAAAACCGGCGAGTAAGCCGTGGAAAACACCTATTCTGGGTAACATTTTATTGTGGTTTGTGGTAAATGGTTCGGATAACTTTGCCTTGCAACGCCTGGCCTATCAGCGGGCTGTTTTTCGACTTAGACTGTATATCGCCCAGGTTATAAGTCCAAGTGGTTTCAGGGACAAAAAGCGTCAGGTTGGCATGAGCACCAACCGCAATGTTGGGCACTTCGAGGCCAAACACCCGGCGCGACTGCACGCTGAACAAATCAACCAGTTTTTCTAAGCTGATATGACCTGCCAAGGCTTTTTGGCTCAGGGCAAATGCCGTTTCGAGTCCAATAGCCCCAAACGATGCGTAAGTGAATTCCAGCTTTTTCGATTCTTCGTCGAGCGGAATATGGTTCGAGTTGATAATGTCTATGGTTCCATCTTGCAGGGCCTCGATGAGAGCGAGCCGATCGGCTTCCGTACGGAGTGGCGGTTGCACCTTGAAGTTGGAGTCGAAGGCGTGCAAGACTTCGTCGTTAAAGGCCAAGTTAAGCGGCGCTACCGAGCAGGTAACTTGTAAGCCTTTGGCCTTGGCCGCCCGAATCAGCGCTAAGCTGCGTGCTGCCGACACGTTGGCGATGTGCAAACGCGAGTTGGTATATTCCAGCAGGTCGAGGTCGCGTTGAACCATCATCGACTCGGCTAGGTCGGGGATGCCCCGTAAGCCTAGCGCGGTACTTTGTGGCCCTTCGTGCATTTGTCCGCCGGGAATCAACTGGTTATCTTGGCATTGGTTCACCACCAATCCGCCGAAAGCTTTAACGTAGAGTAGGGCCCGCAGCATCATGCCGCTGTGTTGCAGGCTGTTTTTACCATCGCCGAAGGCAATGGCACCTGCTTCGCGCATATCGTATAGCTCGGCGATGTCCTTGCCTGCGCAGTCATCGCTGATGGCCCCCATGGGATGAAATGCTACGCCTTGTTTGCCGCTGTGCTGAACGATGTACTGGATTTGCGATTTGCCTTGCAGCGCAGGTTTGGTATTGGGCAGGCAGATTAACTCGGTAAAACCACCGGCTTTGGCGGCTGCCGCGGCGGTGGTAAAATCCTCGCGATCTTCCAGGCCGGGTTCACCAACAAAGGCAAAAGTATCGAACCAGCCGGGCGCGGTGCAAAGACCTTGGTGCTCGATGACTTCTTCGGCCTGCGGGCTGAGTCCTTGCCCGATTTCCACGATGACGCCTTGGTGAATACGGATATCATAACGCGTTTGGGCATCAAATCCTGGGGCAAGAATGCGGGTCTGCTTGATTAAAAACATAAGGGAGTTCCGTGTTTGCGCAAAGTTAAGATTTTGCTTAGGGATTCAGGTAATAAACTATCAATTTTAGCCATATTCCGTAACTTTGCATCAAATTTAAACCAAACATGAAACACATATTCCTGGCGCTGGCCTTGATTAGCTTGGCCGCCTGCCAACAAGCCAAAGAAAAAGTTCAAGCCGAGTTGCCCGAGTTGTACCCCAAGGTGGTTGAAGTTCACGATGAGGCCATGGCCAAGATGGACGAACTCAACAATCTCCGCAAGCGCTTGGAGGATACCATCGCCACGGTAACCGACACCACTTTAGTTAAACAATACCAATCGGCCATCAGTTACCTTAAAAAAGCGGATGCCGGTATGTTCGACTGGATGCACGACTTTGTGGGCGAGGACTCGGTGCGCCACATGGCTGCTGAACAAGCCAAAGCCTACCTCGAAGCCCAGATGCAATCGGCAGAAAGCATGGCCAAAGACATTTACAACAGTATTGATCAAGCTAAAAATCTACTCAAATAATGCAACGCAACCAATTGATGGCCATGACCCTGGCCCTAGCCGCGCTCGTTATGATCGTGGGCTACTTCATGCAGTCGAAACCAAAAACCGAGGAACGTTTACCTTACCTCGGCGAGCCTAAAATCGTTGAAGAAAACGGATTGAAAGATACCCTGAACTTTACCATCCCGCAGTTTTGGTTTCATGACCAAGATAGTCAAATGGTTAATAATCAAACATTTAATGGTAAGGCATACGTTACTAATTTCTTTTTTACCAAGTGCCCAACCATTTGCCCCATCACCCAGCGCAACATGCTGCGGATTTACGAAAAATATAGGAATGATGACCGCCTGATGTTGCTTTCGCACTCCATTGATACCAAGTACGACACCATCCCGGCGCTCAAAATTTACGCGGATAAAATGGGTATCGAGGCACCCAAGTGGCATTTGGTTACGGGCGCCAAGGACTCGCTGTACTACTTCGCGCGGCAGTACATGGTCACGGCCATGGACGATGAAAAAGCCCCTGGCGGCTATGCCCACAGCGGTCATTTGGTGTTGGTGGATGCAGAAGGTCATATCCGTGCCGCTGCCGATGGCACCGACGACAAGGCCGTTGACAAACTCTTGGGCCAAATTGATATCCTCCTGAAGGAGATGGAATAGTTTTTTGTTTCTTTTTTGGGCGCCTCGGCGCGATGCGCCGTCGCTACGCTACGCAGCTCGCTGTTCGTGCGGTCGCGATGCTCCCTTACGGAGCCCTTCGGGGTTCGCTCGGCCCGCTTCGCGGTCTGGCCCTGCGGGCCACTGCTTCGCATCGCTGGCGCTTCGGCGGCAGTATATTGTCTGAACTGTGATTGGTGTGATTTTTATGATTTATGTGATGGGCAAACTTGGTAAATAGTATCACAAAAATCGAATAAATCATAGGTCAGACAAAAATGTAGGGGCGACCATTGTGTCGCCCAACGTTGAGGCACGCCAGCTCAATAATCGGCCTAGCGATGTGAAGCGGTGGCGCGTAGCGCCAGACCCAAAGGGGCCGAGCGTCAGCGAACCCCGAAGGGCTCCGCAAAGGAGCGTAGCGACTGCGCGAACCGCGCAACGTAGCGCCCCGAGCGAACGCGAGGGGAGGCCCCCAAAAATAACCATCTTAAGGAGATTTTAGCAGTATACATTTGGCTAGCCTTAATAACAACGTGGTAGAGGTAATGCCCGTGAGCTCAACAAAAATGCATGAATTGATTTTTGTATTCAGCTTTTTCCATACTTTGCAGCCCAATCGGAAAGGAAAATCATGCCTGCTTGGCGGGCTTAAACTTAAAATATTGCCAGAAGTTTAAATGGTACATCCAGATACATTCGTGAAGCAAACACACAAGGGTTTGGGCTTGTTTGCCGCCCGTGATTTCAAAAAGGGTGAAATCCTTTGGCTCATCGACGATTTTGACATAAAACTACCCCTCTTATCCTATCAAACATTGCCTCCTTTTGAACAACAAAAGTTCAATACTTACAGCTATTTAGATGCCCAACAAAGGGCCATCATTCCTTGGGATGAAGGCAAGTATATCAACCATAGTTGTGCACCTAACTCAACGGGTTTAATAGAATTTGATAACCTCAGTATCGCCCTGCGCGACATACAGGCAGGCGAGGAAATCGTGGAAGACTACGATTGCTATTTCGGTCATTTTGAAACATTTACCTGCCAGTGTGGGGCCCCAAATTGCCGTGGCGAAGTGTCTCAATACCAATCATATCGTGCCGATTTACGCCTCAGCCTAGCGGATGTTTTTCCCGAGATTCAAGCACAGGGCAAACAAGTGTTGCTGCAACATAAAAACTCAGAAAACGCACCATTTCTAGCACTTTTGACTACACTGGCCTTGGAAAATGCCTAGCCACCGAAAGGCTTGGCCGGGTTTAAAGCTTCAACCCAGGCCAGCGCTTCTGGCCGGAGGGTTTTGCCATCGTCGGTGACACGCATGGGTAAAAACAAGCCGCCGAGTTCATCTCCTTGCTCTATGATAGAGTTTTGCCCTGCCGAGCTAAACCAGAATACCTCGTCCTGGTGTAAATGCTCGGGGCGCAAGGCTTGTCGTACAAAGCTTCGTTGCCCTTTGTCGTTGAGTTTATAAACGCCCGTGGGCACTGGTTTGGCCCGGTGCAGGTGTACATGTTTTAAATGAATAAACGAGAGTGCTTGTAGTTGTTCTTGGTCAAGCCAGGTCTGGTTTAACTGCTGGATATCCAAATTGCTGTCTAAATTTAGCCAATGGGCCAAGTGTAAGAGCAAGAGGGGTATTTGAGCTTCGGCTATATTGGCATTATTGATCAAAGGCGTAAACCCTGAAAAGCGCAGGTTTAACTCGCCGAGATAAAGGATCTCACTATCGGTGTCAATTAAAAAATCTGCTTGGAAGTAGCCATAATAGCCGAGTGCTTGGAGCTGTTCCCCTAGGCGAATGCTAAAGTCATGGGCTTCTTGCAGAATATTTTCAGGGAATGCATGGGGCAGGAATTCATCGCCGCACCAACCACCCCTGAATATGGTTAACTGAGGGATGCCGATAAGTTCTACAATCAAGGGCGAAACGGCCACGCCGCTACGGGTAATACAAGCTTCAAGGCTTGCCCCACGGCAATTGATACGCCGCATGATTTTGAGCTCTTCGCCGTTGGTTATGCTGGCTTCGTGCTTATTGAAATCAGCTTCGTCAGTGATATAAAAGGTGGTTTGCCCCGACATGCCATGTGGCATTTGTACCACTAGCTCCGTGCCGAGGTGTGCTGATATCTTGCGTAAATGTGCGTAATCCGTAACGCTTGAAAGGATGTAAGGCACTAGGCGTACACCAGCTTTTTCAGCAAGGCGATTTGTATTGGCTTTATTGTCCCAGTGCAGGCGCAACGCATGGGGAGGTAAACAAATGTCCAAGCCTAGCCCTTGGGCAAGCCGCTCGGTTTCGGTATCGAGCAGCCAAGTGAGCATTTTACCTTTGCCATGTTGCTGAATATAAGCTTCAACATCGGGGTTGGCTAGTAGTGCGTTAAGGGTTTCCTCGCTGCTTAGGGCATGGTCATACGCAAAACTTGGCGGTACAAATATGTTGGGATGTAAGCCGTTAAAGGTATCGGTCGCGGTGATAAAATGGATGTTACCTATATGTTTTTCCATGCCCAATGCCGTGAATAAACACCAGTCGATAAAATAAATCGGTTCAGAATTGGACTTGAGTAATGCCCGTAGTTGTTTCATGGATGTTTGGTTTCCACCGCGAAGATATACATTAGAATATTGCCCTTGATGTCATCAACAAGGAAAAGGCTAAAACGCAAAACGCCGTGCTGGTGCACGGCGTTTGCAAGGGTCGGGGGAAACCCTTATCCACAAAAAAGGAGAAGATTTATTGCGTCATTTTGTACCCGATGAAACCCAGCAGGCCAATACCTACAATCGCAGCAATACCGTAAATAAAGCCCCAACGTTTTTTGGTAGATTTTGGCGCTTCGGTATGGGTAAACTCGGCTACTTTTAACTGTGCTTGATTGAGTTTTACTTCATTGCCCAAGACTACGAAACCGCCCCAGAAAATGGGTGATTTATTAAAGGTGGGCGATTTGCGGATGTAGTCCAATTTTGCCTTGCGCAAGGCTTTATGCTTGGGCATTCCCTCTATCAGGTTGTTGTAAAACATGGTCATAATCTCGGAGGTAGACTTGTCGGGTACGGGCCACAACGACATGACCACGTTGGCTGCACCGGCATACGAAAAGCCGCGAGATAGATTCATCACGCCACGGCCGTTGTCAATACTGCCCAAGCCCGAGTTACAGGCGCTCAGGGTCACCAAATCGGCGTTCAGTTTCATGCTGAATAGCTCATAGGTGTTTAATAGGCCGTCTTCCTTATCGTCGGCCAGCAAGATGAGTTTGGAGAATAGAGGGTTCTGGTTATTCACCGCGGTGTGTGTGGCCACGTGGATGATACCATATTCCGATGCTTTCGATTTGAACAGTTTTTCTTGTGCGGCAGTCTTAACGAATGATTCGCCTTTGAATAAGTCGGCAAGGTTGAGCACTTCTTTTTGGGCATCGGGCAGTGGAACGAAGGCTGTACTGGTATCGTTGCCAATCAAGCGTACGCGGTTTTCGTTGTAAGCTTCGCCTGTGAATTCAGGGGCGAGGCCAATGAAGCCCTTCTGCGGTACACGTTCTAGGCTGAGGCGTTTGCTCTCGTCGTACAAGGTTGCCGAGTAGGAGTACAGGATATTGAAATCATTCAACATATAATCCAAAGTGCCGAAATTGTCGCCTTCTTTGGCTGCTGATTGCAGCAATAATTCAAAGGATACGTAATTCAATTCACCATCGGGGATGATGAGCAGGTTACTGGTTTTAATGCGCTCGCGAATGGGTGCAATCACGTTTTGGTAAAGCCAGGGGCTTTCCTGGATGAACACCTCATACTGGATGTCCTTCAAAGAAACCATAAAGGGTAAAACGTGTTCCAAGAGGCGTTTTTCCAAGGGCGTACGCGTCATGAATGCGTTGCTACGGTCTACCACAAGCGTGTACAGATAGCGGTCGCTGACCAAGAACTCGATGGCGGTGAAATCGTCGGCTAAAGCATTTTGGAAAGTAGTGAGGCTAATGGGTTCGCTATGGTAAGCGTTAAGGCGTTGCATGTCTTCAGCGCTGATTAAGCTTTGCACTTTATCGGCATCTGACTTGAAGGTGGCCACTTTCGTTAATTCCATCTGGCGGAAGGCGGCTTCTAAATCTTGGGCATCTTGTGACTTTAGCCAGACCTTGTACAAAGTGCTTAAGTCGTCATACTGTTTTTTGAAATCGGTCCCTTGTGCATTTGACGTCAAAAAGCCCAAGAGGAAGAGGAAAGGTAGAATAAATCTCATAGCAGCGGGTTGGGTATGGAAGAATAAGAAATATTTACGTTGATTATAGTTTAATGTTCGCCAAAGGTAGTAATACTATCAATGTCAAAATATGCATTAGTATTCCCGCTTGTTTAATATATTTTTTCAACAGTTCGGCTTTCTTGCGTTAGGCATGCGGAGCGTGGCCGCAAAGCGGCCAGCCCGAAGGGCCGACCGTTCAGGGAGCGCGTAGCACGCCGGCGGCGTAGCCGCAACGCCCGAAGAATTATGGATTATGGATTATGGATTATGGATTGTATTTCTAACTCCTAACTCCTCTCTCCTCTCTCCTAACTATTGCGTATTTTAGCGCTAACCTAAACGAAATCATCATGGAATTACTTTGGCAGAAGCTTGTCGCTTTTCACAGCGAACCGAGTATTGTAATTTTTGCAATACCCATATTCTTGCTATTGATTGGGCTTGAAATCTTGCTGGCTGGCAAGGATTTAAAATCTTTGTATCAGTTTCGCGATTCAGTGTCGAGCATAAGCATGGGTATTGGGGTTGTATTTATAGATTTGATAACCAAGAGTTTAGCCTTCTTGCTCTTTTGGTACATTTACGAGTACGCCCGTTTTTTTACCATGCCCATGGATGCTTGGTGGGCTTGGCTGCTGCTGTTTTTTCTCGATGATTTTAGCTTTTACTGGCATCATCGGGTTAGCCACGAAGTACGGTTGTTTTGGGCAGCACACGTGAACCATCACTCTTCAGAGCAATATAACTTGAGTACCGCCTTGCGCCAAAGTTGGACGGAGGTTATCTACAAGTATGCGTTTTGGTTGTGGCTGCCGTTTTTGGGTTTCCCGCCTTTTGCAATATTCACCATGATGGGTGTCAGCTTGATTTACCAATTTTGGGTACATACCAAGTTGATTCGCCGCTTCCCTAAGCCTATCGAGCTGTTGTTCAACACGCCTTCGCACCATAGGGTGCACCATGCCTCCAACGTGAACTACTTAGATAAAAACTATGCAGGTATTTTGATTATATGGGATCGCTTGTTCGGTACATTTGCCCCCGAACGCGACGAGGAGCCAGTGGTTTATGGTATTACCAGCAATTTGAAATCGTATAATTTGTTGCACATCGCATTCCACGAATATCAGGCGATATGGAAGGATGTAAAGCGTGCACCCACTTGGCGCCTGAAGCTAAAGTATTTATATATGCCACCGGGTTGGTCGCACGATGGACCAGATCAGCGAGCAAAAACATTGCAGCGTAGTAAGCAGAAACTATGAGCGCAGGCTGATTACTCTGCTCTCTGCACTCATAGTTCTGCTCTAAATTCTTACTTCCGGTCTTGCTCTGCAAATACTTTGCGCAACAAGGCGGTTCCACGGGCAACAGGGTTTACGCGGATTTCCTTTTCTTCTTTTTCAATCATGTGGAACACGCCATCGATGGCTTTGTTGGTCACGTGATCGTCGAGGTTTGGGTTAACCTTTTGTACCAGCGGTATTTTGTTATAATTGCTGATAACCAAGTTCCAGGCATCCAGGGCACCTACTTTGTTCAAAGAAGTCTTGATGATTGGCTTGAACGCATTGTACAACGCTGTGCTGGTCGTGCGTTTCAAGTAGCTGGTAGCAGCGTTATCGGCGCCCATCAATATGTTGCGGGCATCAGCGATGGTCATGCTGGTAATGGCGTTAACGAAGATAGGGCCTGCCTGTACAGCGGCATCTTCGGCGGCGCGGTTAATTTTTTCGACGGCTTGGTCAACTAGGTTGCCCATACCGATTTGCTGTAATTTATTGGCCACGTTCTGGGCTTCGGCTGGGAACAAGATTTTCACGGCCAAGTTTTTGAAAAAGCCGTCGCGTTGCGACAAGTTGGCTGTTCCTTTGTTGGTGCCTTGCTTGAGGGCTTCTTTAAGGCCATTTACAATTTCCGTGATGCTCAAACCGGCTGTTGAACCAGCTGCTGAGCCCAAGGCGCTGTTGATGACATCGCAAGAATAAAATTGAACGAGTACTGCTAGGATTAATACGCGCTTGAACATGTTCGTTTGTTTTGATGGTTTGGAAAATATACGATTGCTTTGGCTTGTTGACGCAAAGCTACGCTTCCTGTCACAAAGTACCAAAAGCGTTCCAAATTGCCATTACTGTGTTGAGCCTTTACCGGTACTTGGTTTTGAACGGAAGCCGATGGAAGGCTTGTCGTAGAATTTATCCGAATTTTTATCGGTTTTAAAGTCTTTGACATCGTCGTAGGTCAAGAGGTGCTTCATATCATCCGAGCGCTCCGATGGATCGATAGACGCCAGGCGTAAGCTCTGGTTTTTCAAGGCGTCGGTGATGATATTCCGCACGGTACGGGCATTGCCAAAGTACTTATCGCGGAAGTCGTACAAGAAGGCCAAGTACTTTTTGAGGTGAGCTGTAGCATCCTCCGTAGGGGTAAGTCCTTCGTGTTGAAGCATTTGTAAGGCTATTTCGTAGAGCTCTTCGGATGAGTAATCCTCGAAACGCAGGATCCTGTCGAACCTCGACTTCAAACCAGGGTTGGTTTTAAGGAAACTTTCCATGTTCTCGGGGTAGCCCGCTACGAACACGAAAAACTCGCCACGGTGGTCTTCCATCCTTTTCAACAAGGTTTGTATCGCCTCGTTGCCGTAGTCTTGGTGGCCGCCTTTGGCGCTTTCAGTCAAGGCATATGCCTCGTCGATAAACAATACGCCACCCATCGAATCGTCAATTTTCTCAGCGGTCTTGATGGCCGTTTGGCCAATAAAACCTGCTACCAAGCCTTGACGGTCGGTTTCAACCATGTGGCCGCGTTCTAATACGCCCAAGGCTTTGTATATTTTGGTCAGAATCCTGGCCACCGTAGTTTTACCTGTACCGGGATTACCTACAAAAACGGTATGCAGGAAGAAACGGTTCAACACGTCCTTCTCGGTTTCGCGGTAGTAGCGAACCAGTTGTACCATCTGTCCAATCTCTTCTTTGATATTACCGATGCCAATCATGCTGTTAAGCTCGGCCATGGCATCGTCCAGCAACTTGTAGTCGATAGGTATATTGGGTAAACGGCGGGTGCGTTTGAGTTGTATTTTAGAAATATCAACGGGTAGTACTAGCGCGAGGTCTTCCTGGCTGGTCTCGCGAGGGTTTTCAGTATCCATCACACGGAGGCCCAGGTGAATTTTAGCCTGCTCGATGATATCGGCAACAAAACGGGCGTTGCCGAAACTACGGTCGCGGTTGCGGTAGGCATTGGTGATGATTTCGTTCACCATTTCCCAAGCTTCAACAGATAGTTCTATGCCTTTGCGTTTACACACCATGGCAGCAATTTCCGATAATTCCTGTGGCAGGTAATCGTCAAAGTCGAAAAAGAGTTTGAACCTCGATTTTAGGCCAGGGTTCGAGTCTAAGAAATGCTTCATCTCCTTGGGGTAACCTGCAACTACTACGGCGAGGTCCTTGTTGCCTTCCGACATTTCTTTTACCAGGATTTCAATTACCTCACGGCCAAAATCCTTGCTATCGTCGTTGGTACGTGCCAAGGCATAAGCCTCGTCAATAAAAAGCACGCCGCCACGAGCTCGTTCAATGGCTTCTTTCACCTTTGGTGCTGTTTGCCCGATGTATTCGCCTACCAAGTCAACTCGGTCAACCTCGTGAACATGGCCTTTGGTCAGGAGTCCCATTTTCTGGTACAGTTTGCCCATCATTTTGGCCACGGTGGTTTTACCTGTTCCGGGGTTACCACTAAACACCGAGTGGATGTTGATGGCCTCGTCTTCCTTGAAGCCTTTTTCGCGGCGCAGGTTCAGGAATTGCAGGTATTTGGCGTGTTCCCGCACTTTCGTTTTCACGTGTTGCAAGCCGATCAGCTCATCGAGCTCGCCCAAAACTTGTTCAAAGGAGGCTTTGTCGACGCTCGGTTTGGTCAAGTAAACAGGTGAAAGCGACTCGGGGAGAATGATACCAGAAACGCCGGGTACCGCTTTATCACCAACCGAAAACAGTACGGTGGCGAGTAGTTTATCCATGAAAATAATCTCGGCCGTGTACTGGTCGGGACGCCAAGAGCCTTTTACGTTCGAGCCCCAGCTAGCCGTGATTTCAAACTCCTGCATATTTTTCTCGATGCGTTGCAGGCGAGTAGTTTGGCCTTTGAGTTCGCGAGCACTATTGAAAAAGCGCACAAAAACCTCGCAGTACCAATCGCGATTGTATTGTACGTTGTCAAATTGTAATTCAACGTACACGTAGCGGGTTTCATCCTGACTAAAAACGGTCAGGTATTCCCGTTGGTCGAGCGGCAGGTCGTCGTAAGGAGCCTCGTACAATTTAACCGAATGTAGCTCAAGGAAAGGATTTTCATCGGCAATGCTCATGCCGCCATCTTCCACGTAGAAGTATTTGGTGGCTACTTTCTCGCCGTTGATATACGCTTCCCAGTAGTAGGTACCGCGTTTCCAAAAGGCCCCGGCTTTGGCATTGCCCCAGCCTTCGCGTATGTACACGACATTGTCGTACTTGCTTACCTTGCGGTCGAAGTTGAGGTCACAAATTTCTTTGCGACCCTTTTTCATGCTAAAGCATTTGATGTTCACGTTGAGGTCCCAGTCGTCGCGATCAAACATGCGGTTATAGAACGACAGTTCAGCGTAAATATAGGAAACCTCGTAACGGTCGAATACTTGGCGGTATTTTTTCTTGTTATCTGCCAGCCATTCGGTCGAACAATATACTTTTAGATCTCTGAATTTATAATTTTCACTAATTAAAGTCACGTGGTGGGGTTATGCTTATGTTCAGGTATAATACGCTGTTAAGCAGTTACTTATATGCAATATTGGCAAGCCTGGTGTTGGCTAGTTCGGGTAGTGCTGAAGTGGTGCTTAACGATTGTAGTGCAAATTTAAGGCTTCGTGGCCACATGTGCCCATTTTATATTGTTTTTATTTATGTGGGCGCCCCGGCGCTGCGCGCCGTCGGTCCCCTCCAGGGTTCGCTTTGCTCCGTGCGCGTTGCGCACCCGCGCCAGGGCGCGGCCTTCCGGGCACCTGGCGCAGGGCCGAGGCATATTTACAATCCTAGCCAATTTTGTGGGACATGTGCGACGGTAGGGACAGTGTCGCAGTGGGGCACTAGGGTCCTACAAGGTTTAGGACAGGTAGTGTTTGAACGCTACGATTAGAACACATTTTCCAACGCTTGTTTAAGGGCATGAAAAGGCAAAAGCTGCCCAAGGGGCAGCCCATATGGTAGCCGCGGGTCAGCGCAGCTCAACCCGGGGAAATAAAGGCGGCGTTTAATCCCAGCCCAGGCGCGGCGTTAAACCAAATAAAAGGGGCACGGCATAGCCCCGCCGCGCAAGGGGTACAAGTTTTAACAGCTAGAGGTTAATCTACCGTTCCGTGGCGATTCCTGTACCGCAAATACCGAAACGGCTTGCCGCCACGGGTTTTCTGTTGCTGATCTAAACCCCGGGTTGCGCTACGCTTAACCCGCGGCTACCAAAAGGGCCTGCCCTATGGGCAGGAAAAAAGATTGTGTCCTAATCGTAGGTTTCGTTCAATAGGGGTGTAATGGTCGGCGCTACGTGCTGAGGGTGGCTTAGATGTCGGTGGTTCGGTTTTATTTATCTGTCGTCATTTCTTGATTGCGTGTCGGATTTGCTTATTAGTTTAACGACAAATAAATCATCGTCTTTTTCTTCACATTCTACAATATCCAAATGCTTAAATTGCCCAAGCAAATCATTCTCGTATAGTTCACAAATTTGGTACTGATTATTTGGCAGACACTCGGCCTGGACTGTTATCCAGGTATCGTCTTTACTTTTAACCTGAATGGTTGTCATTGTTGCAAAGCCTTCAGTCCAGTTGTCTTGGTCTAGTTCGTATTCCGAAATTTCAAATGCGTCTGGTCTGTATTTAAAACCATTTTTGTCTTTAAGTCTAGTTATTGCTAATTCAGCTTGTTCTCTTGTCGAGTAAGCTCCAATTAACTTCGTCTCTTCACATTCTTCAAGTTCGTAGGAATGATGTAAAATAAATATTGTTTTCATTGTCTTCATGCTGTCTTTAAGGTTGCCCGCTAACCCATAACTAAACGCACTTTTTACATGTACCTCACAAAGATATAAAACCTGAATTAATTAACCAAATTTGTTTATATATTCATGCAATTTGTTGATGTTCAATAATTTATGTGCAATCATAAGCAATGCAATATGCGTGCTTCGCATTTTGCATTACCAAACAACCCAAAAGCATGCTCGCTTGCGTCGCCAGTACACGATTCCGCGTTAGCTGGCCGGAGGGCAGCCGCGTAGCGGCTGGTGCGCATCGCGCACCGAACGTCCAGTGAGCCCGTAGGACAGCGACGGCGCATCGCGCCGGAACGCCCCCCAAAATGGGTAAAGTAGGTTAAAGTGGGTTAATGTAGGCGAATATGGATGAATATGGGTGAATAGCTAAAATATTCCCCTTGGGCCATTTATACCCTTTCGCCCATATCACCCCTTTCACCAATCTTCACCCATTTTCCCCTGTATTACCCCTTTCGCCTATTTTTACCCCTTCATCTATTTTTACCCAAAAAACCTAAATCCCCAAATTTTCCATATTTTTGCGGCACTATGAAAAACATAAGGAATTTTTGCATTATCGCCCACATCGACCACGGTAAGAGTACCCTGGCCGACCGTCTATTGGAATTGACCTCAACCATTGCCATGCGCGACATGAAAGCGCAGGCACTTGATGATATGGATTTGGAACGCGAACGTGGTATCACCATCAAAAGCCACGCAATCCAGCTGAACTACCAGTCGCGCGGAGAAGAGTTTGTGTTTAACCTCATCGATACACCCGGCCACGTGGATTTCTCGTACGAGGTATCGCGTGCTATTGCTGCCTGTGAAGGCGCCCTACTGCTGGTAGATGCCACACAAGGTGTTCAAGCACAGACCATCTCCAACTTGTACTTGGCCATGGAACACGACCTCGTGATTATCCCTATCCTCAACAAAGTCGATATGGAGAACGCCATGATCGACGAGATGAAAGAAGAAATCGTTGACCTCCTGGGCGTTGATCCTGATGATATCCTACTGGCCAGCGGTAAAACCGGTAAAGGTGTACCCGAAATCCTAGAGGCCATCATCGATCGTATGCCTGCACCCAAAGGTAATATCGACGAACCGCTGCAAGCCATGGTGTTCGACTCGATGTTTGACTCTTATCGCGGCGTTATCTCTTACTTCCGCATCATGAACGGTACCTTGAAGAAAGGCGATAAAATTCGCTTCTTCAACACGGGCCGTGAATATGTAGCCCAAGAAGTTGGTACCCTGAAAATGACCCAAGTACCAAAACCCGCACTCTATGCCGGTGATGTTGGCTACTTAGTAACAGGTACTAAGGACTCTACTGAAATTAAGGTGGGCGATACCATCACCGTGGCCAATAACCCATGCTCTGTGGCTATCAAAGGTTTTGAGGATGTGAAACCTATGGTATTTGCCGGTATTTTCCCCATTGATAACGACGACTTTGAAGACCTCCGCGAGAGCCTCGAAAAGCTACAGCTTAATGATGCCTCTTTGGTTTTTGAACCCGAGACTTCCGCAGCCCTCGGCTTTGGCTTCCGCTGTGGTTTCTTAGGTATGCTTCACCTGGAAATTGTACAGGAACGCCTCTCGCGTGAGTTTGACCAGGATGTAATTACCACCACGCCCAACGTACGGTATTACTGTTTCAACACGAAACACGAGAAAACCATTATCAATATGCCGGCCGACCTCCCAGAGCCCAACCATATCAACTGGGTGGAGGAACCATATATCCGGGCTCAAATCATTACCAAGCCTGAGTACATGGGCGCCATCATGAAACTTTGCATCGATAAACGCGGTGTATTGATGAACCAGGTATACCTTACGCCAACCCGTCTCGAGTTAACCTTCGAAATGCCTTTGGCTGAGATTGTGTTCGACTTCTACGATAGGCTCAAGTCCATCTCAAGGGGCTACGCTTCTTTTGACTATACGATGATTGACTACCGCGAGTCGGACCTCGTGAAAGTGGACGTAAAACTCAATGGCGAGAACGTGGACGCACTTTCAGCCTTAATCCACCGCTCAAAAGCGGAGTCGTTTGGCCGTAGACTTTGTGTTAAATTGAAAGACTTGTTACCTCGTCAACAGTTCCAAATAGCCATCCAAGCGGCTGTTGGTGCCAAAATCATCGCCCGTGAAACCATTTCGGCCCTCCGCAAGGATGTAACGGCCAAGTGTTACGGTGGCGATATTTCTCGTAAACGCAAGCTCCTCGAGCGCCAGAAGGAAGGTAAGAAAAAAATGCGTCAAATCGGTTCGGTTGATGTACCACAACAAGCCTTCCTCGCCGTTCTTAAACTAAACGATGATTAATGATTAGTATACCAAAACCAAACGTATCTGGTAGGGTAGCGGTTATCCTTACGGACAAAGACCGCCGCATTCTGTGGGTCAACGATGACTTCACGGCCATAACCGGCTACGAATTGCCAGAGGTTTTGGGCAAAAAACCAAGTGTATTACAAGGCAAAGAGACCGAATCGGACGTGATCCAACGCCTCCGGGATGGTCTCGAAAAAGAGGTATCAGTCAAAGAAACCGTAACTAATTACCGCAAAAACGGCGAGCCCTACACTTGCGTACTAGTAATACACCCCGTGTTCAACGATGAGCAACAGTTGACCAATTACATCGCCTTTGAGGTAGATGCCACCGTTACCAACGAAAAGGCAGTAAGTTTACTGCAAGTACGGGACAAGTATAGCTCGAGCAGCCTCAACATCGTGCAAGAAAAACGCATGTACCAAGAGTTAGTACAGCTCATGAAAATCGAAAAGCTGTACCTCCGGCCTGATATCCGGCTGGAGGATTTGGCCGATATGATGGAAACAAACTCACGCTACCTATCCCAGGTGGTTAATGGGCAAACGGGCAAGAATTTCCAGGCTTTCGTTAATGGTTTCCGAATAGAAGAAGCCAAGAAAAAACTGCTCGACCCTAATTTACGGCATATCACCACTTTTGCCATTGCACAGATGAGTGGATTTAACTCACGCTCAACCTTTTACAAAGCATTTCAAGAAATTGTAGGCTATACGCCCAAGGATTTTATCCGGGAATTTAGGCGCTTGAAATAGTCTTTACTTAATCTACTTTAACGGGTGTTTGGCGGGCATAAAAAGCCATACACTCAGCACATAGGCAACCACGGTAGGCACCTTTCAAGGCTTCGAGGGTGGCAGGTGCAATTTTATAATCGGCACACCAGCATGTTGCAATATTATGGCAGAGCATAGCTTTTTTGCAACGAGCGCATACCTTACTATATGTTTCGCGTTCGCTGATGAAAGAGCGGGCCACTTGCCCAGATACGGGTGGACCTAATTTTGATATTTTAATTTCCAGGCTTGCTAGTTGTTTAAACTGGCCCCTACACTGCTCAGATATGCGTAAATATATGTTTTCCAGTAGTTTAGATGGTTCTCTAAAGGCATATTTCACCACAGTATAAAGACTTTCATAATTGAGGCAAGCGCTAATATCGTCGGCGGTACAGGCTGCTTGTCCATGGTAAGAAGCGGTAATATCAATCTCGTAAAAATTACCGAGGATTTGCTCTTCTTCATAAAATCCGTGGTAGCCGTATAATTTAATGCCTTCGAGCCCAACAATTACCTCGAAATTCGATTTTACTATGGTGAAAGCGCGACGCACCGGGAAGTCGAGTGCGGGGCTCTTTCGGCTAATGCAAACACTGGTTTGCCCGGGTAGCACCTGGGTCGTTTCCTCGATGCTATGCAAAATGCGGTAGGCCATGTGTTCCATGAGCTTGGCAGGTCGTTGCATTTCGAGGCGAGCAATCAGGAACATCGTTTCGTAATTCAGGGTATCACCGAGTTCATCGGAGTTGGCGGCGGCAGTAAAATCGTGGAGGCTGAGCACGTCGAGCTCGTACCATTGACCGAGTTGTCGCTCGGTATCATCGCAGCTGATATGCCCGAAAAAACGCATGCCTTCCATGGCTATTTGACCCATTTGACCTGAATTTAAAGTGATGCACAATTGTGCCTTAAGGATGTAATTTGCAGCAAATTTCGTTAAAAAGCGTAACTTCGCGCAAGTTTTTTGATTCTTTGGGCGCATCAGCAGCTAGCGCTGCTGTCGCCACCTTCCGGGGTTCGCGTTGCTCCGTGCTACGCACCAGCGGCTACGCCGCTGCCCTCCAGGCGGCTTGCGCATGGGCCCGTGCTTACACGGGTCGCGGTAGCGATGCGAAGCGGTGGCCCGTAGGGCCAGACCGCAACGCGGGCCGAGCGAACAGCGAGCCGCGCAGCGTAGCGCCCTATGCGAAGCGTAGGGACCGCCCTAAAAAAACAAAGTAATCAAAGGCTTTTTACACCACGCCATTCAGCCGGAACGCCTAAGTTAAACATTGCCCAACCAATAATTAATAACTAATAATTAATAATTAAAATAATGAATTTCAGCGAATTAAAACATTCTGCCAAAACCGACAGGTTCCAAGGCTGTGATTATTATTTGACCGATGACTTACTCGAGCCAGAGCACCGCATGGTACGTGACTCAGTACGCGAGTTTGTACGCCAAGAAGTATCGCCTATCATCGAGGATGCTTTTGAGCGTGCTATTTACCCACGCCACTTGGTGAAGCGTATGGCTGACTTGGGTTGTTTTGGCCCTAGTTTACCCGAGAAATACGGTTGCTTGGGCATGGACGAGATTGCTTACGGCATCATGATGCGCGAATTGGAGCGTGGTGATTCAGGCATACGTTCAATGGCATCGGTACAAGGCTCGCTGGTGATGTACCCTATATATAAATATGGTACCGAGGAGCAAAAAATGAAATACTTGCCAGCATTGGCCAAGGGCGACATGATTGGCTGTTTCGGTTTGACCGAGCCTGACCATGGTTCTAACCCAGCTGGCATGGTGACTAATATCCGCGAGGATGGCGATTACTACATCTTGAACGGTGCAAAAATGTGGATTACCAACTCGCCAGTAGCTGATGTTGCGGTAGTTTGGGCCAAGGATGAGCAAGGCGATATCCGTGGTATCATTGTAGATATGGACACGCCAGGTGTAACAGCGCCGGAGATTCACGGTAAATTGTCATTGCGTGCCTCGATCACGGGAGAACTGGTGTTTCAAGATGCCCGTATACCTAAGTCGAACCTATTCCCAGATGTACGTGGTTTGAAAGGCCCATTGGGATGTTTGTCGAAAGCCCGTTACGGTATTGCTTGGGGAGCTGTAGGTGCAGCGATGGATTGCTACGACTCGGCTTTGCGTTACAGCATGGAGCGCGAGCAGTTTGGCAAACCTATCGCAGGTTTCCAGTTGACCCAGAAAAAATTGGCCGAGATGATTACCGAGATAACCAAAGCTCAATTGTTGACTTGGAGGTTAGGAACTTTGGCCAACGAAGGCAAAGCAACACCAGCGCAAATCTCGATGGCCAAGCGCAACAACGTTGACATGGCCTTGACCGTTGCCCGTGAAGCCCGACAGATACATGGAGGTATGGGTATTACGAACGAGTACCCGATTATGCGCCACATGATGAACCTTGAGACCGTATTGACCTATGAAGGAACGCATGACATCCACCTGTTGATTACCGGTATGGATGTAACAGGCATCAATGCATTCAAGTAGTTTGGCATATTATTCGCTCGGTGGTTGCGGTTTGGCCGTGGCCACCGAGTTTCAAATAGCAAGAACATGAAAACGATATTAACCGGACTATTATTGAGTTTGTGCGTGTTTGGCATCAATGCCCAATCGCGTATCAGCTTGAGCAACCCATCATTCGAAGAACCTGCACAGCCAAGTAAAACACCCAACGGTTGGAATGACTGCGGCAACATTGACGCTGTTCCGCCGACGCCCCCTGACATTTTACCAGGTTCATGGGAAGTGAACAAAGCGGCACAGCATGGTTCAACCTACCTCGGTTTGGTTACTCGTGACAACGATACATGGGAAGGCGTTGCCCAGTTATTATCGAGCCCTATGAAAGGGGGGACTTGCTACAAGTTCTCCATGTACTTGTCGAGGTCAGAGAAATATATCAGCCCAACATTTACCACGCGTAAGATTGAAAACTTTGCGGACCCGATTACCGTAAGGGTTTGGGGTGGTAATGGTCCTTGCGAAAAGACGGAGTTGTTGGCAACTAGTCCATTGATTACATCCACGGCTTGGAAACAATATACCTTTGACTTGAAGCCGAAGGCCAACTACAAGTATTTATTTATAGAGGCGTTTTACAAAACACCTACCTTATTCCCGTACAATGGTAATATACTTGTTGATAATTTATCTGATTTAGAGCCATGTTTATTGGCGGATAAGCAGAAGCCGGGCACGAATCCAAATCCAGGAGTTGGCGGTACAAAGCCAAGTACTGGTGGAACGGGTAACCCCGGATCGGGCAACCCTGGAACATCAGGATCGAATCCCACGACTAAACCAGTGGAAGAAGGTGTTTTTTCGGCTGATATTAAAGTAGAAAAGCTGAAAGAAGGGCAAATATATAGGATAGATAACCTGTACTTCCCATCGGATTCATCGTCCATTACGCCGGCGGCTGCGAAAGTGTTGGATGAGTTGTACCAGTTTTTAAAGAAAAACCCAAAGATTAGGATTGAAGTAGGCGGGCATACGAATAGCCTGCCACCTGACGAATACTGTGATAAGCTATCATCGAATCGAGCCAAAAATGTAGCAAACCATTTGATTGCGAAAGGTATTCAAGCTTCGAGGATTACCTATAAAGGATATGGTAAACGACAGCCTATTGCCAGCAACGATACCAAGGATGGGCAGAAGAAAAACCAACGGGTAGAGATTAAAATATTAAGTGTAGAGTGATAACTTAAGCATTAAGTTAAAAAACTGTGACGTTTAATTTAGGCAAGGCCAAGTGAGAACCACTTGGCCTTGCCTTTTGTATTAATAGGCCTATAACTCTCTGGCTTATATGATATTATGTAGAATACATCTAAAAAATAGATATCTAAAAACAATCGAAAATTACAATTCTGAGATACCCCTGGAGGATGATTTCGTCTAAAATATGATAGAATACGCAATAATTTTTTTTTGAATTTTAAGAAAATGCTATCTTTGGGTTTGCTTTTGAGCCATACCACATGGTTATCGAAACTAGATAGTGCTAATTACAAACTACCTAAAAACTTGAATTCGATGTTTAGAATTCTACGCAGACCCCAAACGTTTATCGTTACAGCTATGCTTATGCTAGCTGCGATGTTCCTCCCGAGGCAGGAAGCCAAGGCCTCTCACATTGCCGCCGCTGATATTTATTACCAGCACATAGGTGGAGATACATTTAAAATTGTATTGACACTATATCGTGACTGTGATGGTATCACTATGGCCAACTCTGAGATTATCGACATTGTTTCTGCTACTTGTGGTGTAACTACCACTCGTACAGCTAACTTGGTGAGTACTACAGAGATTTCTCAACTTTGTGCTGGATCTTTAGCACAATCTTCATGCAATGGTGGTACGCTCCCTGGTTTAGAGCGGTACATTTATGAAGCCACATACGTATTACCACAATCCTGTACGGACTGGACCTTCAGCTGGACGACCTGTTGTCGTAACGGTTTGATCTGTAATATTGCAGGCGCTTCAGGCGAGAGTATCTATGTACAAACTACTTACAACAGTACATTAGGTATCAACTCAGCTCCATTCTTTACGACTAACCCTGCACCATATTACTGTGTAGGCCAGCAAGTATTCTACAATCCTGGTGCTGTTGACTTAGAAGGTGATTCTTTGGCTTTCCAATTGATTACGCCTTTGGGTACTGGTCCTGCTGACCCTGTTACCTTTAACCCACCTTACACTGCACAAAACCCTTTTGTTACACAGGCGAGCAGCTTTGCGTTTGACCCTGCAACGGGTTGTGTAACCTTTACCGCTTCAGGTGGTTGTGCTTCTGGTATTTATGCTGTACGCGTATTTGAATACCGTAACGGTGTTTTAATTGGTACTACCATGCGTGACTTGCAGTTTGTATTCATTCAGTCTGCATTCTGTTCGGCTAACCAAGTTCCGCAACCACAAGCGCCTACAGGTTTTACCAATATTTGTAATTCATCACCGATTACATTTACCCCTTCACCGGGTGCGTGTAACGTAGGTGGTGTAATTTCAGTTTGTTCAGGTTCATGTTTTACTTTCTTAATTACAGTAACTGACGCAAACCCTAACGATACAATTACAATTACATCAAATATTAGTGATGTTTTAGGGCCAGGTGCTGCCTTGATTGCGATTCCTGGGACTTCACCTTTACAGGTTGCTGTATTCGTACCAGCGGTGAATGAATCTACAAGCTTTACGATTACATATTCGGATGATGCTTGTGACGTTAACGGTGTTCAGGTAGTAGGTTACCAAATCTATATTGCCAACGTTAACATTAACGCGAATGACACTTTGTTGTTCTGTTCTGGTGTAACCGATACGTTGAATTTAGGTGCAACGACTTCTAGTTTGTTGCCAGGGGTATATCAATGGAGCCAAATATCTGGTCCGCCGATTACATTGAACAACCCCAACTCAGCCAATGCACAAATTATCATTCCGGATACTTTGCAAACAACTGTACAGTTTGCAGTGTCGTGGACGGATACGCTCTGCGTTGTTTACGATACAATTACAATCGAGTTTGGTACCGTAGCGCTGGATATTGATATTACGGCAAGCTTAGATACGCTTTGTGGCAATAATATGCCTCAAACGACTACTTTGACTGCAGATATTTCAGGTAACGATTCATACTATTTTGGTGGTACCTTCTCATGGGCCGGTCCTGGTACGATAGCTTCGCCAACTAGCCCTGTTACGGGAATTACGTTGGCAGGGCCTAGTACAGGTATCTATACTGTGACTTATGCTAAAGGTAACTGTGTGAGTTCAGAGTCATTCCCTGTTTATTTTGCTACACCTACGTATACCCTCACCCCTCAGATAGATACTTTCTGTGCAGGGGATCAAGTGTGTTTTGGCTCAGCAACAGGAGGTGGTACATCTCCAACTAGGTTTAACGCTTGGTTGAGTGCAGATACCTCTTACTTCCAATCAGATTGTAACGTTTACGTTCCTACGCCAATTACTTTTGCACCAGTTGTAATGCCGGCTACTTCCACAACGGTTTCGCTTCCTGACGATGGTTTATCGGGTTCATTGCCAATTGGTTTCCCATTTGAATTCTTCTGTAATACTTATACAACATTTGACTTGTCATCAAACGGTTTCTTAACCTTTGATCAAGGTACGTTTGCAAACGGTTGTTGTTCAGGCCAAGCCTTGCCTAACATAAACACGCCAAATAACTTGATTGCATTCTGTTGGGAGGACTTGGATCCAGGTAACGGTGGACAACCTGCTATTAACTTGGTACGCTATGCCACCATCGGTACAG
The DNA here is from genome assembly GCA_964508975.1 of uncultured Saprospiraceae bacterium. Classification (GTDB taxonomy): domain Bacteria; phylum Bacteroidota; class Bacteroidia; order Chitinophagales; family Saprospiraceae; genus CAZDVQ01. Next base: position 73,937 of record CAZDVQ010000004.1, read on the forward strand.
CACCTAACCGCCGTTTGGTTATAGAGTTCTTTAACGTTGACCACTTCTCGTCTGGTAACAACGTAACGGTTCAATGTATTCTTTACGAAGGGTCAAACTGGATTGAAGTACATACTACCACCCAGCCAGATGCTGGTGGTTTACACACCATGGGTGTTGAAAACGCTGGTGGTACAATTGCTTACACTGTTCCAGGCCGTAACGGACAAACATGGACGGCTACCAACGATGCATGGCGAATAGCCCCATTCTTGATTAATATCCCGAGCCCAGTAACTTATAACTTACCTTCAATTGGTGCTTTTGGTTTGAACAACGATACAGCTTGTGCTAGTTTCAACGTAACTACCAATGTTCCAGTTACAGCAAACTGGGCTGAATACCCCAACTGTACTTTTACTGATACTTTCTTAGTAGTAATTGGTGGTGACCTTGCAGCACCAGTACTTACAAACTGTAACTCAACAGCAACTTCGGCTACCTTCACTTGGGGACCTGTAGCTGGTGCTACAGGTTACGAAGTAAGTCTTGATGCAGGTGCTACATGGACTCCACAAGCTGGAACAAATTACACCGCATCTGGTCTTATCAATGGTCAATGTGTTGAAATCACAGTTCGTGCCACTGGTGGTGCGAATACATGCGGTAACTTTGCAAACTTCTTCTCTTGCTGTGCAGTTCAATGTATGAACTTGCAAGCAGTGACGTCTCCTGCGCAGTGTTTTGGCGCTACAGACGGTACTGCATCTGTTGATGCAATCGGTGCCGCTACGCCTATTGTATTTGTATTGAATGGTTTGCCTGGCGGACCTGTATCTCAAATTTCGAATACCACTACATCTGCCACATTTACAGGTTTAGGCGTAGGCTCTTACTTGGTCGAGGTACTTGATGCTACAGGTTGTTCGGATACTATTACGGTATTTGTTGGTTCTGCGCCACCATTTGCAACTAACGTGAGTTCTTCTGTAGAAACTTGTAATGGTAATGGTTCTGCTACGGTTGTTCCGTTGGGAGGTGTACCTGGTTATACTTACTTGTGGAATGATGCTGCTGGACAGACTACAGCTACTGCTACCAACTTGGTTAGTGGTGACTATATCGTAACCGTAACAGACAACAATGGCTGCCAAGCTGTTGATACTGTTACAGTAGGCTTTGATGGCCCTGAAATTACCACAAGCCCTGATGTTACCGTTTGCCCAGGTCAATCTACAATTCTTACGGCTAATATGACCTCAGGTGGATCTGCTGTTGGATGTGGTTTAGCTGCTAACCCATGTGCTGGTCCTGTTGCATTAGTTTCTGTAGGTAATGGTACAACACCATTATCAACCATCCAAGGTACACCATTTAATGGCTTCTTTGAAGCTGGCCGTGTACAGATGTTGTACAAAGCCACTGACCTTTTGGCTGCAGGTTTAGCACGCGGTCAAATTTCAGCAATGTCATTTGATGTGCTTCAGAAAAACAGCACACAGCCATTTAGCGGTTTCAACGTAAAAATGGGCTGTACAGCACTTGATTCCTTAGGTGCTACATTTGAAACTGGTTTGACAACAGTATTCAGCGGCAACTATACTACAACAGCGGGTACCAACAACATCTTATTTGCCACTAATTATGAATGGGATGGTGTTTCTGACTTGTTGCTTGAAGTTTGCTTCACCAATAACTCATTCAGTTTCTCGGATGTAGTTGAAGGTTCTTCTACTGCATACCCATCTACCATTTCTGCTGAAAACGATAACGTTAACGGATGTAACTTACCAGCTAACCGTACCTTGTCATTACGTCCTAATATCGAATTTGTAAACTGTCAGTCTACTTCATACACTTGGACTCCTGGTGCTACTTTGAACGACTCTACTTTGCAAAGTCCTACGGCTACTCCAACTCAAACTACCACTTACATTGTAACAGCATTTGACGGTGCGTGTACAACAACGGATACCGTTGTAGTAACCGTTGCAGGTGGTTTGAATGCTCCGATTACACAAGCATGTTCAAACGTATTGTTCAATACATTGACTTTCAACTGGAATAATATTCCGGCTGCTAGTGGTTTTGAAGTTAGCCTTGACGGTGGCACTACCTGGATTCCTGCAAATGGAACTAACGGTATTTCACACACCGTTTCTAACTTGGCCCCTGGTTCAAGTGTAACTATTGAAGTTCGTGCTGTAGGTGGTATCTCTGGTTGCCCTAATGCATCAGCTACCATAACTTGTACAACACCTACCTGTGGAGTACCTTCTGTAACCACTACTGATGTAGCTTGTTTTGGTACCAATAACGGTTCTGTTGTTGGCGTAGTGACTGGTGCTACTGGTCCATACGATTTCACCTTGACTCAAGGCGGTTCTACCATTGGCACTTCAACTGGTACTAGCTTTACCAATGCAACCCTTGGTGCTGGTAACTATGTGTTGGAATATTTAGAGCCATCTACAGGTTGTACAGATACTGTTCACTTTTCCATTAGTGGTCCTGTTGCTCCAATCGTATTGAACGGTTCTTCAACTCCAGTTACTTGTTACTTAGGTACAAATGGTACAGCTACCGTTACTTCATTTGGTGGTACTGCTCCATATACTTACTTGTGGCCAAATGGTCAAACAACAGCTACTGCTACTACTTTAGGTGTTGCGGCATATGTCGTTACTGTTACAGACGACAATGGATGTACCGCAACGTTAAGCGTTGATGTATTTGGTCCAAGTAGCCAGTTTGTTGTTGATATTACAACTAACGCTCCTTCTTGTTCTTACTCAAGTGATGCAACTGCAATTGCTATCGTAAACAGCGCTGGTACAGTGGCTTACACTTGGAGTACTGGTGCAACAACGGCTCAGATCACTGGTTTATCAGCTGGTCAAGTGGTAACGGTTGATGTTACGATTAATGGTTGTGGTCCAGTAACAGCTACTGCTACTGTTGGTACTACCCCTGTATACTCGCTTAATATTGCCAGCACAGAAGCACCTTGCGTGGATGCAAGTAACGGTGAAATCGTTGTTGGCTGGACTAACGGTGTTGGTACTGCAAGCTTCGTGTGGACCGGCTCTACATCTACTAGTAATGTTGCTACTGGCTTGGCTGCAGGTACATACAGTGTAACTGGTACAGACGGTAACGGTTGTACCGCTACAATTAGTGAGACACTTGTTGCATTTACACCATTGACTTTGAATATTGCCAGCACAGAAGCTCCATGCGTGGATGCAAGTAACGGTGAAATCGTTGTAGGCTGGACTAATAGTAATGGTAACGTAAACTTTACTTGGACTGGGTCTACATCTACTAGCAATGTTGCTACAGGATTAAATGCTGGTTCATATAGTGTAACTGCCACTGACGCTGAGGGTTGTACCGCTTCTATTAGTGAAACACTTGTTGCTGTAACGCCGTTGACCTTGAGTGTAGATACTATCCTCAATCCTTGTGATGGCCAAACCAATGGTTCTATCTCGGTTGAGTACACCAACGCTAACGAACCTGTAGCTTTCACTTGGACGGCTAACGCTAACTCAACCAGTAATTTTGCATTCAACATCGGTGCAGGTACTTACGCTGTAACTGCTACTGATGCTGAAGGTTGTACTGCTTCTACGTCTGGAACTTTGGTTGCAATACCAAACCCTAACGTGAATGCGAACCTTGACGGTAATCCAACTCCAGGAACTTTGTTCACTGGCTTAAGCTACACACTTGCAGCCAATACAGCTCCTGCACAATCAGGCGTTACCTATACTTGGGTTCCAAGTACTTACTTGAGCAATGCTAATGCATTTGATCCAACAGTATTGTCAAATACACAAGATACCGTGTTGTACACCGTGTTTGCTGACTTCAACGGTTGTACATCAGTTGATACCATTACCTTGATTTTCTTGACATCTGAGGTTGCCTTGGCTAATGCGTTCATCCCTGGTTCTTCTGAAGCGTTGAACCAAGTGTTCACACCATTCGCGCCAGGTCCTGACGGTGGTTATGAAATTCCTGCAAACATCCTCGTAAAAGAGTTTAAAATCTTCAACCGTTGGGGTGAAGTTGTTTACGATGATGCTGTAAACCACAGGTGGGATGGTACTGACAAAGACACCGGTAATGCTTTGCCACGTGATGTTTATATCTACCGTTTTGTTTACGAGTTGAATGGTCAAACTATCACCAAAACAGGCGATGTGACCTTGATTCGTTAATCGGTCGTAGAAATTTAAATGCTTGCGAGCGCTTCCTCTGAACGGGGAGGCGCTCGCTTTTTTATGCCTATTGCGTTAGCTGCTTGGAGTGCGCCGAAGGCGGTGCCGCTTGCGGTACCGAGCGCAACGCGCGAGCACGGAAAGGAGCGACCCGCCGGCGATAGCCCGGCGGGGAACGCCCAAATCATGAGATTTAACGAACTACAGCATTTTTTTTAATTTTTTTTATACCATTACCGAACCATTTAAATATCCTGCGTGTTTGAAGAAACATTAAATCATTGTTTAACCATTAATTGAAAACTCAAATGAAAGTTTTGAACTATTTCTTCGGTGCATTCGTTGTTGCTAGCGTTTTTGCATCATGTGCCGCTCCTGCTGGCGAAAAAGCAGAAACTGGTGACGCTCAAGAAGTTACCGAAGTAGCTGGTGACGCAACTTATACCGTTGACGCTGCTGCTAGCCAATTGACTTGGGAAGGTGCTAAAGTTACCGGTAAACACAGCGGTACCTTGAACGTTTCTGAAGGTACACTTCAAGTTAAAGAAGGTGCATTAGTTGGTGGTAGCTTTACCCTCGACATGGTTTCAATCGCAGTTACTGACCTCGAAGCTGGCAAAGGCAAAGAGAAATTGGAAGGCCACTTGAAAACTGGTGACTTCTTTGAAGTTGAAAAATACCCAAGCGGTAAATTTGAAATCACTGAAGCTAAAAAAGGCGAAGGTGCTGCTTACGATATTACTGGTAACTTGACCTTGAAAGACGTTACTAAAAGCGTAACTTTCAAAGCTGACGTTACTATCGCTGATGGTAAAGTAACTGCTACTGCTCCTCAGTTCACTATCGACCGTACACTTTGGGGTATTACTTACACTGGTATGAAAGACGATTTGATCAACAACAACATGGGTGTTGGTATCAAATTGGTAGCTGCTCAAGCTGCTGCTGCTGAATAGTCTTGAACCGATCAAGCATAAAAAAAAGAGCCAGGTTTTACCTGGCTCTTTTTTTTATGTCTATACACTTGTATTAATCAACGATTACATACTCTTGGTTATCCAAGACAAATCGTACATTTCGGCCCAATGCTAGGATATTTCTTGACTCTGGCTTCTCCTTAATCAGTTTGAAATATTCATCAGACCCGAAGTTGATTTTAACCGAGTTGAGGTTCTTGCTTGCCTGGAGTTGTACCTCCGCATCTAGCCATTGGCCATTGTTTTGGTAAAATGCCCTGCCGTTGATGTTCTGAACACCGTCGCTAAGGTTCCGTTTGATACCCGCAAGGTCTTTATATTCCAGTCTTTCAGAACCTGACCTTGCTGCTTCCGCATTGGTCATGGTGTTGTAGCCTTGGAGTTCGGTACTTTTGAGCACTTCTGCACGGCCTTCTTTTTTGCTGTTGACCCTTACATCAACCATCTCGTCGTCGAACATGGCAGGTGCTTGTGCCGCTGGAGCACGGTTGCCCAAGAGTTGCTCATCCATTTGGATGCGGCCACCACGAAGCGAAATGGCTTCGTCCTCTAATATGAGATAGCTGGTGTAAGGCGTGATAATGCCGTGTTTTTTCGATAAGCGCACAATCTCTTCAACCAGTTCTTTGTCCTCGCCGTGTAGCCTGATTTGATCCAACAGGAAGGCCACGGTGCGGGCGGCCCAGAGATCGGCCACAAACTGGTTGTCGTTCTTTTTGTTTTCTAGCTTCAAATCAAAGGAGTAGCTCTGTACTTTACCGTTAATCTTGCCTTTCACGTTTACCTTCACATTGCCTTCGCCTTTAAAGCGGCCCATGAGCGTAATAGATGAACCCTTAAATAAATCGGCATATACTTTTGGGTAAATATCAAAAACACGTACATCTTTGCCGTCAAAGGTGACCTCGATATCGCTCATGACGGGCGAGGAAACCTTGGTGAAGAAGTCGGCTACCTTGAGGTCAATCGACTCTTCAGGTAAAACGTAGCTGCGGTATGCTTTGGTCATCTCGGTCAGCTTATCAAGCAGGTGGGTGTTGAGCTCCGTACCGATACCGAATGTGAAAATGCGCACGTTCGACTTGTTGTTTTTCTCTACCGTTTTGAGCAGCAGCTCTTCGTTGGTTTCGCCAATGGTTGGTTTACCATCGGTCATGAACACCACGAAAAACGGCCTGTCTTCTCCTTTTTGGAGTGAAAGTGCTTTTTGCAGCGATTCTTCAATGGCCGTACCGCCCACAGGGCGAAGCTCATTGATAAATTCCTTGGCCTGTTTTACATGTTCGCCATCAGCAGTTTTTAATTCGCTGAAAAGGTACTCGGCCTCAGTGGAAAACGGGATGATATCGAAACGGTCGTTAGGGTTAAGGTGTTCCACACAGAAAAGCAGTGCTTTTTTGGCTTGTTCCATCTTCTCGCCGTTCATGCTACCCGATTTATCAACTACAAATACCACATCCTTGGCTTGTATTTGTGCCCGTTCGGCCAAGCCAGGGCTTATACTGGCATAAAAATAACCAGCATCTTCATTTTCAGGCTTGAAGTTCAGCCATGAAATACCCAGGTCCTCTTCGCCGGTTTGGTAATAAACCCTGATGTCGCCATGCGGTTTGACATTTTTACGTTCAAATCCCACTGTGGCTTCGCGTGAGCCCTTACGAATAATTTCAGCCTCGTTGGTTGGGCTATACACGTTTTTGATGGTTCCTGCGGTTTCGATACGGGCACGGAAAACCACTTCCGAGATTTCTTTATCGCTAGGGAAACTCTTGGCACTCAGCGGGAAGGTAAACTCGGTGGTATTACTTTCTTTAGGTAGCAATTGCGTGAAAGTCAGTTTGATAACCTGCTCAGAACGCGGTTGGATTGGGAAAATACGCACCCGCAATAGCGCCTTGTCGTAAAACTCAAGTAGGGCAGGGTCGAGGGAGCGGCGTACAATATCCTCGTAAATCTGGCGCGCCTTGGCTGCATCTAGGATTTCGCCGGGTGTTTCCTTACCGTTGATGTTCATCGTGAACTTGCTGATGGTTGCACCTTGTGGAATTGGGAAAAAGTAATAACCTTGGATAACGCGGTCGGTCGAGTTGTAAAACACTTCCTCCAGCTCTGTAACGGCCACTTGTTCTTTAATCTTGGTGTCCACCTTGAGCTTGCGTAGTTCTAAGAAATTCATGCTGGGGTCAACGGGCATGGGCCTAGGCATACGTGGGGGCATTGGCCTATCTGGTGGGTCAATGATGATGAATTGGGCGCTTGCCTGGATGCTGAAAAGCAAGGCTATGGCCACTAAAATGCGTTGTATCATGGTTAGTTTGGTTGATTTTATGATTATTTTTTGGGCATTCCCCCCGGCCAGCTTTGCTGGCCGGGGGGCGCTACGTTTTGCAGCGCGCTGGCGCTCGGCCCTTCGCCGCCCTTATCACTGGATATGTTTCCAGAAACGGCTATACCTTGGGCGGCTCGGTCTGTCCCTGCGGGCCACTGCGCCACATCGCTAATGCGATTAATTGCCTACGTTGTAGCCTTTGCTTTCTGCTTGTTTGAGCATGGCTTTTTTCATGGCTCCGTCTAGGGTGTTGGTTTCACCTGCTTTAGCACGTTCTACCTCGCGGAATGCCTCGGCTTGTTTGTTTAAATCTTGGATTTGCTTTTGGATAGCCTCGCGTTCTGCTTTTTTGGCTTCCACAAATTTTTCGATTTCAGCCTCCGACTTGCCTTTGAGTTCCTCAGGGAGCTCCTCTTTTTTGGCATTGGTCACAGCTTTTTTATCTTTTTTGTAGGCGTCTACGATGTCCCAAGAGCTGTTGTCGTATGCAGCTGAAGATTTTGATGCAGCGCGTTGGGCCATATTGGATGCACCATACTCAGCAGCGTTAGCATCTTGTACTTCTTGACGTTCTTTCATCTCGCGGCCAGAGCTGCCAAATCCGATGTAGGTTTTGTTGAGGTCGCCGTTCAAGCGAAGGATTTCGTCGTCGAATGGGGTAGGGATGTGTACTACTTTTTCATCGTGGTTGATGCACAGGTATTCGCCGTCGGCGAGGTCGGCACCATCTTTCCAGTTGGTGCGGATACCTTCTTCGCATTGGCCGCAGAAGATGGTATTCACGATAATACCTTTCTCGATGGCGGTTTTACAGGCGTTTTTGTAATCCACGGTGCCTTGTGTAAAAGGCTCATTGCCAGCGATGTTGATTATTTTCAAGTCGGCTTTGCTATCGCTCCATTTGAGGTCTTGTACAGCCTTGAGGATAACTTGTCCGCAGTATTCGTCGCCGCCATTGGTTTTCAAGGCAAAAAGCTCTTCCGATACTTTGTCGAGGTCGTTGCTCATGGGTACGATTTCACGGATATAACCACTTTCTGAAGAGAGGCTTGATTTGCCGTACTCGTATAAGGCAATTTCAATTTCGGGGGTTTTGCCGTTGTACTTAGTAGAGGCCAAGGTGTTGACCATTTTCCAGAGTTGTGATTTGGCTTGTTCAATGAGGCCGTCCATGCTACCGCTCACATCGAGGAGTATAGCTACTTGGATTTTGTACTTGTCGTCAGGGTTTTGCTCGGTGTTGGTGGCTTGTGGTGCAGGTGCTGCTATCAGTCCTACAGTGGTGAGCAAGCTCAATAAAAGTGGTTTAAACATGGCAGTTCTATTTTATTGGTAATTAAGGTTTGGTTAAAAACGACTTGGTGTAGGCCGCTTGTATCCTTAATGATGCCATGTATGTTGTTTTTGGTGTTTCTTAGGATAATTTTAACTAAAAGTATTAGGGGGCGGGGCTGCGTGAGGGATGGTAGCGGGCACCGAAGGTGCTCCCGCAGCGCGCAGCGCAAGGGACAAGCTCGCGCAGCCGCGCACAGCCCGACGGCGCGGCGGTATCGCGCGCCGGCACGCCCAAATATGAAAAATAATGCGTACATTTGAGTTCTTTAATCCCAAACAACTCATGGAACTTTGTTTTATACCCGGCCTTGGCACGGATCGCCGCATTTTTAAAAACCTGATTGCGTTGCTAGAAGGCGAGCATACCATTCACCACCTCGATTATTCGCTCCTGCCGCTGGCCAATGAGAGCCACCCGAGCTACGCCCGCCGCTTGACCCAACATTTAGACCCCAATAAACCATATATATTTATCGGTATGTCGTTGGGCGGAACGCTGGCCACTGAGGCCGTGAAGTATTTCCCGAATGCGAAGTTGATTATTATATCTAGTATCAAATCGCATCGTGAGGCGCCGAAAATTTTTAATTTTTTCCGCTGGACCGGCTTGTACAAATATGGTTCTGCTAGCCTTAGCCGTGCTGTGGCTGGCAATTTGAGCCGCTTTTTCGGGGTAAGAACGCCCGAGGGCCGTGCCAATTATCGTTTAATGCTAGCAGCTTGCCCCGACGAGCATTTTGCCTGGGCAAGAGGCGCCATTTTGACCTGGCGAAACGATGTTTACCCTGCCGATGTGCTACATATTCACGGTAACCATGATCATATTTTTCCATTCAGCAGGGTCAAAAATGCCGTGTTGATTCCAAAAGGCACGCATAACATGGTAGCCGACCAAGCTCCTGAGGTTGCTGTTTTAGTGAATAAACAATTGGCCGCTTGGGCTACTTCTGGTACATCACAATAGCACCAAAGGGGGTTTCTTGTAGCTCCGACATGTCGCGTTCCTCGCCGTGTTCGTAGTAGGCCACCAGGGTAAGCTGTAGTTCACCCGCGTTATTGTCTTGTATGGCTAGGTATTCATAACGCACGCTGCCAAAGCTTAGCGACAATAATTGACGTTCGTTTTGGCCAACTTTCTCGGTTTTTAAAGCCCAGGCACCTTTAATCACCTCGCCATCGGCGTAGGTTTCGGTGTACAAGTTACTGTTGCCGAAGTTTACTTTCACGGAGTTACCATCGTTGTCGTTGTATGCCCAGTTGCCTTGCAGGCCAGCGGCTGCTGCACGGCGGGTATTGGTCGGTTTGCTCGACTGCACGAAGAGGTCGAGCTGGTATTTGCTATCGTATTCAAAGGTGTAAAAACCCGTTTCCAGTTCGTAGTAGTAATCCTCGTTGCCACCTTTAAAGCCAATAATCAGTCCATCTGTATTATAGCTGATTGACTTTTGCGGCTCCAGTTTTTTCCATTCCAACTTCGTGCTGCTCCAGTTTTTATCGGAAGTATTGCGATCGATATAATAGCTCACGCTGTATTTCGTGCGGTTTTCCAACTTGATGGTCGCGGTGCTTACGCTAGGTGTAACGACTACTGGAGCTGGTTTAGTGGTTGTGGTGGTGGTCGTTTTGGTATTGGTGGTGGCCGTTCCGTTCAAAACGGGTAGCGAGATAGCCCGGGCGGTTTGTCCTTTGACGCCAGATTTGGCCAGTTCACTGCGTTCGCGGGCATCAAATCGGTTGTACATGCCCATGGTTTTGGTCTTGGCGTCTTCAAATATGGTTTTCCAATCATCTACAGGCTTTTTGAGCAGGCCTTCACGAATGAAATAGTGGGTAAAAAAGCCACCAAATTGCTCGTTCGACCAGGCAAATTCACCTTCGCTGGAGGATGAAACGTTGAGGGTACCTTTGTACGCCATGAACAGCTTGCGGTAAATTTCGTCGTATTTACCGGCTTCGATATCAACCTTGCTATTGTTCATGGTTCGGGCCACGACCATGTTCTCTAGGGAGTTGCTGCACGCGTCAGATATGAGGATTTTAAGGCGGGCTTGTTTAGCGTTGAGGATACGTTCTACCTCGTCACGGTAGAGGGCACGTTCGTCGGAGGTTAGGAAATATGTACGTTTACGGTCGATGGCACCATGGCCACTAAAATATACAAAAATCACGTCGTTGGTGCCGGGCGCAATTTTATTCAACGCGGTTCTAATACCGGTTAGGCTGGCTTGTTTACCTTGAAGCACTGTTGATTTAACGGTACCGATGGCTCGGGTGCGGAGCACGTCGATGAGGCGGGTAACGGTAGCTAAATCAACGCGGACGCTGGCTGCGATGAGGTTATTTTCTGGGCTTTCGTATTGGTCGCAAATAATCACGAGGGTGTGGATTACACCGCTGTTATCGGGTTTGTCGAGGAGTTGTAGGTTAGCTTGCAGGTTGATATTGGCCGCGAAGGCAGCGGGCATTCCAAGGCTAAGGCAAAGCAGCAGGCAGGTTAACATTCTCATAGGGCCGATATTTTAAACAAAGATAGATGAACTAACTATACAAAGTTCAGACCATTTAATTTTTTGGGGCCTTCGGCTCCCTACGGTCGCCGCCGCTACGTTCCGGGTTCGCTGGCGCTCATACCTTGGGGCATGCGCCCCCGCGGTACGGCCTTCGGCCGCCCTCCACATCGCTAGGCCGATTACAAATACAGAATAATATTTATAAATTCAACTGTCGTGTTGATTTGGATAAAATATTTAGACAAATGACTATCTTTGCGGGGTACACAGCAGTTGAACCATGTCGCAATCGTATTGGAAACATTACATCAATAGGCTACCGGCCCCGTTGCGAAACAAATACATCGTAACAGGCTTGGTATTTACTATTAGTATCATGTTCCTCGTGCGTTTCAGCATAGTGGACCAGTTGAAGCTGCGCCGTACCTACAACGAGTTACAGGAGAAGATTGAACACTACGAGGGAGAGAAAAAACGCGACCAAGCTGAGTTCGATGCTATTTTCTCCGATAAGAAAGTGCTTGAAAAGGTAGCCCGCGAACGCTACTTCATGAAACGCGACAACGAGGATGTGTTTTACATCCCTGATGTAGCAAAGAAAACCGACAAGCAGAAGTAGCTTGTCCCGCCCATTAAATTCACCGAAACATCAATAATTCATTCAATAACTTTAACTACTAATGGCTGTTCTAGTTGGAAAAAACTCCCGCATCATTGTACAGGGTTACACCGGGAAAGAAGGTACCTTTCACGCTACACAAATGATTGAATACGGTTCAAACGTGGTAGGTGGTGTTACACCCGGTAAAGGTGGCACAATGCACCTCGACCGCCCTGTATTCAACACCGTATCTGACGCGGTTGCCAGCACTGCTGCCGACGTTTCCATCATCTTCGTACCACCTCCCTTCGCCGCAGACGCTATCATGGAAGCTGCCGAGGCTGGTATCAAGGTCATCGTTTGTATTACCGAGGGTATCCCGGTTCAGGATATGATGAAGGCTAAGTCGTACATCAAAGATTTTGATTGCCGCTTAATTGGCCCTAACTGCCCAGGTATCATCACGCCAGATGAGGCTAAAATCGGTATCATGCCAGGTTTTATCCACCGTAAAGGTAAAATCGGTATCGTTTCACGCTCTGGTACTTTGACGTACGAGGCTGTTGATCAAGTAACCAAAGCGGGTATGGGTCAATCAACCTGTATCGGTATTGGTGGCGACCCAATCTGTGGTACTACTACCTTGGAAGCGGTTCAACTCTTGATGGAAGACCCTGATACCGAAGGTATTATCATGATTGGCGAGATTGGCGGTAGCATGGAAGCCGACGCTGCTTACTGGATCAAAGAACATGGTACCAAGCCTGTTGTTGGTTTCATCGCTGGCCAAACTGCCCCTAAAGGCCGTAAAATGGGTCACGCTGGTGCTATTATCGGTGGTAAAGACGATACAGCAGAAGCCAAGATGGCCATCATGCGTGAGTGTGGTATCCATGTGGTTGAATCTCCAGCGCAAATCGGTGCTACTATGGCACGTGCCATGGGAAAATAGATTTTCTGAACTATGAATGATGAACTATGAACGATGAATGTTTTCGGTTTGTGATTCAAGTAGTTTGCTGATAAAATACAAAAGGGCCTCGATACGTCGAGGCCCTTTTTTTGTGGCTGTATGTAAGCAAAAGCCCATAAAAAAAGCGAACACCGAGGGGACGTTCGCTTTTAAGTGCTTGTCAGTCAGTCAATTGTTCTTAGGCGTAGAATGATTCTTTGCCCAATTTTTTTACCAAAAGGTAGTAGAAAATGGCGCGGTATTTATTTTTGTTGGCAGAGCCCATTTCTTCGCAAACGGCTTTGATGGCTTCGTCCAGTTTAGGGCCATCGGCCAAACCCAATTTTTTAATCAAGAAATTGGTCTTCACGCGATCAGTTTCAGCGCTGTCAGAGCAAGAAACTTTAGAAGAATCGGTGTTGTAGATAGATGGGCCAAGGCCTTTCGCAACGGCAGACAACAAGGTAGCGTCAACGTTTTTGATACCAATTTTGTCCATCTCGGCCTTGTAAAGGGCAACTGCTTCGTCAAATTTACTCATGGTAAGGTAGATTGTTTGATGATTAGATTGTCACAAATGTAAAACAATTTTCGGAAACTGAGTAGTTAGTGTATTATTTTTTACCATCAATGCTGGTATTTTTTGGGATGTGTTCCCAATTAATATTATTTGGGTGTTGCGGCGATGCTGTCGGTTTGTAATTATTAATTGTAAATGATTAATTATTAATGAGTTGGGTAAATTATTTGGATTTGCCCACTCCTTTCGGTCCAAGGCCCTGCGCCAGCGATGTGGAGCGGTGGCGCGCAGCGCCAGACCCATAGGGGCCGAGCGAACAGCGAGCCGCGAAACGTAGCGACGGCCGAAGGCCGGGGCGCCCTAATAATAAATGAGTGTTTAAAGCGGACTATGAGCCAAAAAAGATTGGCTTGCCCATTTAAACGGCAGGTAGGCACAATTACAAGCTAATTTTGTAAGCTTACAACGTATTTGTGCTAGTATCAATCTTTTAAGCATTACTTTTGTGTTCTGTTCGTACACGTTAATAAAATGTCATGTCTAAGCTTTTTTCGACAAAAAGAAAACAAGTGCTAGCCGCCTTGCTGGTAGTTGTTGCTTTTATATTACCATTTAGCCTATCTGCCAAGCATCCGAATACAGCGGTAGCCAGTAATACGGGGCCATACTGTACTGGTGAGGCCATTGCGCTAGTGGCTAATGGTGGGGTAAGCTATGCATGGTCAGGGCCAGCTGGCTTTAGTTCAAACCTACAATTTCCCCAGCGTGCGGGTGCCACACCATCTATGAGTGGTACTTATACAGTGACGGTGACGGATGCTTTTGGTGCCACATCGGCTGCCACAACCCAGGTCACGGTTTTTGGGTCTCCATTTATCAATGCCAACAATACAGGCCCTTATTGCGAAGGGCAGCAAATACGTTTATCTGTTTCAGGGGCGCTTAGTTACAGCTGGGTAGGCCCAGATGGTTTTGTGTCTAATATCCAAAATCCAACTATCAACGGGGCTACCTTAGCGATGGCAGGTGTTTACGGCGTAACCATAACCGACGGTAACGGTTGCACGGCCAGTTCATCTACGGCAGTTCAAGTTAATCCAACGCCTCAGACAAGCCTAAGCTCCAATAGCCCGATCTGTGTAGGGACCCAATTACAATTATCGGCTACGGGGACAAACGGTACCACTTATGTGTGGTCGACCCCCAATGGGCAGCAATTGATTGGCCCGACACCCAGTATCAGCAATGCGACTAATCCACCATTCCAAGGTACTTATGTGGTTACTGTAACCGACGCTAACGGGTGTACAACCACGGGTCAAACTGTAGTTATTGTAAACCCGGTGCCTGCGGCTAACGCGACTACGAATATAACGGTGTGTGCGGGTACACCAGCATATTTATCGGCATTTGGAGGGGCTACATATTTGTGGTCGAATGGTATGACCGGGAACGATGTGACTATAGTACAAAATAACCCTGGCCCCTATGCTTATAATGTAACCGTGACAGATAATAATGGCTGTACCGCCATGGCTAGCTCACTTGTAAATTTTAGGCCCTTACCTATTGCCAATGCTGGCCCCGATGTAACCTTGAGTTCATTACAGACTTATACCCCTCCAACGCCTACGGCCACGGGAGGGACATTGCCTTATAACTATGTATGGACAACAACCCCAACGGTTAATGGTAATGGAGCAACTGTTGCGAACCCTGTGACGGGTCCTTTTTCAGCAACTTCTACTTTATTGTGTCTTGAAGTAACAGATGCTTATGGTTGTAGCGCTTTTGACTGCGCAACCGTTAATACTAGTCCTTGTGCTTTGCAACTCAATGCGCAAGTGAACAGTCTGTCACCTTGTCCGGGCAGCTTGCATACCATCAGTACTAGTGTTACAGGCGCTACTGGCGATTTGCTTTACAACTGGACTTATAACGGCCCTGCTACCATATCGGGTTTTAATGGTAGCGTTGCAAACCCGGGCTCGTACGTATTACAACAAGCGGGGATTTATACCTTTTCGGTTACGGTGACAGACTTGAATTCGCAGTGTGTATCAAGCGCCCAAACTTCGGTAACGGTAAGCCCTAATCCAAGTGTATTGATTGCTAATCAAGTAAATTACTGTGTTGGTTCAACGGTTAATTTAAATGCAACGGCAAGTGGTACAGTTGGCCCATACAGCTACCAATGGGTTGGCCCTATGGGCACAGCGGTAGGCCCCAATTGGAATTTTGTATCTAGTATTCCATTCTCAACAGGCACGTATACCGTTACGGTAGAGGACGGAAACGGATGTACAGCAGTAAATAATACGAGTGTTTTAGTAACGGCTTTGCCGGCAGTAGTGGCCAATAATACTGGTCCATATTGCGCTGGGGAGTATATCGCATTGAATGTTTCTCCATCGGGGAATGCCCCATTTTCGTATCAATGGCAGGGAGTAGGTGGTTTTTCAGCAACGCAGCAATTCCCTATTCGGCCATTATCAGACACTACGATGGCAGGTTTGTACCAGATTACCGTTACCGATGTGAATGGTTGTTCGGCGAGCGGCTCTACCAGTGTGGTCGTTGGGCTTAACCCAGTGGCGGGCGTAAGTGTATCGCAAGCAAGTTACTGTGTGGGTAGCATTATTCAGTTGAATGCCAATGGTGGATTAAATTACCAGTGGACGTCCCCGCAATCGCTCATATTCAACGCCAATCCTGTGTTGGTTCCAAATGCCAACATCAGCGACCACAATGGTATTTGGCGGGTGACCGTCACGGATGTGAACGGCTGTACTGCCACCAATGGGATTCAGGTAAATGTAACGGCAAATCCATCGCTCAGTATTAATAATTCGGTACCGGTTTTTTGTCAGGGGAATACCAGTACGCTTACGGCCATATCGAACAGTCCAATTAGCTTAACTTATACTTGGAGCAATGGCTTGCCTGGAACAATCAGCCAAACGGTATCGCCATTGACCAGTACTGCATACAATTTGACTATAACTGATGCATTGGGCTGTACCGCATCAGCTTCTACTAATGTAACTGTAAATCCGCTGCCAACAGCCCATGCCGGACCGGATGTATTTATCCCCACTACGGCCACTTATAGCCCTCCAATTGGCGTAGGCACTGGAGGAACGGCGCCTTATACATATTTATGGACTACAAGTCCAACGAATCAACTAGGAGATTCATCTATAGTGGAGACACCGGTTTTCGGGCCGATGTCTGCTGCTCAAACCCAGATATGTGTTACGGTAACTGATGTAGCAGGATGTACGGCTACCGATTGCGCGAATGTAGATACGGTAACGTGTCCCTTGGGTATAGTTGCCAATATTAGTGTTGATACGATTTGCTCAGGGCAAACATTTGCGCTGTCTAGTACAGTTTCGGGTAATGCGGGTGCATTGAGTTACCAGTGGGCGTCGCTTCCATTGGTGCCCAGCTTTGTGAGTAATGTAGCCAATCCAGGCTTGTTCTTGGTTAATACGCCAGGGTCATACACCTTCAACGTTACGGTGACAGATGCCGGGAATAACTGTTCGGATGTTTCATCCATAGATTTAGTTGTCAACGCTAGGCCAATCTTAAGCTTGGTGAATGGCGATAACCCCTATTGCGAGCAAGAGATGATCAGTTTGTCGGTCAATTCGGCTGGAACTGTAGGTCCATACACTTATAGTTGGACTGGTCCAAATGGTTTCAACAGTGGGCTTCAATCGCCAACGATACCTAATTGCACCATCATTAACGAAGGTCAATATAGCGTTTTAGTAGCTGATGGCAATGGTTGTACCAGTCAGGGCAACATTGGCGTCAATGTAAATACCAACCCAGTAGCTACGGCGGCCAATGATGCTCCGGTTTGTATTGGTGGCAGCTTCAATCTTGTTGCTTCTGGTGGTTTTACATACCAGTGGACTAGCCCCGAAGGTTTTACCATTAACGGTGCTACCCCTGTACGAAGCAATGCTAACCCGGCCATGGGTGGCTTGTACACGGTGCAGGTGACTAACCTCAACGGTTGTACCAGTACCGCTACTACTACGGTAACCGTCAGGCCTAGCCCCGTGATCACAGCAAGTCCAGGTGGCCCATACTGTGCAGGACAATCTATTAACTTATTTGCTACAGGAGCCCTTAGTTACCAATGGATAAGCCCTACAGGTGCATTGCTCAATGGAGATGCACCCGTTATTGCAAATGCTAACCCAGCCATACACAACGGAACCTTTTGTGTAACAGCTACAGATAACGTTGGCTGTACAACAAGTAATTGCGTCAGTGTCCAAGTTAATCCATTGCCTATCGCAGTGGCCTCTAACGCTGGGGATTATTGCCCTGGTAATACCATCGATATTTTTGCTGCCGGTGGTAACAGTTATTTGTGGTCAGGTCCTCAAGGCTACACATCTTCATTACAGAATAATAGTATTTCAAATGGATCAACAATCAATGGTGGCTTATATACCGTAACCGTTACCGATGTAAATGGCTGCTCTTCTATTGCGTCTACTACGGTTTTGGTCAACGGTACGCCTTTGTTTACCAATGTTGGCAGCACAAGCCCTTATTGTGTTGGACAGCCCATTGCGCTGAGTTCGACCTTGGTGGGAGGTATTCAATATGTATGGTCAGGACCTAATAATTATATTGCTACAGCCCAGCATCCTGTACGCCCCAACGCGACACTGGCCGATTCCGGAACATATAATGTGACAGCAACCGATTTGAACTACTGTACGGCTACTGCCTCTACCGTGGTAAGTGTAAACGTTGCAGGTACATTGGTGGCTCAAGGTGATACAGTTTGTACGGGTGCTACGATAGGTCTAAATGCAACGATTGCCAATGGTAATACCTATGTTTGGCAAGCCCCATCAGGAGCACTGTATAATAATCAAAACCAATCGGTTACCTTGGCCGATTCAACTGCGCATACTGGTATTTGGTCAGTTACAGCAAGTGATACTAATGGCTGTACGGCAACTAGCACTGCTCAGGTAGTTGTACTACCTTTACCTAGCGTATCGGTTTCTGGTTTAGCCTTTGCTTGTTCGGGTGATACAGTTCAGTTAAACGTTAGCGGTGGGCTTGCCTACCAGTGGTTTACCAATGACACCACCACAAGTATACTCGTACCTGTACAAACAGGTAACTTGCAGAGTAACCAAAACTGGTCGGTGAGTGCCAGCGATAGCAATGGTTGTATTGCTACGGCCACTGGCTATATCGTAGTTAACCCAACTCCTAATCCAATTATTAATGGTGGGGTAGACACCATTTGTAATGCTGCCGCCGGTGTGCTATTGCAAACCCAATCAGCGGGTACATCCTTTACCTGGAGTCCAACCAATCAACCAGGCGCGGCCATAGTATCTATTCCTTCTATGGACCCGATTACTTACTCCGTTACAGCCACTTCGGCTTTCGGATGTACAGGTACTGATTCTATAACGGTGCTTGGCTTGGGGATTCTGGGATGCCCACAATTCCCTTTGGCTATCCGGGATATAAACCATACCCTAATAAACAAAGTGGTACGGGGCAATGTGCTCAATAATGACAATTATGCCTTAATTGCCGAATTGCTCGAAGCTCCAGCTGCGGGTAGTTTACAGGTATGGAGCCCTACAACGGGTAACTACTCATACATCCCTGCTACTGGTTTTACAGGCTTAGATAGCTTTAGCTATCGTATCTGTACTAATGGTCTTTGTGATACGACCATAGCCTATGTGCACGTTTGGCCTTATTATGCAGATTATACAGCTACTTTTCCTGACGTTTTTTATGCAAGCCCTGGTCAAAATACGATTGGTCAGGTACTCGGTGCCGAGCTTGGTACTACCCAAGTCACTGCGCTTAACACCTCTGGTAGCTGGGGTGTATTAAATATTGATGCCTCTGGGAATGTTTCATGGCAATGCGCTGCATTGGCGCCTGCCCCAAGTAGTTACCAGTTCTGGGTTGAAACTTGCGACGGACAAGGTAATTGTTTCGATAATGCCCTGTGGCTGCATGTTCTACCTGCTAGCTCATCCGTAAAAGCTGCCGACGACGCAGCAATTTGTCCCGCTCATGGTCTTGCGCTTGGCGATGCATCGGATAATGATGATGCCGCCGCGGCTACTTATACAGCCCTTGATGTCCCTGTTGGAGGACAATTGACTTTCCAAGCTAATGGCACCTTCCAGTTTCGTGCTGCTTGGGGCTTTTGCGGGCCTAGCCAATTCCGATATAGCACTTGCGTTGGCTCAATATGCGATACCGCCACGGTTTATTTATTGGTTCGCCCTATCTTACCACTAGCTTTAAACGATAATCATGTTACGCTGCCTGGCGTAAGTATCCAAGGTAACGTATTGCTTAATGATAACGACCCTCAAGGACTATTATTAAGTATTCTTCCAGCTCAATTGAATACAGCTGCTAACGGTTTGCTAAACCTTCAGGCTAATGGTAGCTATACTTACACGCCTGCTTTAAATTTCTCTGGTTTAGATAGCGTGCGGTATACCATTTGCAACAACATCGGGGCCTGCGACAGTGCGTGGATTTATATCACGGTTAGGCATCCACGAAATATAAACCCAGTGCTCATACCTGATGAGGCTCGTGTGCCAAACACGATCAGTTCAATAGGTACCCTGGCGAATAATGATGTTGGCCGTGGCCTAGTTTACAGCTTGCTAACGCCACCCAACAACGGTGTATGTACAATTTTAGCTAACGGTTCGTACACGTATACGCCCGCTAATGCTTATGTTGGTACTGATGCGGCATCATATATCGCCTGCGATGTTGACGCTGTTTGTGATACCGCATGGATTATTTGGCATGTCCTTCCTGATGTAGCTTTTGGCGAACCACTTACACCGCTCGCTAGCCCTGATGTTTTTGTCACTACTGGCCCGTTAAATGCTGATGTGAGCCTCAACGATTTAAGCCGTTCTGGTATCATGAACTTTGAGTTAATCCAAGCGAATGCTCTAGGTAATTTACAACTTAACGCCAACGGTGCTTTCTCTTACATTCCTTTGGTTGGAGAAACTGGCCCTTCAAACTTTATCTACCGAGCATGCGATGCTGGTTTGTGCGATACTGCCATGGTGGCCTTGCTGGTGTTGCCCCAGTATCCTTTCGCGGATCCTGACTTGAATGCTGGACTTGAAAATACAGTGCTTTCGGGTAACCTTGCCCAAAACGATTTTGCGCCTCAAACTACTGCATTAAACTATCAAGTGGTTCAAGCACCTGCCTGTGGTACCTTCGTTTTGAGTAGCAATGGTTTCTATACCTTCGACAACACAGGCTGTAGTGCTGGCTCAACGGCCTATGCTCTAGTTTCGGCATGCGATGCTTGGGGCTTGTGCGACACCAGCTGGCTCGAAGTCAATACGAGTGCCGCCAATGCGGTTCCTCAAGCTAACGACGATGCTTATCGCTTGTTGGCTCAAGGTACGCTAAATGCTAATGTATTAGTGAATGACCTTGACCCTATGGGGCAAGGACTTACTGTAACCCTACTTCAAGGCAATGCCTTGCTAAACCCACAAGGTAACTTATCTTATGTGGCTGCCATTGGTTTTGTTGGTATGGATACCTTGATTTACGCAGCTTGCGATGCATCGAACCAATGTGATACGGCTCAAGTTATCATTGAAATTGTACTGCCTTGGCAAAATTTAGCCCCGCTGGCAGGCGAAGGCTTGATGAGTACCATACAGGCCAATGCCGTAAGCCTCGCAAACCCACAAGCCTTGGCTACTTCGCCCAATGAAAGCCCTGTAACTTTAAGTGTCTTAACCTTGCCACAGGGTGGGGTATTATCGAACTGGACCTTTACGCCCGACCCTTGTTTTATTGGTACCACTGCCTTCACTTACCTGGCCTGCGATTCAACCCAACTTTGTGATACAGGTACAGTGCATATTTTGGTATACCCTGCTGAAGCTGCTGTAAATCAATACTTTACCGATTCTATGATTTGGGGCGATGCTAAACAACTTTGCTTCCCGCTTGATACTGATTTGCCCGCATCTACCGCAAGTGTTCAAGCTATCAGCCGGAATGGTTTGTTCTCGGTGCAGGTAACTGATTTTACACCTTGCTTGAATATTCAAGCCATCGGCGTGGGCTTTGATACCATTGACATTGTGGTGTTGGATAGCTGCGGTAATCGCGATAGTATTCTATTGTACAGCACGGTTTTCCCACTGACCGAGGATACTTTAATCCAAATTCCTGCGGGCACCACGCAAACGGTTTGTTTCAGTACTTTCTCCGATGAATTACCCGGCTCCCCTAGCTTAACGTGGAATATTATTAACCCGGGTAATAGCTGCTTGACCGTGTTGAGCATCGACAGTCTGGGCTGTATCGAGTTTGAGGCCGCCCTTAACCCTTGCACGGGCATGGCGGTGTTGTTGGCCTGTGACGGGAATTGGTGCGATACTACCTTTATTTACCTTGAAACCATCGGGGATGTTGGCATGCCAAATGCCGTTAACGACACGTTGGTGGTACCTTTTGGCGAGAGCCCCGGTAGTATTGCGTCGCTATTGAACGATAGCTTCGGCAACTCGGTAGCGGTGTTGGTTGGCGAGCCAGTTATTACACAATACCCTGCTTATGGTACTGCTTTCTGGGATAACGTAGATTCGGTTTTCGTTTACAACGCACCGGAGCGTTTCTGCGGCATCGATAGCTTCCGTTATCAAATTACCAACCAATCAGGCAATAGCGACCAGGCCACGGTTGTGGTATTCATGCTTTGCCGGGAGGTTAAAATTTACGACGGTATCTCGCCCAATAACGATGGCGCCAACGATTACCTCGTTATTGAAGGCTTGGAGCGTTTCCCGGATCACCTCGTGGAAGTGTACAACCGCTGGGGCTCCTTGGTATTTACCACCACGTCGTATGACAATACCAACTCTGCCGCTCGTTTTGAAGGCCATTGGGATGGTGTTTTACTGCCCGATGGCACATATGTAGTGTATCTCAGTTATCAAGATTGGAGTGGTGTGAAACGCGTCATCAGCCAAACCATCGAGGTGTTCAGGTAGAGCGATAAGCTATAGATCAACATAAAAGCTCCGTGAAAATGGGGCTTTTATAATTTGGGCGCTGCGCCCGCCTTTGGCGATCGCCGTTACGTTTCGCGCAGTCACTTCGTTCCTTTGCGGTGCCCTTCGGGGTTCGGCGCTCGCTAATCGCTCGGCCCTTGTTAGCCGCCCAGATTGGGCGGCTCTACTGCGGTCTGGCGGCTGGCGCCGCCACGCCTCCACATCACTAGCGCTAGCGATGTGCAGCGGTGGCCCAAAGGGCCAGACTGCGAAGCAGGCCGAGCGAATAGCGAGCCGCGGAACGTAGCGGCGGCCGTGCTGAAAGGGCGTATATATACGCCCTGCAACACGGCCGCAGCGCCCAAAAAACAAAAAAATCAATAGTTTAGAGTATGTTTGGACTTTAGCTTCCGGCGAAAAACGGCTCTTTTCGGATGATTTTTGCTTTAAAAAATAGTTACGTAGCCCCACTATGCGCCCATTTTTTAAAGCAAGCTCATCAAAAAATAGCTCGTTTTTCCCTCGAAACCCAAAATCCAAACATACTCTTATAAAAACGGGTTGGCCCATTTAGGGTCGGTGTATACATTTGAACCCGTGAGCGTTTTCAAGAAAGCGATGACCGCATTGACCTCTGTCGCGTTCAAGTGCAGCTGCTGGCCAAAGCCGTTGGGTCTCAGCCTCGGGTCGAGATTGGTGTTGAACGGTGGCGTAACGATGGTACCGTAATGTCCAATGGCGGCTTGTAAAGTTGTGATAACCCCGGTGTGCATCATAGGCGAGTTAGGCAGGCCGCTTGGCCCAGCAAGATCGCGTAAAGAAGGTGCACGGGTGTTGAAAAGGTCGTTGCCGCTGCCGTTGAGCACGCCAACTATACCGTTGTTGCCCGAGTTAGGATCGATGTCAAACTCAGGGGCATTGTGGCAGCCATTGCAGCCTAAACCACCGCCAGTGCGGTTGCCCGTGGCATCGAATACCGGCGGGGTGATGAACAAGTTTTTGCCGCTGTTTTCTTGAGCCGTAAAATTGGGGAAAGCCTGGTTATCGTTATTCACTTGGGCCCTTCCAAGGTCGTATTTCGAATCGAACGACTGGATGCTTCGGATGAATTGGGCCATACATTCCTGCATCCTGGCCTCGGTTACGGTAGCATCGCCGTACACGAAGGTGAACAGCTCTTGATAGTATTCAATACCTTGTAATTTACTCAGCAACTCGCTGAGGCCAGGACGGCCATTTTGGCCACTATAACCCATTTCAGCATGGTCTTGAATAGGCATGGTGGTCTGGATTTCGAGGGTTGCAGCCCGCTCGTTCCAGAAAAATTTGCGTTCAACGGCAAACCTGCTGTTGACCAAGCGCATGGAGTGCCGACCAGTTAATCCACCCTCTACACCGTGGCTGGCCAAGCTGGTATCGCTAAAGGCAAAAGCTTGCTGGTGGCAACTCGCACAAGAAATGCTGTTGTCGATGCTCAGGTTTTTGTCGTAAAATAAAACCCTGCCAAGGGTAGCCTTGGCGTTGGTAATATTGTTGGCCCCGGTGTTGTCTTTGTTGATGTAAGCAGGAACAAGCTGGTTGGCGTAGTTGGCCAGGTTGTTTGGGTCAAGGTTGTTGCCAAAAGCGGCTTCAACGGCCTCGAAAGTGAGGGTAGGGGTCTCGTCCAATTTGCACTGTTGCAAAACGAATGTGGCTGCCAGCAATACACTAGCGATGAATATTTTTTGCATATTATGGTGTTTTTAACTTAGACGACAAAAAATGAAATATCATTCGCTTAAACACCAGACTAAGAAAAAAAAATGTGCAGGGCTTAGTTCTTGCAGCTTAATATCACTGCGCCACTCAGGTGATGTTTAAATACATACATGCCTGTTGGAAGCTGGCTTAAATCTATTTGCTGGCTCGGGCTTTCCAATGTACCTTGCAGCATAAGTGTTCCAAGCATGTTGTAGATACTATAACTACTAGGCTGATTAGCTTCAACAGTGATTAGCCCTTGGCTAGGATTGGGGTAAATGTGGATGGCCGAAGTTGTTTCGGAATTATTTAAGCCCGTAGGATTGCCCTGGTACAATGCCTCGATTTCAGCTAGGCTCAATCCACGATGCCAGATACCAATATCATCTATTTTGCCCTGCATCATGTCGCCTACTGAATGTGTTTTACCGAAATACAAACCGATATTCCGGTTTGGAGTAGGGTTAGGTAATATATTTGACCCCGGCATATTGCCCATAGACGTACCGTTTTTGTAAAAGCTCACGATGTTGTTTTCCACTCGAACCACTAGGTGCTGCCAGGTAAACTGGGTTACGGTGTCGTTGGAATACCGGTAATTAAAACCGCTGAGTGCGTTGCCGCGCCCGGTAAACAAAGTTTTTAGCTCCTCTACCGATCCAAACTGATTATAATAATGAGAAATACTCATGTTGTAGTTGAGGTAACCAGTTTCCCGCTTTGATATAATAGATTGGAAATGTGGGTTGTTACTGGGCAGTTCAGCATATACCCATGCTGCCATGGTAATATCGCCTGTAAGTGCAAGCATAGGTGAGTCTGGCGTTTCGATATAGGCCGAGATGCCGTCGAAATAGTAGGCTGCATCTGGGTTGCCTAGGCGGTCTGTGCTCAGTAGGGCACCATGAACAGTACCATTATTGCCTTGCCCGCTTTCATCGTTTGCATTACCGTTAAAGGGCCACCAGCCAATTAAGCCATTGCTGGGTACATAGGCAGGAAGGTTTTGAGCATAACCAGTAAATATGTGTAAGAGGCTGATTAAAAGTAAAATGTAGCGCTTTTTCATAGTCGTATATTTTAATTCATAATGCAATATAAGGTAATTTTGCTTTGTCGAAAAAAATATTTTTGAAGGTGCCTATGCCTATTGGCAATGGCTTTAAAGCCATAGTGTATTGCACCGAATGCACAAAGGTCCAGTAATTATCCTTTAGAAATAGTATTTTTGAGATGCAATTATAAGCCATGAAAGGTCGAATCATTAATTTGTTGCTTGTATTAAGCTCATTGTTTGGCTACCTGGAATGGGGTACCAACAGCCATGCATTCTTGTTTCAAGCAGAGGTTGAGGTATTGTACAAACTAGTAGGGCAAACCGCTTCTGTAATCCATCCGTTTATTCTGCTGCCTATTGCAGGACAAATCATACTCCTGATGACCCTATTTTGGCCTAAAAATCAGCGATTTTTAACTTACCTTGGTATTGCTGGTATAGGCGTATTGCTAGGTTTTATGTTTATCATTGGCTGCTTGAGCCTCAATTATAAAATTGTATTATCCACAGTACCATTTTTAGTTTTAGCCGTATGGAGTATCAAGTATCATAGGCAGCAAGCATTATTCAACTCGTAATCATACTATCAATAATTTACAATGCTGATAAATCACCCCATAGTGCTTCAAAACGAACGCGTTATGCTTCGCCCGCTTGAACTTGAAGACATACAGTACCTCAGTCATTTTGCTCAAAATGAACCTGATTTGTGGCGTTATAGCCTAGCGCAAATTCAAAGCCCAACTGATTTAGAGCTTTACATCAATCAAGCTGTTGAAGCAAGGGCACAGGGTAGGGAGTATCCATTTATTGTATTTGATAAAGCAACTGGACAATATGCCGGCAGCACCCGTTTTTACGATATTCAACTGTCTTTCAAAACGCTACAACTAGGGTATACCTGGTACGGCAAGGCATTTCAAGGCTCGGGGTTAAACAAACATTGCAAATACCTTTTGCTGGATTATGCCTTTCAAACCTTGGGCTTGGAGCGCGTCGAATTTAGGGCCGATAACCGCAATGAGCGGAGCAAAAGGGCTATGCAAAGCATCGGCTGCACGGTAGAAGGTGTGTTGCGCAACCATCTCCCCTCGGCTGACGGCGGACGCCGTGATAGTATCATCCTGAGTATTTTGCAATCAGAGTGGCATGCAGGGCTAAAGGATAAACTTTATTACCTTTGCCACAACACAAATAACCAGCATGCAGGGTCAGATTGAACAATTTTTGGAACTATTACAACAGGGTCTACAAAACAACTCCTTTGTAAAGCTTAATTTAGGCGACTATAAAGGCGCTGAGCCAGGCTTGAAAAATGTGTACATAAAGCTGTTGTTCATTAAACAACTACCCAAGCTATCTTTTGTATATCGCTACCAAACCCGCGATATAACCAAGAATTACAGCATAGAGGAAGCTATTGAGTTACTCAATCAATTAATTGGTAATCAAGGCTTTAAACTAGCACAGCTTTTTACGCTGCAAGCCGATTACAAGTTGCAGGCCAGTAAACAAGGGCAGTTTAGCTTGCGCCAGGAAAAAGCTTCTCAACAAGCCTTGCCCTCCACCGAACACGATAGGGCCAAAAAACGCAAGTTACCGAGCGCCGGCAAGGCTTACTTGCATGCCCTCGGGCTGAGCGATGAAGAGGGTATCATTTACAACCGGGCACAAGACAAGTTCAAGCAAATCAATCATTATATCGAGTTGCTCAGTAATTTGCTGAAAGATTTGCCGGAGCGCCCCCTGACACATATCGTCGACATGGGCTCGGGCAAAGGCTACCTTACTTTTGCCCTATATGATTACCTCAACGAGGTGCTGCACAAACAAACACAAGTTACCGGGGTTGAATTCCGGAAAGATATGGTTGAACTTTGCAACAACATAGCCGAGGCGCTTGACTATAAACACCTTAACTTTGTGGAGGGCACCATCGAGCAGTATGTCCCACCTACGGAGATCCACGTGCTGGTAGCATTACACGCCTGCGATACCGCCACGGATGAAGCCATATATAAGGGCATTACCGCCGGCGCCGACTTAATCGTGGTAGCGCCATGCTGCCACAAGCAAATTCGCCGGGAGATGGAGCAGCACAAGGCTAATAACGCCCTCGACTTCGTGGTGAAGCACGGTATTTTCATGGAACGCCAAGCTGAAATGCTCACCGATGCCCTGAGGGCTTTGATACTGGAATATCACGGCTACAGCACCAAGGTTTTTGAATTTATATCGGATGCCCACACCCCTAAAAATGTACTGATTGTTGGGCAGCGAAAAACCACCAACCCCGCTAAACAACAAGCTATATTGGATAAAATACAGTCGAGCAAAGCCTATTTCGGCATTGCACGACACCATTTGGAGACATTGATGCAAATGTAGCTCAGGCTGAAACTTGTTCCAACGTAAATACGTAATTGAACGTATTAAACACATACCGAACAGGGATTAACTTTGTACAAAATCTAGCTCCATGAAATACATTTTATTAGCTGCTTTAGGCTTATTAACGTTTGCATTAGATGCCCAGAATACGGCCATAGATATCAATGCCCTCGTTAAGCTGTACAAGCAAAACAAGGTGCAACAAGTTGAGCAATTCATGATTGAGGGCTATCAGGCCGAAGCCGGTAAGCCCTTTAAAATGTGGCAACAAGATGTTGACCGCAACGGCTTCATCTTGCAAATGACAGAGTCCCCCAACTCCGAAGATGTGGATACTATATTCACATATTACCTCTACAACAGCAAGGCTGGCCAGGTTACCCGTGTTACCATGGAGGGTATTGATTTGGTGCCCTATGTCGAAACGTTTAGCTATGATAAAAAGGGCAAAATTGCTACCCATAGCTTTTCATGTGCCGATCCAATGGAGTACAGCTACACCTTCAACAAGAAAGGGCAAATTGCAACCAAGGTGGGTAAATCCGCCCGTGGTTTATATGATGATGAAGGTGAATTTACAGGAAAATACGTCTGGGTTGAGGTGTACAACACGACCTATAGCTACGATGAAAAAAATCGACTAGTGCTCGAGCAAACAAAGTACGATGATGGCCAAGTAAACCATACGGCTTACGTGTACAACGATAAAAATCAGCTAGTTACAGAGACGATGTACTTTGATGAAGATTTGCTGGAAATTGGTTACAGAACGGCTTACGAGTATAACGATAAAGGACTGTTGCAACGGCAAGTCGAGGAAAATTTTGTGTTTGATGAAACACAAGTCTTCGAATTCAAATATAAATACTTTTAATAAAGGTAAAAGGTAAAAGGTAAAAGGTAAAAGGTAAAAGGTTCGATTTGCTAATTCATCATTTTCTCCTTTCATCGTTTCTTCATTTCATCGATTCATCATTTTATCTTTTTTGGGCGCCCCGGCTTCGCCGTCGGCGTGCTACGCGCTCGCTGGACGCTCGGTGCCTGTGGCACCGCCTCCCTACGGTCGGCGCGCTCCGCATGCCTGGCGCAAAGAGATAGGAGATAGGAACGATGAACGATGAGCTATGAACGATGAACGATCTTTTCCAAGTTCATAGTTCATAGTTCATTGTTCATAGTTCAGAAGAACTTTTTTACAAAAAGCTGCAAAATATAATTGGGAAGTATTACCTTTGCACCTCGATTCAAACCATTATTCTTTAACCATTAAAAAAACGAGGACCTAAGCAATGGCTAATGACCTCGAGAACAACCTCAATCCAGAGGAAGAACTCACTCAACAGAACGTGAATAACGAATTGGAGCAACCGGCTGAGTACGAAGCTCCAGAAACTCCGGAAACGGAAGAAACCGCAGACGAAATCGTGGAAGAAGTCGTAGAAGAAGTAGTTCCAGTTAAAGTGAAAGCTTTGACCGAAGAGGACGACGATACTATGAGTTTCCGTAACCTCGCGAAAGACGATGATGATGCCCAATTTGAAGACGAAGTTGACGAATTGGAAGACCTCATTGAAGAAACTTCATTGAGCGCTGACCCACACGACTTTAACTGGGCACTTGGTAAACGTCAGGCTGCACAATACACCGACGCAGAACGTACTCAAATGAGTGCTGACTACGAGCACACGCTCAACGCGGTAGAAGAATACGAAATCGTAGCAGGTATCGTTATCGGTATCAAAGGCGGCGATGTAGTACTTGACTTGAACTACAAATCAGATGGTCTTATCCCTCTTTCTGAGTTCCGTGAAAAGACTCCAGAAATCGGTGACCGTGTTGAAGTTTACGTTGAAACACAAGAAGACAAACGCGGCCAGCTCGTGTTGTCACGCCGTAAGGCTAAATTGCTCCGCGCATGGGAAAACATCGTACGTTCTTACCAAGAAGGTATTGTGGTTACCGGTAACGTGGTTAGCAAAACTAAAGGTGGTTTGATCGTTGACATCGACGGTCTCGAAACCTTCTTGCCAGGTTCACAAATCGATATCAAACCAATCGTTGACTACGATGTATACGTAGGCAAACAGATGGAGTTCAAAGTGGTGAAAATCAACGAAGTTATCAAAAACGCCGTTGTATCGCACAAAGCACTTATCGAGAAAGACCTCGAATCTCAACGTCAAGAAATCATCTCTACCCTTGAAAAAGGCCAAGTACTTGAAGGTGTTGTTAAAAACATCACTGACTTCGGTGCATTCCTTGACCTTGGTGGCGTAGATGGTTTGTTGTACATCACGGATATCTCTTGGGGCCGTATCAAACACCCAAGCGATGTACTCGAACTCAACCAAAAGATCAACGTTGTTGTGCTTGACTTCGACGACGAGAAAAAACGTATCTCTTTGGGCCTCAAACAACTCCAGTCACATCCATGGGATGTTCTCGGCGAAGATGTGGTTGAAGGCTCAGTAGTAAAAGGTAAAATCGTTAATATCGAAGATTACGGCGCTTTCCTTGAAATTAAACCAGGTGTTGAAGGTTTGATCCACATCTCTGAGGTGTCTTGGAGCAACCAACCAATCAACGCTCGCGAATACTTCAAGTTGGGCGACGAACTCGAAGCTAAAGTCGTTACCCTTGACCGCGACGAACGCAAAATGTCTTTGTCGGTTAAACAGTTGGACAACGACCCTTGGGAATCTATCGCAGCTGCATTCCCAGTGAACAGCCGTCACCAAGGTACAGTTAAAAACTTGACCCCATACGGTGTTTTCGTTGAGTTGAAAGAAGGTATCGGTGGTATGATCCACATCTCTGACCTTTCTTGGACTAAGCGTTACTCTCACCCAACAGAGTACACTAAAATCGGCGAAACCATTGACGTGGTTATCCTCGACATCGACCAAGAAAACCGCAAATTGTCTTTGGGCCACAAACAACTCGAAGAAAACCCATGGGATACTTTCGAGAACGTATTCCCTGTTGGTTCTTACCACGAGGCTACCGTTGTGCGTAAAGATGACAAAGGCGCTATCATTTCATTGCCATACGGCTTAGAAGCTTTTGCTCCTATCCGCCAATTGCGCAAAGAAGACGGTAATAACGCTGAAGTTGAAGAAACCTTGATGTTTAAAGTTATCGAATTCAACCGCGATGACAAACGTATCTTGGTATCTCACAGCCGTTACCTAGAAGACCTCAACAAAGAAGCTGAAGAAGCCACCGAGAAAGAGCGTAAAGTTGAAAAAGAAACTACACGCAAAGAAGTGAAGAAAACGCAAGAGAAAGTTGAGCGTTCTACACTAGGTGAAATCCAAGGTTTCTCTGAATTGAAGGAACAACTCCGCCAAAACGAAGAAGACGCCAACAAAGAAGGCTAGTCTTTTTCTTGAAGCAATACTCAAAGGTGATACCGGAAACGGTATCACCTTTTTTTATGGCTAATAACCGCCATTAATTTTACGGGTGTAATTTGCTTCAAATTTGAAATTCATGTTGTATTTTTGAATGGGCATTGTTGTTAAAATGGGGCGTAATGCTGCTTATCCGTTAAAAAGATTACATTAACCTTAAATCGATACATTATGAGGATTGTCACGTTATTTAGCCTGCTCTGTATAGTATGGAGCTGTGCACAGGAACCAAGTGCCAATCAAACGGCCGATCAAAATCAACCGGCAGATACCGTTAAGGTTTCTGTCACCAAAGACACCTTATTATTCCCCCTGGAGTTTCAGCAGAAATTACAAGCTACAGCAGGTGCTCA
Organism: uncultured Saprospiraceae bacterium; assembly: GCA_964508975.1. GTDB lineage: Bacteria > Bacteroidota > Bacteroidia > Chitinophagales > Saprospiraceae > CAZDVQ01. Next base: position 105,397 of record CAZDVQ010000004.1, read on the forward strand.
ACTAGTCGATGTCCGCACCGCTGCTGAAATCCAAAGCGCTGGTGCTCTGCCAGGGCATATTAACATCGACTTTAATCGACCTGACTTTCAAGATGAATTAGCCGCAAAACTAGACCCCGAAAAACCCGTTTTTGTGTATTGTGCCGCCGGAACGCGCAGCGAAAAATCAATCGCCTATTTCTCAAACCTCGGGTTCAAAGTGGTATACCATATGAACGGAGGGTACAACCAATGGCTCATCGACATTAAAAAAGCACCTCAACCTAAAGTTAGCCTTGAAGTAAAAACGCGTTAAAGTAATTTTTATCACCAAGTACATGCCAGCGAAGCACTTATCTTTGCGTTCTGTTTCTGAACCACTAATTTATTAAATCAATGAAAAAGTTATTATTTCTGCTCATCGCTGGCTCGTTTGCCGCATGTAATGCACAACAAACCACGGGCACTGGTACAAGCACCGGTACCGAATCATCGACTAATGCTCCTGCCACCAGCATCGCGGTGTTGCCTGTAGAGGAGTACAAGTCGAAGATGACAGCCACTGCCGATATCCAACTTATAGATATCCGTACGCCAGGGGAATATGCTGGCGGAACGATCGGCGCTGCCAAAAACATCAACTTCAACGATGCAAACTTTGAAGCTGAGATCGCTAAACTTGACCGTGAAAAGCCTCTTTTCATTTTCTGTGCTAGTGGTGGCCGCAGCGGTCGTTCTGCCCCTGTTTACCAAAAACTTGGCTTTAAACAAGTGTACGACCTTCAAGGTGGCTACGGCGCTTGGAAAAGTGCTGGCAACTAGTTTATGGCAGTTGTATCTAAAAAGGGCAAGCTCGAAAGGGTTTGCCCTTTTTTTTGTGCATGCGGCAATTAATTATCTGGCAGAACTAATGTGTGCTTATGTGGTTGGCAGCGCAAGGAACCCGCGTTAGCTGGCCGGAGCGTGGCCGCAACGCGGCCAGCCCGAAGGGCCAAGCGCTTAGCGCGCGCGTAGGACAGCGACGGCGCACCGCGCCGGAACGCCCAAAAAGAATAAATGATGAAATGATGAAATGATGAACGCGGTCGAGCGTAGCTCGGCCCACCCCCGCTACCAACTGACGCACAGCGTCTGTGCAGTGGAGGGGGGCGGCGCACAGCGCCGGGGGGAGGCGCTATAATAACGATGAACGATGAATTTCTTTGCCCTTGGAGCTGTCCTGTCTAAAAAAAAGCAAAAAAAACATTAACATTTGTAACTATAATTCATCGTTCATAAATCATAGCTATAAATTTATGACAATAAATTTATAAAAAAAGCCTTCCTGCATGATACAGGAAGGCTAACCAAGAAAACCCAAAAAAACTACTCCAAAACTAAATTGCTTTTCAAATCATTATTCTTTCAGTTCGACGCGGTAATCCTTTTGGCTACCACGGCGGTTTATGGTCACGCTAACGAGGTCGCCAGGATTGCGCGAGGCGATTTTTTCCTGTAACTCATTAACTGTTTTTACATTTTTACCGTCTACGGCTACAATGACATCACCTTCTTTGATGCCGGCTTTCTTAGCGCCACCGTCACCAGATAGCTCAACCACGTAAACACCTTGTGAGATGCTTAAGCTTTCTTCCTTGGCAACCTCGGCGTTTAGGTCTGCAATTACAACGCCTAGCATGCCACGGTGTACAGATCCATAGTTGATTAAATCGGATACAACTTTTTTGACCAAGTTAATGGGTACAGCAAACGAGTAGCCTGCATAGGTACCGTTAGGCGCAAAGATGGCCGTGTTGATACCCAATAATTTACCATCGCTATTAACCAAAGCGCCACCACTATTGCCAGGGTTCACGGCTGCATCGGTTTGAATGAACGACTCGATAGCACGCTGGCCATTTATTAAATCTAGGTTCCGGCCTTTAGCGCTTATGATTCCAGCCGTAACGGTTGAGGTCAAGTTAAAAGGATTGCCCACCGCTAAAACCCACTCGCCTACCTTCGCTTCATCTGAATCAGCAAACTCTACGGGAATAAGGCCCTCTGCTTCAATTTTAAGCACCGCAAGGTCGGTTGAAGGGTCGGTGCCCACCAAGGTGGCTTTGTATTTTTTCTGATCGTACAGGGTAACTTCAAGCTGGTTGGCATTTTCAACCACGTGGTTGTTGGTCACGATAAACCCTTCCTTGTTGATGATAACGCCTGAACCTGTTGACTGCCTAGGTTGTGGTTCGCCAAAGAAATGGTAATACCGCCGCTCACGTTCCGTTCTCGGCTCAGCAGCAGTTTGCTTCGCTTCAATATGCACTACTGTTGGCATGGCAGCCTCAGAAGCTTTGATGAACGAACTCGGGTAAGTCCCACCACCGGGCATGTAATCTACATGCTTGAAGCCTGATGCTGATGATGACTTTGTATCTGCCAAGTCATTAGACGGTGAAGCCTTCTGCATGAAATAATTGCCGCCCAGTACAACTAGACCACCAGCAATTCCAGCGAGTAAAAAACCAAATACTTTTCTCATATACGTTTCCAATTTTTGTAGATACATCAAGGAAACGCCAAGCCTACAAACATGGTTATGTATAAAAGGCCATTTAACATAAGTTTAAGATTTTGCTTTACACCAAATGATTTTTTATCTTTGCCCTGTTAAACAATGTAAATCAACTTACCAAAGCAATACAATACAATGGAATTTGAAAAATTAGTTGCAGTTTCTGGCAAACCGGGACTATTCTTCGTGGTTGGAAACCGCAGCAATGGTTTAATCTTGGAAGATATCGACTCTAAAAAAAGAACTTTTGTTCCTGCCCGTACACACCAGTTCAGCCCGCTTGAAACCATCTCTATTTACGTGGACACCGATGAGGAAACTATTCCGCTCCGCAGCGTTTTCGCGAAGATGAGGGACGCTGGTGTTGAACTCGTTAACCATAAAGGCAGCAAAGAAGAGCTTCGTGCTTATTTCTTGCAAATTTTGCCTGAGCACGACCAAGACCAGGTGAGCGCAAGCGACATCGGCAAAGTGGTAAAATGGTTCGGATTCTTGAAAGATCGCCAACTGCTTCACATCCTCGACGCTCCCGCTGTTGACGCTACCGCTGATGCAGCTGAAGTAGAAGAAGTTAAATAATAACGACTCCAAGGCATAAAAAAGGGCTCCCATGAGGAGCCCTTTTTTATGCTATAAAATAGCCTAATCGCAAAAAGACTAGGAATTTTGCGATTATATTCGCAAAATTCCTAGTCTTTTTGCGATTACATGCTTTTTGATGTATCTTTATTCCAAATTTCATTAGCATGATATCTAGATTACAATATGAATCTTTGATTCAAGATTTGAATGGCCCCAAAGCCTTAATCTTATTAGGAGCTAGACAAACTGGTAAAACTACTTTAGCCAGGATGTTGACTGATACACTCCAAAATCAAGTCTTATGGTTGTATGGTGATGATACAGATACAGCTGCAATGTTCAAATCGCCCAATAGTGATAAATTGAAGCATATTATTGGCCAATATCGATATGTTGTGATAGACGAGGCACAACGAATTGAAAATATAGGTTTGTGCCTCAAAATCATTATTGATCAAATTCCTAACGTGAAAGTAATCGCCACAGGGTCTTCTTCGTTTGAGCTAAGCAATCAAATCAATGAACCATTGACTGGTAGGAAATGGGAGTATAAGATATTTCCCATTGCAACAGCTGAACTGATTAAAAGCAATGGGCTCATATCAGAACAACGCATGTTGCACCAGCGCCTAGTTTATGGTTTTTATCCAGAGGTTATCAATAATCCAGGGAGAGAGCAGGAAGTCCTTAAGCTTTTATCCAATGACTACCTTTATAAGGATATATTGAGCATGCAAGTTATTCGTAAACCTCATGCACTAGAGAAATTGCTCCAAGCATTATCTTTTCAAGTGGGTAACCTTGTATCAAACCATGAACTCGGGCAAATGGCTGGGCTAGATAATCAAACTGTTGAGCACTATTTAGATTTACTCGAGAAGTCGTTTATCATATTTAGGCTTTCTAGCCTGAGTAGAAACTTAAGGAATGAACTCAAAAAATCTAAAAAAATATATTTCTACGACAATGGAATTCGCAACGCCATTATAAATCAGTTCAACCCAATTGAATTGCGCAACGATGTAGGAGCTTTATGGGAAAACTACTTAGTAAGCGAACGGCAAAAAAACTTAAACATCCATAAAAATTTCGCCAATGTATTTTTTTGGAGATCAAAGCAGCAAAAGGAAATAGATTATGTTGAAGAATTTAACGGACAAACCCTCGCATATGAATTTAAGTGGAATGGAACCACTAAGGTTAATCTACACCAAGATTTTGCAAGTGCATACAACGTTTCAACGCTAAAGGTTATTAGCCCAGAAAATTATTTAGACTTCGTAACTAAAGCGCTCTAAATATCTGATATAATTACTTTATCATCTTCATAAAGGTGCCCAACAACCAGTTGGCGTCAGAGCGTACAAAGTTGTCGAGTGTAGCATCTGCTTTCTGGGCAAAGAGCTTGATATCGTTAACCACCTGCTTGAATTCGGCTACATCCGCACTTTCGCCTTCGGTTTGACCTATGTCGTTGAGTACCTTGATAATAGGTTCTAGCTCGCGTTTTTTGCGTTGTATGATAATTAATCGAATCACCTCCCACATATCTTTCTCGGCCAAGAAGTATTCCTTGCGCTCGCCAGCTCGTAACTCCTTGTGTACCAAGCCCCAGTCAATTAGTGCCCTCACATTCATGTTGGCATTGCCCCGTGATATTTGAAGTTCTTCCATGATTTGCTCGGCACAAAGCGGTTCAGGTGCAATCATCAGCAGGGCGTGTACCTGCGCCATTGTGCGGTTTACCCCCCAGTCGGTAGCCAAGGCTCCCCAGGTTTGAATAAATTTCTCCTTGGCTTCAGTAAATTCCATAACGGTTTAAGTTGTGAGTACTTAGTAACTCTCTTTGAATAGTTTTTACCGCAATTGGTTCATTTTACAGCTAAAAATAAATATTTTAATTTCATCGGAAGTATATCGATAAGGGTTTTGGGCAATCATTTCATATTGTAAAAAGGCAATGCTTTTGTCGTCGCCCTTGTATGCTGGTATTTCACCTTGTACGGCCGGACAATCATCGGCCACCGCAATAAAAGTATTGATGTAATTAGTGCTATGCGTTTTCATAGTTCATCGTTCATAGTTCATCGTTCATAGTTCTCCAATCGGCGGCTTGCCGCCGACGCGCTAGGTGCCCAGAAGGCCGCGCCGTAGGCGCGGGTGCGCGCAGCGCACGGAGCGAACAGCGAACCCTGGCGGGGACCGGCGACGCGTAGCGGCGCAGCGCCCAGATCAATTTGCTTAAGGCTAAGTTAGCTAAAATTGGCTATTTTTTGGAACGCTAAGATAAACAAATTGTTGCATTTGATTTATTTATGGGCATAAAAAAAGCCATCTCTGGGATTGAGATGGCTTTTTACTAGGCTAGTAGCGCTTATTGCTTCACAAATTTTTGTGCAGCTTGCTCGCCTTGAGCTGTTTGGATTGTGATGAAGTATGTACCGGCGGCCAACGATTGAACGTTAACTTGGTTGCCGCTTACAGGGAACATTTTAACCAATTTGCCTTCGATATTGTAAATGCTGATGCCTTTTACCGTGCTCATGTCGATGTCTTTCAACACGATGATATCGCTGGTTGGGTTAGGGAAAATGCTGAACAGTGTTTCCTCGGTGTTTACCACAGAAACTACTGGGCTTGAGCCTTCAACCACCATGGTAGGAGCGTTGATAGCAGGGTTGTTGATCACGTCAACAACGCCAGAAGGCCATACCACGCGGATTTGGCTAATGGCTGTTTCCTCACCGATACCGAAGTGTGCGTTAAGGGTAGACTGGTGGCTAAAGCCTGAACCAGAGCGGATTTCGCGGATTTGTTTGCCCCAAGCACCGTAAATTTCAACGCGGGCACCAATACCGTTGCGGTTACTTTGAACACCAACCAAGGTGATTTTAACCCAGTTGTTGTCGTTAGGTGTGTTCATGTAAGCAGTACCACCTGTTTGAACATCTAGGAAACCGTCGTTGTTAAGGTCACCAATACCACCTTCACCAAAAGGCAAGTCATAACCTGTGAAAGTCAAGTCGCCATTGTTGAGGTAAAGTTCTTTGCCATTTTGCCATAGGAAGTCAACCCAGCCATCGTTGTTGAAATCGGCAGCTTGGAGCTCCCATGAACCAACTTGTGGGTCGATACCAGAGGTTGCATAGATGTCGGTAAAAGTACCGTCACCGTTGTTGCGGTATAATTTATTCTGGTCAGAGATATTAGAAAGCAAGAAGTCCATATCGCCATCGTTATCGAAGTCTTCGATAGCAGTAGACCATGATTGAGCGCCATCGTTTACACCGGCAGCTGCGCCACGTTCCGTAAAGGTACCGTCACCGTTGTTGTGGTACAGGAGGTTGATGCGTTGTGGGTCGCCAACTGGAGCACCACCGCGGCATTTCGACATGTACATGTCTTGGAAACCATTGTTGTCGTAGTCCGTCCACATCGATTGGTAGTTACCACCCACGTCAAGGGTAGCAAAGAAAGGAATATCGAACACGAGGTTACCAGCACCGTCGTTGCGGTAAGCATGGCTTTGGTCTACGTCATGGCAAGCAAAAAGGTCGAGTTGACCGTCGTGGTTGATATCGATAAAGTTAGTACGTTGTGTAAAGATGTATTGAGGGTAAGGCGTTTCGGTATAAGCTGTACCGCCGTTGTTGGCCCGGATAACCGCTAAACGGCTACCACCACCGAAAACGAGGTCGTTAAAACCGTTACCGTCATAGTCGCCGGTAGCGATACTCCAACTTGGGGTAGCACTCAAGCCTGGAAGTTGGTAAGTAGTAGAACTAAAACCACCAGTAACCAATTGGTGTAGGATGGTCATATCATTTGATCCTACAGTCACGATATCATCAAGGTAGTCACCGTTCATATCTGAAACGTTACAGATGTTCGATGAAGCGGTAAGCGACTGCGGTATAAACTGGATAGCAGGTAGAACCACCGCACCTTCGGTGAGTTGGAAGTCAAAACCATCACTTTCCCAACGGTTGTCGAAGGCAATGTAGTAAGTTGTACCAGCCACTACGTTAACTTGGGCATAAGATAAATAGCCACTTCCGCCGTCATCGTCGCCGCCAAAACAAGAAAGGTTAGAGCAAGTTCCCATGTAGATGTGGAAACGAGTATCACGACCAGCGTTTTGGGTTAAGTCGGTGCTAACCGTCAAGGTGTAATCTTGCGCAGGTGTGTACTTGTACCATTCGCCAGCGGTGGCACCACCACCATTGGCAGCACAAATAGGCGCTGGAACCTCTGAGCCATTCACAGCTGCAATAGTGTGTACCCCAGCGGTAATTACCAAGGCACTATCGCAAGTGTTCTGTGCAAAACCAAAGGCGGTGCACATGGACAGTAAAGTTAAAAGTGTAAGTTTTTTCATAAAAATAGTTGTTAATAAAGCAAAAATGGGTTCTATGGACAAGTGTCGGGCATGGCATTAATCCAATCCCGGATGAGTGCTGTACCTTCAGTATGTACCACGCTTCGGCCAATAATTGGCATCATTTCTTCCTGGAGGTTAGAAGTGATGCGCATATACATTTCAGAGCGGCTTGCACGGCTGGCATGTATCACGTATGATGCGTTTTGAACGATAAACAGCGGCACTTGGCAAATACCACGATCGTAATCGTTGGTATTGCTGAAGTTAAAGCGGACGTTTACATAATCGCAGTGCCCGCCTTCACGGTGGCAGTGGCCACAGTTCATGTCGAGGTAGGAGCGTGCGCGTAGGTCTAGTGTTTGAGATGCATCCTCCCAGTCAACGGTCGATACAATATTGCTAGGAATATCGTTACCTAAATAGCCCATTTCTTTCCATTTGGCTATTTGGTTCATGCTTACACTACCGTAGCTGTAGCTAAAGTTCAGGTTTTGAGGTTTTGGACCAATCGGGGTGGTTAATTCACCACCTGTTAAACCTGTTGGGTTAATCTTATGGCAAGTGATACATTCCCCTTGCGATGGGATTTTGTAGTTAATATTTTTGGTCACCCCGCCTTCTAAGAATGTAACCGGGATGGTCATGCCGTTTTCGGCTGCATCCAACACCGCTTCTGTCTGGTCGGCATTCCAGGCGTAGGTATAAGCCTTCCAGCCATCAGCTTTGCGCACCAAGAGACGGGTTTCCATGTTGCGACTAATATTCTCGGGCTGTACATTGTCGTAGTAAAAGGTTTTAATCAGCACTGTGCCCACCGGGAAGTTGAAAATATTGTCGTCGCCATCATAGGTTGCTTTGCTGCCATCAGGCATCCAAACAAAGCGTTTTTTGTGGGCGTAATCACTAAACAGCGAGCTGGCTGGTCTATAAGGTAAAACACTTTCAATCGGCCTTTGGTCCTTCATGGCACCTTCAAAGAAACCATATTCCGAGAGGTTGGTGTAGGGTACTTTGCTCAAGTCTACCGTGAAGGGTGGTTCTGGCAAAGGTTCGTCGTCTTTACAAGCGGGAACAAGACTCAATGCTGGCAAAAGCAGCCACAATAACCATAAATTCCTTTTTGACATATTACTGCCTCTGTTTGATAGTACAAAATGTTGTTTTGTCAAGCTGCAATATTACGAAATATTTTCGGCTTGATGTACGTATGGCCAATTAAGTCCACACAGCTATTTACTTTACGTACTTTTTTTGGCCCAAGTTGGGTTGTTCCATTTAAAATTTTAATATTTTTAAGTAATCGTTCTTAATTGATGATGGATGAAAACGCCGAATATTTTTTTGGCAGACAAGGCGTAAAAATGAGCCCTAGTGGTTCTACGCCGAACTTTTTACAACGAAGTATGCCAAGAAATAGGCAAGTTTTTACGATCAATTAATTGAGAACGAGTACTTAAGCTGCCCCAAGTACAAATATAGGAAGCCTAATAACCAAATGACTGATTTTAAGGCCAAGCTCAAACCAATCCCCAACTCGGCATAATGGTCAACCAAAGTACCTAATGCATAAGCTACAAAAGTCACCATGATTATGCTGAGTAATCGTTTCCACGGTAGGTGGGGCATTTTAAACCGATATTCGGTTATGTAAACCATCACGATGCACAACACCACGTACGATATCAAGGTGGTGTAAGCCGCCGCTTGGTAACCCAGCTTGAAGTAGCCCATGGCCAAGTAGTTCAGCAACACGTTCAGCAAGCTGATTCCAATCATGGTGGCGCTCAGCCAGGCATTGCGCTTCAGGAAGTAGATGTAACGGACATTCAGCTGCGCTACCCCAAAAAAGAACAAGCCAATGGTAATGGTACTCACCAAGGGCAGCGCAGGGATGTATTCATCCCGAGAAATCAATAATAGCCCGGCTTCCTTGGCAAAGATGCAGATAGTCAAAGTAGCCAAGGCCAATATTTTAAGGATTGAAACGGCTTGCTTGTGAATCTGCTCCACGGCCGATTCGTTCATCCACTTGTAAAAATCGGGGTTCGTGGCGTTTTGCACTACCACCACGAAACCAGCATTAAACATGGCAATCTTGTAGGCAAAACTGTACAAACCGGCATCGTCGCTGCTCAACGCGGCATTGATGTACCACTGGTCGAAATAATTCAGGATAAAACTGCTCAATACATAAGGTATGAGCGGCACGCTAAACTTGAAAATATACACGAAATGCTCCCACACAAAGCGCAAGTGGATGGTGTTGCGCATGCGCCACAACACGAAAATCACAATCAGCAAACCAGCGATAATCTCGCCATAAGCCTTGCTCATGTAGGTGCTATCCACGGCCAGATACAGCAAAAGCCAGGCAAAGCCAAACTTCATGTATTGAAAAATTACCATCGTCACGGCGTACTCCGTGCTGGCTTTCATCGCGATGTAATAGGTTTCGTAAATCCGCCAAACAATCAGCAGCGCACCGTAAAAAAGCATCCAGCCCACGGTTTCCACGGGTAAGTTAAGGGTGCTGGCAATCGTGTCTCGGAACAGGTAGAAAAACAGGCCAAAGAGGCTAAACATACCCAATGCACTCAGGATGCTTGTGCCCATAAAACCCTTCATATCGTTGTTGGGCTCAAAAAAGTAGCGGTTCACGGCCCCGTTCAGGTTCAGCGCGAGCACAATCGAGAAGGTGAGGGCGTAGGATTGGTACACGTTGGCCAGGCCATATTCGGCCTTGGTCATGTAATGGGTAAAAACGGGCATGCTAATCACACCAAGCCCTTGCCCCAGCAACTGCGCGATGAAGTAAGTGCTGATGTGCTTGAAAGAATCAAAAAAAGCAAAGCCTTTTAACTTGCCCAAGGTCTTTTTCATCCGGCAAAGGTAAGTTTTTTATAGGCTCGCCAAGCTTGTTTTCGGGATTATTTGGGCGCGTCGGCCTACGGCCGTCGGTCCCCTCTGGGGTTCGCGATGCTCCGTGCTTCGCACCGCGGCTTTCAGCCGCGCCCGCCGGGCACCTCGCGCGAAACGGCTTTTCATCAATTTGTCTTGTGATATTTGATTATTACTGGTTCTAGTACAAAACCGCTTGTTCATCAAGATTTAATTTTCGAACTTGAATGAAACTTAAATCATGGCAAAATGATTATATTTACAGCTCAATTCTAATCCAAAGTAGCCCAAGCATATGTTTATTTACAAAAATACCATAACGGTCGAGTCTGGTAAACGTGGCGGTAAACCTTGTATCCGAGGTTTGCGGATTACCGTTGAAGATATATTGCGGTACTTGGCATCAGGCGTTAGCCAAGCAGAATTAATAGAAGATTTCCCTGATTTAACGCTGGAAGATATATCCATTGCCTTGGAGTTTTCAGCCAATCAACAGAAAATAATGCTTTACGCGGTATGATAGGCAAACTCTCTGTCTAACATCACAAGAATCAAGTTATACAAAGGTATCACAGGCAAAATGTAGGGTCGACCCTTGTGGTCGCCCAGGGTTGATCACGCCAGGATGCTCGGCATTTCGCCGCCTTGACAGGCAGCGGGAGACGAGGCATGCCTCGTCTCTACAAAGGGTACGCATATTTTATATGGTTTTTCCCGATTTCCTGTGTGCTATACCTATTCATTTTACTTTGGGAGACGAGGCATGCCTCGTCTGTACAATGTGGTGGGAAGAGGCTAAGGGTTGTGCTTCTTTTTGTGCATCAGGTGAACATCATTTATTGGGTTAAAATGTAGAGACAAGGCATGCCTTGTCTCCTGTAACCAGATAGGGTATGTAAACATCGTTATTCGGGGTACAAAATAGGTACAAAGGATATGCATATTGTAGCATTGGGTATTTCCTGTTGTACATATTCGGTCTGTTTCGGGGGAGACGAGGCATGCCTCGTCTCTACAAAGGGGTACGAATATTTTATATGGTTTTTCCCGATTTTCTGTGGGCTATACTTATTCATTTTACTTCGGGGAGACGAGGCATGCCTCGTCTGTACAATAGGGCCGGTTTGGTTTGGCGCTGTGTGCCACTATGGCTTCGCCAGAACACTATTCGGCCTAGCGATGTATGAACGCAGCGGTTTTGTGAAGCAAAAACAAATGTACTCAATGTATATTTGTAGCAAGTGAACTATTTGCTCCTGCAAATAGCTCGGTGGTGCGCAGCGCCAGACCCGCAGGGGCCGAGCGTCAGCGAGCCGCGTAACGTAGCGCTTTTGTATCACTTGTTGGCGGGAAAGTTCAAAAGGGGGGATAGCTAGTTATCTCCAAGCTTACCAAGTCTACAATTTTCTAATTTATAGTCAATAACCAGGTTATCACTCCCGAACCCTATAACTTTAATAGGCTCACCTTTTGAAAGAATAGCAATACGCTCCTTTTGATCTTTATTAAAATAGCACTTGACCCCTATATTTTCTGGATTCCCATCATTAAGCAAGACAATAGCCCCAGTACCATAGCTCTCAATAGATGCAATGATTCCTCTTACAGATATTATTTTATTACCATATTTTTCCTGTGCAGCGATTTCATTTTTTTCAAAATCATCAAATATTTGGCTAGCTGTAACGTTTTCAATTGGATTTTCGTTTTCGCCAATTGTTTCCTTGTCGCTTGAGCTTGCCATTGCAATCATGAATGAAACTAAAATTACAAAGGCTGAAATAGAGTGTTTAATATTTGTTTTCATATTGATAATAATTGAGTGATTTTTTAAATCTATAATTGAATAAAATCGGAAGTAAGCCAAAGAATGTATAAGTTATCACATCAAGGGGGTCGCCTGTTCCTTGAATTACATTACAAAGTTGAAGTGTTTCAAAACATACAAACGTACTTGCTGCGATACAAAGCCAAAATGCACTAAACTCTCTGTCCCATACAATTAAAAGAGCTGATATAACGGAATATGCCCATAGACCGTCTGGTAGAAAAAATCTTATTAGCTGATTTGAATCAATGCAATATACTAAACTACCAACTGATAGTGGAGTGATTACATTAAGGGTAATATCCTTCATTCTTGAAGCATTCATTACATTGTAAATTATTGTTTTGAAAAGTGCTAAATTTCGTAGTCAATCAAGTATGAAATATAGCTCGGGTAGTATGTTCTGGTGAACATTGAGTATATTTTATATGATAAATTATGTTAATTTTGCACATTTTCATCTGAGATTTTTTGTACTTTAATCAGTAATTCATCGAAGAAGTCTTTTATATCGGAGAAATGGCAGTCTTTATATTTTTTCTTTTCACCACAATAGCAAATAGAATCTTTGTTATTGTTTTCTAAAATAAAATTTTCTAAGTCTAATTTGTATTTGTATAGCAACTCAAGAACCTTTACAACCGGTTCAAGCATAACTAACTCAAGCCTTGACGTTTTTTTACCAGTTTGTTTTAGTTTTGTGATGGTTTCGTTCAGTAAAATGTAATCGTCAACTAAGGGATTGTTGGTTGTGTTAATTCGGATATTATCGGAATAATTGCCAGCATAAACCCAGTTATCATCTTCTATAAATAAGATACTCACTTTGTCAACGTTTTCAGGGGTTATATCAATCAAATGACCCTTAGGGGATTTCCACACAGCATGTCTTTCCGCCTCATCTAATAATCTTCCTTTATGTAATTTCCACCCATAAACTATATGTCCACCGTCATTAGCAATCTTATCCTCTACGTTATAAAAACAATCGTCCTTCCTAGCATAGCTCTCAATTTGTATAGGAACTATTACAGGTGTTTTTTTGCACTTTAATTTATCTAAAAGTTTATCCATAGAGAACTATACCCTGCCAGTTGGTTAGTCATTTTTAATATTTACAATAGTATTCGCCTTGCATTGTAAAACTAGGGATAGTATTGTAAAAAGATGGTTTTCGATTTTACTAAGCGAGCGGTTCCCCATGGCACTTTATTTGTAGCTTTTGAAATAAAAATACACAACAGGGACACTTCACTACAAAAATAATAAACAAGTTTTAGAAATACAAGTGTTCGTTATGTTTTATTGTAAAATTTTGCTTTTTTCAGTTACAACATAGCTTCACCATGTACTCATTATTAATGTGCTGATTTCGCCAGAACACTATTCGGCCTAGCAATTTGATGTGCTAATTATTTGATGTGCTAATGTGCTGATTTCGCCAGAACACTATTCGGCCTAGCAGCCTGGATGGCAGCCGCGTAGCGGCTGGTGCGAAGCACGGAGCATCGCGAACCCAGGAAGGCTGCGCCGCCACGCAGTGGCGGAGGCCCCAAATGAATAAATGATGAAATGAATAATTGAGTAAATGACAGGGTGGAAAAGGTCTAAATCATTTACTCATTTCATCACTTAGTCATTTACTCATTTCATCACTTCATCATTTCCTCATTTAATCATTCAACACGGGTTGTAGCCAACGCTCGGCTTCCTCGATGCTCATGCCCTTGCGTTGTGCATAGCTTTCCAGCTGGTCGCGCTCGATGTTGCCCAAACCAAAATACTTGGCCTGTGGGTGCGCAAAATACCAGCCGCTCACCGATGCCGTTGGGTACATGGCGTAGCTCTCGGTCAAGAAAATGCCCGTGTTGGCCTCGGCATCTAGCATTCGCCAGATGGTACCTTTTTCGGTATGCTCTGGGCAAGCCGGGTAGCCCGGTGCCGGACGAATACCTTGGTAACTCTCGTCGATTAAGGCTTCGTTGCTCAACTGTTCGTCGGTAGCGTAGCCCCAGAACTCCGTCCTCACCCGCTGGTGCAGGCGCTCGGCAAATGCCTCTGCCAGGCGGTCGGCCAATGCCTTGAGCATGATGGCCGAGTAGTCGTCGTGCTCGGCTTCAAATTTGGCCACGTGCGGCTCGATTCCAATGCCCGCCGTCACGGCAAATGCACCGATATAATCTTGTACGCCGCTGCTTTGCGGGGCCACAAAATCGCTCAAGCAAATGTTGGGCTGACCAGGGGCTTTTTTCACTTGCTGGCGCAGGCCAAACAAGGTAAACTGCCCGCCGTTAACCGATATATCGTCGTCGTTAACGCTGTTGGCCGGGAATAACCCAAACACGGCCTTGGCTTTTAACCAGCCCTCTTGTATAATTTGCTGCAACATGGTCTGGGCATCGTTGTACAGTTTTTGCGATTCTTTGCCCACCACCTCGTCGTTCAATATCTCTGGGAATTTGCCCCTCAACTGCCATGAGCTGAAGAAAGGTGTCCAGTCGATGTACTGCGCCAACTCCTCGATGCTGTAGTCGTCAAATACCTGCACGCCTAGTTTTTTAGGGGTCACGGGTTGGTACGCCGACCAATCGATGTTGAACTTATTAGCCCTGGCTTGCTCCAGCGTGAGGTACTGCTTGGCCGATTTACGGTCGCCGCGTTGTACCCGCAGGCGCTCGTACTCGTCGCGGGTTTCTTGCACGTAAGCATCCTTGCCCTCGCCCAAAAGGGTCGAAACCACGCCCACGGCGCGCGAGGCATCGTGTACGTGTACCACCGCGCCCGAGGGGTATTGGGCCTCAATTTTAACGGCGGTATGTGTTTTGGAGGTGGTTGCACCGCCAATCAAGAGCGGAATTTTAAAGTTCTCGCGTTCCATTTCCTTGGCCACGTAAACCATCTCGTCGAGCGATGGCGTAATCAAGCCGCTCAAACCGATGATATCCACCTGGTGTTTGCGGGCTTCTTTCAAGATGCGGTCGCAGGGCACCATCACGCCAAGGTCAATAATGTCATAATTGTTGCAGGCCAACACCACACCCACGATATTCTTGCCGATGTCGTGTACATCGCCTTTCACGGTGGCCATGAGCACTTTGCCCTTGCTGGTATTTTCTTCGCCCTCGGCTTTCAGCGCGTTGATATAAGGCGTGAGGTAGGCCACGGCTTTTTTCATCACGCGGGCCGATTTAACCACCTGCGGCAGGAACATTTTGCCGGCGCCGAAGAGGTCGCCCACCACGTTCATACCGTCCATCAGCGGACCTTCAATCACGTTGAGCGGAGCATCGTATTTTTGTCGAGCTTCCTCGGTGTCAACATCTACAAACTCGTCGATACCGCGGATGAGGGCGTGTTTCAGGCGTTCTTCCACGCTGGATTCGCGCCAGGAGAGGTCAACCTCGCGTTTTTTGCCATCGCCTTTTACTTGTTCGGCATAGGTTGTCAGGCGCTCTGTAGCATCTGGGCGGCGGTTAAAGAGCACGTCTTCAACCAGTTCAAGCAGGTCTTTCGGAATTTCTTCATATACCTCTATCATACCCGCGTTCACGATGCCCATGTCCATACCCGCCTTGATGGCGTGGAATAAGAAGGCCGAGTGCATGGCTTCGCGTACTTTGTCGTTGCCACGGAACGAGAAGGAGATGTTCGATACCCCGCCGCTGATTTTTACATCAGGCATGAGGGCTTTAATCTGGCGAGTCGCCTCGATAAAGTTGATGGCGTAGTCGTTATGCTCCTCGATACCCGTGGCTACCGCGAAGATGTTGGGGTCGAAGATAATGTCTTGCGGGGCATAACCCACCTGCTCGGTCAGTATTTTATAGGCCCGGTGACAAATGCTCACCTTGCGCTCTATGGTATCGGCTTGGCCTAGTTCATCAAAGGCCATTACCACCACGGCGGCACCGTAGCGTTTTACAATTTTAGCTTGGCGGATAAAGCTCTCCTCGCCTTCTTTCATCGAGATAGAGTTAACAATACCCTTACCCTGGAGGCATTTTAACCCCGTTTCAAGCACCTCGAACTTCGATGAATCGAGCATGATGGGTAGCTTGGCAATATCGGGTTCGGCAGCCAGCAGGTTCAGGAACTTGTTCATGGCGAATACGCTGTCCAGCAGGCCTTCGTCCATGTTCACGTCGATGATTTGTGCGCCACCTTCCACTTGTTGACGGGCTACTTCAAGGGCAGCCACGTAGTTTTCTTCGCGGATCAAGCGGGCAAAAGCCTTTGAGCCGGTCACGTTGGTGCGCTCGCCCACGTTCACGAAGTTGGTAAACTCGGTGATGATGAGTGGCTCCAAGCCCGAGAGCATGGTATTGGTGGCCGGGGCGGTCAGGGTACGGGGTTTAAAGTTGGCCACGCGTTGGGCCATATCGGCAATGTGCTCAGGCGTGGTGCCGCAGCAGCCACCCACGATGTTGCAGAAGCCATCGCGTACAAAGCCGTACACGTCCTCGGCCATATCGGCGGGCGTTTCGTCGTATTCGCCAAACTCGTTGGGCAAGCCTGCGTTGGGGTAAGCCGAAATGTAGCAGTTGGCAATTTTCGACAAAGCTTCTACGTAGGGGCGCATTTCTTTGGCACCCAGCGCGCAGTTCAAACCAACGCTAAACAGCGGCATGTGGCTCACTGAAATCCAGAAGGCTTCAACGGTTTGGCCAGATAAAGTACGGCCAGAGGCATCGGTAATGGTACCCGATACCATGACGGGGTATTGCACACCTTGTTCCTCGCAGTACTGGTCGATGGCAAACAGGGCGGCTTTACAATTAAGTGTATCAAAAACGGTTTCCACCAGGAAAATGTCGCAGCCACCATCGGCTAGGCCACGGGCTTGCTCGTAGTATGCAGCCACCAGGTCGTCGAAGGTAACGGCACGGTAGCCGGGGTTATTCACGTCGGGCGACAAAGATGCCGTCTTGTTGGTTGGTCCAAGTGCACCGGCTACAAAGCGCGGTTTATCAGGGGTGCTGCGTTTGTCGCAAGCTATTTTGGCCACACGGGCCGAGGCAACGTTTTGCTCGTATGCCAGGTGTTCCATGTGGTAATCGGCCTGCGCGATGAGGGTTGCCCCAAAGGTGTTGGTCTCGATAATATCGCAGCCAGCATCGAGGTAAGCCAGGTGTATGGCCTCGATGATATCAGGGCGGGTGATGCTCAGCATCTCGTTGTTGCCCTTGAGGTCGTTGGGGTGCGTTTTAAAGCGATCGCCCCGGAAATCCTTTTCCTCTAGCTGGTATTGTTGAATCATGGAGCCCATCGCGCCATCAATAACTAGGATACGATCTTTGGCTAGGCTTTCGAGTTGTTCAAGTGCGGGGTGTTTTCTTCTGTTGTTCATGTAGGCAATGGATGTTGCGGTAATAAAAAAAGCCCTGCTAACTGGCATAAAGTCAATCGGCAGGGCTTACAACACCTTGGAGGTGGGCAAAGTTTAGCTTGTTGACTTATCTTCCCCGTGGGTAACGGGTTGGAGTTTGCACCTTGCTACTAGAGCAGGTTGCCAAGGCTTCGTAGGGCCAGTCCCTCAGCCTTTCTGGATAAGCAGGAAATCGAAAAGAACTTTCGAGCCGCAAAGGTAGGATTAGTTTTGGATTTATCCAAAACGAATAAAAGAGTAATTGATGAATTGATGAGGCATTTATTCATCAATTACTCATTTTATCAATTCCTCAATTTTTCCTGATTTGGGCGCCCCGGCCTACGGCCGTCGCTACGTTGCGCGGCTCGCTGTTCGCTCGGCCCCTTCGGGTCTGGCCCTGCGGGCCACCGCTCCACATCGCTGGCGCAGATGGCACTTACAACTTACCGCTCACAACTTACCGCTCACATCTTTACCGTTTAAAGCGCCAAGCCAAGAAACCCAGCCCAGCAGCCAGGGTCAAGCCAATACCCCAATACCAAAGCGGATTTGTACCGCGCTGAATGGGTAAATCTTGGCCAATTAAAACCATACCAGCCCAATAGCTAGGCGAGGCTTGCGCTTCCCCCTCATGGGTTTTGATGTAATGCAGTTTGGCTTGTTGTAGGGCCACGTCTTTGTCCATGCCATCGGCTAAAAACTCGTGGAACTTGATACTGATTTCCATGGTGGCCGCCTCGTTAACGGGGTAAAGTGTGGTCACGATAGCGGGTATACCAAAGCGGGCAAACCCTCGGGCCAGACTCATCACGCCCTCGCCGGGTTTATAGGCACCAACACCTGTTTCGCAGGCGCTTAAAATGAGCAGTTGCGTGTTCCAGTAGCCTTCAATGGCTTTTAAATCGGATAGGTACAAGGCTGAGTCGGCAAAAAATAACTTAGGCTCACCAGCAGCGCTTGCGTGTGTGAACAATTGAATGATACCAGCTTTCGGGGCTTGTTCAACAAAGTTGGATACCCTGGCATCCGGGCCTTTAAACCAATCACCCGACCAGAACGACATCACGGATGTACCTGTGTTCGACGATAGTTTTAAGTCGGGCAGTTTATGTTTTTTAAAGTCCTCTGGGCTCATCATCAATATCTTGGCATTAGAGGCCTGGGCTACACTTTGTAAACTGCGTAACCACGCAGAAGCGGAGTACACGTAGGCTACACTCATAGCCTCAACCAAATAGCGGGGGGCATTGGGTTCAGCATTGGTGATTAAACTTTCAAAAGGCACCCGTAAATCATCACTACAAACGATGAGTTTTTGGTAGTTGTCGGTTTTGATATTTTTAAACAACAGGCTGTAAACCAATCGGTTGATAGCGTTGAATTGACTCAGCCCGGTTTTATTCCAAAACGATGCTGGGTTTGATATACGCTGGTAAAATTCAGCAAAAAGGCTATCGCGGTCCGGCCAGTTTATTTTTTCAAAATGAGCACCTTGGTCATCAACATGCAAACGGTATACGGCGGAGTCGGCATAGGCAAAGTTGACAAATAGGCTTTTGGCTTTTTGTTGGGCCAGTTGAGCTTTGATTTGTTGGATATTGGCAAAACTGGTATCGCGCACAATCACCCGGTAGGCTGGAAATTGTTTTTCCCAACGTTGGATAAGTGCATCGTAGTTCTTTTTGAGATCGGCTAGTTCTGTGGTTTCCGTTTCGCTTAGGCTGCCATTATTGCGTTTGTTTTCTAGCGCCGTGATACGTAAACGCAGCGGGATTTCCTGTTCCAACTCTGCTTTGGGGAGTAGGTTTGTGCCTTGTGCTTTTTTGATATCGTCGAGTAATAGGACAGATTTACTGTGTTCCATTAAGCGGCACGCCAAGTCGAGGTCTTTGGCGAGCCAAGCTAAATCGAATGCTTCGTCGTAAAAGCGTTTGGTTTTTTCGCGCCAGAAAAACTTCGACTCGTCCGCGAAGATGTCGCGGCGCATGTGTTCCAGCACTTGGTCGCCGAGCAAGTAATACTTTTGGGACCGTTGCAGGAATGAAGGATCATTACTGCTGGTGTAAAGCCGTTTCAAACACAGGGCATAATCATTGATGTGTGCGAAGAGAAAGCCCTTGCCTGTAATGCTACCAAGTTGTTGTTCTTTTGCCAGTTGTTCTAATTTACTATCGCTTGGCAATGGGAACGCGTTCAGGGCTTTTTCATACCAAACAGCGGCAG
Organism: uncultured Saprospiraceae bacterium; assembly: GCA_964508975.1. Taxonomy (GTDB): domain Bacteria; phylum Bacteroidota; class Bacteroidia; order Chitinophagales; family Saprospiraceae; genus CAZDVQ01. The sequence goes on from CAZDVQ010000004.1 coordinate 125,213, forward strand.
TAGGGTAATTTTTTTGGAGGAATTGATTGTCGCCGAGGTTAGCATAAATATTAGCCAAGAGCATATCGGGGTCTTCGGTGCCGTAATTTTCATCGTAGACATCCAGGCAATACAGTAGTATTTTTGAGGCTTGCTCAAACTTTTTCGTTTGGTGGAGCAAGAAACCAATGTTCATGTTTGACTGAATATCGAGGTCAACATCTTCCAGTTGGGCGATTTTGGCTGATTTGCCATACCAGTTTAAGGCATCTGGATATTGTTTGAGGTTTTCATATACATTCCCGATATTCAGGTAGCATTTCGCGAGGTTGATGGATTCTTCCTCGTGTTGTTTGAAGATGTGGGCCGAGGCGAGTAGGGTAGTGATGGCTTCTTCGTTGCGGTTAAGCCATTGTAGGTTATTGCCCCGGGTCATGAGGTACTTGGCCGAGTCGAGATCGGTTTGGGCACTTTTGAGGGCCAGGGTGATGTAGTCGTTAGCCTTGATGTAATCGCCACTTTCTTTGTAAGCCTTGGCGAGATCGAACCAAGAGTCGCTGAGTTTTTTATCGTTGTTGGCCTTGCGGAGATTGGCTGCGGTATCGAGGTAATTGATGGCTTGCGTGTACAGGCCTTCTTGACGATAATATACACCGAGGTTAGAGTAGCTTTGGGCAATATCAGGGCTTGACTTTGGGAGTACCTTTTTACGGATTTGTAGGGCTTTCTGGGTATATGCGATGGCTTTACCTGCATTTTTCTTGTGCCAAGCCACGCCGAGTTGGTGCCAAATCAGGGCTTGTTTTTCGGCAGGGCAGCCGGACATTTTTTTGCTGTAAGCTTCAAGGAAGTTACATTTTTCATCGCCTTTCAAGGTTTTTGCGCTACTGACAACAGAATCTGCCATGCAGGCTTGCGCGTGCATGAGGGATGGAGCGCTTAGCAAATAAAGGCAAAGCACGAGATAGGGGACTACCTTGAGTAGAGGTTTCATACTACATACACTTTTCGGAATGCGAAAGATAGCAATTAATTTCCGAAACGGTGCATGGGTTAGCTGCATGGAGGGCGCCGCGTCAGCGGCGGTGCGTAGCACGGAGCAAGGCGAACCCCGGAATGGAGCGCCGCCGCTGCGCCAAAGTGCAGCGGCGGAACCCCCAAATAAAACAAACCTATGGCCTGCTAATGATAATCAGTTCATGGCGAGGTTTGGAGCCATCGCTAGGCTGGAAGAGCAAAACATACGTTCCAGAAGCTAGGTTGGTGCTTGGGATAGAAATGTTGCTAGCTTCTTCGCCTTGCTTGATTTGGCTTGACCATAGTACTTGGCCGTTGATGTTGCTCAGTTGTAAGTAACCATCGATGGCTTTTTCGCTTTGAATATTGGCCACGAGGCTTTCGCCTAGGTTCAGCGGGTTAGGCCAAGCGCTGAGGAGGTAACCATCGGATGCGGGGAGGTCTTGTGGTATAATTTCGCGATTGCTGCCAGCACAGTTGCTACAGGTATTATTGCTGATTGATACCTCGTAGCAGGCAGTAGCCTTGCATGTTGTATTATAGATTGTTAAACAGACGGTATAAGTTCCATTATTGGCATATTGGTGGAGTGGTGTTTTCTGGTGTGAAATGTTGCCATCGCCAAAGTCCCAGAACCAGCCGACTAATGCGCCTGTGCTGTAATCTTGGAACTGTATGGTACGTGGTGGCGACATGGCTTTGTAACGGGCTCGCGGAAGGAGATCGCAAGGTGCATCTACGAGAACTTGACGTTCAATGCTTTCTTGGCAAGCCACGCCATTGACGGTATTAGATACGAGGAGGTTGACGGTATAAACCCCAGCTGCAGCGTAGGTGATTACAGGATTCTTGGCGGTTGAAGTTTGGCCGTTGCCAAAGTCCCAAGCATAAGTAACACCAGTAGAAGGGGAGGATGTATTGGTAAAAGTGACCTGGTTGCCTACTGTTCGGCTGTAGAAATTAGGTTTAACGGTGCAGTACTTGCCCACGGTGAAGGTTTTGCAACAAGTTTGACAACAAGTTTGGCCTTGGCAAGAACTTGAGGTTAAGGTTAAACAAACAGTGTATGTACCAGGCTGGTATGTTTTAGTTGGGTTAGTAGCAGTAGACGTTGTGCCATCGCCAAAATCCCAAAGGTATGTACGAGTACCATTAGCCAAGCTTTTATTGGTAAAGGTAACTCGGTTATTATCGATGAGAGATTCCCAATCAGGGACGCTTTTACAGCTATCAATTACAATAGTTTGACATGCTGTAGCAGTACAGCCGGTAGGGTACGACATGTTTACGCAGACCGTGTAGGTACCAGGGCTAGAGTAAGTTTTGCTAGGTGTTCGGCCTGAGCCCGTTGAGCCATCGCCAAATGTCCAACTGTAGGTGTAGCCATTATTATTGGGAGATGCGGCGAACGTGGCCGACAAACAACTGAATGTATTGGTGAAGCTGACTACCTGGTTACATGCGTTACAGTTAGGTCCAGGAAAAGTTGTGCGTCCACCTGTTAGGGTAAGGCCTGTCAAAGATGGGGTAGGGGTAGTAGTATTCAATACTGCAGTTTTCATGGCCTCTGGTGTCGTGAGGTTTAAACAACACCTGTAAATGGCGGCCAGCGCAGTTACTGCGGGTGTTGCCATAGAAGAGCCAGAACGGCGTCCCCAGTTATTACCCGGTAAGGCACTGTTTACCATTACGCCATATGCGCCGAGGTCAACTTCTGTGCTGCTGAAATTACTCCAAGCAGGGAATTGATTCATAGAGTCGATTGCCGTGGTGCTGATGACATAAGCCTTTTGGTACCCAGAGGGGTAGTGCCTGCGAGCGCCAACGTTGGTTGAGTCGTTGCCTGCAGAAGCAGAGAAAAGTGTACCTGATACGTTTCGGGCATATTGCATGGCTTGTGAGAGTACGATAGAGCTATCTCCATACCACCCGAAGCTGGTGTTTACGATTTTTGCACCGCGGTTAGCTGCGTAATAAGTGCCACAGGTGATGTTGAAAAGAGTTCCAACGCCATTGCTATTATGCGTTTTGATGGGAAGGAGTTTAAAGGTGCAATTAGGGCTAGCTTTTTTCATGTTTTGAACCACGATACCGGCCACGTGGGTACCATGCGAGTTGTCGTCGCGGGGGTTATTGTGGTTAGCTACGAAGTTCCAGCCAATGAAGTCGTCGGGGTAACAGTTGCCGTCGTCGTCGAGTGCGTTTGCGGTTTCCGGGCCACGCCATATATAGTTACGGAGAGAATCATGGCCCCAGTCAATGCCGGTATCCATGATGGCAATCAACAACTCGGACCCACTTGATGGAGGTATGATGGTTGGTATAGCTGTAAGCGGAGCTGGAGCCGTTAGGGAGGTGCCGCTTGTTTGGCTAATATTGTAGTAGTTAAAGTCAACGCTCTCCACGTTTGAATCTGCATCGGCATCAACTTTACGGCCTTCAATACCAGTTGTACCACCAAACTCCCAGATTTGTAAATCAGGCGCACAAGGACAAGATATGACGTTAACTACCCCGAGTTGAGCCCTAAGTGTGTTCACTTGACCTGTGTTGGCGTTGTCGATAAGCTTAACTACCAGTTGGTTGGGTACATATGCCGAACCAGTATTGCTCACAGAGAAAAAGGTACCCGAGTTGGTGAGTGCGTTTTGTAATTCCTGTGGAAAAACTTGAGCGAAAGCACTAGTGTAAAAACTACTCAAAAATAAAATCAAGCTATACAGTTGTACACTTGATTTTGAAAAAACGTTTGGCTTCATAACCTTATTTTTGTATAAATGGGAGGTAATACTTAATTAGACAGGTTTCAGCCGTAAAAGGTAAACATTTTTTTTAAAAATATTGGTTTTTAATTATTTCCTAACGCAGATCAAGCCATTATAAAAGGTAATGCCCGCCAAAACACGAAGCTTTGACGGGCAATTACCGGAGAGAAAATGAAGCCTAACTAGTTTTGAACCATCAAACGAGTGTTCAAGTTAGTTTTATTGCCTAAGATTTGTACGATATACAAACCGTTTGGAATATCCTGTAAAGAGGTTTCGATAACTTGTGAACCGTAGCTAGCATCCATCTTGCGGGTCCAAACTGCGTTGCCTTTCATGTCGATGATACTGATCACTACTTCTTCTTGCTCGTAAAGATCAAAGCTGATGTTGGTGCTAACGTTTGCAGGGTTTGGATAAACCTTGATGCTTGCAGCGCCATCGTTGTAATCTTCAGTAGTTTCAACTTCGTACATTTCTAGATCGTAGTATTCTTCTTCAGGAGCCATACGAGCTGTTACACCTACAGTGTTGCACAGAGGCGTGTCAACAACCATGTTGTAAATTACTTTGCTCATACATGGGCCATCTGTGATGGTTAAGGTTACAGGGTAAGTACCAACTGCGCCGTAAGTATGTACTGGGTTTGGAGCAGTTGAAGTGTTACCGTCGCCAAAGTTCCACAACAATGTACCGCCACCGGTCGACAAGTTGGTAAAGGTAACGTTGTAAGGGCTGCTCAAACATGCTTTTGCGCGCATTCTTGCAACTACAAAACAAGGTGGGTCAACAGATACTTTACGGCAAACGGTGCTTTCGCAAGAGCCACCGGCAGTGGTGTTTGACACCGTCAAACAAACAGTGTAAGTACCAGGTGTAGTGTATGTTTTAGTGTGGCTACCACCTGCACCGAAGGTAACTAAAGGACTTCCGTCGCCGTAGTTCCAAGTGTGGGTTGAACCAGTTGGAGCAGTAGAAGTATTGCTAAACGTTGTGGCCATACCGTTAACGCTGTAAGTAAAACGGGCGCCGATGTTGCAGTTCCCAAGTACTACTACAGTCTTGCAGCAAGTAGCCGAGCAGGTGATACCGCAGTTGGTGTAAGTAACGGTCAAACAAACATTGTAAGTACCAGGGCTAGTGTAAGTTTTGCTTGGGTTGGTAGCTGTTGAAGTCGTACCATCACCAAAGTTCCAAACCCTGGTCACGGTACCAGTACCTGTTGCAGTGCTGGTAAACGCAATAGTGTTGTTGAGGTTTGTAGCACTGTAACAGAAATCAACGGCTGCTTTACAGCGAGGTAGTTGAACGGTCATGCAGTGGGTACCAGTACATCCTAGTGCATCGGTTACGGTTACACAAAGGGTATAAGTACCAGCAACATAAGTATGTGTTGCAGGGCTAACGCCAGTTGAGTTAGGCGTTGCATCGCCCCAGCTCCAAACGTATGTATAAGGAGCAGTACCGCCTGTAGCTGTGGCTGTTGGTTTAACGCCTAAGCAACCAATATAGGCAACCGTGAAGTTGACACTTACAGCGCAAGGATTGCTCACTTGAACCCACTGGCAAATAGTATCGGTGCAAACAACACCGCTAGGGTCAACATTCGTTACATATAAACAAACATTGTATGCACCACCAGCAGCGTAAGTATGTGTAGGGTTGGCCGAGGTACTTGTATTCGCATCGCCAAAGTCCCAGAAGTATGTCAAAGCACCGCTGCCAGTAGAGCTATTGCTGAACGTTACAGTTGCGCCCGAGGCAGTGCTTGAAAAGCTAGCAGTTACGGAACAAGGAGCAACAGTAGCGCATTGAACTTGTTGTACTGGGTAAGGGTTTGGAGCGTAAGGAGCATTTACCCAGTTTGGCTCTAGTTGTGCTACAAATTGAATGGGTAAACGGATACCTGCTGGGTTAGGGTTGAAAATGATTGGTGTTGCAGGACACGCATTTGGTGTTTGGCCCGCTGCGTCTGTCTCGATAAATATAGCATCGTGACCACCGTAGCTACCAGCTACCTGTGTAGCTGAAAGTACATAACCATTGCTTGAGATGCTAGGCAATACTTGTTCGGGTGCGCCCAGTGGAAGTAAGTGACCAAAAGGAGCAATACTTGGCGTAATTAATGTTGGACTTACGCTAGTGTATTGGTTTGCCCAAACTGGGTTCAGGGTATTACAGCCTGACTGGAACTCGGCCATGAAAGCACCGCGCATTGGGGCTGCACCAGCGATCACAAAGTTATTGCCTGTACGTGAACGGGTAATAGAGCGTGGGTAGATTTCGTCAAGTGGGTTGATAGTGCCAGGTGTAGCGCTACCTGCTGCGTTGTAAACGTTACCGCAAAGCAAATTACCCATTAAATCGAGGCGTAACATATATAATTGGCTGATTACCACGCCCGCTGCATTGCCAGATTGAGCTACACCGATAACTTGGTATTGGTTAGTCGTTGGGTCAAACCATAGATCTGTACCAAAATCGTTCGAGTAGTTGGTTTGTGGACCAGCAGGGTAGATGTTTCTCCAACATTCTGTACCGTTACCGCCGATAGTCATTACAAATGTACGGGTAGTGCCCACGCCAAAGTTCGAGGCTTGAACGCTTCCTCTTACCTCACCGGTAATGGCAATACCTTCGCCGCTAACGGGTGTAGTAGCTACGTTGCCACATGGAGCAAAAGTACGGTCGGCTTCACGGGCCATGTACGAACCATTGTCGTTGGTATTATAAATATTACTCCAAACCAAAGCACCTGCTGCATTAAAACGTGCAGCAATAATGCGGCTTGGGCCACCGGCCAAAGCGATGTAGTTACCAACCACAAACACGTCGCCGTTGTTAGCCGTTACTACTGCAATGCCCTCTGTTGGGTCTTGGATGTTTGGCGAAACCAAACGCTCTTTCCACCAGATGGTATTACCCATAGCATCAACGCGAGCAACAAACATTTTGGTTACCATGATGCCAGCTGTCGATTGAGCATCGGCGTGGCCCGTAATGTAGTAGTGGTTTGTACCTGCACCACATGAGCTGATGTCAGTAATTTCCATGTTGATTGCAGCAGGGGGGAACGATATCTGGTTGCTACCCAACACGTTGCCGGCGTTGTCCAGCTCGTGGATCCAAGCGGTTTTGTTGTTGTTGCCAAATGCATTACCCACCGCTACATAACCGTTACCGGCTGAGTTCTTGGTGGTTGCCCAGGTTTGTTCGTCACGGTTAGTACCGTAATCTGTAATGAATTGTGCTTGTGCACTCCAGCCTAGCAAGAGCACCAAACAACACGTTAAAAGAAAATTAAGCTGTTTCATGATTAAAGTTTTTAAGTTTACCTACTCTGTTTTGGCTTTTCGGTACCGCCGTTGTTGTATTTTGACCTAGTTCTATTGCATAGTCGAACTACAAATCGCTGGGGTAAACAAAGCCGTCAAAAAAAAATATATAATTTTTCGTTCTCCTTGTTTTACGGGTGTTCGAAGCGTTAAGTTGTAAGTTGTATGATGTGAGCGGTAAGATTTAAGCGGCGCCCTTGAATTTGGCCTTGTCCCTTGCTCATTTATTCAATTACTCCTTTATTCAATTACTCATTTTGTCCTTTTGGGCGCCCCGGCTTCGCCGTCGCTACGTTTCGCGGCTCGCTGTCGCTCGGCCCGCGTTGCGGTCTGGCCCTGCGGGCCACCGCTGCACATCGCTGGCGCTTTATAATTATTAATTGTAAATGATTAATTATTAATAGGTTAAATGAGTGCAGCCATATCCAAAAGTCGTTAATGTTTTTTGGTGTCCGGTATTCCTGTGTGCAAAAAAATCCAGAATTCGAATACGCTAAAACAGTAAATCAAATGCCGCACCGCGGCAGGATTTGTCAGCGATGGGTGCGGGAGTGCGGCGGGCACGACCAGAACCCATCGAGAGATGCGGTTCGGCATTGAGTCCTTAAAGGACGACATGATGTGTAGATGCACCGCTTGTAGATATCGCCCCTTCAGGGCTCAATTTTTTTTCGGCACTTTTCGATGGGTTCCAGTCGTGCCTGCAGCACTCCCTCACCCATCGCTGACAGCTTTTGCCGCGGTGCGGCACTATTTTATGGTGTACAAAACTATTCGACTTTTAGTCGTTCACAACTCTATGACACGCAACAAATATTGCGTCTCTACGACCTCACCCATTGCTAAGATATGTTGCCGTCTCGCGGCATATTTAGGTTGTGCAAAACTATCTGTCTTTGACCTGTTCACAACTCTACGACACGAAACATATTTTGCGTCTGCTTTAGGCACGAACCCCTATATCTTGAGCCGGGTGAACTGTATCTAATCTGAATCGGTTCATTATGAGGTATGATTAATAACCTAAATTGAATATTATGCGTTTCGTTTTGTTCCTCTCGCTTGTTGCCATGGGCTTTTCCAGCTGTATTAATTTCCCTAAAGATGAGCTATTGGGCTCTTGGCAAGGCGAGTCCTTGAGCACGCCCATGGCGGCCATCCCTTTTCCCGCTGAAACTATTTTTACTTTCTACGGCGACGGCGGCTATAAAATTACCATGCCAGGGCTCGAGTTTACGGGCTCCTACTCTATATTAGGTAAAACCCTTACCCTGAACCGCGACGGCGTGGCTTGGAACATCCCCATCATCGGAATTACCAACGACGAGATATTGGAGCTGAACCTTCGTCAAACGGGCGAGGAAGCCATCTATCGTTTAAAACGTTTGAACCACGGTCCAGTACGGATGTAAGCATTTTTTGTATCTTTGCAAGGCCTGCGCTGCTAGCTTAAAACTATTGGTATGGCTTGCCTCCAACTGTTCAGCTATCGCGCTAGCTGGCCGGAGGGCCGCGCCGCAGGCGCGGGTGCGCAACGCGCACGGAGCGAGCAGCGAACCCCGTAGGACAGCGGCGGCGCGACCGCCGGGGCGTATGCCATACGCCCCGAGTAGCGACGCAGCGCCCAAAAAAGAAAAAAATGATCCTGGCGCAAATGAGCCAATGACTTTTTCACCAAGCTATATTTGCACAAGTACTTGACCAAATTAATTGAAGCCCCGTGAACCTAATTACCCTTAGCTGGAAAAACCTGAAATCGAAGCCGCTCAACACCGCGCTGAGCCTTGTTTTGTTTGCCCTTGGCGTGGCGCTCATCTCCATGATGTTGCTCCTGTCGCGGCAGCTCAACGATAAATTTATGCGCAATATCGACGGGATAAACATGGTGGTTGGGGCCAAGGGTAGCCCGCTACAAACCATCCTGTCGAGTGTGTACCACATTGATGTGCCAACGGGCAACATTCCTTACGACCAGGCCCTGAAACTGGCCAGCGTGCGCAATTTTGTAGAAAAAGCTATTCCTCAGGCCCTGGGCGATAACTACGAAGGCTACCATATTGTAGGTACAAACTACGATTATACCCGCCATTACAAAGCCGAGATTGCCGAGGGAAAACTCTGGGAGAAACACATGGAAGTGACCCTGGGTGCATCGGTGGCGAGAAAAGCGAAATTGAAAATCGGCGATACCTTTAGCGGCGCTCACGGCTTGGTGAACGATGGCATGCATATCCACGATACCTATAAATACGTGGTGGTGGGCATTTTTAAACCCAACAACACGGTGGTTGACCAACTGATTTTTACCAATATCGAGAGCGTTTGGCTCATGCACGCCGAACACGACGAAGAAAATATCGAGTTTGAAGCAGATGCCGAAACACACGAAGGCCATGATCATGCAGCGGGCGAAGAACATGACCACGAAGGCCACGACCACGAAGGCCATGACCATGCTGAAGCAGATACTAGCGCCTCGGCAGCGCATGACCATGCCGACCACGAGGAGCACGATCATGCCGCGCACGGCCAAGCTGAAATTCCTGAATTTGTATCACCAGAAGGCAAAGAATTGACCTCGCTGATGATTATCTATAAAAAAGATAGCACCGGGACTGTTTCTACCATGGCGGAGTTTGCCCTCACCGATTTTATCGATAATCACCTCAAGGACTTAAGCTATGCTTTGCCCTTGCGCGAGATTAACCGCCTGATGGGCATTACCGGTATTGGTCAATCGGCCTTGAAATGGTTGGCATTTATCTATGTGCTCATCTCGGCGTTCAGTATTTTTATCACCTTGTACAGCTCGCTCAAAGCCCGCAAGTACGAATTGTCGCTGATGCGCGTCATGGGTGCTTCACGTGCTAAGTTGTTCATACTGATTGTATTAGAAGGCGTACTAATCTCTGCATTGGGTGTGCTTTTGGGTATTGCGTTAAGCCACGGCGGTATGGGCATTTTGGCTTATTACCTAGAGGATGCTTACCAATATCCTTTCCAGGGCTTTTTCTATTTCTTGAAAGAGGAAGTATACCTCATTGTTGGTGCTTTGGTTATCGGGTTCTTGGCGGCTTTGTTGCCTGCTTGGCAAGCCTACCGCACCGATATTTCGAGGACATTGGCCGAGGCATAGGCGATCAGCTATTTCATGTTTTTTATTTGGGCGTTGCGTCGCTACGCGCCGCCGCTGTCCTGCGGGCTCACTGGACGTTCGGTGCTGCGCACCAGCCGCGTTGCGGCTGCCCTCCGGCCAGCTAACGCTGCCTAGGTCGCTGAGCGACCTAGGAGATGTGCTAATTGTTGATGTGCTAATGTGATGATTAATATACGTTTAAATTATGCTATTATTTGTTACATGTATATTATTATACTTGCATTTCAACTCGTAATATAAATCTTGCTGATACTTGTTTTCCGAAACCAATGTCATAGGTTAACTCCTTAAAATTGGTTAATTTTGCGCGTTGGCAAAGTTATTGCCGATACGGATAAGTTATTCGACGAAACATAGCAACAGCGCCCGAAAATATCAACAAAAAAAAGAAAGCCCTTTGGTATCGCATTACCACTGGGTTCTTTCGTTTTTTATTAAAGTTTACAGGCTGGTTGATCGTTTTGCTTTTGGCTTTGATTGTAGCGCTATGGTTTTTACTGCAAACATCTAGTGTACAAAATTACCTGGCTGATAGGGCGGCCCAATACATTTCAAAAGAGCTTGACACCAAAGTTACCGTAGGTAAGCTCAAGGTTGATTTTTTTAACCATGTGCTCTTGGATGATTTATACGTAGAAGATCAAAATGGAGATTCACTTATTTATGCCAAACGCTTGGATGTGAGTATCAAGTTATTCTCCGTTTTAGGTAAAGAGCTGATTATTAATACTATAAATTTAGAGTCGCCCACGTTTAACCTGCACAAAAACGTAGATGGCCAGATGAACCTGGCATTTGTGCTAGCCTATTTTAGCAAGAAACCAGATAAGAAGGTAACTCCATCCAAGACAGATACTAAGCCATTTGTGCTCAGGGCCGATGTGGTTAACCTGAATCACCCATATTTTCATTTTAAGGATGCCCGAGCAGGTATGGAGCTTTGGGTCAAGTTGGAACAAGCTTATTTCCAAGTAAAAAACATGGATTTAGCCAAAACCACCATAGACCTCAAAAAGGTTAAACTGATCAAGCCTGAAGTACGGATTGAACAAAGGGGCTGGCAAGGCCCTCCCGGCGACCCCAACTATGTACCGCCTTACTTACTGCCCGAAATACCTTGGAAGCTGAGCATGGAGCAGGGCACCCTGGTAGATGGTAGCTTCAAGATGGACGATTTGCGCAGTGTCAAGGACCCCAATAAAGACTTGGATTTCAAACACTTAAATGTTTCTGGTATACATTTTAACTTGAGCGATTTTGTGATGAATGGTCTTTCTTGGAAAGGCTTTTTCAGCGACTTAAAGGCCCAGGAAAAGGGTGGTTTTGTACTCGAGGAACTTCAAGGGGATGTGGTGCTAAACCAGCAACAACTTTCTATTGGCCAATTGTACGCCCGTACAGCTAATTCTGAAATTCGGGATTCCTTCGCGTTATCTTTTGGATCCTTTCGAGACTTTAAGAAGTTCAACGAATTGGTTTTCATCACGGCAAACTTAGATGAATCGTCCATCAACCTGAAGGACATTATGACCATTGCTCCAGGATTGAAAAATAACGCATTCTTCAAGCAGTACAAAGATAAATCGCTATCAGTAAGTGGTAAAGTCAAAGGTTATATCAATGCCTTGAAAGGTACTGAACTCGACTTGGGTATTGGTGACGACTTTGTATTAAAAGGCTCCTTTAGTTTGAAAGAAATTACCAAAAAGGGTAACGAATTCATGATTTTGGAGTGTAACCAACTTAGAACCAATGCATTGGCGCTTCGTGCCTTGTTGCCTACCATCAATTTCCCGAAGAGTTTCGACCGTTTAGGCCGTATCCAGTTTAATGGGCAGTTTGCCGGCTATCTCCGGGGAGCCTTTACCGCTACCGGTAAAATGCAAAGTAGTCTCGGCAACGTGGCTAGTAGCGTGACCATGAATTTGAAAGGAGGCCCAGAGAAAACCAGTTATGACGGGGAGATGTCGATCGAAAACTTCGACTTGGGCAAATATCTACAAGATAATCGTTTTGGCTTAACGAGTATGACCGCAAAGGTCAACGGGGTAGGTTTAACTGCCCAAAAACTGAATGCTCAACTCGATGCGACGATACAATCGTTTACTTTTAAGGATTATGCTTACCAAAACGCCGTAATCCAAGGTAAATTTATACAGAAAAGTTTTGAAGGGGTTGCTTCCTTCAAAGATGCGAACGCTGATCTTTTATTCCAGGGATTGGTAGACTTTAACGCCAAAATACCTGAGTTTAACTTTACAGCTGATATTAACCGGCTAGATTTCCGAGCCATCAACTTGGTAGATATTAACTATGGTTTTATTGGTAAAATCAAGACCAACTTCAAGGGGAATAAACTCGATAATATTTTTGGTACAGCCTCAGTTAAGGACTTCTTCGTGATTAAAAACAAAGACGCTTACTTCCTCGACTCGTTGAGCGTGGCCTCTACCTTTGACTCTACTAAAATATTCGCTCGGTCTTTGTCCTTGAAGTCCAGTATCTTGCAAGCCTCCATTATTGGGAACTACGAACCATCTGAATTCGTGGAAGTACTTATTCAGTTTGCTGAACGCAACTATGCATCCTTCGCTGATAAGTTGGGTATTGAAAGTAAAAAAGTAGGACTTGACACGGTAACTGCTGGCGGTTTAGCCATGCTTGTACCTATCCCACGGGCAGTACGTGACCAAGAAATCAAGCTTTCCCTGAGTATATTGAATCCGGGTACCTTGACGGAATTGCTTGACCCTAAGTTTAAAACCATCAACTCTACTACCGTAGATGCATACTTCAATAGTGCTACAAGTCAATTTGACTTGGATGGTCAAGTGGGTTATTTTGAATACGGTAACTTCAAGTTGAACAACTTTGTGTTTGATGGTTTGATTGAAGGTAAAACCTTGAATATCAATACAACCTGCTCGCAGGTTAACATTGGGAACACCCAGTTCCCGATAAACCTAGTTTCGACCAAAATCGCTAGGGATACCTTGACCGTAGATGTAAATGTAGGTGCTCCTGCAAAACAGGTTTCCGATTTGATGTTCGGCGCTAGGCTCTTCTTTGAAGAGGATGGCTTTACACAATTCCAGCTTTACCCTAAAGGAACTTCCAAAAGTTTCTCTATCTATGGCCTTGATTGGACGGTGTCTGATGATAACCGCATCCGTTTCAAGAAGGATAAACTCATCGTGGAAAACTTACGCTTAAACGCCGATGGACAGTTTATCGAAATTCAATCCATTGGCGACAAAGGCGTTTCATTGCACTTGAGTAAGCTTGATATTCCTTGGCTCACGGGTTTTGCCAAACGATGGGATCCTAGGTTTAAGTTGGGTGGCAATATTACAGCTACGGTCAAACTGATGGATGTATTTACCCAAACAGGACTTGGGATAGATATAGAAGTACCCGACTTGAAAATAGCAGGTGATGACTGGGGCAAACTCAATATCTCGGCTAATAGTAATAGGCTAGGGGATAGGATTATCCTGAAGCAACTGCTCCTCAATGCTAAAGACCGAGGCTTGGTTACTGCTTCGGGTTGGTATAATCCTCCTAAATTGCCAGGCAAAGAGTCTAAAGAAATCCCTAATACCTTCGAAATCAATGCGGAGGTCAAAGATGTTTCTCCATTAATACTAGAATACCTGTTGCGCCCGAATGCCTATCAATTCGTGGGCGAAACCGATGGTACCGTACGGGTATGGGGTAAGCCTGGCGATATCCACATCAAAGGTGGGGCCGTCATGCGTAGCGGTGCAGCGACTATTGCATTCTTGAATACACGTTTTTATTTTGATCGTGTGGTATGCAATATCGACGACCGTGGTTTTACCTTTAATGGCATGGAAAGTGAACGTACCTTCAAAGATGTTGAAGGCAATAGAGGTATTGTAGAATATAACTCGATTATCACATTTAAACAGTTTAAAGACTTCGGCCTTGACGTAACCCTAAAAACACTCGGCAGTACGGATGGTACAAACATGGATGACCCCAACAACAAAATGTTGGTCATCAATACAAGTAAAGGCGATAATAGCGTGTTTTATGGCAAAGCATACGCTAGCGGTACAGTCAACTTCAAAGGGCCGTTCCGGGATATGAAGATGAACATCGCCGCAACCACTAGACCTGGTACGGCTATTGACTTGCCTTTGAGTGCTTCAAGTAGCGCCGAGGCTGTAAGTTTTATCCGCTTTGTCAACAAGAAAACCCAAGTTAAACCCAAGGAGGAAATTAGCCTCTTTGGCATGAGCCTCGATATGGATTTACGCATGACACCAGATGCGCAAGTCCGATTGCTGTTCGACGAGCAAGCCGGCGATATTATCTCGGGTAGAGGTAACGGCGATATGACATTCCGTTACGCCTCGGCCACCAGCGATTTCCAGATGTATGGCAACTACGTTATAGAGCAAGGCGACTATCTCTTTACATACCAGAACTTTGTGAACAAACCGTTCTCGGTGAAACAAGGCGGTACCATCAAATGGACTGGCGACCCTTACGAAGCTGAACTCGCTATTGAAGCAACATACCAAAACTTGAAAGCATCGCCGGGCGACTTGATTTACGACCTCCTCCAACAAGAAAATGACGACGTAAAACAACAGGCCAAAACAACCACGAGCGTAAACCTGGGCATGATTTTAACCGGGGCTTTATCGCATCCTGATATTGAGTTCTCCATTGATATGCCCGTATTGACAGGCCGCTTGAAAAGCTTGATCGACAGCCGATTCCGCGAGTTGCGCCAAGATAAAAACGAGCTTAACCGACAGGTTTTTGGGTTGATAGTGTTGAAACGTTTCTTGCCACCGGCTAGCTCAGCAGGGGGAGGAACCAACATCACGAACGTGGGCTTTAATACGATATCGGAGATGATTAGTAGCCAGTTAAGTTTATACCTCAGCGATTTGTTGCAAGCATTCGTCTCCGATATTGATTTCATATCAGATATTAACGTAAATTTGAATTTCCAACTGGTGGATAACCTCGATGATGACTTAAACCAAACGGGCCAATCATCGGGTACGTTGAACTTTGGGGTAAGCCCTTCTTTCTTGGATGGCCGTTTACAGGTAAGGCTCGGCGGTAATGTCGACATGGGGACCAACAACTCCATCTCTAACCCGTCTAACTCGCAAGCGCCTATTGGAGCCGACTTCCTGATCGAGTACAAAATCAGGCCCGATGGCCGTTTTAGGATTAGGGCTTATAACCGGACTGAAAATAACTTCACCGAACGCGTTAACCGAACAGGGGTTGGTGTGAACTACCGGAAGGAATTTGATACATTTGCGGAGTTGTTTGACTTTATGAACAAGAAAAAGAAAAAAGTAAAACAGCCCGATTAACCGCGCTAGGGATTGGAGCGGGCGCCGTAGGCGCTCCCGACGTGCGTAGCACGAGGGACAAGCTCGCGCAGCCGCGCAAAGCCCGGCGGTTTAGCGGATTTATCCGCTAAACCGAAGCGCCCTAACCCAAAAGAACATGAAAAAAACACTACGCCTTTTAATCCTGCTGCTGAGTATATCGGCACTGGGCGCTTGTAGGGTTAAACCTGCTGCAACAGCTTCAAAAACAGCCACTTATTCGTTTGTACTTGCCGATAGTGCCATGGCGGCCAAGCGCATTGTGCAAGATTCGATGGATGATTTTTTTGAACGCATAACCGAGATAGAACTACGTATCCAACTAAAAAGCGGTGCAAAAGATAAAAGTAGAGCAGACCTGCTAGACATGTTGAAGCAGGAAATGCGCCAAAGTGTTCGTGGTTTTACAGCTGCCGAAAGTAAACAGCTCAGCGAAATTATGCGCCAATGCCTAGATGTATGCGCGCAATTGAACCCCAACTGGAAGCTTCCTGAAATTGTGATGGTTAAAATTAGCGGCGAGCATTACGGCCCTGGGGTTTATTACACCCGCGAAAACTGTATCATGGTGCCAGAAGGTGCCCTGAAACGCATGGATCGTAGCTTTAAAGCTACCATGTTACATGAAATTTTCCACGTTTTGTCGCGGTATAATCCTGAATTGCGCTATCAACTGTACGCCACGGTAGGATTTAAAAAGTTGAACGAAGCGCCACAACTCGCCCCGGCACTGAAGGCTAGGCAACTACACAACCCTGACGGCGTTGATGTGGGCTATGCCATTAAGGTGGCCCTGAGCCCTACGGATACGGTAGACGTTATTCCTGTAATCTTCTCTAAACAAGCAGAATACACCGACGATATGGCTTTTTTCCAGTACCTGGAATTTGGCTTTTTACCGCTCCGTGCTGGGAAGATGGACGTGCAAGACCTGATATTGGACGAGCAAAAACTGCTTAACTTTAGGGCTCAGATTACCCAGAATACCGATTATATCATTCACCCAGATGAGATTATGGCGGATAACTTCTCGTTCCTGCTCATGTCGAAATTGGGCGAAGACAAACTAAGTCGATTTGATGCCCCCGGCCAGGCTTTGATTGCCAACATTGAAAAAATACTGAAAGATGAAAAATAGCGTTTATGGCGTTTTGATGGGCTTTTTGCTGCTTCAATCCTGCTACTCGTTTAAATCTACGGCCATCGACTACGACGTGCTGAAGACCTTTAGCGTGGTGCCCTTCGAGAACAAATCGAGTTCGGCACCAGTGGGGATAAACCGCGAATTTACCGACAAGGTGCGGGATAAATTCCGGAACTCTACCCGATTGTCTAATGAACCCTCCAACGGGGATATTGTCATTACTGGTTATATCAAGGAGTACCGTACCACAGCCGCAGCGGCCCAGCCCGGTATCACAACGGCCCTCCAACAGCTTGATGTTGTGGTGTACGTGAAGTACCAAAACAATAAGCAAGAAGGTAAAAACTGGGATCAAGACTTCAAGTACCAGCTCACTTTCGGGACGGAGCAAAATTTTGTGGATATACAAGATGCTCTGAACCAAGAAGCCTTTGACAACATCCTAGACCAGATATTCAACAAGGCCTTTTCTGGCTGGTAATTAGGCAATTATTAATAAGTATCGGGCGGACAAGCAGGGCTAAGCTCAACCCGTGCGCAACGATTGATAGCCGAGATATTATCGACCAAGATATTGCCACGGTATGGCATGCCTATGCCTTCTTTGTAATAAGCCTCGATGATGATGTAAGTGATATTGTTCTCGGGGAAACAATAAAAATCGTAGCTGCGCCAATCTTTGTGGTCAATGGTTGGCGAAGTAGCCAATAATTCAAGTTTTTCACAAGTACCCCTGCCGCCCCAAACACGGATGCGGATAGGGTTGTTGTAGCCTGAATATGATGGCGACATAGATAAAGCCATGCTCATATGGTAGCATTCTTTCTTTTGTAAGGTGCCATTGAGCTTCTGGCCAACCATCTCCCAGGTGCCATCTTCGCGGGTGATTAACCCCATGTAGGTATTCCCTTCTTGCGGGCGCGTGTAAACGCCCCAGAAACCAGGCAGCACGTCGGGGGTCGTCTGGGCTCCACAAGCATCCCAGCCATTTGGTACCACGGCATCTTGTGCTTCGCCTTCAAACGAAGGGTTGACCAAACGTATTTGGGCGTCGACATGCAGGGTGTAGCATGTACTCGCTAATAACAGAAAGGCTTGGATGTTTTTCATAAATGTGGTGCTTGCGAGCTCAAAAATAGCCCTTTTACAAAAAACAGACCATTTATTTTGTGTAAAATACCGTAATTTTGCAAATCATTCAATAATATCGGCGTGTCAACCAGAAATAGAAAGCGAAAACCCAGTTATGTATATGCTACCGTAAGCATTGCGTTGGTGTTGTTCCCCTTGGGTTTGTTTATTTTTTTCTCGCTTTTTGCCGGGAAGGTAGCTGGTATGTTGCACGAGCGCATCGTGTTCCAAGTTGAAATGCTGGACGACTCAACGGCTAATGCAGCACAGCTTGCCGAGCAGTTGGCTGCTAAACCTTATGTTGAGCCAGCCTCTATCAAGTTTATAAGCAAGGAGAATGCGGCCGAGATTATGACGGATGAGGGTTTTGACCTAAGTGTATTGCCCGAAAATCCCTTTTTCAACAGCTATGAATTTGCCGTGCGCAAAGCTTTCCTCGATGAAGGAAACACGGCCACCCAACTTGATTTTATCGAATCTGACGTCAAGACGATTGCCGGGGTACGCGATGTGTTCTTCCCTCGGCTACCCGCCGAGAAGGTAATCGGTAATGTAAAAACCTTTACCCGAGTGTTGCTGTTCATTGGACTAGGCTTGCTGTTGATTGCTTATATACTGATAGACAATGCTTTACGACTTTCCTTATACGCCGATCGCATGATCATTAAAACCATGGAATTGGTGGGTGCCCGCCGTTCGTTTATCATGCGCCCTTATCTGCGCCGTGCTTTTTGGCAAGGCATTATCAGTGCAGCCATCGCATCTATACTCTTATACATCACGTTTGTCAGCTTCCTGGGCGTTGAGTCAAATATGCAGGGCATGGGTACACAACTCGCTGTATTAGTGCTATTTATGTTCGTTGCTGGTGTGCTGATTTCCATCGGTAGCACTTGGCTAGGCATTCGCAAGTACTTGGCCATGCGCCTGGATGAGCTGTATTAGTTAGTACGGAGTTGATAGTTGATCGTTGGTAGTTGATAGCGTCTATACACTCTAAACTATTAACTTTTAATTTTTAACTTTATTTGGGCGTGCCGGCTGCGCCGTCGCACCCCTTCGCGCTCGCTAAACGCTCGGTGCCTGGCGGCACTGGCCGCAATGCGGCCCCGCTCCGGGCTGCTCACGCGACGTTATTTGTACACGCTTACCCAATTCTTAACCCTAATTATAATTGCAATGAAAAACAGTGTTCTATTTATCTTGTTGCTGCTTTGCGGCATGCTTGTTCAGGCTTGTACTGGCAGCGAAACACCACAAGACCAAACCACCCCAACAACCGAAACTACAACGGAAGACGCTCCTAGCCCTGACGCTGCTGAAGGTGCCGCTACCGAAAGCTCAGCAGCAGAAGAGGAGAGCACTGCTCAGGTAGGGCCAGTTGATTATTACATCTGCTACAAGCAAGACGAGGGCAAAATGGCTATGTCAATCTCCTATGATGCTGGAGGTAATGCCATCAGCGTAAAGTACAAAGGTCAGACACAGGACATGAAACTGATCAAAACCAACGAAAACTACATCGAGGGTGGTGCACATCCTACCATTGAACTATTTTACGATGAAATCGTGGACGGTAAAGTAAACGGTAGCTATAAACTTAGCCATTCAGGTAACTGGGACTATGCCGAGTACACCCGCAAAAAAGACGGTAAAAAATTCAACTTCACTATCGATCACGATTTGAGTATCGAAGGTGATTCATACAGGACTACGGCTTGCTTCTAGAAATTAAGTTTATCAGAGCCCTAGCTTAAACGCAAGAGTCTATAGCACTCCTCTTTTGTAGTTTGAGCTGGGGCTTTGCTGTATTAGGCAAAAAGTTCCTCACTCCTATCTCCTATCTCTAATGTAACACAAACCTTCCTTTGCCGGCTAAATAGCCCTTGTTGTATAGTTCAACTTGGTAATAGCCAACTTGGTAAGAAAGGCCCGAATGCCAATAAACACATATATTCTTAGTGTTTTTGTCGTAGGTAAAATCTTTAGAGAAGGTATAGCGCACTTGAGTTTGAGAGGCTAAATCGGTCAGGGTGCCAGCACCCAGGTTGTCGAAGGCCATCGTGTTGCCAGTAGGGTCTAGAATACGGATATAAAAGGTTTCTAATCCAGCGTTGGT
Organism: uncultured Saprospiraceae bacterium; assembly: GCA_964508975.1. Lineage (GTDB taxonomy): Bacteria > Bacteroidota > Bacteroidia > Chitinophagales > Saprospiraceae > CAZDVQ01. Next base: position 145,244 of record CAZDVQ010000004.1, read on the forward strand.
TGCATCATTCAATTCAATATCGAAGCAAACCTTGAGTTTATCAGCTTTATTGGCATTCAAAATTTCCCGCTCTTGGCCATTGGCTTTGGTTTTAATACCCGTAACTTTGATGTTGTTCGCTTTGAGGGCAGATACTTTTCGCACTACAGCCTCTAATTGTGTGACATCTTTTTCGAGTTTCTCTTTCTGCTTGGCAATGTCTTGTTTTTCAGCACTTACCTCACTTAGGTTGCGCGATAATGCTTCAACTTCACGGCCCATGTCCGCTTTACTGGTAACCAATACATCCTTATCAACCTGCAAACTCTTTATTTCCGTCAAGTACCTATCGTTGACCGTGCGCATAGCGATAATCTCAGCTTTGGCTTGCTCTAGGTTAAAAGCGGTTAACTCGTGTTTGGTGGCGTCTTGCAGCAATGTTTCTATACGTTGCTTGCGCTTGGTTAATTCTTCTTCCTGGGCTCTAATAATAGCATCTAGGTTTTTATTTTGCTCCCTAAAGCGGCGTAATTCGGCCATAGCCTCGTTAAACGCTGTATCTAGCTGTGCCCTGGCCGCTTGGTAATCATCCTGTTTCACTACTTCCTTTACTGCTTTATGGTGTGTTACACGGTCATATACCAAGTACGCATTAAGCGCAGCGAGGGTAACAACGAGTGCAACTGTCCAAAACACAGCTTTTTTTGTCGGCAATACTGCCATAGTAGGGGGTCTTGTGGCTTGTAAAGTAGAGCGGGGATTACACTGAAAACATAAAGCGCAACATGGAATCATGTCCATTTAAGCTTTTATGCATCAGGAATAAGCGCAAAATAAACATTTAGTTTTGATATATAAAAGCCAAAAGTGATTTATAGATGTCACTCTGTGACATGATTTCTGGATTCCCTAGTATTATAAGGTGTTGACGAGCCCTTGTCATCGCCACATTTAATTTGCGGTCAACCTTACCATCGTCAGAAAGTGATACTAAACTATCCAATTGCTTGATATTGTTGAGACACAAGCTTATGATGATAATATCTCTAGCCCCGCCTTGATACCGCTCTACGGTATCAACAGTACACTGCTCCAACTCGGGCACCAGATGGTTCAAGGCTTTCCTGATACTAGCAATTTGCGCCCGGTACGGCGTAATGATTCCGATAGATTCTGGGTTAAAATGCTCGTTATTGTGGGTGTAAATCTCCTTGAACATCAAGGCCAGTTCAGCACAAAGTTGTGCTTCATGTATGTTCGTCTTGTGGTTGCCTAGCTCGTCGGCAGGAGTAGGTATAAACAGTAGCCTTTGAGTACACAGCTCCTGCATCCGAACATCCTCGGGCCTGGGGTTGTCAAGTGCCAGGGGGTAACGCTGCCATCCATCTTCGGCATCTGTAATCAAGCGTAAGTTACCCTCGTAAAATGCAGCGTTGGGGTAAGCCATGATATCGGTATGCATACGGCCTTGGCGGGTTAGCATGTCGTAGGCCCAAGTCCAGCCTTCACGCACTGCACGGTTGTACAAGCGTTCAAACAAGGAGTTTCTCCGGTCAGTCAGGCCTATGGCATTCAATGCTTCGTCGTGTATTTTCGACTTTTGGCTATTCTGTTGTACTACTGCGGGGAGTTGCTTGTGGTCGCCAATCAACACGAAACGTTTAAAGTGTGGTAATAAACCCACTAGCATCGGCTCTAATATCTGCGAGGCTTCATCAATGAGTACTCGGTCAAATTGCTTGAGCTGCAACAAGTCTAAACGGCCTTGCATCGACGATACGGTGGTGACGAACACCCTAGTCTGGTCAATCAGTTGCTTCAAGTCCTTGCGTTTGCCTATTTGTTCTAAACGCTTGTTAAACAGGGTGTTGGTAAAGCGGCTATCGGTAGAGGATTCTGAGCCAATCCTTATATACTGCCCCTCGGCAAAATCGTGGATGGCATCGCAAATCTCGTCAACGGCCCGATTTGTATACGAAAGCAGTAAAATTTGCTCTTGCGTTTGCTCTAAAATGTAGCGTACAAAGTTGGCCAACATGTACTTTGTCTTGCCAGTACCAGGAGGGCCAACCAACAAGAAGTAATCCTCGGCAGCGATGGCTTTGTTGAGTATGCGCTGTTGCTCTTCACTAACGTATGGCGTATACGCTTTAAAATCAAAACTCAGTGTTTTCGACTGTTTAGGTACATCTAGCCCCAAGAGCAAGCGTTTAGCTGCTGGATCGGCACCCAAAAATGCAAAAAGGCCTTTGTATTGAGCGTTGTAGCCGTGCTCCATCATGTCGTGTTCCATGCTCCAACTGATGGCTTGGTCAAATAGCGCTAGGTTGAATTGCCTGCTCCTTAGTTTAAATACCAAGGTATCTTGGCTCAGTTGTTCTATGGTGCCTTTGAAAATCTGGTTATGCAGCACGGTGTCAGCCTCGTTGGTTTGGGGGTAAAGGATGGCAATATCCCCTTCCCGGAAGTTAGCCAGGCTGCTGGCTTCATCGGTCCGTTTAAAAAACAGCCGAGGGTTTTCATGCCCTGCCTCGTTGTTAACCAGGGTCAAGCCAGTAATCAACTCGTAATCTTCCAGTTTGGTTTGTTTGGCTTTGAGCCACAAATCTGCTAGGCCGCCGCGTACATCTGTTGCACTTTCTCCAGTTTTAGCCAGCAGGTGTTCCCGCGCGATGAAGGCTGTAAACGCCATAAAATATTTGCGTTCCAAGCTGGTGGCTTTCATCATGGTATCGGCAAATAAACCTAGGTCGCGGACTTGAAACTTACCAGCACGAGGATAGTTCCCCGGCCTAATACTATCTAAAAAGGTATAAGCATCCAGGCCCTCTTGGTCCATTTGGGCCAGCTGGTAATCAGCACTAACCAATTGATTCCGAACCTGTATCGCCTCCATTTGCTGCATCTCTAGCGGTGGAGCGTATTTCAGTTGGTCAAAATCAGCCGAGGAGTAAAGGATATGCGTTGATGGGTCAACCCCTTGGCCAAAAACCGAGCGCACCAGCAAGTCGTACAGCAGTGTCTGGGTGTAGTGGTTATTGTTGAGGCCAAATTTATTGGGGTTAAATATCTTGCCACTTTTTAATTCTACGATGGCCGACTTCGGCGAGTCGGGGTTCTTGTACCATACGTCCAAACGCCCTTGGATTCCATACCGTTCGGCATAAAACGATGGCTCAAGCGAGCAGTTCTCTACCTTGATTTCACGGCTTGGGAAATCCAAGAGCAATACCTTTTTCAACCTGCTGTAATGCACGCCACAAGTGCGGTAAATATCCATCACCTCGCCGTCGTCCATGAGGGCGAACGCGATAGGGCTCATTTTAAACACCTGCGGAAAGATATCCTCATACCTGCGCTCGATGTCGTGCATCAGTTCATCGAGGATAAAGTTGGCGATGTTCCCCACCATAATCGCCTTGGTGCTTTCAAAAGGCAGGAATTTTTTCAGCACATAGTTCACCGAACTCGGCATACTGTGCTGGTGGTTCTCGGCAATGGCGCTAATGTCCATCAAGTAATCCGGCTCGAGCACCATCACACGGGGGTGGTAAATACCTTCCGCGTCGATATCCACGTCGATGAGGTTTAGCACGGCCTGGTGCTGGTACACGTTGACCAAGCGTTCGATGGTATCATCAAATACCTCGTTGAGGCCGGTTTGGGCAAATCGGATGAATATTTCGCCATCCACCCTCGATTCATCCTGGGCACGGATAAGGCGTTGCTGCCGGTCCACATGCAGCGTATACACACGCGTTAGCTCAAGCTTGTTGCTAAGCACATAACCCGTGTTGTCGAAAATATTCGGGTTGGGGAGTTGCACTTGTATACCAACGGGGATATCCTCGTGGAGCAAGGCCTGGATAATATGGTTAAAGGCCAAAAAACCACGGTCGTAGTCAATATCTTGTAAGCTTTGATTTTTGAACTGAACATCAAAGAAGCGTTTCCTGAAATGGTGTACTTGTATTTGCACCTCACGGCTTACCTTCTCGCGGTGGCAAGCGTACGCGATTCGTGCGAACATGGTGGTAAAATTCAGCTTCTCGTTGAGGGTAACTTGTAGGAATAGCTTGCTCATCCAGTCGAACAATTGCTGGTACTTGCTGGCCAGCGGCAAATCCGACTCATGGATCCGTTGGCTAAAACGATAAAAGTACTCGGCTTTTTGTTCAGACATGGCCAGGGGCTAGGTTTTAGTTATTAGGGATTAGTTATTAGTTATTAGGGAATCGTTACCTCTTTTGCCTTGAAATACATGGTAAAGGTATGATATTCATTGTTCATTTTCCATCGTTCATTGTTCATTGTTCATCGTTCATCGTTCATTGTTCATAGATTCGGGCGTTGCGGCCTACGGCCGCCGCTACGTTGCGCGGCTCGCTGTCGCTCGGCCCTTCGCCGCCCTTTATTGCGGCGGGAGACGTTTCAGGAAATATCTCAAAGGGCGGCTCGGTCTGGCGCGTTGCGCCACCGCTGCACATCGCTAACGCAGCGCCCCCTTTACAGGCGGCGGGAGACGAGGCATGTGTTGCGTATCGTTAGCGTTGTGAATATCCATAAGACGTATAGTTTTGTACATCCTAAAAAGGCCGCGCCGAAGCAGGATTGATTGGTTCTAGGTTAATGCTTGCGCATTTTTTTACCACCCTGTCTGCTGTGCTACACGCGTTGCATTCCGCTTGCATCCACCCCTCCTTTGCATGGAGGGGAATTTAGCTTATTTTGTATTTAATTGATTATCAATGATATAAACACGACCTGGACTCCCCCTTCATGCAAAGGCTACGATTAGGACACATCTTTTGATGCTGCCCGTAGGGCAGCCCCTTTTGGTA
>CAZDVQ010000005.1:0-148128 GCA_964508975.1 uncultured Saprospiraceae bacterium
ACCTACTTTTTTTTGTCATATACTGATTAACGCTTAATGGCATTGGCCTAGCGCAGGAGGAGGAAACTATTACACCCTCAGCCTGCGAAGAGATAGTGACATCCCTCATAATCGCCCAAGTTTAGGCAAGCCAGTAAACGGACCCGGCCTAGCGATGCGAAGGCGTGGCGCGTAGCGCCAGACCCGCAGGGGGCCGAGCGTCAGCGAGCGCCGTAGCGTAGCGCCCCGAGCAACGCGAGGGGAGGCCCCAAAAGAACAAATGATAAAAAGAGCAATTGATAAAATGACTTTTGTTTTGCTTTTTTTGACGATTTGATTTTTTGCTTTTTGGGCTAAAAGCTAAATTTAGGTAAACATGGCTAAAAGTTGGTTTTAAAAACAAACCCAGCCCAACAAATTCATCGTTCATAGTTCATAACTCATAGTTAACTGAAAGTTCGTATCTTTGCCGTTTGCCCGCTTTTGCAAATTGGCCTGTCGCTACACTTCCACGTTTTGATAGGCTTTTCGCAAACCAAGCAACAGCGCGCTTTTACAGCGCGCGATAACCCAAACAAAGCTCAAGCGCTCAACAGGCCAACCAACAAAACATGTCTCTCGATCAGTTAATCATCATTTACAATCTCGTTCCGCATCCCATCCTAGGTTTTGTACCCGAGGCTTACACTACTCACGACAACGACGGCCGTTTGCTCTACACCGTGCAAAAGGTGTTCAAACATACCGCCAAGAGCCTTGGGTTTGAGATTACCGACGACCTCAACACGCTCCTCGGGATCGTGGATGAATTTCAAGAGGATGTGCTGGTGGAAAAATTCAACAAAAAAGGCTCGAAACGCCTCAAATCGCTTGAAAAACTGGTGGAGGATGATACCATCAAAGCTACCGTGGTGGCCTACGCCGAAAAACGCATCAACCAGTTCTTGAGTATTATTCAACGCGACGGCCTGCCCCTCGGTTATGGGATGCAACGCCGGAGTTTCATCGAGGAGTCGCGCATCCAAACAGGTAACCCCGAGCCGGAACCCGCCTTGTATTTTAACCGTACGCCCGATGGTATCAATTACCGCCTAAGCTTTACAGCCAAGGGCAAACCGCTCACCATCCGCGATAAGGATGCCGTGGTGCTGTGTAATACCCCCGCTTGGATTGTCATCGACCGCCAGTTGTTCCACATTCCCGATATTAACGGCAACATGATCAAGCCCTTCATCCAACGCGATGAGGTGAATATCCCCAACCGTTTTGTGAACGATTACTTCCGCAAGTTTATCCTGCGGGTAGCCGCCCGTGCCTCCATCGAGGCCGATGGCTTTGAAATCCTCGAGCTCAATAAACCCGATAAATGCACGCTCAAATTATCTGAAAACGTGCTGCAAGGTCGGGTAGGTATTCAAGCTGCCCTGCATTACGATCTAGAGTCGTTTGCGTTTAACGATAAAAATCCGCAACGCACCCGCTTGTACTTTAACGAGGAAGTAACCATCAAGCGTTACATCCGCGACTTTAAAGCCGAAAAACATTGGCTAGATACCCTCACGGTTTTAGGCTTACAGGAAGAAGACGGCCTTTTTGTGCTGGAAGATAAAACTAGCGCTTCGGCCCTGATTTCCTGGCTGGTGAAGCATAAACAGCTCTTGCAGAACGGTGGCTTTGAATTGGCCGAAACCATGTTTGCCGATAAAACCATCAGGCTGGTAGTGCCCACGCTGCAACTCAGCCTCACCAAAGACAACGATTGGTTTGATATCCACGGCGATGTAGCGGTTGGCGAGTTCGTGTTCCCTTTCCATAAACTGGCCCGCAATATCCGCGACAACGACCCCTACTACAAACTCCCCGATGATAGCTACTTCATTATCCCCGACGAGTGGATGGCCGAGTACAGCTCGCTATTCCAATGGGCTAAAACGCACAAGGAGTCAGTACGTCTGGCCCGCTCGCAGTTCAAACTCATTGAACACCTGGGCCTAGGCGATGAAGAAGATTTGATTGAAGCCGACGACCAAAGTCCTTACGTGCAACCCGAAGGCCTGCAAGCCGAGCTACGCCCCTACCAGGTAGAAGGCGTGCGCTGGATGCTTAACCTGAAACGCAACAAACTGGGCGGCTGCCTGGCCGACGACATGGGCCTGGGTAAAACCCTGCAAACCATCACGCTGCTCATGCACGCTCGCGCGCAACGCAAGGTGGATTACGCCGGACTATCATTTGAAGTGGCCGCCAAACAAGGCGACCTGTTCCAACAGTTTGTAGAAAGTCGCGATGGCTTTCCACCGCTCAACGTGCTGATTATCCTGCCCGCCTCGCTGGTGTTCAACTGGAAGCGCGAGTTATATAAATTCGCCCCAGCCTTGAGCGTTTACCAACACACCGGTCAACAACGCAACAAGAGCGTGCTGGCCATCAAGGGTTTCGATGTGGTGCTGACCACCTACCAAACTGCCCTGCGCGACCTGAGCGTTTTGAGCCAAATAGAGTGGCATTACATCATCCTGGATGAAAGCCAACAGATTAAAAATAAAGACTCGAAGCTGTTTACCGCCGTAAACGCCATACCCTCGGACAACCGCATAACATTAACAGGCACGCCGATTGAAAACGCCCTCTCGGACCTTTGGGCGCAAATGCAGTTCATTAATCCCGAGCTGCTGGGCAACTTCAATTTCTTCAAGAAGCACTTCATCGCGCCTATTGAAAAACAAGACGAGCCCGAGAAACGCGAGGAACTGCGCCGCATGGTATCGCCGTATATCCTGCGTAGAACCAAGGAGGCCGTGGCGAAAGACTTGCCCGAGCTGAGCCGACAAGTTTTCTACACTGAGATGCCAGACGAACAACGCAAATTATACGAGCGTGAGAAGTCGTCAATCAGAAATTACATCCTCGAAAGCTACAAAGAAAGCGACTCAAAATCAAGGATGCACGTGGTTAACGCGCTGCTGCGCCTACGCCAAATAGCCAACCACCCACAACTGATTGGCGAGGAAAATGTCAACGTTTCAGGTAAGTTCGACGATATAACCAACCACTTGCTGCAAATCAAGCAAAGCGGCAACAAGGCGCTGTTGTTCTCGTCGTTCGTTAAGCACCTAGAGCTGTACAAAACCTGGCTCGAAGCCCAAAACATCCCCTATGCTTGGCTCACGGGCGAGACCGCAGGGGCGGCCAGGACCAAGGCCGTGGATTTGTTCCAGAACAACCCCGACGTGCCGTTTTTCCTCATCTCCATCAAAGCTGGCGGTACAGGGCTTAACCTGCCATCTGCCGATTACGTTATCATCGCCGACCCCTGGTGGAACCCTGCCGTGGAAGAACAAGCCATCAGCCGGGCACACCGTATTGGCCGCGAGGACAAGGTGATGGCCATCAAGTTTATCGCACAGGATACCATTGAAGAGAAAATCTTGAAGCTGCAAGAACGCAAGCAAAAACTTGCGGATGACATTATTGGCCAAGACCAAAAAATGTTGCTGAACAAAGAGGAATTAGTATTTTTGGTGGATTAAAATCAACGGTCGTTTATTCATTTTCTCCTTTCATCCTTTATTCTTTTTTGGGCGCCCCGGCGCTGTGCGCCGTCGGTCCCCTCTGGGCTCCCTAGACGGTCGGTGCTACGCACCAGCGCCTACGGCGCTGCCCGCCGGGCACCTGGCGCAAGAGCATTGCACTTTATTTTTTTCAGGTTTTATACCCCCCCTCCTTGAAAAGGCTACGATTAGGACACATTTTTCACCTTCCCTGCCCAAAGGGCAGGCCATATCGGTAGCCGCGGGTAAGCGAAGGGTAACCCGGGGTTCAGTGTAACAACAGGAAACCCGTGGCGGCAAGCCGTTTAGATATGTACGACACAGGAATCGCCACGGAACGGTAGCCGTACCGTAACCCGGTCGAGCGAAGCTCGGCCCAACCCCCGCTATCAACGGACGCGCAGCGTCAGTGCAGTGGAGGGGGTCGGCGCAGAGCGCCGGGGGGAGGCGCAAAAACACACACAAACTATTCCAACCATGACCACTGAACGCGAAATAAAATGGCGCCTCGTGCTAGGTGCACCCGCTGACCCCGAGAATGAAACAGATCTCACGGGGGATATGGCCCAGCTCGACCAAACACTCGGCGAGCTGTACGATGCCGATGATGCACAGCCCAAAGCGGGCCTGGGCAAATCGAGCCCCAAGGTAAACCGCTGGCTGGGCGATATCCGCACCTATTTCCCTAGTTCGGTGGTGCAAATCATGATGAAAGATGCCATGGAACGGCTCAACCTCAAGCAATTGCTGCTAGAGCCTGAAATCTTGGGCAATCTTGAACCAGATGTAAACCTCGTGAGCACCCTCGTGCAGCTCAACCGTGTCATACCGGGCAAAACCCGTGAAACCGCCCGTATCGTGGTGCGCAAAGTGGTGGAGCAAGTAGAAAAAAAACTACAAAACCCTATGCGCGAGGCCATCCAGGGCGCACTCAGTCGCTCGGTACGTAACCGCAGGCCCAAGCACGCTGATATCAACTGGAACCTCACCATACGCCGCAATTTAAAGCATTACCAGGCAGCGTACCAGACTATTATACCGCACGAATTAATTGGTCACGGGCGCAAGGGCCAAAGCCTGCGCGACATCATCTTATGCGTAGACCAGAGTGGTTCTATGGCCAGCTCGGTGGTGTATTCCAGCATCTTGGGGGCGGTCATGGCTTCCATCCGGGCGGTGCGCACGCACATGGTGGTGTTCGACACCGCCGTGGTTGACCTGACCAAGGACCTCCAAGACCCTGTAGAGCTGCTTTTCGGCACACAACTGGGCGGCGGAACAGACATCAACAAGGCCATTGCTTATTGTGAAACGCTGGTTAAACGCCCTACCGACACTATCCTCGTGCTTATCACCGACCTTTATGAAGGGGGCAACGAGCAAGCCTTATTGCGCCGCATGGCTAGTCTAAAAGCCTCTGGCGTGCAAATCATCACGCTACTTTCGCTCAGCGATGGTGGAGCCCCAATGTACGACCACCGCATGGCCAGTAAATTCGCAGAGCTTGATATACCAGCATTTGCCTGCACCCCTGATTTATTTCCAGAGCTTATTGCGGCGGCCATCAAAAAAGAGCAAATCCAGCAGTTTATGTACCGCCACGGTATCGAGGCCAAGTAGATTACAGATTTAAAGTAAATCCATCGCTTTAGCCTCTTTGATTACGGCCTCTACCTTCGATTGATCAATGCCTAAGGATTGTGCTATGGCTTTAAGGTCAAGGCCTTTTTTATGGAGGTCAATTATTTTAAGTGCTAGGAGAGCTCCTTCTTCTTTACCTTCTTCCTTGCCTTCTTCTTTACCTTTTTCTACACCCTGTTGGATACCCTTTTGTATCCCTTTGTTGTAGAGGTAATCGGTTTCAACGTCTTCAAGTTCGATGTAGATGGGCATATTATTGAAGTTTTCAATTAAAAGATGGTCAAATTTACGTAAACGTGCCAGCTTGAGCAACTGTGTTTGATATTTTTTTAGTTTGTTCAAGTCATTGCAGCATTGCATACAACGCAAAATCCCCTTTGCGTTTTCACACAAAGGGGATTTTCAATTACTCATGCTTGACTACTAGAGACAAGCCATGATGGATTTACGCTTTAGCGCTATAACCTTGAACCAATAATGATACTTGGTTATTGAGCACCTCGATAAAGCCAGCGCTGATGGTAAAGGTCATACGTTCGCCAGAGCTGAGGATAAGGCGAACCTCGCCAGCAGCCAAGGAAGAAACGATAGGTGCGTGGTTTTTCAGCACCTCGAAAGAGCCTTTGGTTCCAGGAACTTTTACCGAAGAGATTTCGCCGGTGAAAACAGAACGGTCGGGAGTTAAAACTGAAATATTCATCAGGTATAGTTTATGGCTAGGCCGGCAGAAAGCTAGAGACTAGCTTTCTGCCAGTGGGCCAATATTGACTAATTATTACGATTCTTTCAACAATTTCTCGCCTTTTTCGATAGCTTGCTCGATAGTACCAACAAGGTTGAAAGCTGCTTCAGGGTATTTGTCTACCTCACCGTCCATAATCATGTTGAAACCTTCGATGGTTTTCTCGATTGGAACGTATTGGCCTGGGATACCGGTGAACTGCTCGGCCACGTGGAAAGGCTGAGAAAGGAAACGTTGTACACGACGGGCACGGTGTACGATTAATTTATCTTCTTCTGAAAGTTCTTCCATACCCAAGATGGCGATGATATCTTGAAGCTCTTTGTAGCGTTGCAAGATACCCATAACGCGTTGAGCCGTGTTGTAGTGGTGCTCACCGATGATAGCTGGGTTCAAGATACGAGAAGTAGAGTCGAGTGGGTCTACCGCAGGGTAGATACCGAGGGCTGCTAATTTACGGTTCAATACCGTGGTAGCATCCAAGTGGGCGAAAGTTGTAGCTGGCGCAGGGTCAGTCAAGTCATCCGCAGGTACGTAAACCGCCTGAACAGAGGTAATAGAACCACGTTTAGTAGAGGTAATACGTTCTTGCATCAAGCCCATCTCGGTAGCGAGGGTTGGTTGGTAACCTACCGCTGAAGGCATACGGCCCAAGAGGGCTGATACTTCGGCACCTGCTTGTGTAAAGCGGAAGATGTTGTCGATGAAGAAAAGGATATCGCGGCCACCTGTTGGATCGTTTGGATCACCGTCGCGGAAGTATTCAGCAATGGTCAAACCAGTCAAGGCTACACGGGCACGGGCTCCAGGAGGTTCGTTCATCTGACCGAACACCAAGGTAGCTTGAGATTGAGCAAGGGCTTGTTTGTCAACTTTCGACAAGTCCCAGCCGCCTTCTTCCATAGAGTGTTTGAAAGCCTCGCCGTATTTAACTACGTTAGATTCAATCATCTCGCGGAGGAGGTCATTGCCTTCACGGGTACGCTCACCTACACCGGCGAAAACAGAGATACCTTCATAAGCTTTGGCGATGTTGTTGATCAACTCCATGATCAATACCGTCTTGCCTACACCAGCACCACCGAAAAGACCGATTTTACCACCTTTAAGGTAAGGGGCAATCAAGTCGATAACTTTGATACCGGTAAAAAGAACTTCCGCTTTAGTAGAAAGGTCTTCGAAACGTGGTGGCTTACGGTGGATAGAGAGTTTACCAGTTTCTTTCGAAATTGGAGACATACCGTCGATAGCATCACCGATAACGTTGAGCAGACGGCCTTTAATCGCATCGTTGGCAGGAACCGTGATGGTTTCGTTCATGTCAACCACTTCCATGCCGCGGGTCAAACCCTCGGTAGAGTCCATGGCGATACAACGTACAGCGTCTTCACCCAAGTGGCGTTGAACCTCCAGGATAAGTGATTCGCCATTACCGCGATCAACGGTCAATGCGTTGTAAATTTGTGGGAGTTTTGAACCTTCGGCTGAGAAGCTTACGTCAACTACGGCGCCAATGATTTGCTTGATGTGGCCAATGTTTTTCGTCATGATATTGCGAAATAAATTGCGTTGAAAATTATCTGGTCAGAAAACTGATTTGTTTAAAGCGAAATCGAAAAATTAAATTTTGCCGCAACTGCGTCTACTCAATTTTTCTTTGCCGTTTGGGTTGCTTTGCAAAAGGTATTTTTGGCTGCCTTTTGGGGCTAAATCCTTAGAAATTAAGCCTTTCGAGCTACCCTTTCCAAACGACGCTGCAAAGATACACTTTATTCACTTACAGTATAATACTGCGTAAAAAAAAACATCCACATGGATTATTTAACCCGGTCTTTGGATTTGTTTTGTTTAAGCGCCGTGTGAGGTTTTAGGTTACAGGGATTAGGGCACCATACTACAAGTATGAAATCTTCGGTTTATGTCGTCCCTTCAGGACTCCATGTCTACCGGCCCATTTCGATGGGTTCCGGTCGTGCCTTCAGCACTCCCTCACCCATCGCTGACAAATCCTGCCGCGGTGCGGCATTTTTTTGTTTTACAAAACAAAAAGTGCTACTCTAGCCGTTCATGCGTGAGCGATGCGGAGTAGTGGCCCGAAGGGCCAGACCGCGCAGCGGGCCGAGCGAACAGCGAGCTACGTAGCGTAGCGACCCTGTTGCTTGGGCGAAACTTGTTGAGCCCAGGCAACAGGGACACGCCCAAAATTAAATCAATCCAAAAACCTTGGCGATAGCGATGAGCATGATGAGAATTAAAAGCCTGTAAATCCACACGTTAGCATTAGGGATGCGGGTGGCAAAACGCGCCGCCAACCAGCCGCCGTAACCTTGACCCACTGCCACGATACCGCCAAACCACCAGTTGATTTTGCCTGCCAGCATGAAACGCAACAAAACGTAAGCGGTAAATAAGGTGACGCCCCAGAGCTTGATGGCGTTGGCATCTACGAGGCTGAACCGTGCGCCTAATACCATGGCCGCCAAGAAGAAGAGGCCCATGCCCATTTGGATGAAACCGCCGTAAAAACCCAGCGCGAAGAAAACGGGGATAGTTATATATAAAGGTACCTTGTGCGAGCGATCGGTATCGCGCAGCCAACGCTCAGGCTTGACCAACACGGCCAAGAGCAGGAAAATCATGAGGTAACCGATGATGGATTTGAGCACGGCAGGGTCGAGCATCAAGGATACCTCGACGCCCAGCATGGCGCCTACCAGCAGCGGCAAGACGTAAGGCATGCTCTCGCGCAGGTTCAGTCGGCCCGCCCGGTAAAACTCCCAGGCACCCACGCTGGTTTGGGTAAAAATACCGATACGGTTGGTGCCGTTGGCCATGTCGGCAGGCATGCCCAGCATCTCCATGAAGATGGTGAGGGTTAGGGTAGAGCCATTACCGGCCAAGGTGTTGATGACGCCGGCCAGCAGTCCGCCCAAGATGGCAATGAGGTAATGATACCACTCGATGTGATCAAACACGGGCTAGTCGACTATTGATTGACAAAGCTCGATTAACACGCCGTTGGCCGACTTGGGGTGCACGAAGCACACCAGTTTATTATCGGCGCCACGTTTAGGCTGCTCGTTGAGCAGGGTAAAGCCCAGGCCACGGAGGCGCTCCATCTCGGCATGTATATCTTCCACGTCAAAGGCGATATGGTGAATACCTTCGCCGCGTTTTTCGATGTACTTGGCAATGGCACTCTCGGGGTTCGTAGCCACGAGAAGTTCGATTTTATTGGGCCCTACCTGGAAAAAAGAGGTAAGCACATGCTCGCTTTCAACTAATTCTTGCTTGTATGGAGCCAAGCCCAGCAGTTGCTCGTAGATATTGTTGGCCGACTGGAGGTCTTTCACCGCGATGCCAATATGTTCAATCTTGTTCATACCATTTAAATTGTATCGCGAAGATACTGCGGCAGGGCTTAAGTAGGGGATTGCGCTTTAACTTAAATTGCGCCAAAAGTAAGCCGGGCTGATAAAAAGTCGGCGCCACTGTTGTACTTTTGCGGCACAAAACTAGCCCCATGACCACAAATAGCCCAGTATTGCGCTACCAACGGTACGAGTATACCGATGAACAACTCCTCAAGTTGTACCGCCAGATATTATATCCCCGCCTCATCGAGGAAAAAATGTTGCTCCTGCTCCGCCAGGGCCGCTTGAGCAAATGGTTCTCGGGCATTGGCCAAGAAGGCATCTCGGTAGGTGTTACTGCTGCTTTGTTGCCCGATGAGATGGTGTTTACCCTCCACCGCAACCTAGGCGTGTTTACCACCCGCGAAGTACCTTTATTTAACTTGTTCACACAGTGGCAAGGTAAAATGAGTGGTTTCAGCAAAGGCCGTGAACGCTCGTTCCACTTTGGCGCGCCGGATTACCACATCGTGGGTATGATTTCGCACCTTGGGCCACAGTTGGCCTTGGCCGATGGCGTGGCGCTTGCGCATAAACTCAGCAACGAAGGCCGTGTATCGGTAGCCTTTAGCGGCGAGGGTGGTACCAGCGAAGGCGACTTCCACGAGGCGCTTAACGTAGCTGCCGTTTGGAAACTCCCCGTGTTGTTCGTGGTAGAAAATAACGGTTACGGCTTATCGACCCCTAGTACAGAGCAGTTCATGTGCGAGTCGCTTGTGGATAAAGCCCGTGGCTACGGCATGGAAGGTTACCGTATCGATGGCAACAACTTGCTAGAGGTTTACCACCAGGTTAAAGCCATGACCGCCGAGATGCGCGAAAACCCGCGCCCAATACTCCTGATTTGCGATACCTTCCGCATGCGTGGACACGAGGAAGCCTCTGGTACCAAGTATGTTCCCCAAGAGTTGATGGACTACTGGGCCACCAAAGACCCGCTCAGCAACTACGAAGCTTGGCTCGTGGAACAAGGCGTGCTAAACGCCGATATGATCGAGGCCATGCGTGCTGAAATCAAAACGTACATCAACGACTCGGTTGAAGCCGGCTACAACGAACCCGAAGTAGAGGCCCATACCGCCATAGAACTAGAAGACATCTACGCGCCTTACGTACAAAAGGTAAAAGCCCCTGCCGCACCTGAAAACGCCAAGGAAATTCGTTTCGTAGATGCTATTTCAGATGGTATGCGCCTAGCCATGCGCCAACACCCTAACCTAATCCTAATGGGACAAGATATTGGCCCGTACGGTGGTGTGTTCAAAATTACCGATGGTTTTGTAGATGAATTTGGTGCCGACCGCGTGCGCAACACCCCACTTTGCGAGAGCGCTATCGTGGGTACTGCCATGGGCTTGAGCCTCAAGGGTTACAAGGCCATGATGGAAATGCAGTTTGCCGACTTCGTGACCGAGGGCTTTAACCAAATTGTCAACAACTTGGCTAAAGTTCATTACCGCTGGGGCCAAAACGCCGACGTGGTTATCCGGATGCCTACGGGCGCAGGTACTGGTGCAGGCCCATTCCACTCGCAAAGCAACGAGGCTTGGTTCTTCCACACGCCAGGCTTAAAAATAGTCTATCCATCGAACCCATACGATGCGAAAGGTTTGTTGACTGCTTCGTTTGAGGACCCTAACCCGATTATGTACTTCGAGCATAAAGCTTTGTACCGCGCCATCTCGGGCTTAGTTCCCGAGGAGTATTACACCGTAGAAATAGGTAAGGCTGCCTTGGCCCAAACTGGTAGCCAATTTAGCATCATTACTTATGGTATGGGTGTACACTGGGCCAAACAAGCCCTGCAAGAACTCAACCTAGAGGCCGATGTACTTGACCTCCGTACGCTCTTGCCGCTCGATTACGATGCCATCAAAGAAACTGTAGCCAAGACTAACCGCGTGCTCGTATTACACGAGGACACCTTGATTGGCGGTATCGGTGCTGAGATTTCGGCCTACATCAACGAGCATTTATTCGAACATCTCGATGCCCCGGTATTGCGTTGTGCCAGCTTAGACACACCGGTGCCTTTTGCAAAATCATTAGAACAGAACTTCTTGGCCTCGGCCCGGTTGAAAGAAACCATACAGCGATTAATTTCTTACTAGATGGATTGATTGGTTGACTGGATTTTTAATGAGTCACAGCTTCCTCTTGAAACAAGGTTTCACAGCATTGATTTTTCCAATCAGCACATCAGCACATCAATAATCAGCACATTACTATGAGTCATTACGTTGCGATTATGGCCGGCGGTGTTGGCAGCCGCTTTTGGCCAGGCAGCCGCGAAGCGCGCCCCAAGCAATTCCTCGACATACTAGGCGTGGGCAAATCATTGCTACGCCTTACTTTCGAGCGCTTTTTGCCACTGGTGCCTGCCGACCGGATTTACATCGTGACGAATGCCATGTATAAAGATTTGGTACTGGAGCAATTGCCCGAACTCTCCCCGGAGCAAGTGCTCTGCGAGCCATCGCGCAACAACACGGCCCCTTGCATTGCCTATACGGCCTTCAAGTTACACGGCCTCGACCCTGATGCCTGCTTTGTGGTCTCGCCTTCCGACCAGGTCATCCTAAAAGAGGACGTGTTCCGGGATAAAATTAAGCAAGCCCTCGAGTACGCCGAACAAAACGACGCTCTGGTTACCTTGGGCATCCAACCAACCCGGCCCGACACAGGCTACGGCTACATCAACTACGATTTCGAGGCTGCTGGGCCTATCTTCCCGGTCAAACAATTTACCGAAAAACCTAATGTTGAGCTAGCCAAAGCCTTCGTGGCCTCAGGTGAATACCTCTGGAACGCCGGTATTTTTATCTGGCATACGCAACACGTCATCAATGCCTTGGCCAAGCACGCGCAGGAGCTACACGATATGTTTGCCACAAGCACGCAGGAGCTCAACTGTCCGACCGAGCAGGCTTTCATCGACGCGATGTACCCCAACACGCCCAATATTTCCATTGACTATGCCATCATGGAGAAGGCCGACAACGTGTTCACGCTGCCCGCTGATATCGGTTGGTCGGACCTTGGTACCTGGGCATCCTTACACGCCGAGGTGGAAAAAGATGCCGACAACAACGTGATCATGTCGGGCGAGCAATTAATCCTCAACAGCCACAACAACATCGTGCGCAGTTCAGGTGATAAACTAGTGGTACTGAAAGACTTAGATGATTACATCGTCATCGACGAGCCAGATGTTTTGCTCATCATCCCCAAACATAAAGAGCAGGAAATCAAACATATCATCGCGCAGGTAGGCAAACGATTTTTGTAGCAGAATACCCTAAGGTTTTTCGGAAAATCAACGTCTCCAAAAACCAAAATAAGCAAATTAATTTGGGCGTTGCGGCGCAAGCGCCGCCGGCGTGCTACGCGCTCGCTGTTCGCTCGGCCCTTCGGGCTAGCCGCTGTCGCGGCTACGCTCCGCATGCCTAACGCATTAGACTACCCATGGATACCGAATTTTTGATACAAGACTGGCGCAAACGTGGCCCGCAACAAAAAGCGGTATTCAAAAAGTATTTGGCCAAACTTCAACGGCAAAAAAGCCGTGGTTTAGCCGAGCAGGCACAAATAGTCCATGCCGAGGTATTTGAAAAAATAGACTGTTTGGCTTGTGCCAATTGTTGCAGTAGTATCCCGCCCATCGTTACCAAATCTGATGCCGCTAGAATATCCAAGCACCTGGGCATGCGCCAAGCCGAGTTCGAGCAACAATATTTACACCTCGATGAAGACGGCGACCTGGTGATGCGGCATACCCCTTGCCCGTTTTTAGGTAAAGACAATTATTGTAGCATATACGAGGAACGCCCTAAGGCTTGCCGTGAATATCCGCACACGGATTATTACGAGTTCAACAACAACCTACAACTCCATGCAGAGAATGCCCGTTGGTGCCCGGCGGTGTTCCATATATTAGAACGCATGATGCAAGGCTTCGAGGCATAAAAAAAGTCCCATGCGTTTACACACATGGGACTACGGAAATGGTTTAGCGAAGAATATGTCGTTAAGCTTATTCAGCTTTTGAGCCGGTAGCTTTTGCTTTTTTAGCTTCTTCTTGTAGCTTTGCTGCTTCAGTACGGAACTGAGCCTCGGTAATTTGGCCTTCGTTGAGTTTACGGGCCAACTCGCGTTTTTTCTGGGCAACACTAGCACTGGTTTCTTCAATCCAGCCTTTGCGCTCGAATTTGTTCAAGATTTTATCTGCATTACCACGTTCAAACGCCCTTTTCAAAAGGTCAACACGGTTGCCAAATTCACGAACGGTCATTTCGCCAGCATCGCGCTTTAATTCAAGCATCTGGATGGCTTCTTGTACTTGCTCAAGTGAAGCATTTTTTGAAGTTTGCGCATTCATGCTCAAAGCGAAGCAAAGGAATAAGCCAAGCGTAATAATTTTTTGCATGGTATTTGATTTAAGTTTTTTTAGAGAACAACTTGTGCAACAGAAGCTCTGTACGGACAAGAATTAGTATAAGACGACAAAAATAATATTATTATGAACTTCAAAGTTACATTTTTTTTCAAAAATTACAGCATTGCGGGCTTCATTTTTTGCAGTACACTTGCTGGCCTCGCCCTATTCCCTAGTGCTTGTACCTCTGGCGACCCTAATGCACAGGTTGAAGACAGCACCGCGAACGCTGATTCTGGCCAAACTTCAAACTATCAAGATAGCCGAAACTTGGAAATCCCCGCCCCAGAAAAACGCAATGCCCCTGGCTTTTACGGCGTAATCCCAGAGCGTTTTTTACCACCGCTCACGGCTGAGCGCAACCAGTTCTTAACCACGGTTGATGAAAAAAGAAACTTTGTAGAAGCCGATTACAAAAATGGCTGGACTACCATGGCCAAGGTATTTTACGACAAAGACGCTAAACGCGATTATTTTATCATCTGCAACTATAATTGTAATACCCCACAATGTAAAGCACAATATTATGCTTTCTACATGAACGGCAACAAGGCCATCGACCTCAGCGAGGAGATGTTCCCGAATATAACCCCTTCCGTGCTGAAAGAGGCTTACCAAAAAGCAGGCGCAGGAAAACCCAATGGCTTTTATTTCACCATCGACCCGGTGAAGGAAAACCTACAAGCCGTTACCAGCTTGAATGCCAATAGTGCCAAGGTACTTTTGCGTTTCCCTTGGCGTTTTGGCCGATTTACTTGGATTGAGGAATAAGCCTAACCGAGGTACTTACCCACGATAGGCAAACGTCGGCCCATACCAAATGCTTTGTATGAAATACGAAGAATTGGTGGCGTTTGATAACGTTTGAACTCGTTGCGGTTAACCATCTTGAGTACTCGGTTAACGAGGGCCTCGTCGAAGCCCATGGCGATAATTTCCTTCGGACCTTGGCGGTTTTCAATATACTCGTACAATACTTTATCGAGGATATCGTACTCGGGGAGGGAGTCACTATCTTTTTGCCCAGGGCGTAATTCGGCCGATGGTGGTTTTTGGATGGAGTTTAGCGGTATCACCTCTGCATCTTTGTTGATGTAGGCCGCAAGTTCGTACACCTCGGTTTTGTAGAGGTCCCCGATAACCGATATACCGCCACACATATCGCCGTACAAGGTTCCATAACCAACGGCAGCCTCGCTTTTGTTGGAGGTATTGAGCAAAATGTGGCCAAATTTATTCGACATCGCCATCAAGAAAATAGCCCTGATGCGTGCTTGTATGTTCTCTTCTGTCAACTCTGGCTCTGTAGCGGTAAACTGTGGTGCCAAAGCACCTAGTATGGTATCAAAACTATCTTTAATCGCAACTACATCATACTGCACGTTGATGTTTTCAGCTAGTTTCCTGGCATCGGTCACCGAATGGCTACTCGAGTACTGTGAAGGCATCAGCAATACTCGAACATTTTGAGGGCCTAGCGCACGGGCGGCTAAAACCGTTACCACTGCGGAGTCAATACCGCCCGACAGACCTAATATCGCTTTTTTCAGCCCTAGCTTTTTGAAGTAATCTCGGATGCCTAATACCAACGCATCGTGGATTAAAGCTATTTTGTTTTTGTCTTGTACTTTTTCTTGGCCGCCTTTTAACACCTGGTCAAGGTCGTAGCTTTTGACACATTCTTCAAAGTAGGGTAATTCTTCGTGAATCTTGCCATCGGGTGAAGCCACGATAGAGCCACCATCGAAAATTAGTTCGGTTTGTGCGCCTACGTGATTTACGTAAAACATAGGTACGCCATAACGAGCCACGTTCTCCTGTACTATCCGGATGCGCTCTGCGGCATGCTTAAAGGCAAATGGCGAAGCCGAAAGGTTTAGGATAAAGTCAGGCTTTTGAGGCATCATCTCGTCGAGTGGGCAAATCTTGTATAGTGGGTTTTCATTGCCCACGTTCCAAATATCCTCGCAGATGCTCAACGCGATACGGTAACCTTTGTATTCTACTACCTTAAATTCGGTAGCTGGTTCAAAGTAGCGGTATTCGTCAAATACATCATAGGTGGGTAAGAGGGCTTTATGTTGCACTTGTTGAATGGCACCGTTGGCCAAGAAAAAAGCCGAGTTGTACAGGTCTTTTCCTTCTGGCTTAGGGTTTTTAGAAGGCGCCCCAACCACGATAGCTATACCTTGGGCTTCTTGTGCCAAACGAGCAACCACTTCATCGCTGAGCCGGATAAAATCGGCGAACTCTAAAAAATCGCGGGGTGGGTAGCCGGTGGTGGTTAACTCTGAGAAAACAATGATATCAGCTTGTTCGGCCTTGGCTTGAGCCACGGCGGTCAACATTTTCTGCAAGTTACCTTCAAAGTTACCAATATGAAAGTTGAGTTGTGCTACAGTGATTTTCATGTGTTGTGGTTTAATCGGCACACAATTAAGTTAAAGGCTGGGCTAGGGCATCGGCTTAGCTGGCTGGAGGGCGCCGCCAAAGGCGGCGGTGCCGCAGGCACTAAGCGACAGCGCACCCGGAAGACAGCGACCCCGAAGGGGGAAGCCCCAAAAAAAAAATTATTTCATGGCTTTATCGCGGAAAGCTTTGTCTTTGAACACCCGCAAGGCTGTTTTGATCATATCATCCTGCTCGTTGAGCAGTTGCTCGTACACGGCCTCGCCGTACAGGGCCGAGGCTAGTACCGCCTTAATGTACAAGGCTAACTCGGCATTGGCCGCAGCAATATCCGCATCGGTAAAGCTGATTTTATCGCCAAGCTTTGACTTGGCAAACGCAACGAACGATTGATATGCAGCAGGTGGAAGGGTAAAATTTTTGTTGAACGAGGCATAATCAGGGTACTGTTTCAGCAAGGTTTGCTTGTATCTATCCCAATAATCGTAGCTAAAGTTTGAAACCCAGCCCCTTGCGTGCAAGTAGAAGGAGTTGTCGATAATGGCATCAACCGGAATAAAAATATCGGGGATTACGCCGCCGCCGCCGTACACAACACGGCCGTTGCTGGTGTAATACTTGGTGGTATCCTGTATTTTCAAGCTGTCGCGGCTTTTCAGCTCACCGCTTTTCATTCGATCTTCCATGTCGGACTCATAGTCTTCTCCCTCCACATAAGGTTTCTGGATGGAACGGCCGGAAGGCGTGTAATATCTTGCAATGGTCAAGCGCAGGGCAGAGCCATCTGACAGGTTGAAAGGCTCTTGTACCAAGCCCTTTCCAAAGGTGCGGCGGCCCACCAAAATGGCCCGGTCGTGGTCTTGCAAGGCTGCAGCCATAATCTCACTGGCCGATGCAGAGTTCTCGTTGATCAATACCACAATTTGGCCAATACGGCCTTTATAATACGACTGGCCTTTTGAGTTATACTCTTTGCGGCCCGAGGCGCGGCCTTCGGTGTATACCAACAATTCTTTTTTGTCGAACAACTGGTCCAAAATACGGGTGGCAGCCACGAGGTAACCGCCTGGGTTATCGCGGAGGTCTATCACCAAGTCTTTCATGTTGTGCTTCTCAATCAGGGAATCAAGGGCCGACATAAATTCTTCGTAGGTTCTATTGCTAAATCTAGCGATGTGGATATAACCCGTGGTCGCGTCGAGCATGTATTTACTCTCGATGCTATAAATGGGTATTTCGCCGCGAATAACCTTGAGGTTTAAAAGCTTGGGGTTAGCTGCACGTTTGATACCCAATGAGACCGTTGTACCGGTTTCGCCGCGAAGCAACTTCATCACCGTTTCGTTGCTGAGACCTTCGCCCACGATGGTTGAGTCGTTGACACTAACGATTCGGTCAGCAGCCTTAAGGCCAGCGGCCTCGGCAGGTCCACCAGCAACAACCTTCAGGATGAGGATAGTGTCGCGCAACAAGGTAAACTTGATACCAATACCTTGTAAATTGCCTTCCAGCTGCTCGTTCATGCTGTTCAAATCCTCGCTCGGGATGTACACACTATGCGGGTCGAGCTTGGCGAGCATGGCATCTATGGCCGTTTGGATCAACATTTCACGGTCAACGCTATCCACGTACTGTGTCTCTACAAAACGTAGCACTTCTTCTATTTTAGAGCTACCCGGGGCATTGCTCAAACCCATTTGGGGCGATTTTACCAGATAACCCAGTAAGAAACCGAATGCAAGCATACCGCCTAGCAGTAGTGGTAGCCAAAGTTGAAAACCTTTCGTTTCGTTTTGTTGAGGATTCGTTGCCATATAAATATAATAAAGGTCGCAGCTAGATAGCAGCGCCTTCCACCGTAAAATAATTGCCCTTTTTATGCTTGAATTAATGCTTTAGCTTGTTCTACCCAGTTGTCGCGAACAATGCGGCCAGGGAAAAACTCGATGGCGTCGGTAATTTGCTCGATGAGTTCTTCGTCAAATTTCGACACCTGTTCAAACGTGTAGATACCCAAATCGTTCAGTTTGCGCTCGATGAAAGGCCCGATACCGTTTATTTTCTTTAGATCGTCTTTCAAATCGACATTGGCCAAAGGTAGTTTGCTGCCCAAGGATGCTTTTACCGCGGCGATTGCCTGTTCTTTGTTGATGCCCTCCCGTGTGGGGGCCTGGCTATTGAGATCGTCCTGGGCGTCATCGTTCGAGTCGAGCAGGTGTTGTACGCTGATGGGCATGTTGTGCAGGGCGGTATCGATGATGGCCTTATCCTCGTCGCTCAGTTCAAAATCGGGTGTTGCAAGCATAGGCTCCGCTTGCGGAAGGTCCTGGGCCAACAATAAATCTTGTGCAATATTTTGCTCTACCACCTCGAGGTCGTCGATGAGGCCGTCACCATCCATATCATTGTAAAAACCTTTGGCTTCAATGGAGGCTTTGGCTTCTCGTAGTAAATCATCGATATCTTCCGACTCGTCGGCGAGTAGTTGTGGTGGATTGGCTACAAAGTCAACCTCGGCTTCGGCACCGCGTAAACGGGCTAGCTCGGCTTCAGCAGCGGCTAGCTCTCCCGACAATCGTGTAATCTCCGCTTTTGAGCTGCCGAGGGTATCCTCTGATAAGCCCAAGCCTGCCGCCAACTGTTGCTGGGCATCCAGGTAAGTGTTTTTCAAGGCCGCCAACTCCTCTAGGGCGTAGGTCTTTTCTTTTTCAGAAAGCTCGAACCGCTCTTTCATGCTGTGCATCTCTTCAAAGGCAGCATTTTTATCAAGCTCCATCCTGCGGCGTGCTACCGAGTGGGCCTCGGCATCATCCTTGGCACGTTTGAGCTCGGCCAACAGTAGCACGTGGCGTTCGTTCAAGGTTTCGTTCTCGCGGCTCAACTGGAAATTTTCCTCGTTACTTATCTTTAATGCCTTGCGTAAACGGCTCAGCACTACGCCTCGTGCCCACCAGGCGGTGAGGAAGCCAATCAAGAAAGCAACCAGCATGCATACGATGAAGAACAAGCTATACTCGTTGGTCATCTCGTTGAAAAACTTACTGAAATCCATGAACTATAATAATTAAATGAGCTACTAATTTTATTCTACCACTTGGATGTTCACCCGGCGGTTACGGGCTTTATTGGCGGGATTATCGTTGGGAGCAACCGGTTGTTTTTTACCTTCCGACTGCGTGGCGATTTTGTTTTTCACGCCTTTTTGTTGAAAATACTTCTTGGTGCTGATGGCCCGGTCAAGGCCCAGCTTCATGTTCAAGGCATCTTTGCCGTCGCTATCGGTATGGCCGATAATCAACAGGGATTGCTTGGGGTTTTGGGCCATGTAGCGAACCATCGAGTCGGCGTAAACCACAAATTGCTTGCTGGGTTTAAGCACGGCCGAGCCCGATTCAAAGTTCACGTCCGAGAAGGTCATGTTCTTAAACTCGTACGAGGCCGTGGCCAAGCTGGCGCCGGTGCTATCCTGCAACACTTTCTCGCCAAGTACAAAGCGCAGCGGCTGTGGCACAGGGTTGATACCGTTGGCAGGCGTTGGCAACAACTCGTAATCAACCAGAATTTTAAAGCTATCGAGGCCATAATCCTTGCGGAGCATGTCGCGAACGGCAGCGGCGCGGGCGGTGCCAAGAATATCGTACAAATCGGAGCTATTGGTCTCGTTCTCGTAATAGCGGCCAATAATTTGCAGCGGGCTTGATGGGTTTGCCAAGCAGTACTGGGCCAAGTCGGTCAAAAAAGTCTCGTTGTTAGTCGACAACACGGCTTGGTGGCTCGAATAATCAAACATAAACTCTTCGTAGCCTTTCAACACGGCTTGGTCGCCTTGGTACACGGCCAAGGTTTTAGCCCTGCCACTCAAGGCCGATGAATCCACGTTAATCACGGGGCTATCCTCGCAAAGGTGCTTAATCTCGCACATATAATACCAGCGGGTACCCAGCGCGAACGCGCTAAACACTAAAAATCCTACAAGAATACGCCACCACATGTTGTTGTATTTAACGGTTGACTCCAAAAACGCCCAAAAATAGGTATTTTTAAGCAGAAGTACACGGGCCGATTTAGCCTTTTTGAGCATTTGGCTTTTTTGGGCGTTCCGGCGCCTTTGGCGCCGTCGCTACGTTACGCGGCTCGCTAATCGCTCGGCCCTGCGCCCTACGGGCTTGGTCTGGCCCTGCGGGCCACCGCTCCACATCGCTAACGCTGGATACGGCGGCGAAGCCGCCTTTTTAATGGTTAATGGTAAATGGTTAATTATTAATGGGTTAGCTGGATGTTTTGCCTTGCCTCATCCGCTCCACTAGGAGCGGCATGTTAATAGAACACAGGATACAACATATTAAGGAGCTCCACTAGGAGCGACACACTGCATGAATACGTAGGGTTTCATACGAATGCTTACAACCATATCTGTAGCGCCAACGAGGTGGCAAAATAACACAAACCCTATAAAAATACCCTCGGTATACCGAGGCATACCAATCTATTGCGGTAAAACCATATCTTTGTAACAAACCCAAACCGTACAAGGTATGAATGTGGATATGACCAAAAAGTGGATTGACCTTTTTAAACGAGTAGAAACCAAGGCATTGATTGGCTTGGGGCTGTTGTACTTGTTACATCCCCTTGTTGATAGCCTACTTTGGGAACCAATTAGTAAATGGCCTGTAGCTACAAAGATAGATTGGACAAGCGACGTGTTTACTTGGCTGAACCGGTTACTTATAGCCCTGATTTTATTGGATACACTCTTAAAATATCAAGGCTCATATAGGCCAAGCAGCAATAGTATTAAATATTATGTCATTGCCTGGACTATAAGTCTAATGTTTAGCTACGGTCTTGTGAAATCCGATTACCTGATTTTTTTTGATGGTTCATCGGGTGGCCTTAGATTGAATTACATTTTTTTCATGGCATGGCTCACACGTGCATCTTTGTATTATCGTTGGTTTTCATCGCCTTTACTTAAATTGATAAATGATGTTTTTAAAGCTTTGGTTGAATGGCTAAAACGTAAAGGTAAAGTAGAGAAAATACGCACTTATGTAAAGTATTTCATTGCTAAACTAAAAACAGAACAAGAAAAACCAGCCACAGCTAATGAATATATACCCTTCCTACAAGACTCTGCCTTGAACAATAGTAATCCCAAGGATAAACTAGGCTACGAACAATACGCCAAAGATATTGTAGCCAGAATGAACGTCACCAGGCCCGAAACGGCTTTTGCTATAGGCATAAACGGTACCTGGGGCTCGGGTAAAACCTCGTTTTTTAAGCTGATGCGCGACCAAATGCCTGAGGATAAATTTATAATCGTGGAGTTCTCGGCATGGAAATCAGCAGATGCCAAAACCTTGGTGAAAGACTTTTTTGAAGTACTGAGCGAAGCACTCAAATACCATCGAGGCGGTTTAGCCAGCCCATTGATACAATACGCAGACAAGTTGGTAGAACACAGTAATAATAGCTTTGTCAAGCTAGTGAAAAACCTACTTGATACTGCCCTAAGCAATAGCCAAGACCTTAAAAGCGCTTATGAAACCATTAACCAAGCCATCGGCAAACTTGATAAAAAACTAGTCATATTCATTGACGATTTAGACCGTTTAGACAAAACCGAAATATTTGAAGTCCTGCGCCTGGTACGCAATACCGCCGACTTTAAAAATACCTTCTTTGTATTAGCCTATGATCGGGCATATGTGGAAGAAGCACTTCGTGATGCCAACATCCCTAAGGCAGAACGCTACCTAGAGAAGATTGTGCAGATGGAGGCGATGTTGCCGTATGTAGAAGATGACATTATTAAAGATTTTATTAAGAAAAGAATAGATACTATATTTAACGACATTTTCAAGGATGTTCTGAATGGACAGCCAGAAAGAATTAAGATTTATATTGAAAAATCACATAAGCTTATTGATGAAGTGCCTGAGTTTAAATTTTCAAACCTACGAGAGGTTTATAAGTATTGCAATTCGTTTGCCCTAAATGCTTTAAAGATAATTTACGACGTTAATGTTATTGATTTCATGATTCTCGAATTTATAAAAATAAAATTCCCGAATACATATACTTTATTGCGAGAATCACATTCTAAAATTTTTGAAAATAGCAGATACACAACTACGGATACATCTGATTCGTACGAAAGGAATATCCTTACAAGGTTTAGTGCACTGGATTTCATTGAAAATTCCAATATCAAAGATTCAGCAGTTGCTGGTTTATTAAACAGGTTGTTCAATCCAACTTATGGCTATGACTACAAAGATAAACCAATCCTTTATATAGAGAAAGGTTTGAATTCAATAATATACGCCCAGAACTATCAACGATACTTCAAGTACTTCCCACTTCAAGGAGATATTTCAGACAAAGACTTTAATGAATTACTTGCAGAAGATACTAATTTAGAAGAGTTTGATTCTAAGCTTAATGAATTGATAAAAGATAGAACGAAAATAGTTTCATTGAATGATAAACTTAAAAGTAAAATCTTTTCTATAATAAAAACTGAGCTCGAATATGAAAAGCTATTTTCTCTTTATATAAATGGTATAATCAAAATCAAACATAATTACTTCCAATTGTTTTTTGATCGAAAAGTCAAATCACTAGAATCTCTTACTAATTTAGAATACCTAGAAGAAATTACAAAAATCATAGTTCGGTGTTTTCTAAAAGAATTAGATATTGTTAAATTGATTGAGAGGCTTAGCTTTATCAAATTTGTTGAAACGGAAAGTGGAAGTTACGATATCAGCAGTATCAATGCTATAAATTGGAAAAAAATGGCCGTAGAAATGATTTCTGCATATAGTAAAAAATTCCCTGATGTAAATCAGGACTTTTTTTTCAGCGAAAGCATGAGGATTCACCATAAAATTTTTGACATATTAAATACCGATGACGAGGGATTAGATTCATTTTACAATACCCTAGAGGATTATTTAATCAATATCATGCGAGGAGATGGCAACTCCTCTTTATATCGGTTTTTCAAGCAAAAATATAGCCCTGATGAATCAGCTGAGTCTATATTTAAAAAATTGACATCATTCGAATTAGAGGAGGGTATCAAAGCAATGTTATTTGAACGCAAAGATTCAAAAGGATTACGAGACAGGATTAAACAAAATGCAAACGAAGAAAACGCAAACGAGTTTTTACGTTTTTTTGCAGACTTTCTCGAACGATACGAGCAAAACGACTTCCAACCCGTTGAAATGGATTTAACGAAATATAAACTTGAACCAAAGGACTAGTATAGCCCCTCCTGCCCAAAGGGCAGGCCATATCGGTAGCCGCGGGTTAAGCGCAGCGCAACCCGGGGTAATTAACGCAGCGGCCACCCAAACCTAGGCGCGGCGGTAAGAGATAAAAATGGGTCGAGGTATTGCCCCGCCGCGCAAAGGGTACGAGTTTTTTTGCAAATCAGGTCCGGCTACCGTTCCGTGGCGATTCCTGTATCGTTCATGCCCAAACGGTTTGCCGCCACGGGGTTTCTGTTGATGCATTTAACCCCGGGTTGCGCTTTTCCCCGGGTTGCGCTACGCTTAACCCGCGGCTACCGATATGGTCTGCCCTTTGGGCAGATGAAAGATTATTTATACACGTTTTCCAAAACCATAAGGCAGCTGTAAGCCATTTATGCCGAAAAACACTCCAAAATGTAATAAATTATTACCCTGCCTTTGAGCCAAAAGCTACAACAACACGCATTATCTTGCCGCCTTAAAACGATTTAATATGGCAAGCACATTTTCACAGATTTATCTACAGTTTGTATTCGCGGTTAAGGGTAGACAATCATTACTTCAAAAAGCTTGGCGGCAAGAAGTATTCAAATACCTCGGCGGGATTGTCGAGGCGAAAGGGCATAAGGTACTTATTGTAAATGGCGTGTCTGACCACGTTCATATTTTTGTGAGTTTTAAAGCCTCTCAAAATCCATCTGACTTAGCAAGGGATTTGAAAATGAGTTCTGCAAAGTTTATCAATAAAAGAGGGTTTATTTCTGGGCTATTCGCTTGGCAGGAAGGCTATGGCGTTTTTTCTTACGCCCATTCACAAAAGCCAAAAATGATTAGTTATATAGCCAATCAAGAAATTCACCATACCCGCAAAAGCTTCAAGGACGAGTATCTCGAGCTTCTCCGAAAAATGGATGTTACCTTCGAAGAAAAATATACCTTTGAATGGATTGACGATGTCATTGGACTATAAAAAAGATAGGCTTTGCATCAATTTAAGCCCCCCTCCTGCCCAAAGGGCAGGCCATATCGGTAGCCGCGGGTAAGCGCAGCGCAACCCGGGGTAATTAACGCAGCGTCCACCCAAACCTAGGCGCGGCGGTAAAACATAAAAATGGGGTCTCGGCATTGCACCGCCGCGCAATGGCTCCGAGTTTTTTTTGCAAATCAGGTCCGGCTATCGTTCCGTGGCGATTCCTGTATCGTTTATGCCCAAACGGCTTGCCGCCACGGGGTTTCTGTTGATGCATTTTACCCCGGGTTGCGCTTTTCCCCGGGTTGCGCTACGCTTAACCTGCGGCTACCGATATGGTCTGCCCTTTGGGCAGCGGATTTGAGGATTAGGGGATATGAAGATGTGGGGATGAATCCTACCCACTCTGCTCTTTGCCCTCTGCGCTCATAGCTAATAATCGGCCTAGCAGCCTGGAGGGCAGCCGCCTTGGCGGCTGGAGCGCAGCACCGAGGCGAACAGCCGAGCCCGGAAGGGTGCGGCGGCGCAACGCGACGCAGGCCCCAAAAAAATAAATACAATGCATGCATTGCATTTAAAAAATAATTACATATCTTTGTTTTGTGTCTACGCAATTAGGCAATATTATTATAAACCTCAATCAAATTGTAGATAGTATGGACCCGCATACCCATGAACAAGTATTAAATGGTGGTGGCTTTATCGTGGCCGAGACCGCAGCCGCAAACGTTTTCTCGCCCGAGGATTACACCGAGGAGCAGCTGATGGTCATCAACATGGTGACCGATTTTATCAACAACCGCGTGATGCCCAACACCGCGCAATTGGAATCGCTAGACATTGACCTGACCAAGCAACTCATTGAGGAAGCCGGCGAGCTCGGTATCCTCGGCACGGCTTTCCCGGAGGAGTACGGCGGTTACATGCAAGATTTCGTGACCAACATGCGCCTGACCGAGCTGTTCTCTGAAACCCGTTCTTTTGCCCTGTCTATTGGTGCGCACACCGGAATTGGCATGTTGCCTATCCTGTATTTTGGTACCGAAGCGCAGAAACAACAATACTTACCATCGTTAATTCGGGGCCAACGCAAGGCTGCATACTGCTTAACGGAGCCGGGTTCAGGTTCCGATGCGCTTTCGGCCAAAACCAAAGCCGTTTTATCGGACGATGGCAAACATTATATCCTGAACGGTCAAAAAATGTGGATTACCAACGCCGGCTTTGCTGATGTACTCGTGGTATTTGCCAAAATCGACGGCGAGAAATTCACTGGTTTCATCGTGGAGCGTGCCTGGGAAGGCGTAAGCACCGCCGCAGAAGAGAAAAAACTGGGTATCAAAGGTTCTTCAACCCGCCAGGTGTTTTTCGAAAACGTGAAAGTACCTGTTGAAAACGTCCTGGGCGAAATTGGCAAAGGGCACCGCATCGCCTTTAATATTTTGAACATTGGCCGGATCAAATTGGCCGGTGGTGTACTAGGCGGTTCAAAACTCATCGCGAAACAAGCCGTTCAATACGCCAACGAGCGCAAGCAATTTAATAAAACCTTGGGCGAATTTGGCGCTATACAGTATAAATTGGCCGAGATGGCCATCAAGATTTACGCCAACGAATCGGCTACTTACCGGGCTAGTGGCGACATTGAGCGCATGGAGAAAACCCTCCTGGCTCAAGGCAAATCGCTGGCCGAAGCCCTACTTGGCGCTGCCGAGGAATATTCAATCGAATGTGCCTTGATGAAGGTTCACGCCAGCGAGTGCCTCAACTACACCGTTGATGAAGGCTTACAAATTTATGGCGGTATGGGTTACAGCGAGGAAGCCCCCATGGCTAGCGCCTACCGCGATGCCCGTATCAACCGCATCTTTGAGGGTACGAACGAGATTAACCGTATGTTGGCCGTAGATATGTTGCTCAAACGCGCTATGAAAGGTAGCGTTGACCTGATGACACCCGCCATGGCTATACAGCAAGAATTAATGTCGCCTCCCGTAGCGGAAAGCAACAGCTACAGCGGTGTTTTCGCAGCGGAGTTGGCGGCCATCCGCGACATGAAAAAAGGCTTTATTGCGGTAGCGGGTGCTACCATCCAACGATTTATGCAAGCACTAGAAAGCGAGCAAGAAATCTTGATGGACCTTTCTGACATGATGGCCGACGTGTACATCGCCGAGTCGATTGTACTTCGTGTGCAAAAACTCATCGAGCGTCAAGGCGAGGCAGAATTAGCCACGCAAATCGACATGGCCAAGGTGTTTGTCAGCGAGGCCGTTGACCGCCTCGGCATGAAAGGCAAATCGGTGATTCAAGCCTGGGCTGAAGGTGATATGCGCAAAGGCCTCATCATGGGCTTGCGCCGTTACACCAAATACGAAGGCATCAACGTTAAGGATGCCCGTAGACGTATCGCCGTGGCGATGCTGCAATCCAATGGTTATAGCTTCTAGCTCTATACACTACACAAACTATCTGATTTAAAAAAGCTGTACCCTCGGGTGCAGCTTTTTTTGTAAGTACTCATTTCGTCATTTTATCATTTCATCGTTGCATCATTTCATCATTTTTTGGGCGCCCCGGCGCTACGCGCCGTCAGGCTGTGCGCGGCTGCGCGAGCTTGTCCCTTGCGCTACGCGCTGCGGGAGCGCCTCCGGCGCCCGCTACCATCCTTGGCGCGAATAAAGACCACAAGTGGCCTTTAACTAAGCAATGTTCCAGGAACAAAACTATTTGTATCGTAAAAACGTTTGAAAAATAAATACAATGCATGCATTGTATTTTGAAAAAAAATGCGAACTTTGATTTCTAGTTACTGGAACGTTTAATTTAGTAATATTTTGAACCTGCTATCTACCTTGCCCTTGTTGGCGTCCCCGCCAACAAGCGGTAAAACAGGGCAGGTGATTGGCAAGCTTGTACGGCCGTTGGCGGGGACGCCAACAGCGGCAATGTGTGTATTAGTTCATTTTACCTTTCAGTATCTAAAAATTGGGCCTCAACAGCGTTCTGCGGCAGCGATGCGAAGCGGTGGCGCGTAGCGCCAGACCGAGCCGCCCACATTGTAGAGACGAGGCATGCCTCGTCTGCCGCCGTTAGGCGGCCTGGGCGGCGAAGGGCCGAGCGAACCCCGAAGGGCACCGTAAAGGAGCGAAGCGACTGCACGAATAGCGAGCCGCAAAGCGTAGCGCCGGCCGCAACGCGGGCGGGCCGCCCAAACAAGCATAAAAACACTTATCAACATACATTAACCTAAACCAAGCTATACCATGAGTAGAAGAATCCGCAAGGTGGCCGTTCTCGGCTCGGGCGTAATGGGCTCGGGCATCGCGGCGCACTTTGCCAACATTGGCCTCGATGTGCTATTGCTCGACATCGTGCCATTTGACCTCAGCGAGGCCGACCAAAACAAGCCTGCTGCCCGCAACCGCATCGTCAACGATTCGTTGCAGAAAGCCATCAAATCTAAACCCGCAGCGTTTTACGACAGTGCTTTTGCCAGCCGTATCACCACGGGTAACTTTGACGACGACATGGCCAAAATCGCTGATTGCGATTGGGTTATCGAAGTGGTGGTTGAACGCCTCGACATTAAACAACAGGTGTTCGAAAAAGTAGAAAAGTACCGCAAAGCCGGTGCTTTGGTTACCTCCAACACCTCGGGCATACCCATCCACATGATGACGGCAGGCCGTAGCGAGGACTTTAAAAAGAATTTCTGCGGTACACACTTTTTCAACCCACCGCGCTACATGAAGTTGTTCGAGGTTATCCCTACCCCCGACACTGACCCTGCTGTAGTTGCGTTCTTGATGGATTACGGCGACAAGTTCCTGGGCAAAACAACTGTTTTGTGCAAGGATACGCCAGCTTTCATCGCCAACCGCGTGGGCGTGTATGCTATGGCTAAAATTTACCAACTGACCACTCAACTTGGACTGAGCATCGAGGCCGTGGATAAACTCACCGGCTCGGCTATTGGTCGCCCCAACACGGGAACTTTCCGCCTCGGCGACCTCGTGGGCCACGACACCTCTGCCAAGGTAATCATGGGTATCAAAGAAAACTGTCCTAACGACGAGCAGGCAGTAGCTTTTGAAGTACCTCAATACATGCAATTCTTACTCGACAACAAGTTTTTAGGCGATAAAACCGGACAAGGTTTTTACAAGAAAACTGGCGAACGCGATGCTACAGGCAAGAGCGTGGTGCTGGCTTTAAACCTAGAAACTTTGGAGTACGCCCCTTCACAAAAAGTAAGTTTCCCTTGCCTTGACGCTGTGAAACAAGTTGAAGCGCTGGATGGTAAAATCCGTACCTTCTTCAAACACGACGACCTGGGCGCACAACTGGTGAAAAAATCATTGGCAGGCTTGTTTGCCTACGTGTCGAACCGTATCCCTGAAATTTCAGACAACCTGTACAGCATCGACGATGCATTACGTGCTGGTTTTGCCTGGGAAGCAGGTCCGTTCCAATACTGGGACATGGTGGGTGCCGCTGCTGGTATCGAGCTAGCAGAAGCCGAAGGCTATGTACTTGGCCAATGGGTAAAAGACATGGTAGCCGCTGGTCACAACGCGTTCTACAAAGTAGAAAACGGTGTAAAACAATACTACGATATTGCTAGCAAGCAGTACAAAGCAGTACCAGGCTTGGATCAATTCGTTATCCTCGACAACATCCGCGACAAGTCGGTGGTGTGGAAAAACGATGAAGCCATGTTGCACGACATCGGCGACGGTGTGTTGTGTTTCGAGTTCCGCTCGAAAGCCAACTCATTGGGTGAAGGCGTGGTGCGCGGCTTGAACGAGGCACTTGACTTTGCTGAAAAAGGCGACTGGAAAGGCTTGGTGATTGGCAACAACGCCCAGAACTTCTCGGTAGGTGCCAACTTGATGATGATTGGCATGATGGCCTTCCAGCAAGAGTTCGACGAGTTGAACATTGCGGTGAAAGCCTTCCAAGATACCATGATGCGCTGCCGTTACTCAAGCATCCCAGTGGTTGCTGCAACGCAAGGCTACGTGTTTGGCGGTGGTTGCGAGTTGACCATGCACTGTGACGGTGCGGTGGCCGCAGCCGAGTCGTACATTGGTCTAGTTGAAGTAGGGGTGGGCCTCATCCCTGGTGGTGGCGGTACCAAGGAGTTTGCGCTCCGTGCCTCTGACAGTTTCTTCGAGGGTGATGTACAAATCCCGACCTTAATTGAAAAGTTCAAAACCATTGCCATGGCCAGTGTAGCTACATCAGCGCATGAAGCTTACAAATATGGTTATTTGGTTGAAGGCCGCGATCATGTGAGTGTGAACACTGCCCGCAACATTGGCGAAGCGAAGAAAATGGTGTTGAGTTTGGCTTCATCGGGCTACGTGCCTAAGTCGCCACGCAAAGACATCTTGGTGTTGGGCCGTTCAGGTCTAGGTGCCTTGAACATCGCTGCCGAATCACTGCGTTTAGGTAAATACGCAAGCGACCACGACATCAAGATTGCCAAGAAAATTGCTTTCGTACTTTGCGGTGGCGATTTGACAGGCCCTCAACAAGTGAGCGAGCAATACTTACTCGACATCGAGCGCGAGGCATTCTTGTCGCTCTGCGGCGAGCAGAAAACGCACGAAAGGATCCAGGCGATGCTCACGACCAATAAGCCATTGCGCAACTAGGGGAATAAATGAGTAAACGAGTAAATGATTTATAGACCATATGCATAACTTTCGGAAGTTAGATGTTTGGAAACTAGGAGTTGAATACGCTATCGAGGTGTATGCTTTAACGAAGATGTTCCCGAAAGAAGAACTATTCGGTTTGAGCAGTCAAATTCGTCGAGCAGCAAGTTCAATTCCGGCCAACATTGCCGAAGGGTCTGCCACGGCTACAGATAAAGCATTTACACATTACTTGCGTATTGCACTTGGTTCTGCATTTGAGCTGGAAACGCTCATCCTCATTGCTAAAAGTCAAAGTTACATTACCGAAGAAACCTATCTGGCTATCACTGAAAAAATAGTAGCGCTTCAAGTTAAGCTATCAAAGCTAGTTAATAAGTTTTCGCCAACAGTAATATAAATACTTGATTTTTATCATTTTATCAATTACTCATTTAATCAATTCATCCAAATGGAAGCATATATCATCAAAGGATACCGGACGGCCGTTGGCAAAGCTGGCAAAGGTGGTTTCCGCCACTACCGTTCCGACGATTTGGCCATCGAGGTTATTAAGTACCTCGTAGCGCAAGTACCACAACTCGACCCCAAGCGCATCGACGATGTGATTGTAGGTTGTGCAAACCCCGAGGGCGAGCAAGGCCTTCAGGTAGGCCGTCAAATTTCACTGCGTGCCCTGGGCAAAGACGTGCCAGGTATCACCATCAACCGTTATTGCGCCTCAGGGCTTGAAGCTATCGGCATGGCCGTGGCTAAGATTAAATCGGGCATGGCCGATGCTATCATCGCGGGCGGTGCTGAGAGCATGAGTATGATCCCGATGACGGGTTACAAGTTGGCGCCAAGCTACAACACCTCGGTTGAAAACCCTGACTACGTGGTGGGCATGGGCTTAACCGCCGAGGCCGTTGCCACCAAGTGGGGCATTAGCCGCGAGCAAGCCGATGAATTTGCCTACCAATCGCATATGAAAGCGGCCAAGGCGATTGACCTAGGCTTGTTCAAAGACGAGATTGTACCCATCAAGGTAAAAGAAGTAACGGTGGCAAACGACAAACGCGTTGAACGCGAGTTCGTGGTGGATACCGACGAAGGTGTACGCCGTGAAACAACTGCCGAGGGATTGGGTAAACTTAAACCTGTGTTTGCTAACGGCGGTCAAGTAACGGCGGGTAATTCCTCGCAAACCTCTGATGCTGCGGCTTTTGTGCTCGTGGTATCTGAAAAGCTGGTCAAAGAGTTGAACCTAGAGCCTATTGCCAAGTTATTGTCGGTGGCGGTAGCTGGTGTTGAGCCTATCCATATGGGTATCGGGCCATGCGCGGCCATTCCAAAAGCCTTGGCGCAAGCCGGTTTGAAGCTCGACGATATTGATTTGATCGAGTTGAACGAAGCTTTTGCGGCACAAGCGTTGGCGGTAATCCAAGAAGCCGGTCTCGACCCAGAAAAGGTAAACGTGAACGGTGGAGCCCTGGCTTTGGGTCACCCGCTGGGCTGTACCGGTGCTAAGCTGAGTATCCAAGTACTGAACGAGTTGCGCCGTCGTGGCAAAAAATACGGTATGGTAACAGCTTGTGTAGGTGGCGGTCAAGGTATTGCCGGTATCTACGAGTTATTGAAATAATGAAATGCCCCAAGCATTTAAACTAGTTTAGGATAGTGTGTTGCAAATCCCCTGGCCGCAAGGTTGGGGGATTTCTTTTTTTGGGCCTGCCCTCGCATTCGCTCGGGGCGTAGAGCCATTTGCAGGAGCAAATGGTTCGCAGGTTTCTATTGACATGTATCTCCTAGCGCTGGGCAATTTTTCCACCGCTCCTCTCTCCTCGCTTCTATCTCCTATCTATAAACGGCGGCTTTGCCGCTGTTCAAGCGCTAGCTGGCCGGAGGGCAGCCGCGTTAGCGGCTGGTGCCGTCAGGCACCGACCGTTCAGGGAGCCCGTAGGACAGCGGCGACCGCTCCAGCGGGCGCAGCGCCCAAAAAAAATAAAAAACAAAAAAGCCACACCTGCGAGCAAGTGTGGCTTTAGATATCATAGAGGCTAGAAGCCTGTTAGATTACTTCAATGAAACGTGGAAGAAAGCGGTAGCAGTCAAACCTTTAGACACTGACGACAAGTAATCGCGAACAGATTGTTTGTTGCCTTTCACGTATTCTTGGTTCAAGAGGGTAGACTCTTGGTAGAATTTGTTCAAGCGACCAACTGCGATTTTCTCGAGCATTTCTTCTGGTTTGCCTTCGTTACGGGCCAATTCTTTTGCGATTTCGATTTCGCGTTCAACGGTTTCAGCGTTAACGCCATCTTTGTCGAGTGCAACTGGTTTCATAGCAGCTACTTGCATAGCAACGTTTTTACCAGCTTCGAAAGCAGCTTCGTTATTTTCGTTCAAAGCAACGATAACGCCGGCGCGGTAACCCATGTGGATGTAAGGAACAACCATGGTCGCTTCGAGACGTTCGTAGTTCTTAACCTCGATTTTCTCGCCGATAACAGCGGTACGGTCGACAAGTGCATCAGCGATAGTCATACCGTTTGACAAGGTCAAGGCAGCAAGAGCATCGTAGTTAGCAGGGAAGTTAGCCAAGACAACGTCGGCGATTTCTTTTGCGAAAGCAACGAAATCTTCGTTTTTAGCAACGAAGTCGGTTTCACAACGAATATCAACAACGATACCACGCGTATTATTTTCAGAAGTAAGTGCGAATACACAACCTTCAGAAGTTTCGCGGTCGGCACGTTTAGCCGATAATTTTTGACCACGTTTGCGGAGAAGGTCGATAGCTTCTTCGAAGTTACCGTTAGCTTCGACCAATGCATTTTTGCAATCAGCCATACCTGCTCCAGTGATGTCGCGGAGTTCTTTCACTTGAGCTGCAGAGATTACTACAGACATGTTGAATAAATTAATTAGATGATTGGGATAAATTTTAAGCTTGCGGCTGCGAAGCTACGCAGCCAGATGTAAACTATACATGAAATTTCGGGGTCTGATGCTGTTCAAAAACAAGCCCAGACCCCGAAATGGTATAGTCAGTGCTAGGATTAACCAGCAGTTTGTGGAGCTTCTTTTGTTTTCTGACG
Source organism: uncultured Saprospiraceae bacterium (assembly GCA_964508975.1). GTDB lineage: Bacteria > Bacteroidota > Bacteroidia > Chitinophagales > Saprospiraceae > CAZDVQ01. Next base: position 33,158 of record CAZDVQ010000005.1, read on the forward strand.
GTCGTCCAAACCAGCTTTGATAGACTCAACCATGTAGTTGGTAATCAAGGCGATCGATTTTGAAGCGTCGTCGTTGGCTGGGATTGGGAAGTCAACCAAGTTCGGGTCAGAGTTGGTATCAACAATGGCGAACGATTTCATACCCAAACCAGTAGCTTCAGCCAAGGCGATATCTTCGTGGTGGATATCCACGATGAAGATAGCAGAAGGCAAGCGGTTCAACTGAGCGATACCACCGAAGAGTTTTTCGAGTTTCTCTTTTTTGCGGTTCAACACGAGGCGTTCTTTCTTGGTAACGTTCTCGAGGGTACCGTCGGCGAGCATACGCTCGATGTTTTGCATTTTCTTGATCGACTTGCGCACGGTGGCGAAGTTGGTCAACATACCACCTAACCAACGCTCGGTAACGTAAGGCATACCTACGCTTTTAGCGGCGTTAGCCACGAGTTCGCGAGCTTGTTTTTTAGTGGCGACGAAAAGGATTTTACGACCAGACTTCGCGATGCTTTTCATAGCTTTACCAGCTACTTCAAGGTTATCACTTGTGCGGTGTAAATCAATAATATGAATGCCTTTTTTCTCCATGAAGATATATGGAGCCATTTTAGGATTCCACTTGCGTTTTAAGTGGCCGAAGTGGCAACCGGCATCCAGCAGGTCTTTATAAGAAGGTTTGTTCATAACCTAGTTGGTGAATTGTTTCGTTAAAGAATGTTGAAGTTAAGCACGAAGCAGTGAGCAACGATTAACGTTTGCTGAACTGAGTGCTACGACGAGCTTTGCGTAAACCGTATTTTTTACGTTCAACTTCGCGAGCATCGCGAGTAAGGAACTTACGTTCTTTAAGCGCAGGACGGAACTCGGGGTTGATTTGGCAAAGTGCGCGAGCAATAGCAAGGCGAATGGCTTCAGCTTGGCCTTTAACGCCACCGCCAAAAACGTTCACGTTGATATCGTACAAGGTTTCAACTTGAACCTCGCGAAGGGCGTCAACAACCGCACCTTGAATATGCATTACAGGGAAGTACTGTTTGTAGTCTTTTCCGTTAACCGAGATTGCACCAGTACCTTGTTTAACATAGATACGAGCTACTGCGGCTTTACGTCTTCCTATGGTGTGGATCATTTCCATATGGTGAATTAGAATTTAAATGGTTCTGGTTGCTGAGCTGCGTGTGGGTGCTCGCTTCCAACGTAAACAAATAATTTGCGGTACATGGCACGACCAAGGGCATTTTTAGGCAACATACCTTTAACGGCATGCTCAACAATATGCACAGGGCGTTTCTGCATCATCATTTTTGCAGTAGCCTTACGTTGTCCTCCGGTGTAACCAGAATAGAAAATGTACTGCTTGTCGTCCATCTTGTTACCAGTCAAACGAATTTTCTCTGCGTTGATAACGATGACAAAGTCACCAGTGTCAGCGTTAGGCGTGTAAGTAGCCTTGTGCTTACCACGAAGAACGTGCGCAATTTTTGAAGAGATACGGCCAAGGGTTTCGCCCTCTGCATCTACAACATACCATTTGCGCTCAATTTCTCCAGCGTTAAACGAATGTGTTCTGAAACTTAACGTATTCACGTTTGTAGAATTTAAATAGTGGCTAATAATGTTCTAAGGTCATTTATCCAGTTTTTTCAGCCCTTTAAGCATGACCCCTCGCTTTTTGAGCGGTGCAAAAGTACGCGTTAAAATCATATTTCCAAGTGTTTGCCCAATTATTTTTTACACTTGTTTTTCATAAGTCATTGAAAAACAGTACTCGTTTGGAATTATTTTTATCAACATCACTCAAGGGCAATGATACTTATCCAGCACCTTAATATTTAAAGCCAGTTTTTCGAAGGCCTAAAAAACAGAGGTCGTTTCCTCATTTTTACCCTTTTACCTTTTTACTCTTTTACTCTTTTTTGGGCGCCCCGGCGCAAAGCGCCGTCGGGCTGTGCGCGGCTGCGCGAGCTTGTCCCTTGCGCTGCGCGCTGCGGGAGCGCCTACGGCGCCCGCTACCATCCCTGGCGCAAGCCCGTACCCTGTCTATAAGCCTAATTAGATATAAAAACTTATATTTTCGACGTATGAACGAGCAATATTATAAAAGTATCACTATTACAACGTACCTTTGTAGGCTTAATTATTTTTACCAAATTCTCACAACTATGCGCAAAACGCTACTATCAATTGCATTAGTGTTGAGTACTTTAGCTCAAGTCTGGGCTCAGTGTATCCCTGCGGCTGCGGCCACGGTGGCTGGCACTGTTCCAGGTACTGCTGGTACTTACACCTTCACGAACGTACCTACGGGCCGCGTTATTCAACTTACTGTACCCGCTGCCAACACAACCTACTTGGTCGACATGTGCGGTACTAACCCAGGAACGGGTGTTGCATCAGGAACAAATGATTGTTACCTGACTTTCCTAAATGCAAACTCGGCTGCTGCTGCAGTTGCAGGCACACCAACTACGCTTGATGATGGTTGTACCAACATGGCCACTCCTGGCTATGGCCCATCGTATGGTACTTGGACTGCTCCTGCGGCTGGTACCTATTTCATCTATTTGACCGAGTACGACGCTGCTGGTACTAGCGCTTGTGTTGCTAACGGAGCCAACACTGTTTACGACTTCAGCATCACCGTTACACCTCCGCCTAGCGTTGACGGTGCTATCACCTTCGATGCTATCGAGTACACTCGTATCGTTCGCTCACATGTTACTGGTACTTTGGCCATGACTGGTGTAGCTCGTAACTTGGGTTCTGCTACCATCACCGGCGCAACGCTTGGCGTTTCTATCGCAACAGCGGCTGCTCCTGGTACACCTATTTATACTGCTACATCTCCGGCTGCTAGCATTACTGCTGGTGGCTCAACGAACATGACTGCTGGTAACTGGACACCACCTGCTGGTGCCGCAGATTATATCGTTACTTATACCTTGAACGTTACAGGTGATGGCTCTACAGCCAACAACACTTATGTAAGAAACTTGAGCTTTACCACCGACCGCTACGCTCGCGATGCGGGTGTCGTTACCAACGGCTTGGGTATTGGTGGCCCAGGTGTTGTTCGCCAAGGCCAAACCTACAACTTCTTGGCTTCTGGTACCATTTCAGGGGTTGAATTCCGCTATACTGGTGGCCAAGTTGGCGACACTGTTCAGGTTGAAATCTATACCATGACAGGTAATACGCCTTCTGCTACACCAGTTGCCACTTCACCTGTAGCGACAATCGCAACTGTTGGTGGTGGTATTGCTACTCCAGGTACACTTACCGTTAACTTCACTACGCCTTTTGCAGCCGTAGCTGGTACCAACTACTTGGTATCTGTATTGCACCGTGCACGTGGTACAAACATCGGTTTGGCTTATACTGATAATATCTATATCCTCAACCGTGCGTTCTTACAAATCGATAATGGTGCATGGTCTACACCTGCAACATTTGGGTTTTTCCCAGCTTACACCATCCGCCCAATTTTTGGCGCTGGTTGTAATGCCCCTGTTTTCACCACAGCTACTTACAACTGTGCCAACAACAGCGTAACCGTTAACTTCTCTTCTGTAGGTACTGGCGGCCCATTCACATTGACCGTAGGTGCTCAAACGCAAGTTTTGACCACTGCAACTAGCTACACATTCACTGGTTTAACGCCTAACCAAACTTACACTGCTTCAGTGGCCAACGCTGGTAACGCATGTACTGCTGTATTTAACGGCGACATTATCCCAACTTGCTACACACCTGCTGCAGGTTGTACCAACTTGATCGTTGACGGCGGCCTTGAACAACCCGCTGCCTCCGTTTGGACCGAAGTTTCAACCGATGGTGCTGGTACTCCACAAACCTTCCCTATCGTTGACCCACTTAACCCACTCTTTGGCACTCAATCGGCTTGGTTTGGTGGTTACGGTGCTGGTGGCTCTGTTACTAGCTTGAGCCAAATCGTTACATTCCCTGCTGGTGCTAGCTCTGCCGAGTTGACCTTCTGGTACAACTTTGGTGTTTGCGCCAACACTACCGATGCCTTGGTTGTTCGTTTCAACAACGTTGTTGTTGCTACTATCACCGCTAACGCAGCACAGTGTGGTTCTGGTCTTTGGTACTTCCAAACCATTAATCTTCCTACCGTTTTGGCTGGTGCAGCAAACACGGTGAACCTTACCTTCACCGAAGCTACTGCCAACACTACAAATACCAACTTGTTTGTTGACGGTATTTCTTTGGCGGTTTGTTCTTGTCCAGCCATTACATCTACCTTTGCTACCAACAACGCTACTTGTACTGCCTCTAACGGTTCTGCTACAGTAACGCCTGCCGGTGGTACTGCTCCTTATACTTACTTGTGGTCAACTGGTGCTACTACAGCTAGCATCACTAACCGCCCTGCAGGTACTTACACGGTTACCATTACTTCTGCTAACGGTTGTACTGGTACTGGTTCAGCTACTATTGGTACTACTAACGCCAACATTACGGCTACCTTCACAACCAATAACGCTACTTGTGCTGCAGCCAACGGTTCTGCTACTGCAACACCTGCCGGTGGTACAACACCTTACACCTACGCATGGTCAACTGGTGCTACTACGGCTTCTATCACTGGCCGCACAGCTGGTACTTACACGGTAACTATCACTAGTGCAAACAGCTGTACAGGTACTGCCTCTGTAACTATTGGTGCAACAAACACCACACTTACCGTTACAACCAACACTACTGCAGCTACTTGCTCTAGCAATGGTTCAGCAACCGCTTCTACCATGATGGGGTCTGCACCTTACACTTACGCTTGGTCAAACGGTGCTAATACCGCTACTATCAGCGCTGGTGCTGGTGCTTACTTCGTAACCATCACCGATTCAAACGGTTGTACTGGAACTAGCACGGCTAATATTTCAAACCCTGGTGCCCCTTCTGGTACTACCCAAATTACTAACGTGGCTTGTAACGGCGCACTTACTGGTGCTGTTAACCTAACCGTAAATGGTGGTGTTGCTCCTTACAGTTATGCTTGGTCAAACGGTGCTACTACACAAGACCTTAGCAACGTGGCGGCTAACGCTTATTCTGTTACCATTACCGACGCTAGCAACTGTGTATTCGTAACCTCTGCTACGGTTACTCAACCTACTGCTCTTTCGTTAACCAGCGGTACTCCTACTAACGTTGCATGTTTTGGCGCTACCACTGGTACTGCTTCCGTAACGGTTTCAGGTGGTACATCTCCATACAACTACGCTTGGAGCAATGGCGCTACCAACGCAAGCATCACTGGCCTAGCGGCTGGTGCATACAACGCTACCGTAACCGATGCTAACGGTTGTACCATTGGTACTTCTGCTGCTATCAACGTAACCCAACCTGCTGCAGCACTTGGAGTTGACTTCCCTTCATTAGTAATCACTAACGTTAGCTGCTTTGGCGGTTCTAACGGTGGTGTAAGCTTTACTACTATTGGCGGTACCGCTCCTTACAGCTACTTGTGGAGCAACGGTGCTACAACTTCTACCTTGACTGGCGCTCCTGCTGGTACTTACGGTGGTACTATTACCGATGCGAACGGCTGTACTTACGCTGCTCCAATTCCATTGACCATTTCTCAGCCTGCAGCTGCTTTAGCTGCTGCTGGTGTTGTGACCAATGAAAACGCTGGCAACGACGGTGCTGTTGACTTGACTGTAACTGGTGGCACTAGCCCATACACTTACGTTTGGAGCAACGGTGCTACAACTGAAGACATTTCAGGCTTAACGGCTATCAACGTTACCGTTACTGTTACCGATGCCAATGGTTGTACTACTAGCCAAAGCTTCTCTGTATTGTCTGGTGTAACTACTATCCCAGGTACCGAGTTGTTCGAAATTACACCTAACCCATCTACTGGCCAAGTATTCTTGAACCTTGAACTCACCACACCAGCCGAGCTTACCCTCGACGTGATGAGCATGAACGGTCAAGTTATCTTTAACCGTTACATGGGTACTACTGATGCAGTTCAAATGCCACTCGACTTGACGGCTCTCCCAGCCGGTGTTTACACCGTACGCGTGAGCAGCGTTAATGGCGCCATGTTCAAACGCTTGGTTATCGCCAAGTAATTGAGCTCCTGCTACAGATAGCCTATTAAAAAGCGGCTCTACCCTCGGGTGGAGCCGCTTTTTTTTGTCCATTTTTTTGATGATTTGGGCGTTGCGCCGCATGCGCGTCGCCGCTACGTTACGCAGCTCGCTAACGCTCGGCCCCTGCGGGTCTGGCGGTTCGCGCAGTCACTTCGTTCCTTTGCGGAGCACTTCGTGCAACGCGCCACCGCTCCACATCGCTAACGCTGGAAGGGCCGCCTTGCTGCCTTGGTTAGGGCAGAGCGGGGGTACTTGGTTACACGTTTCGTGTACTACTTGTATCTACCGCTCGTTGAAAAGGCTACGATTAGAAGACATTTTTTTGCACAGCATTACCTGACCCCAGAGGGGTCTAATATTAATAGCCCCGGGTAAGCGCAGCGCAACCCGGGGTAACAGCGCCCCAAAAGCCATTGGCGCGGCGGTAAGAGATAAAAATGGTTCTCTACATTGCCTCGCCGCGCAAAGGGTACAAGTTTTTTTAAAATTTTAATTGGAGTTAAGGTCTTTTGCGCCTCCCCCCGGCGGTTCGCGCAGTCGCTTCGCTCCTTTGCGGAGCACTTCGTGCAACGCGCCGACCCCCTCCACTGCACCGACGCTGCGCGTCTGTTGGTAGCGGGGGTTGGGCCGAGCTACGCTCGACCGAGTTTTAGTTCGGCTACCGTTCCGTGGCGATTTCTGTATTGTACATGCATGAACGGCTTGCCGCCATGGGTTTTCTGTTGTCGCCCCGAACCCCGGGTTGCGCTATTTCCCCGGGTTGCGCTTCGCTTAACCCGCGGCTACCGATATGGCCTGCCCTTTGGGCAGGGTAGGTAAAAAATGTGTCCTCATCGTAGAACACTGGAGTGTAATGACAGGGGGCAGAACTGCGGCGAGAAGAGATTTGCCTACAAAAGCAATATGTAAATCATCAATAATCCAAAATTCATAATCAAAGCCCGCAGCTTTGCTGCGGGGGCCCGCGCGAGGTGCCCGGCGGGCTGCGCCGCCAGGCGCAGGTGCGAAGCACGGAGCAACGCGAACCCCAGAGGGGACCGACGGCCGTAGGCCGACGCGCCCAAAAAAGAAATAAGCGTATTATTTAGTTTGAACATGATGTATATTAATTGTATGTTTGTGGCCGACAAGCCAAGGGGAAAGCGATTATGGAGTTAGCAGGGAGAAATTATAGTATGAACAAGCTTTTTTATTGCTTTGGAGTGCCCAAGTGATTAGATTTGCAGCTTGGGTGCAGCCCCCAGGTGAGCATGCACTTGAATACACGTGACTTTAGATTAGATTACAAAGCTATTGATAGCACTTATGCAAGGAAAACAACTTAGGCAATTAGAAGCGGAACTCTGGAGAGCCGCCGACCAACTCAGGGCCAACAGTAAACTGACCGCCTCTGAATACTCGATGCCCGTGCTGGGCCTAATATTTTTACGCCATGCTTACAACCGGTATTTAAAGGTAAAAATTGATGTGCAGCAAAACCTGCCTGTACACCCGCAAAGGGGGCAACGGGCCATTACGAAGAACGATTTCATGGAGCGGAACGCCATGTATTTACCAGAGGAAGCCCAGTTTGACTACCTGGTGAACTTGCCCGAAAGTGCCGACATTGGCGAGGCCATTGACCAGGCCATGCGCTTGATTGAAGCCGAGTACGATACCCTGAAAGGTGTGCTGCCGAAGAATTTTTCGATTTTTAGCAAGGAATTGCTGCGGGAATTGCTGCGTATTTTCAACAAAGAGATACTACAACGCGCCGAAGGAGATTTGTTCGGGAAGATTTACGAGTATTTCCTCAATAAATTCGCAATGACCGGGGCCCAAGAAGGCGGCGAGTTCTTTACGCCGATGAGCCTGGTACAAACCATTGTAAACGTGATTGAACCCGACCACGGTATAGTGTTTGATCCGGCCTGCGGCAGCGCGGGTATGTTTGTGCAAACCGGCTATTTTATTGAAAGTGAAGGCTTGAACCCTGCCGAGAAGGTGACTTTTTATGGCCAGGAAAAAGCGGACCTGAATACCCGCCTGGCGAAGATGAACATGGCGGTACACGGCATGGAAGCCAACATACAGGAAGGCAATACTTTTTACGAGGATAAACACGACCTGGTAGGAGCCGCCGACTTTGTGATGGCCAACCCTCCGTTTAACGTGGACGGGGTAGACAAGGGTAAAGACGCGGTAAAAAAAGACCGCCGGTTGATGCTGAACGGCAGGGTAAACCTGCCCAAAAACGATAATGCTAACTATCTTTGGATTCAATATTTTTACAACTACTTGAAACCCACGGGCCGGGCTGGCTTTGTAATGGCATCATCGGCCAGCGACGCGGGCCACAGCGAGAAAGACATCAGGGAAGAACTGGTAAAGACCGGTGCCGTTGACGTGATGATGGCCATTGGGAACAACTTTTTTTATACTCGCTCCTTGCCTTGTACCCTATGGTTTTTTGACCGCGCCAAAGAAAACGACCCACAGAAGAGCGATAAAGTGCTGATGCTGGATGCCCGAAAAATTTATCGCAAGGTAACAAGCAAGGTAAACGACTTTAGCCCAGAACAATTGCAAAACCTGATTTGCATTGTAAACCTGTACCGCGGTAACAGCCAAAAGTTTGACAGCACGGTACAAAGCCATTTACAAACAGCCGCAGCGCTGGCCGCGGATAGCGCCAGTGCCAGCGCGGCCTTGCAAAAACAATTGCAGGAGCTGTTGCATACATTGGGGAACTTTGCGACGAAATACGCCCAAACGAACCCCGAAGCCCAGGATTTTGTGGCTGCCTTGGCGCTTGATGGCTACCAAGACTTGCTACAGCAACAAAACGCGTTGATTGAAGCCGTGGGTAAAAACCACGACAATGCTACTATTGCAGCCATAGCAGCACTGGCCAAGGGGCTGCGTAAACCGCAGGACAAAGTGATTAAACAGTTGTTGGATGCCATTGGCCACGCCAACAAAACATACCAGCTGAGCAAAGACAAGGACTGGAAAGCATTGAACTTGAAAGAACAGCTAGATGAACTAAAAGCCTTGCAACAGCAACTGAGCGGCAGGCCCGATGAGGAAGAACCGGGCTTGCTACACGAAACAGAGTATTACTACAAGCAAGCACATTGGTTGAGCAGCCGTTTTCCAGCGGGGGTATATACCGACGTAGAGGGCTTGTGCAAGGTGGTGAGCCAAGCAGAAATAGCGGCCAAGGACTGGAGCCTTAGCCCTGGCCGCTACGTGGGCGTGGACAATACCGAGGCCGACGATGCACTTGACTACGAGGCTCGGCTGGCAGAAATACACCTGGAACTAGCGGGTTTAAACGAGGAAGCCATCGTACTGGCGAAAACTATTGCTGAAAATTTTAAAACGGTGGTGCTATGAGGTGGGAGGAGTATTCAATAGAACAGCTATGCAAAAAAGTGACTTCTGGTGGCACACCACTAAGGAGTATCTCTGAATATTTCGACGGTGGAACGATACCCTGGATTAAAACGAAAGAAGTCAATTTTAATAGAATTTATGATGCAGATGAAAAAATTACAGAAAAAGGTTTAGAGAATTCATCCGCTAAATTAATTCCTAAAAATTCCATCTTAATTGCAATGTATGGAGATGGGAATACCGCAGGAAGATGTGCTATAAATAGAATTCCCGTCACCACAAACCAGGCTTGCTGTAATTTAGTAATTAATGATGAAATTGCTAATTCAGATTTTGTTTTTTATAAACTAGCCACTTTATACGATATATTTAGAGGTCTTAAGTCAGGAGGGTCACAGCAAAATCTAAATGCTAAGACAATTAAAGAGTTCAAAATCAGTGTCCCCCCTCTCCCTACCCAGCGCCGCATCGCGTCAATATTATCGGCGTATGATGATTTGATAGAGAACAATTTGAAGCGTATCAGGTTGTTGGAGGAAGCGGCGGGGTTGAGGTATAAGCAGATTGTAAGGGAGGAGGAGATGGAGGAAGTTAAATTGAGCGAAGTAGCCGTTGTAAACGAAAGTAGTTTAAAATCGAATCTCAGCCTTGATAAACTAATCTATGTAGATATTGCCTCTGTTTCAACTGGAAGTATTGACAAGAAGACCGAATTTGATATCCAATCAGCTCCGAGTAGAGCAAAGAGAATTGTAAAACATCAAGATATTATTTGGTCATGTGTGCGACCCAATAGAAAATCATTTTCTTTTGTATGGAAACCTGAGTCGAATCTGATAGCGTCAACAGGATTTGCTGTCATATCCGCAAAATCTATACCTGCCACGTTTTTATACCAACTTGTTACTACCAAAGAATTTGTAGACTACTTGGATAATAATGCAAAAGGTGCAACTTATCCAGCTGTAACAGCCGCTGATTTTGAGGATGCACGAATTAAGATTCCTACAGATACGATAATGAAAGAATACCATGAAGATATTTATTCATCTTTTGAAATGAAGTACATACTTCACCAGCAAAACGCCCATCTCCGGGAGGCACGAGATATATTATTACCGAGGTTGATGAGTGGTCAAGTGGAGGTGTAGTGGTGTATGGGAAATAAAAAAAACATAGGACCAAATTACTTCATTTTTGGCAACATGCCAAAAGGAGAGTATATAGACACGTTTTGGGATACTAGTACTATTCTAGAAACGAAAGAATATTATTTTAGACCTAGTGATAAGCTTACTCATGCACCGAAAAAAGGAGACATAGTAATTTTCAAGGAATTCCGTAATAAAATATACTGGGGTCAAGCTGTTTTAGATAGTGATAAAGAAGATATTGACCATGATGATAATAAAGTTATTCGATTCTCATTAAGGGATATAAACATATGGTTTTACAAGATAAATACTGACTCAGTATACAGTTCACTTTCTAATAAAGATACTAGATCCAGAATAGTTAGCATAACCAAAAGCGATTACGATTTAATAATAGAAACTATGGAAGCCATCAACCCTCTTTCACTTGAGCGCCAAGCCCAAATCAAAGACCTATGGGAAAAGTATAAATTGGAGACTAGGGCTGGGGATAAAGGTACAATCATTAAAGATCTTGAAGACTTACTTAAAGAATGGAACAAGTATAAAGATAAAATCGCAAATGACACTTTAAGCTTAGACGATTACACCAATGTATTGGGCACCCCTACAGCTACAATGCCTGGAGGTTATTTATGTAATTTTCTAGAGCGAACCTCCCGAAAGCTTTTAGGCTCCTCGAAACCTGGTACGGCTTTCAATTTTGGCGTAAAGCTAAATAATGACTGCACAAGCTATTCTGTCTCCATGCCCAAAAACGAAAACGCTTCAAGGGCAGAGGCTGAAAGTTACTTTAACGAGAACATTAAGGGGTTATTTAAGGCTATTGTATCCGAAACAGACCCATTGAGAAAAGTTCAATTGGTAGAAGAAGCCACCTACAGTGCCAAACAAATACTGATGAAATTGGCGGTTTTGGATAATTTGAGTGATTTCCTGCACATTTACTCGACCCAATGGATTGAAGAACTGTATACTGAATTTATCAATGGGGATGCCAGAGGTGTTTTTGACAAAAACCATCAGGTTTGTTTAGTTGCCAAGAAGTTATTAGACATTAACGAGCAAGATAAAGGCGAACTCATTTTGCTTTCGCGTTTCTTATGGCGTTATGTCAACTCAAGAACCATTGCCGATGCCAGTAACCCTAATGTAATTATGTACGGCCCACCGGGTACGGGTAAGACCTACTCGGTTGTAAATAGTTTAGACTTTGTTTGTCAGGGGGATAGCACACGCTACCAAATCTTGCAATTTCATCCATCTTTTACGTATGAAGACTTTATTGAAGGCATCAAGCCCAAAGGTGTTTCAAAAGATGGGAATATTCGCTTTGAGTTAGTAAATGGTATTTTTAAAAAATTCTGCATTAAAGCAAAAAGCAGCCCCGAGAAGACTTTTTATTTTGTGGTGGATGAAATCAACCGTGCAAATCTTTCTGCTGTTTTTGGCGAAACCCTTTCACTAATAGAAAAGGATTATCGCCACGATGGGAAAAGTACAAAAAACCTAATCCGGACACAGTACTCTACACTCATTGAAGACCTAATCAAAGAAGATAAGACGTACGAAGCCCTTGCATATACGATTGACAATGGTGAAGTAAAATTTGGCGTACCTGACAATGTGTTTTTTATTGGAATGATGAACGATGTGGACAAAAGCATTGATTCATTTGATCTAGCACTTCGCAGACGGTTCAAATGGATACGCAAAGACTGCAATTATGAAGTGATAGAAGAAGAAACCCAGTTTAAAAAAACAGAGGAATACAACAACATTGGGCAATACATTAGAGCATGTGCAAAACTAAATAGTTATATCTCGGTAGATTTAGGTTTGGGCAAATCCTACGAATTTGGGCATTCCTTCTTTATGAAGATGAGCGACATAGCCAAACGCAGAGAGATTACGCAGCAAAACATGGAAACACTCTACAATTTGTATTTACGCCCAACTTTAAAAGAATACCTAAGAGCTGTATTTGCAGAAAGTGAACTGGATGGAAAATTGGATGAAGCCTTAACCCAATTTAAAAAGACTTTACAATAAAATGAAAATAAGCATACCAGTCAATCATAATTTTTATGGTGAAAAACCCATCCGCGAGTCGGCCTTGGGAGAGGCTTTTGCTGTAAAAAAGGCTGACGAAAAACATTTGCGCCATATGTTTTCGTCGGTTTATGAATTGAAGTTAGGTAATGAGCAATTAACTAAAATCCAAGTATTAAATTTCAAACGCCAGCGTTTTTTTGAGCCAGATGAAGAACGCTTAATTCTAAAACTATACTCCCAGGAAAAAACCAATGATGAGAAAGAGTACATTATTCAAACAGGATTATACGCTGGAGTTTTATTTCACAAAGGCTGCACCTTCAATATAACTACAAAATATGGTGATACCTTCTTGAAGCGAATGCTCAATTTTGTACATGATATTTATGTTGATACAGAACAAGTCAAAGCGCAAAAGGACAAAACAGAGAACCAGTTTTTATACATAATAGCTTATCTATTTATCCAATCGCTTGAAAAAGCAGCCGTTTTGGGTTTGCCACAGCAATACAAAAAGCAACAGGAAAGAAGCTCTAAGGTTAGAGGGAGTATAGATTTCAAAGATTACGTTAAAAGAGACATCCCTTTTCAGGGAAAACTAACGAGTACATTCAGAGAGCGATTGTACGTACAGGAAATTATAGATGTTCTTTATCTTGCATTACACAAGTTAGAAAGATTTTTTGGCAAAGAAATTCACAATCGTTTACTTGGTTTAAGCCAAGTACTAAAACAAAATTATTCAGGATTTTTTGCTAGCCCTACAACTATACGGCAAGCACAGATACATCCATCTATCAATAGCCCGATGTACAGTGGTTTTAAAAAGGCATTGGACTACGCTGAAATAATTTTATTAGAAAAAGCACTAATTCCAGAAAATCAAATTCAGCCGTTAACTACTACAGGCTACTTATTTGATATTGCTGAACTATATGAATTATACCTTGAAAAGTTGTTGAGTAGAAATTTTCCAGACTGGTCTGTGAGTAGTCAAGTAGAGTTACCCATTTACCAACAGCAGTTCTATGCCCGGCCCATGTTCCCTGATATAGTGATGAAGCATCGAGCGACTGGCAAAGTGGTTGTTCTTGATGCCAAATTCAAAAAAATGGACATGCAAAATAAAGATGTTGACAGAGCAGACTTACACCAGATACATTCTTATTCAGGTTATTTCGGAAGTAACTTAATCGCAAGTGGATTAATTTACCCTTTGTCCAAGGAGATTAAAGAAATGAAGGCGCACTCTAAATCCATTTATGGAAACAATAATAATACGAGCCACTTTATAATTGATGGTATATTTGTTTCAGAAAGTCAATCAATGAATGCGTTAATCGAAAATGAAAATGCATTTTTAACCAGGATTACATCGGTAATTAATACCCACTTATCATGACCTACGAATACTCAGAAGACCGGCTTATAGAACAAACGGCTATTGACTTATTTTTGAATAAGCTGGGCTGGGATACTGTCATTGCCTTCAACAAGGAGAGTTTTGGGGAGGGTAGTTCGCTAGGTCGATTAAATAAAAAAGAAGTAATACTCAAACGGATATTCTTCGAAAAGATAAAAGCACTAAACCCAGGCTTACCGTCAAAAGCCTACGAGGAAGCTTACGAAAAACTAGTAGAAGACAGCACGACCAAAGCCTTGCCTGAAATCAACTACGACAAACACAAGTTGCTCCGCAACGGTATCCCGGTTGACTACATCAATGAAAAAGGCGAGCAAGTGAAGCACAAAACCTTGCGGGTTTTTGATTTTGAGCATCCTGAGAACAACCACTTCCTGGCGGTGCAGCAATTGTGGATTCAAGGCAAGAGCAACCGGGAGCGCCGGCCAGACATCATTGGATTCGTGAATGGTATCCCTTTGTTGTTCATCGAATTGAAAGCGGCACAGCGCAAGTTAGAAAACGCCTACAACGAAAATTTTACGGATTACAAGGATGTAATTCCGAAGCTATTCTACTACAATGCTTTTGTGGTGTTGAGCAACGGTATTGAAAGCCGCATTGGTAGCCTTACCGGTAAGTACCAGCATTTCCACGAGTGGAAACGTATATCGGAGGAAGACGAAGGTGTTGTAGGCTTGGATAGAATCATTTTGGGGGTATGCGACAAGCACCGTTTTCTTGACCTTTTCGAGCATTTTATCCTTTTTGACCATTCGCCAGGCAAGGTAGTAAAACTCATTGCCCGCAATCATCAATTTATAGGTGTAAACAAGGCTATTGAGAGTATAAAGCATAAACAAGAACTTTATGCTTTAGGGAAAATAAGCTTGGAAGAAAAGCAAAAACTGGGTGTGTTTTGGCATACGCAAGGCAGTGGAAAGTCATATTCCATGGTTTTCTTTTGTCAAAAGATACACCATACATTTAAGGGTAGTTATACCTTTTTGATAGTAACCGACCGGAATGAGCTAGACAACCAGATTTACAGTACTTTCAGCGGGGCCGGTGCTGTACCGGAGATAAAAGCAGGGGCAAAAGATTCGTTGAAAGCCAACAGTGGCAAACATTTAAAAGAGCTACTTGGGGCTGAACACCGTTACTTGTTCACCTTGGTACATAAATTCAACTTTGAGGAAGAAATCACGAAACGGGATAACATCATCGTAATTTCAGACGAAGCTCACCGTACACAAGGTGGTCAGTTGGCCATGAACCTGCGGAATGCACTTCCCAATGCATCTTTCATCGGGTTTACAGGAACGCCACTGTTCAAGGATGATGAAATTACAAAACGTATTTTTGGTGACTATGTGTCGAAGTATGATTTTAAACGAAGTGTTGACGATGGTGCAACTGTACCCTTGTATTATGAAAACCGTGGAGAACACCTTGGGTTGAAAAACCCAGAAATCAATGCGCAAATTCGAGCGGTCATTGATGCAGAAAGTGAAGATCTTGACAGCGATCAACGTGGTCGACTGGAGCAGCTTTTTGCAAGAGAATACCCTATACTCACCGCTAAAAACAGATTGACTGCGATAGCCAAAGATGTGGTTTGGCATTTTTGCAACCGTGGCTACAAGGGCAAGGCGATGTTCGTGGCCTTGGACAAGCTGACCGCTGTAAAAATGTATAACCTTATTACAGCACATTGGGGCCAATATGTAGAACAGTTAGAGAAAGAGCTGGCCAAAGGCAAATTCGGCGACCAGGAATTCTTGGAAAAAAGCAGAGAACTACAATGGATAAAAGAAACAGAAATATGTGTTGTGGTCAGCGCTGAACAAAACGAGATTCAAAAGTTCCAGAAATGGGATTTGGACATTGAACCACACCGGGAGAAAATGAACTCTCAAAACCTAGAAGAAAGGTTTAAAAACCCAAATGACCCTTTCCGTTTTGTGATAGTTTGTGCCATGTGGATTACAGGTTTTGATGTACCAGCACTATCAACGCTGTACTTGGACAAACCATTAAAGTCGCATACGTTAATGCAAGCCATTGCTAGGGCAAACAGGATAAATGAAGGTAAAAACAACGGTTTGATTGTTGACTATATAGAAACCTACACTGCACTATTGGATGCTTTGGCCATTTATGGTTCAAGTGCTGAAGGCAATACTGATGAAGATGGCCCGGGGGAAGCACCTGTTAAACCGACTGAAGAACTTGTTGCGCTTTTAGAAGAAGCATTGGATGCTACAGTGTCGTTTTTGCATGATGAAGTGAACTTCAAGTTGGAAGAGTTGGTGCAATCAGATGGTTTACACAAGCTTGCCGCCATGGAAAAAGGTATTAATGCGATTTATACCAACGATGAGACCAAGCGGAAGTTCCTCGTCTTAGCAAGAGCAGTTTTTAAAAAATATAAGGCTCTACAACCAGACAAAATACTAAACCAATACGCTCCAAAGAAAAACGCGATTGATGCGATTTACACGGCCATTGAAAATAACGTTGAGAGTGCAGATGTAACCGACATCATGCTCAAAATCCAGAACATTATTGATGCTTCTATTGAAAACATGGTGGAAGAACCAAGTGCGAGTGCTAAAGTCATAGATTTGAGTGTTTTGGATTTTAACCTGCTGGAGCAATACTTCTTGAAAGCACAACATAAAAATGCAGTTGTACAGTCACTCAAAGACAAGGTTGAGAAGCACCTTAAGCGTATGGTTGAAAAAAATCCATTAATGGTAGATTATTACAAACGCTATCAAGAAATCATAGATGAATACAATAGGGGCAAGGATGAGATTGTCATCCAGGAAACATTCCGCAAACTGATTGAGCTTGTCAATGCTTACACGGAAGAAGAAGCCGATACCAAGCGAGAAGGATTAAATGATGAGCAAAAGGCAATTTTCGATATCCTCCGGTTTGGGAAGCAGTTAAACGAACAAGACAAAAAGGAAATTAAAAAAATCTCTGTGGAGTTACTTGAAGCCCTCAAAAAAGATAAATTAAAGGTAGAACAATGGTCGGGTAAATCGGTTACTGCCGCAGCCGTTTACAATACGGTGAGTAAAACCTTATTTGAAACATTACCATTCCCTACCTACCAATCGGAAGATATTGAATCAAAAACACACTTGGTGTACGAGCATTTAAGACAGCAATACTACGGTGCAGGGAAAAGTATTTATGGGTATTATTGATAAACGACCTTACACCGTGTATCAAATGAACATTGCCTCAAGTTAGTAACTCTCAAACAAGTACGAAGCAATTACATCAGCCCATAAGAAGGTTAAGTTTCCTGGAGTCACTCCTTGAACTATGGCCTCTTCGTTACCCAAATCCGACAACTCCTGTAAACTAGGCTTTAATGCAAGGTAGATATCTTTCCATATTCTGTAATGCATCTCTGAACTCAAATCATCATATCGGTATAATTCTAACTCTTCGTTTGCTAAATCCAGATTCCAACTATGTTTTATTAGCAAATGGCACCAAATAGTCCTTACATTCCCAACCCAAAAATCGTTAGGTCTTAGCATCATAGCCATTTCTGAACCAACGCTTATTTTCAGATACAGAATTTTAGCATTATAAATAGTATCTGGAATATGTGTTTCCTTTTGGCAAGCGTCAAGCTTTTCGGCTAATTTATAAACGCCATTTTTTGAGTAATGCTCTAATATCTTAGGGCCTAAATCATGCTCTGATGCACTATAATTGCCGTTTTCATCACTGATTCCTAAAGCATTTGAGACATAGTTTTCAATATCTTTTTTATCGAAAAACTTACGTAGCTCTGTATGTTTTTGTGCTCTTATATCGTAGAGAACACGTATTTCTTCAAAATCCAACTGATTAAGCATAATAGTGGTAGTTGATGGTTAAAAAATAATTCATTGAATTTAGTGCGCAATAATTTAGGGAAATTCTTTACAGCTGTACTGTTATTCCTCGTTTCCAATCGTATTGTCCACCCCGTTCAATGAACCGATCAAAACTATAACTAACTTCCCTTATTGCTTGATCAACCCCAACTTCAAGAATGGGTTTACTATAGTTATGGGTACCATTTACATTATCATAAAATCTTCCCGCAGGGTCAACCATTGCATAAGTCCCTTTCATTTGAACGTTATTTTCCGAAACGATAGTAGTAAAATCTTTTAATCCCTCATGATTTTTAATAAAGCGATTAAAATCATGCTCAGAAATCGTAAAGTCATCTATATGTAAATCATTTTGTCCTAGCATCGGGAGTACTTGAAAAATTTTCCAGCGTTTAGGATTGGTATGCAAGATAAAATCACTCATATTTTCATCAACATTATAACGGTTTACAACAGTATTCACTTTGAAGCCATAACCATGCGATTTAATCCTACCAGCAATACTATAATACTCTTCAGGCATTAATGGTGTTTTGCCTGTTATCGCCCGACCTGTTTTTAAATTCGTTTCTACTTTCAAGCTATCTACGCTCAATGCAATCCAATCCAGAAAATTAATATTTTTTTCCAAGTAAGTATCGTTCAGTTCGCTGCCATTAGTCACAAGCATTGTTGTAAGCCCTGCATTTTTTGCAGTTTTAATTAAGTCTGGCAACCATGGGCAAAGTGTAGGTTCTCCGCCCGCAAATGTAATTTTTTCAAAACCAAAACCAGCAAGCTGCGATACAACGCTAATGGCGTGTTCCCTTGTTAGATGACCTTTCGGTAATACTGTTTTTCGTACATCTTGAAAAGATGCAAAACAGAATTTGCAGCGCATGTTACAAGGTTCCCACAAGTGGAAATTAACAGAAGGAATTTGATTTGAGGTTTTCTTCATTGATGATAATGTTAAACAACCGTTATTGGCTGCATCATCAATCAATAATCATATTCAAAAGTTCCACGACTTTATACTACTTTTTTTTCAATAATCATAACTAATGTTGGATTGGGTTTTCTCGAGTACTAACTTTGCGTTTTTCATTTACTAGAACTAGTGTCCTGTTCAAATAATTGCAAGTTTATAAGCGTACCGTAATTGAGCATTTAAGACTACAACTCCCCTCACTCCACCTCAAAATCAAACTCGAGTTGTTTGCCAAACCAGTAGGAGAGTGGCATGGGGTCTTCGTTCAAGTTGGATAAACCAAGGCCAAGCAGCCGTACTTTTTTCTCGGCAATCTCGGTGTCGAGTAAGAGTGGGCGGGCCAGTTCAACCATTTCGGCAGCAGACGATATGTAGCTGTCGGAGGTGAAACTGCGGGTTACTATTTTAAAGTCGGCGTATTTGACTTTCAGGGTAAGGGTTCGGCCTTTGCGATCTTTACGGTCTAGGCGCTCCACCAGTTTACGGGCAATATAATCCAGGGCTTCCATCATCTGATCAAGCTCGCTCATGTCCTCGTCAAAGGTACGTTCAGCACTGATGGATTTAATTTCGCGAAAGGTTTCAACAGGTCGTTTGTCGATGCCCCGCACAATATCATAATAAAAGCGGCCGGCCTTGCCAAAGCGCCGACTTAAGTCCAGTAATGAGCGTTTTTTCAGGTCTCGGCCTGTTACAATACCAATTTTGTGCATTTTATAGGCGGTAGCTTTCCCTATCCCGTGAAATTTTTCAACGGGTAAAGCTTCCAAAAAGGCCTCTGCTTCTTCGGGCCGGATAACCTTCAAGCCGTTGGGCTTGTTGATATCGGATGCTACCTTGGCCAAGAACTTACAGTACGATACCCCTGCCGACGCGGTGAGTTGTGTTTGCTCAAAAATCTTTGCCCTGATCTGCTCGGCGATGAGCGTACCAGAATGTAAGTTGAGTTTATTCTCGGTTACATCGAGGTAAGCTTCATCTACCGATACCATTTGTACTAGGTCGGTGTATTCCAAAAAGATAGCCCTGATTTGGTTCGATACTTCTTTGTAGCGCTCGTAATTACCCCGCACGAATATCAACTGGGGGCATAACCTTTTGGCCACGGATGATGCCATGGCCGAGCGTACTCCAAATTTCCGGGCCTCGTAGCTGGCCGCCGCAACAACACCTCTGCGACCGTCGCCACCTACGGCTATGGGCTTGCCTTTTAAATCGGGATTGTCACGCTGCTCAACCGAGGCGAAGAATGCATCCATATCGATATGTATAATTCGGCGGTGCATAGGGTGTGAGTAGGTGAGCGCAACAATCGCGCGAGGTGCCCGGCGGGTGCGGCGTAGCCGCAGACCAAGCCGCCCGCTAAAGAGCCGACGAATGTCTTGTATATACCGTCAGGCGGGCGGCGATGGGCCGAGCGAACAGCGAGCCCAGAGGGGACCGACGGCCGTAGGCCGACGCGCCCAAAAAAGAAAAAATGACCCGACGATTAAATGAAAAAACGACGGGCTTGACTTACTTATACATGGAGAGCTTGCGCAAGCCCCATTTCTGCAAACGGTGGTTCATTGACACGCGAAGTACGCCGAGGCCATATTTCATGCTTCGTTTGAAATTGATAGAGGAAGCCTCTTCAAAATATTTAGTCGGGCAGGTTACCTCCGCGATGTCAAACCCAGCGTACACGATTTGCGAAAGCATCTCGTTATCGAACACGAAGTCGTCGGAATTTTCATTAAAGTTGATGCGCTCCAACACCTTCCGGTGGAAGGCCCGGTAGCCCGTATGGTACTCGGATAACTTGTAGTGAATTAAAATATTCTGCGCCAAGGTAAGGAAGCGGTTGGCGATGTACTTATACATGGGCATACCGCCTTTGAGCGCGCCCATGCCCAGGATACGAGAGCCCAACACTACCGGGTACAAACCATCGCCAATGATGTTGACCATAGACGGGATAAGTAGCGGCGTATATTGGTAATCGGGGTGAAGCATGATGACAATATCGGCCTTGAGTTCTAAAGCCTTGTTGTACAACGACTTTTGATTACCACCGTAACCTTTATTTTGCTCGTGTGCAATGACGTGCTGTATGCCTAGCCCCTTGGCCACCTCGATGGTATTGTCCTTGCTGTTGTCATCGCAAAGGATAACTTCATCCACTAGGTTAAAAGGGATTTCATTATAAGTTTTTTCAAGGGTTTTAGCGGCGTTATAAGCAGGTAGAACCACAACTACTTTCTGTCCATTATACATGTCGAGGGGTATTTTGGGCAAATATAGTAAGTTTAGAGGAAGCCAAAGCAGCAATTTTGTGAAAGGCTATCCTAAATTTATGGGCGGACTTTCAAAAATGCTTGTGCCACTTCAAGTCCTTTGACCTGTTGTTCTACAAAAGCATGCAAGGATTCGTAATCGCCTCTGGCATGTTTGAGGAAAGCAGATGCTTGTCCGTAAACGGCAGGAAGCTGTATTTTTTGCGTGAGGTAATATCCATCTAGGAAGTTTTTCACACCACCGGAGATAATCACTTGCTTGCACTGCATGGTATTGCCCATTTCCAAGATGAGCTGGTTGGTGATCTCAACCATATCATCGGGGCCGTGGCCTACCCGAGCAAGTACATCGTACAATTCGCGGTAGGCTTCATCTTGGCGCAGGAGCTCGAGCCTTGCGAAATTGGTGCCGCCATTAGCTGCAAAATCAACCGCCTCGATGGGTAAGCTAAACAGCGCCCGAAGGCTTTCTTTACCCATGCCTTGACCAACTTCCTTGACGATTAGTTTCAGCTGTGTTTCATCGAGCAGGCGCTTGATGATATCGAGCGGCGACATGCTGTAGCGATCGCCTTCGGGTTGGAGCCATTCCTGTAACGGGTTGACGTGTACAATCAGGCCATCGGCAGAGAGTTTATCTACCAGCTCAACCGCAAGTTGCAGTTTATTGTGGATGATAAGTTGCTCGAGTTGCGCGACGCCGAGATTGGCATAGAGTACTTGTTCATCGCCAATCAAGTGTCGAACGTCAAAGTCGGGCAAGGTTTCATTACTGCTGAGCAAAGAACGGCACGAACCTAAACCCATTCCAAAGCCAAAGTCCTTACAAACCCGGGCTAAATTATGGTTTATGGTATTGGCCCAGTCTGTTCCTCCTGTCATAGAACTAACCCAAATGGGCGCCTTAAAGGTTTTGCCCAAGAATGGTAAAGCCGGCAGGCTACCCGCTTGAGGGTGGCCACTGAGTATGGGTTCGTAGAAGAAACGAGTATCTATCTCGCTTTGAGACACCTGAGATTTAAAAGCAAGCTCGATGTGGTCGCGTTTGCGCGATTTGGCGGTAGGATCCTCGTCGTGGTGGAAATTTGACATGATTGGCGCTGGGGTTGGCAGTGTAGAACCGGAGTACAAAGATGCGCTAAAAAAGCACAGCATCGGAAACTCAGAAACAACAATTGTGCTAAATGGTTCTACCCAAGCACTGCTTAACGTGCTGGAATGCCTGAAATACCCGCAGGGTCAATCTTGCTAGGCGACTTATCTAGGCTTTCCTTTTGAGCTTTAGACTTTTTCTTCTGCTCGTTGTTGCTTTCGTAAACAGTGTAATTTTCGTACTTGGCTTGGTTTACATTAGCCCAGATATTTTTGCCGATGTTGCAGATAATGATGAACTCGCGATACATCTCGTTGCCAATTTCGGTGCGGGCCTCTACGGCAATATCACGGTCGGCCAGTTTATCTTGCTGCACGTGGATAGACAGCTCAAAAGCAGTAGCAGCCTTGCGGATTTCGTCCACATGGGTTTGTTTCAAGCCTTGTTGTTCAAAAAAATGAAGCTGTTGCTCGGCAACCCGGGCTACCCTTCGGCCACAGAGCAGAAACTGGGCATCGCTCATGTCGTTTATCTTGGCAGTACCAAACTTGCGGTATTTACCTGATTTTACATCGTACTTGTTGGCCACACGGGTCATCACGCTCGATATCAAGCCTTTTAGCAAGGCTCTGGCTTGGTTTTTCTGCTCGGTACTTTGCATTTGCTCGCCGAGGTACTCGTCGTCGGATGGCATTTCCTTGAATCTTTGACAAAGCTTGTCAAAGTCTGCCAACTTATCTGCTGAATATCCAAAAGAAACAAATTCTTTCAAATCGCGCATGGCATAGCGAATGCGTTCAGTACAAGCGATGTACAACTCAGCATCGGAGAAATTATACTCCCTTTGTATGGATTGTTTACGCATACTTTTAGTATTTTAATTATGCAAAGATACAAAAAGTTTTAATTGAAACAAATAATTTTATTTATTTTTTATTTCCATCGCCCATTCGCTTGGATGGTACTCCCTAAATTCCCTATTTTTACGCCATGAGTATCCATGTTTTTGGTATCCGGCACCACGGCCCAGGCTCTGCCCGGAGTTTACAGCTAGCCCTTGATAAACTTCAACCTGATATTATCCTGGTTGAAGGCCCCGCCGATATTGAAGATATGGTCAAGCAAGTTGCCACGCCCGACCTAAAACCGCCCGTGGCTATCTTGGTCTATAACCCCAAAGACCTTAGCCAAGCGTCTTATTACCCTTTCGCTGAGTTCTCGCCTGAGTGGATTGCCATGCAGTACGCCATTCAGCATCACATTCACCTGTGGCATATGGACCTGCCTTCTGGCATCCAATTTAACCTAGGCCCTGACGATCATATACGCCAAGCCGAACACGATACCTCCGACCTCGATATTGCACGCGACCCCCTGGGGCACATGGCCCAACTGGCCGGCTATACCGACGGTGAGCGTTGGTGGGAAGTAACCTTTGAACAACACGAAGGCGCCGAGGATACTTTCGATGCCGTGCTGCAACTCATGTCAACCCTGCGTGAGACCTTGGCCTTGCCTGAATCGCGCGAAACCCTGCTGCGCGAAGCCTTCATGCGCGAAACTATCCGCAAGGCCAAAAACGAGATGTACCAGCGCATCGCCATCGTGTGTGGGGCTTGGCACGGCCCTGTGCTCGACCGCATCGACGATTTTAAGGCCAAGGCCGATAAAGATCTGCTCAAGGGCCTCAAAAAAGATAAAGTTCAAGCCACTTGGATTCCTTGGACCTACGAGCGCATTTCTCGGCTCAGCGGTTATGGTGCAGGGGTACTCTCACCTGCTTGGTACGAGCTGCTGTTCAAGGAGCGTGAACATGCCGTTCAAAGCTGGATGATCCAGGCTGCTAGGCTTTTCCGGGCCGAAGACCTCGACGCAAGCTCGGCACACGTTATCGAGGCCGTTCGTTTGGCCGAGGCCCTGGCCGCCCTACGCGGCCTGTCTATCGCCGGCATGAATGAACTAGCCGATGCCTCCTTGAGTATTTTTTGCGGTGGACACGAGGCGCCCATGGCCCTGATCCACAAAAATTTACTCGTGGGCGATAAAATTGGCCAAGTCCCGCCAGCCCTGGGCATGATTCCACTCCAGGCCGATATGGAGGCCATCGCCAAGCGTATTCGCCTCAACTTGCTTGAAACCAAGAAAGTTGATCTTGAACTCGACATCCGCAAGGATAACGATAAAGCCAAGAGTCATTTCCTACACCGAGCCAATTTACTAGGTATACCGCTGGCCAAAACCAGCCGTGCGTACAATACCCGAGGCACCTTCAAAGAATCCTGGACCTACCAGTGGTTCCCCGATTTTGCCTTGAATATCATCGAGGCTGGCATGTGGGGCAGCACCATGCTAATGGCCACCGAAAACAAGGTCAAAGACGCCGCCAGGCGTGCCGAAAACCTAGGCAAACTAGCCGAGTTATTACATATGGCACTCCTGGCCGGTCTACCCGACGTTGTGGAAAGCCTTTGCGAGCACCTGCGCGAAAGCGTTAGCCTAAGCCGCGACGTGCAGCAACTCATGGATACCATTTGGCCACTGGTGCAAATGTACCACTATGGCGATGTGCGCAACACCGATAAATCAACGCTTTACAGCATCATCAAGGAACTCGTCCCCCGCATTTGCATAGGTTTACCGCAAGCTTGCCACGGCATATCCGAGGAGGCCGCCGAGCCGCTATTCCAGTCTTGCCTCCAAGTTAACCGGAGCATTGCCTTGCTTAAAAACGATGCGTTTAGTACCCAATGGGGCTTAACGCTGCAAGCCATGGCCGATAACCCAAAAACACAAGCCATGATTGCTGGCCTCGCGTCAAGGCTTTGTTTCGACGCGCAGCTCAACAACATGGACAGTACCGCCACCCGCTTGTCGAGGGCCTTATCGGCAGGGCAAAACAGCACCGAGGCCGCCAGTTGGCTCGAAGGTTTTTTACATGGCAGCGGCCAGGTGCTCATCCACTACCCCGAGTTGTGGCAGGTCATCGACACTTGGCTCGGCGAGCTCCCGATGGATATTTTCCAGGAAACACTCCCCTTGCTGCGCCGCACATTCTCGCGGTTCCATGGTCCGGAGCGCCAGAAAATGCTCGATATGGCCCGCATGGGGCTGGCTAAATTCCAGCAAAAAATTGTGCTTGATGCCCACAACGATGAGCGGGCTGCACAGGTGGTACCGGTATTGCAAGCCATTTTCGCATAGGATAGATTTTTTTGGGCGTGCCCCTCGCTTGGTGAAGCCGCCCATGAAGGGCGGCTTTGCAAAGCTCGGGTCGCTACGCTTTGGGGCTCGCTGTTCGCTCGGCCCTGCGCCCTTCGGGCTTGGTCTGGCGCGTTGCGCCACCCCTCCGCATCGCTCACGCAGCGAAAAAGAGCCGAGAAGATCATTATATAAACAACAAAACGGCTCGCCCCAGTAAGAGGCGAGCCGTTTTAGAAAACAATATAAAACAGTGATTACTCACCACCTACGCGAGCGAGGTAGATGTCGATATCTTCGCCTTGAGTAGATTTAGGATGATCTGCTTTGATGCGCTCGTACAACTTCTTAGCTTCTTCTGGTTTGTTCTGGTGTTCGTGTACCATACCAGCTTTCCAGAGGTAGTAAGGCGTAGTGAAATCATTTTTATTTTTGTTGGCCGCTTTAGTGTAAAAGCTAAGGGCTTTCTCAAAGTCGCCTTTTTCAGCGTAAGCATCGCCGAGTGAGCCGAGTTTCATAGCTGGCATTACATCGCCGGCAGCATCAAAAGCGTTGAGGTATTTGATAGCGTTGTCATAATCGCCGGTGCGGAGACAAGCAATACCGTTATAGTAGTTGGCCAAGTTGCCAGCATCGGTACCAGCGTATTTTTTAGCGATATCTACAGCACCGCTATATTCGTTTGGTTTACCCACGAGTACATTGGTGAAAGAGTCTTGTTGGAACTGGTATTCAGCTTTGTACATTTTTTCGGCAGCCGCTTTTTGACGTGGTGCCAAGTAGAAGCTACGGTAAACGAATACACCAACCACGAAAAGCAGGATACCACCAACCACGAGGCCAGCAATTTTACCATATTTATCCAGGAAACCTTGAACGTTACCCTTCACCTCGGTGATGTCGATCAGTGTATCGTCGCCAGAATCGGTCACGGGTGTTGTTTTTGGGGCCGATTGATTGTAATTACGGTTCTTAGCCATTATAAATGAAAGTTTAAATTTTCGTTAGTAGGGTATAAAGACCTTTAGTACTACACTTTATGCTGTTCATTACCAGCAATTTCGAGTGTTTGCATTCCAGTCTTTTGGAAACAGGACGCAAAAGTAAACAAGTTCTGCTGGTTTTCAAACAACAAAGCTAGAATTATCTTTTAACTTTGCCCCAATTTGATGAAAAGAGTAAATGAACAATGGATGAATTGAGTAAATGACAAAGTGAGCAAGCAATGATTTGACATTTTATCTGTAACGAAATCATACCAATAGTTACTTACTTAGCGGCCTGCCATCTACCCAAAAGTTCATCGTTCATCGTTCATCGTTATCTAAAGCGCCAGGTGCCTGGAGTGCGCCGCGCAGCGGCGGTGCGCAACGCGCACGGAGCGAACAGCGAACCACGCAAGGGACCGACGGCGAAGCCGGGGCGCCCAAAAAGAATAAATGATGAAATGAGTAAATGAGTAAGCGACAAAGTGAGTACGCGATGATTTGACCATTTAATTGTAACTGAATCGCCTTAGTAGTTACTTAGCAGTTTGTCATTACCCAAAATTCATCATTCATTGTTCATCGTTCATCGTTCATCGTTCATCATTCCAAAGAAACATTCCAGCAGTACACCTGCTACCTGATAATCCATAATTAATAATCCACAATTCAAGCGTATGTATCCCAATCTAAGATATGCCTTTTACGACCTGTTTGGCCTTGACATCCCCTTGTTGGCCCTGGTTCAGAGCTATGGTTTTTTCTTGGCCATGGCCTTTTTGGTTAGTACGCTCGTGCTGATTCAAGAAATGAAACGCCGCGAAAAAGCTGGCTTGATGAAAGGTATCCACGAGAGTGTGGTAACTGGCCTTGCTGCAACGCCCGTGGAAATTGCCACCAACGCCATCATTGGCTTTTTGATTGGCTGGAAAGTAGGCTACGCCCTGTTTAACGGTGCTGAAGTGGCCTCGAACGGTATTGCTTTCTTGGCCTCGCTGAAAGGCAACATCCCGCTGGGTGTGCTGGCCGCTGGCGCTTTTGGTTACCTGAAATACTACGAGAAGAAAAAAGAACAACTGCCCGAACCCAAAACCACCCAGGTGCTGGTGATGCCGCACCAAAGGGTTGCCGACCTGGTTATCCTATCGGCTATTTCAGGTATTGCTGGTGCAAAAATGCTGTACCACCTAGAGTACTGGGATGATTTTGTAAAAGACCCCATCGGCGAGCTTACCTCGCCATCGGGTTTGACCGTATATGGCGGTTTGATTATGGGTTTCCTCGTGGTGTCGTGGTATGTACGCCGCAAGCAAATTGACTACCGCCAAATGCTCGACTCGGCCGCGCCCACCATGATTTTGGCCTACGGTGTGGGTCGTTTAGGTTGCCACGTATCCGGCGATGGCGACTGGGGCATCGTGAATACCATGGCCAAGCCAGGTTGGTTAAGCTGGTTGCCCGAAAAACTCTGGGCGTACAAGTACCCGAACAACATTCTAGGCGAGGGTGTGCCCATGGCTGATTGTGGTGGCTTTACCCAATTTGGTACGCAATACTGCAACGAATTAGAGTTTGCAGTATTCCCAACCCCGATTTACGAAACCTTAATGTGTTTGATTATATTTTTCATCTTGCGTTTGTTGCGCACCAAGGTGCAGCATATCCCAGGTATGCTGTTTGGTATCTACCTATTGTTCAACGGCGCAGAGCGCTTTACCATCGAGAAAATCAGGGTGAACGATAAATACCAACTGTTGGGCATGAACGTGACCCAAGCCGAGGTAATTGCTACCTGTATTTTCTTAGTGGGTGTGGCTTTCATGGCTTGGCTGTGGTTTAACCATCGCCAAAAACAACAACAAGTACAAGGGTAAGCCCCCGTTTACGATACGCATCATCGTTTCATGCCATTGCGCCTGTAAAAGGGTTAGCAATGGCATGTCTGTATAATATAAACTGTACGCGATGGTCCGGGCAAGCGCTGTACTTAGACCCCAAACGCTCATGTACACCAGTGCCCATTTTTGACTGCGGCGCCAAAACAGTGCTATGGCTGCAACAACATCGAGGAGCCCTGCTGCAAAGAGCACATTGACCGCAAAATTTTCTGTACTACCCGTTACATTCATGATCCACTGGAGCCATTCGCCCGGGCTTGGATATATCCCCATCGCATAAAAGCCATGCGCTGTAAAAGTAATGGCAACCGCTATTTTTACAGGGGTTTGGACTTGCGTGTGGCTCTTGCCTTTTGCCAGCTGATACAGCAACCAGGGCATGATAATTTGGATGCTATATTCCAGCATTTGTGCTACAATTAAGAAATGCTGTAGCCAATAAAGCACCGCAAGCAAAACAAAGCTGACGGAAGCCCATAGCAAGAGTTTATACAAGCGTTTGGGCAGTTTAAACAGGAAAAGTACATACACCGCCATGCTCAGCCAGAACAAGCCCAGTGTATTACTAAATTGGTTCACTAATTCAGTAGAGTAGTGCATGTACTGATCCCAGCTTTGACCCATGAGCTTAGGGAGCCAGCCTATGAGTAGCTCGTTTTCAAGTAGTTCATCGACGGGGATAGACCAGTACAAGGCTTGCCAGCCACGGCCTAGAAAAAGGGTGGCACATAAAATTTGAACAAAGCGTATGGACCAGTCGCGGTGCATATATACGCTTAATCAAACAAGCGTTGCTCGGCTACTTTTTTACCCAGGGTTTCCGACTGTCCGCCGCGGTCCAAGGCCATTTTCCAGTATTTTACGGCATCGGCGTTGAGGTTGAGACGATAGAGTAAATCGCCGTATTCCTCTAGGATACTGCTATTTTCAGCCCCGCCATATTGTAGGGCTTTATCGTAGTATTTTTTGGCGTCCTTGTAATTGCGTTGCTTGTACAGGGCCTTGCCATAGTTTGCGGCAAAGAGTGGATTGTTGGGCTGGAGGTCGGTCGCTTTTTTGGCCAATTCCGCAGCTTTGGTCAAATCATCAGATTTTGTCAATAGGCCGTAGCTGTATTCGTATAAAACCTCTGCATTGTCGGGCGCTATGGCGATAGCTTTTTCAAACGCCTCGCTGGCTTTGGCACTGTTGCCCAAGCGCGTGTAGGCAGTACCTTGCAAAGCGTGGAAACGGCCTTTCATTGGATTGTTGTTGTTGGACAAGGCAATACCAGTGTTCATGCTGTTGAGGGCATCTTGGGCCTTGCCTTTGCGCACGGCGGCCAAGGCTTCATAGTAATAGCCTAGCGCTTGGTTGGGGTAAAGTTCAATCATCTCGTTGCTTTGCAACTTGAGCTCGTCAATTTTACCCGAAAGGGCTAAGGAACGTAGGTAATTATCCCAAACATCCAACTTGTTGGGATCCAAGGCTAACGCACGTTTATAGCAATCAGCGGCCAAGCTAGCACGACTGGTAACCAAATAAAGATCACCTTGAAAAATCAGCGCTTGTGGGTCGTTAGGGTTAGATGATTGCAAGCGCGCGTTGAGTTCCTCGAGTTTAGCCAGTAGACTAGGGTTATCCGTGTTTTTGAGCTTATCGAGGTATGGGCGTAGGGCTTTTACCTTTTCGGCAGCAGGCCATTCTGGGTTATCAAAAGAAAGGTGCAGGGCGTTTAGGTAGGCCACATCATCGCCGCGTTGCTGGAAAATCTCAGCCATGTGCAAGTTGGCCCGTGGGTTATTGGGCGATACTTTGATCAAGCGCTCGTATACTTCAAGGGCTTTAGCACGTTCGGCATTTTGCTCATAGTGCTTGGCTAAGGTTTCGTAAGCTTCAACGTTATTGGGTTCAACCTTCAAGAAATTCTCGAGCTCGGCCACTGCTTTTGAGGCTTTATTGGTTTCGGTATAAACCCTGAACTTGCGCACGGTGGTTTCAAAGTTTGGTCCGATACGAGCCTCCAGCGCGTTGTAGGCCTTGATGGCATTATCGGGTTTGCCCGCGCGGAGGTGCAAGAAAGCCCACTGGTAGTAATTATCTTGAACATCGGGAAATTGCTTCACCAAGCTCTCGTGCACGTTGGCGGCATTTTTAAAATCGCCAGCCTTCTCCAACATGGCGCTATAGTGCAAACCATAGTGCATATTCTTCGGGTCGAGTTCAAAGGCTGTTTTGGCTTTGTCGAGGGCTTGTGTTTGCAAACCACTGGCCAACAATACCGTAGAAAGTTCGTAGTGTGCTGCCGCGTTGGTTGGGTCTTTGACCAATATCTCGTTGAAGAGGTAGGTCGCTTCCTCGTAGTTCTCGAGGATTTTCTCGCGCATGGCATCAATGAACATTTTTTCCTGCAACACATCCTTTTCCTGGGGGCGTTGTGCCAAGAGTGGGCTGCTGGCAGTAGATGCCAGGAAAAATCCTACAATCAATTTATTTTTCAAAGTCATATGCTTGAGCTTTATATCGGCTGGTTAATGTGTGGCCTTGATCTTGGGCCAATAAGTACTCCGGTGAGATTACCTATGTAAAAGTAGGTAAAACTACGGAAACGTTGCATGGGGCAATCCTTGTGCCATATACTTAAAACGAAAAAAATGCTCCAAGGTTAGCTTTGGATTGAGTTGTTGCCTTGATTAGCCTTTATCACGTGTCGTTAGCGTTGTGAACAGACCAAAGACAGATAGTTTTGTGCAAGCTAAAGATGTCGCAAAGCGGCAATTGGAATCCATACGTTTAAATCTTTGTGTCTGATATCGTTCACAACTCTACGACACGCGACAGATATTGCGTCTCTACAGAGGGCCATGATTTGCTATTAGCCCCTAAAAACCAAAATCCCCAAAAATTCAAAAACACATACCTAAAATCGTTTATTCAATTAATCATTTCCTCTTTTTGGGGCGTTGCGCCGCTACGCGTCGCCGCTGTCCTACGGGGTTCGCTGACGCTCCGTGCTGCGCACCAGCCGCTACGCGGCTGCCCTCCGGCCAGCTAACGCAAGCTTTTTGTGCTGGCTAGCACCATGCAGCAAGCTGGGCACTGGCAAAGTCTACATCCGGGCCATATTGCACGGCTAGCCTCCCTTAATTGGTTTAATTATAGGCCAACACCGCTAGGGTAATTTTCAACCCTACTACAAAAAAGTAGTGCCTAAAAACAACTTAAATAGTTAGTTTTCAGGCACTAAGTGTTTTGAACCGTCTATTTGCATGCTAAAGAATAGCGCTAAACTTAGCATTTTTTGGGCTAAACGGGCACTTATCTTTGCTGCTATTAAGCACTTGTGGTGAACAAGGCTCACTATAGGAGTCTTGAAGTGTGAATGTGGTGAAGCGCGCGCCCGGCAATCATAGTGGTTGACCGGGCGCCCACGTTTTAGCGTATGTTTAGACTTTAGCTTCCGGCGAAAAACAGCGCTTAGCGGGCCATCAAGGCCTCGATTTCGTCTACCTCGATTGGTATGCTGGCCATGAGGTCAACTGGACCATTAGCCGTAATGAGGATATCATTTTCAATGCGGATACCAATACCTTCCTCAGGGATGTAGATACCTGGCTCGCAAGTAAATACCATGCCTTCGGCAAAGGGTGCCGAGCGCACGCAAAGGTCGTGCACATCCAGGCCCAAGTGGTGCGAGGTGCCGTGCATAAAGTATTTTTTATAGGCAGGCCAAGCAGGATTTTGGTTTTGAATATCCTCGCGGCTAATCAAACCAAGGCCAACCAGCTCTTCTTGCATCAGCTCGCCAACAGCCTTGTGGTAATCGTCGAGCACGGTACCAGGCACCAACATTTTGGTAGCGGCCTTCATCACGCGGAGCACCGCGTTGTACACATCGCGTTGGCGTGGGCTAAATTTACCGTTCACCGGGATGGTACGGGTAAGGTCGGAAGCGTAATTGGCGTATTCGCAGCCAAAGTCCATGAGCAGCAGGTCGCCGTCGCGGAGTGGCATATTGTTGTCAATGTAGTGCAACACGCAAGCATTGCCACCACCCGCGATGATGGGCGTATAAGCATGGCCTGTAGCGCCATTGCGGATAAACTCGTGAATAACCTCAGCCTCTACCTCGTATTCCATCTGGCCGGGGCGTACACTGGCGAGTACACGGCGTAGGGCCTTCTCTGTGATAGAACAAGCAATACGGATAACGTCTACCTCGCCGGCGGTTTTGACCATGCGTAAGTTTTTAAGGATTTGCTGGCTGCGTTCAAACTTGTGGGCAGGGTATTTCTCTTGCAGTACCCTGGCGAAGCGTTCATCGCGGGTAGGCACCTCGATGTTGGCACGGTCGTTCTCGTTTGAATTGAGGTATACGTAGTCGGCCAGCAAAATATTCTCCCGAACCCCAGCTTCAAGGGTATCGAGCCAGCGCACCTGTTGAATACCCGAGGTTTGGGTACCTTCTTCCTTGGTGTACTTGTGGCCTTCCCACACGGCGATATGCTCGTTGGTTTCCTTGAGGAACAAGATTTCGGCAAGGTCCTTTCCCTTGGGTGAATCCGGATAAAGGATGAGCACCGACTCTTCCTGGTCGATACCGGTCAGCCAGAAAAAATCGGAGTTTTGGCGGAAGGGGAAGCCACAGTCGCCATTACGGGGTTGAATATCGTTCGAGTGGAAAATAGCCACCGAGTTAGGCTTCATGGCCGCGGCAAAACGCTTGCGGTTTTCCACGAAAATGTTGGGGTTGAGGGCTTGGTATTTCATGTGGTGTTTTGTACAGCGTGAACAATTAAATGGCCAGCATTTCGGCGAGTTGGAGCAGCGATGGCGACACGGTTTGGTGGTGTTTGATGGCCATGTCGAAAGGCGTGAACGAGAGTTCTTTGTGCACCACCCCTACCATAACGCCTACTTTGCCATCGCGGAGGGCTTGTACGCAGCCCACGCCAGTTTGGCTGCCCAAGAGGCGGTCCATGCAGGTGGGCGAGCCGCCGCGTTGGATGTGCCCCAGCACGGCAACCTTTATTTCGTAGCGGTCGAAGCGAGCCTTGACCTTCTGGGCTATCTCGTAGGCGCCGCCTTCGTCGTCGCCTTCAGCTACCACCACGATGCTGGCGGTTTTCTTGCGTTGGTAGCTATCGTCAAGCACCTTGACCAGCTGCTCAATGTCGGTGTCAACCTCGGGCACGAGGATGGCCTCGGCGCCGGTGCCGATACCGGTGCGCAGGGCTATAAAACCAGCGTCGCGACCCATGACCTCCACGAAAAAGAGGCGGTTGTGGGCGTTGGCGGTATCTTTAATTTTATCGATGGCCTCCATCGCGGTGTTGATGGCGGTATCGTAGCCGATGGTAAAATCGGTGCCGTAAAGGTCGTTGTCGATGGTGCCGGGCGCGCCTACAAAACGCACGTCGGGGTATTCCTCCATGAAGATTTTTGCACCGGTGAAGGTACCATCGCCACCGATGGCCACAACGCCTTCGATGCCGCGTTTCTGGAGATTTTGGTAGGCTATTTTACGGCCTTCGGGCGTGCGGAAACGCTCGCTACGGGCGGTTTGAAGGATAGTGCCACCGCGTTGGAGGATATTACCCACATCGCGGGAGTTCATCTGGTACATATCGTCGTCGATGAGGCCTTCATAGCCACGTTTGATGCCCCAAACCTCCATGCCGTAGAATATGGCGGTGCGCACCACGGCGCGTACGCAGGCATTCATGCCCGGCGAATCGCCACCTGATGTAAAAACTGCAATTTTATTCATTACACAAAAGTAGCAGATTTGCGTGGAGTTGCGGGTTATGGCAAGATTTTTTTGCTGAAAAAAGCTGTAGAGGGTAAAAGGTAAAGATGGATTAAAGTAGTTGAAAATGGGTAAAGATTGCTGAAGATTTGGAAAAGATTGGTAAAAATCCCCTTAACCCAAGTTAACCCATTTTTACCCCTTTACCTATTTTCTGCCCCTACGCGTTATTAACCATTTATACATCCATTGCCCTTGTTGGCGTCCCGCCAACAAGCAGTAAAACAGCGCAAATGATGTGCGAACTTGTAAGGCCGTTGGCGGAGTCACCAACAGCGGCAATGCGTGTAAACAAAAGGATGCAAAATCATCGAGCGCACAAGTAGGTGCGCCACTACTGAAAAAAATATAAAAAAATTTTGCGCAAATATCAAAAATGATACCAACTTTGTACTATTCAATACGTTTAACGTAGAAAGGCATAAGCCGCTACAGCGCCAAAAACTGCGCTAGCTGGGTGGAGGGCGCCCGCGCAGCGGGCGGTGCGCAACGCGCACGGAGCGAACAGCGAACCCCGGAACACAGCGGCGGCGCACATGCAGGGGCGTATGCCATACGCCCCGCGAAGCGACGCAGCGCCCCAAAAAAACAACTCTCGTACACCCGTAAACTACACGCATATGCTCAAGCAGAACCAACAGCAGAAAATGCTGCAAAAACTCTCGCCTCAACAAATTCAGCTCATGAAATTGTTGCAGATACCCACGGCCACGCTGGAGCAACGCATTCAAGAAGAACTGGAGGCCAACCCCGCGCTGGAAGATGCCCGCAACGAGGAGGATATTCCGACCGACGAGAACATGGACACGCCTGCCGACTCGCCGGAGGAAGGCCCCGATGAAACCTTTGACGAGGAACTGGGCGGCAACGACGATGAAGCTGAAGCTTACGACGACGACATGTCGCTGGACGAATACATAGAGGATTACCTCAACGATGAAGACGAGGTGGCCTCGTACAAGCTGCAGGCCAACAATACCAGTCCCGACGACGAGGACAAGCAAGTGCCCATGGCCGTAGAAACCACCTTCCACGATTACCTGGAATCGCAAATCGGGATGCTTGACCTAGACGAGCGCGAGACGAAAATAGCCCTGCAAATTATCGGTAGCATTGACGATGACGGCTACCTGCGCCGCGAACCCATCTCGATTACCGACGACCTGGCTTTTAGCCAAAATATCCTCTGCGAGGAAGATGACATCATTAACGTGTTGTTTAAAATACACGAGTTCGACCCACCTGGCATTGGCGCCCGCAACCTCCAGGAGTGTTTGATTATACAACTCCGACGCAAGTTGGCCCAGCCCGATAATACCCACCACGTACACATTGAACTGGCTATCCAACTGCTGGATGAGCATTTTGAGGAGTTTACCAAGAAGCACTTTGATAAGCTGAAACGCCAACTGGCTTGCAGTGACGACGACCTAAAAGGTGCGATGGATGAAATTTTGAAGCTGAACCCCAAGCCCGCCAGCGGTTACTCCTCGGGTTCGCGCTCGAAAGCGCATTACGTGGTGCCTGACTTTATCATTACCAATAGCCTGGGCGACCTAGAATTGACCCTCAACGCCCGTAACGCCCCAGATTTGCGGGTGAACGACCAGTATAAAAACATGTTGCAGGCCTACGTAGAAAACAACGCAAAAACCAAGTCGGACAAAGAAGCCGTGATGTTTATCAAGCAGAAAATCGACTCGGCCAAGTGGTTTATCGATGCTATCCGCCAGCGCCAGAACACCATGTTTGAAACCATGTACGCCATTATGCAGTATCAGCGCGAGTTTTTCTTGACTGGCGACGAAAAGGTTATTAAACCTATGATACTCAAGGACATAGCAGATATTACCAACCTTGACATTTCAACCGTATCGCGGGTAGCCAACAGTAAATATGTACAGACCGAGTTTGGCACCAAGCGCTTGAAAGACTTCTTCTCGGAGTCGCTCTCTACCGATTCAGGCGAGGAAGTATCGACCTTGGAAGTGAAGAAAATCTTGACCGAGGTTATAGAAAAAGAAAGCAAGCGCAAGCCTTTGAGCGACGAGAAGCTGAAAGACATTTTGCAGGAGCGTGGCTACAACATAGCACGCCGCACCGTGGCCAAATACCGCGAGCAGTTAGGCGTACCGGTGGCGAGGTTACGTAAGGAGTTGTAGGGGCGGAGGGGCGCCTCCCCCCGCCGCTGCGCGTCGACCCCCTCCACTGCACAGGCCGCTGCGCGTCCGTTGGTAGCGGGGGGTGGGGCGAGCAAAGCTACCCCAAGTGTCATACAAAAATATAAGCAAGCTATTAGAGCTTCAGCGGCACATAAAACGTGTTTCAGGCGAGTGCGCCTTAGCCCTGCATAGGGTCGGCATTCAGGAGTTCCCAGAGTTTGTCTTTCAACTTGAGCAGGCCGAAATTGGCCACGGAAGAGATAAAGACGTAGGGGATTTCCTTGGGTATTTCGGCGGCGATAAGGTCTTCCAGTTCATCGTCGACCATATCGCTTTTGGTTACCGCGATCATGCGCGGTTTATCCAATAGCTCGGGGTTATACATTTTAAGCTCGTTGAGCAGGATATCGTATTCGCGGGGCACGCTAGCGCTATCGGCGGGAATCATGAATAGTAGCACCGAGTTGCGCTCGATATGCCTTAAAAACCTGACACCTAAGCCTTTACCCAGGTGAGCACCTTCAATGATACCGGGGATATCGGCCATCACGAACGACTTATCGTCGCGGTAACTTACCACGCCGAGGTTAGGCGTAAGCGTAGTGAAGGGGTAATCGGCAATTTCAGGTCGTGCAGCAGATAATACAGAGAGCAGGGTAGACTTACCCGCGTTGGGAAAGCCCACGAGGCCGACGTCGGCGAGGAGTTTAAGTTCTAGAATTTTCCAAACTTCGAGTGCGGGGCCGTGTGGTGAGGCGTGGCGGGGTGTTTGGTTGGTCGGCGATTTAAAGTAAGCGTTTCCTTTACCGCCTTGGCCGCCAGGCACGAGGATAAACTCTTGGCCGTGCTCGGTAATTTCGCAATCAATTTTACCTGTTTCCACGTCACGGGCCACGGTACCAAGGGGTACGTCAAGGATAACGTCCTTGCCGTTGGCGCCGGCTTTATTTTGTTCCATACCGCCTTGGCCATCGCTACCAAGCACGTGTTTGCGGTATTTAAGGTGTAGGAGTGTCCAGAATTGGCTATTACCACGGATGATGATATGGCCACCACGGCCACCATCGCCGCCATCGGGGCCACCGGCCATGGTTGTTTTGTCGCGCAGGAAGTGTATAGAACCGGGGCCGCCAGAACCAGAGCGGCAGCAAATTTTAACGTAATCTACAAAGTTGGGGCTATCAGCCATAGGGTAAAAAAATTTGAGCAGCTCAGGTTATGCAAAGCAGCCAGGAAGTACGCTTTAAGGATTAAATGTTGGGGCGATGATTTGGGCGCCACGGCTCGCTTCGCTTGCCGTCGCTACGTTTCGCTGCTCGCTATTCGCTCGGCCCTAACGGGCTGGCGCGTTGCGCCACAGCTCCACATCGCTGGCGCAAAGATACAAAACTAGCGGGAAAGAAAGCAAAGTTAAGTGAAGGAGGGGTGCAAGCAGCCGAATAAAACTGTAACTTTGAGCCCCAGAATAAACCCCAAACACCAGAAAACCAATGGACAAACCAGCTGTTGAACAGCAGTGGACGGAGATTATAGAAAGCGATACCAAGCTTTTGAGTATAAATCTGGCGGAAGTATGGCGCTACCGCGATTTATTATCCTTGTTGGTGCGTCGCGACTTCGTTACCTTTTACAAGCAAACCATACTCGGGCCGTTGTGGTTTATCATCCAGCCCGTGTTGACCACCTTAACCTTCGTGGTGATTTTTGGCCGTATCGCGGGATTATCGACGGATGGAGTGCCTCGTTTTGTGTTTTACTTGGCGGGTATTACGCTGTGGGGTTATTTTTCAGAGTGTTTGACCAAGACCAGCAGTGTATTTAAAGACAATGCCTCAATATTTGGTAAGGTTTACTTCCCAAGGCTCATCATGCCAATGTCGATAGTGGTGTCGGGCTTGATAAAACTGGGTATCCAGTTTGGGATATTCTTGAGTGTTTGGGCCTATTTCATGTTGAACGGGAGCAACCTGAGTCCTAACCTGTGGATTTTAGCTACGCCATACCTCGTGTTGTTGTTGGCCTTGCTCTCTTTAGGCTTGGGTATGATCATTTCATCGTTGACGACCAAGTACAAGGACCTTGTTTTCCTGGTTACCTTTGGTATACAATTATTTATGTATGCCACACCGGTTATCTATCCAGCCTCAGCTTTGCCTGAAGCATACAGAACGATATTCAACTATAACCCACTGACGGGTATATTTGAGTGTTTTCGCTACGGCTTTTTAGGCTCGGGTAGCTTTGAACCCATGATGTTGGTTTTTAGTACCGTCATCTCGGTGACGGTTCTAGCCATAGGCGTCATTGTATTCAACAAAGTAGAGAAAAGCTTCATGGACACGGTATAGGCCTGAAGATTAAGCACATTCACAGAACACATTAAGCTGCGACAAAATGTCTAATATAGCTATTAAAGCGACCAACATTTCAAAGATGTACCGGCTTGGAACAGTGGGTACAGGTACCTTGAGCCATGACTTGAACCGGTGGTGGCACAAGGTTCGCGGTTTAGAAGACCCTTATTTGAAGGTAGGCGTAACGAACGACCGAACCACCAAAGGCTCGGGCGGGGATTATGTTTGGTCGTTAAAAGATATCAACTTTGAAATTCAGCAAGGCGATGCCATTGGCATTATTGGTAAAAACGGCGCAGGTAAAAGTACCTTGTTGAAATTATTGAGCAAGGTAACCAAGCCAACTACCGGGCATTTCAAGGTAAAAGGCAGAATTGCATCATTGCTGGAAGTAGGAACAGGTTTCCACCCGGAGATGACCGGCAGGGAAAATATTTACCTGAACGGTGCTATCCTAGGCATGAGCAAAGCAGAAATACGCCGTAAATTTGATGAAATCGTCGAGTTTTCGGGGGTGGCCAAATACATTGACACACCTGTAAAACGCTACTCATCGGGCATGTACGTCAGGTTGGCCTTTGCCGTGGCGGCACACCTAGAAAGCGAGATATTGATTGTCGACGAGGTATTGGCCGTGGGTGATGCTGAGTTTCAAAAGAAGTGTATTGGCAAGATGCAGGATGTAGCTGGTGAAGGCCGGACGGTGATGTTTGTGAGCCATAGCATGGGCTCTGTCGCATCGTTGTGCAACAAAGGCATGCTGATGCACCGGGGTAGCCTACTCGACACCGGCGAAATCAATAGCATCATCGACAAGTACCTCGAAACGGATGTACAGCGGGATAATTACGTGGGCGATGGTACCAACAAGGAGATGTATATCAAATCGCTTAGTATCCTAGATGGTTCAGGCAATGTATCATCCTCCATTCCTTACCAAGAGGCCGTGACCATTTCGTTAGAACTTGGGTACGATAAAATGGTGAGCAATGCGGCCCTAGGTTTAACCTTGTTGGACAGCCGCTTAAACCCGATTTTCACCTCGAACATTGAATTAGAGCAAGTGGGTCACAAAACAATGACGGCGAAGATTCCTGCCGGACTGTTGTTGCCGGGAACGTACCATATCAACGCACTTTTACACGTACCCTACAACCGATTCCTAGACCGGATGGAAGAAAATCTAAGCCTTAATATCGTTGACATCGGTATGGCCGAAGCGAAGTTTGGCAGTGTAAACAAGGGTATCATTTATTCGCCATTAGATTGGCAGTAAAAGTAAGCGCACACAGCATCAACTATCCTGACATGGCCCAAAGTACAAGCTTAAAATTAGATTTTTACACCCGTAAACTCGCCTACATTTGGCTAAAGGTTACCGAGTATACCGTTCATGCAATTGTGTGGGTATATAGTTTAATCTATCAACGCAAGCGTAAAGGAGCGATTCAATCAATTGGTGCATATTGGCATCACCCTACAGATTTAACGGGTTCAAACTTAAGGATGGGCGCATGGAAACCCTATTTTGAAGCAGATGGCATCGCATACACCAACTTCCACATCAACAGCCTAAAAGAATATGTTGCACATGTAGAAAAAGGGACATGGACACAGCGTTATGCTTTTTTTGCTAAATGTTTGTGGCGCAGGCTACCACAAATACTGCAAGCTCATAGATATGATACCGTTTGGGTTGATACAGGCATCATACCGTACTACCCGCGCAAAACGGCTTTTATCGAGCGTTGCATGAAACGTGTTGTACGCAAGCTGGTGGTTGACACAACTGATGGTGGCGATTATCAAAAGAACCCAAATTTGATGATGGATATATTGAGGCAGTCAGCGGGTATTACCGTGGGCTACCTTCATCAAAAAACCTTTTACGAAGCATGGTTTGATGTAACGCAGGTATATTGGACTATTCCCACGAGTAACTATATTGTGAAAACAGATTACCAACTTGCGTCAATACCGGTAATAGGATGGATGGGAAGCCCTTCTAATTTTAGTAATGTAATACCGATTATACCAGCTCTTAAAGCCCTGGCACGTACGCATCAGTTTGTATTTAGATATGTGTGCAGAGAATCATTTGACGATTTGCTAGAAGGTTTAAATGTAGACCACCGGGTTTATGGCGACGATTACTATGAAATCTTGGCCAGCTTTGATATTGGCATTTCACCATTCTTGAAAAATGACTTCAGGAGTAAAGGTAAAATTGCCATGAAACACCAAGAATTTTTGCTCATGGGCACACCCCAGGTATGTTCCAATAACGCTATATCCGAATTTGTAGAACATAAGTTGCACGTATTGATTGCAGACTTGGATACTGAATCCTGGAGTAATCACATAGCCAGCCTACTTGACGACGAATCTTTAAGGGTGCAGCTAGGCCAAAATGCTAAAAAACTTTTCGAAGCATACTATACCTATGAACTCCAATACGACACACTAAAAAAAGCACTGACCAGTATCTAGTGAGCATGAAATGATTAAGCCCACCACTTCTGGATCAAAAATTTCTAATACTACAGCCATGAAGATAATAATGTTGCTAGACAATACCTTTACAGCCGACAAGCGGGTGTATAATGAAGCAACTGCATTAGCCGAAGCGGGGCACGACGTTTCACTTATTTGTATTCGTGGTCAAGATTTGCCCGAGACAGAGGTCATTCGGCAAGTAAAAGTTTATAGACTATTCACCCAGGATATTGTAGATTTTAAAAAAATAGGATACTTCAAAAAAATGATCCGGGTTCTTGCCGATCGTTTTGAATATGATGCTATACACGTGCATGATATGTTCTTGCTCCGGGTAGGCTTCGGGCTGAAAAAACTCAAAAGCGATGCTAAGCTTGTTTATGATTCCCATGAAGTATTTTCACAATGGCATTTAACATTAGGCAAAACTTCAAGTTGGTTGGTATATATCAAATCGGTGATAGTAAGAACCTTATGGACTCGGCAAGAATATCGGTTAGCGCATAAAACCAATGCCATGATTACCGTAAATGAATCTGTAGCCAAGATCCTAAAGGACCACTTTAAGCTTGATTACAATTTAACGGTATTACGCAATCTACCCGAAAAATCTACGGGCGCCGGCGAAACCGTAGATCTCCGTAAAATATTCAATATAGACCCCAACCGTAAAGTGCTGGTGTTTGTTGGTGCCAATATTTTCTTGCACACCCGTAACCTGGCCCAGGTCATACTTGAACTAGGCAATGTCGAAAATTTAGCTATCGTTTTTATTGGTAAAAACAACCAATATCGTAAAGAAACCGAAGCCTTCGCTCAGGCCCACAGCATTAATAATGTATACTTCCACGATGCCGTACCATTTGCTGAAATACCTCGATATCTAGCCGGCGCAGATGCGGGGCTTGTGCCTACATGGAACAAATCCTCACAGTCGTACTGGTTTGCGCTTGACAACAAGATATTCGACTACATCATGGCTGGTATCCCTATCCTAGGGACGCAACAACCCGAATACATCAATATAATTGAAGGTTATAAAATAGGGATTTGCGTTAATCCAGACGTCCCAGGCGATTTTCTCCGAGGCTTCAATCAATTGATGGAGCGAAAAGCGGAATTTTTGGGCAATATACCTCACGCCCGTGAAGTGCTGAACTGGGATAGCGAAAAACTTAAACTTGTTGAACTGTACCAAACGCTATGATGTGCAACGGCTCTCATATCAATTACATCATGAACCATGTTCTTTCAGTGTACCTACCACAAGAACAGTTGACTTGGTATCTTGGGATTGATGGCCGCATTGAACTAAAAGGTACCGGAACCCTGATTCACACTGAACCCGCCTTTTCTTTTGCTGCATGCACGCTTGCCAATGAAGATATTTTGAATTTACAAACTATTTTGACCTTGCTTGGCTCCAGTTCATTTGATGTTGAACAAATCCCCAAAGCCGTAAATTATTTGAAGCTAATTCATTTTTTCACGGCTGAGTTTTACCTAGACCAAACGGTACACGCAGATGATCACGGACGCCTAAGCAGCAAGCACATCCAACAAGCTTTCATACCATACTTAGAATACCCCATTGTTGATATCTTAATGGCTGCTCTAGCATCTAAAATTGGTGTGAAACCAAAAACCCCTAAACATATTTACTTCAGCAGTGATTTCGATTTCATCAACTTTCCCGACCATAAAGGCAAGACCGGCATCGTAAAACGCTACCTAGGCAACCTTTTGAAAGGCCAGCTCAAACAGCTTAAACAAGAATGGCCTTCGTTGTGGCGGGCAAGGCACGATATGGACTATAACTACTTTTTAAATCAATCCATGTTCTGCTTTGAAACCCATCGCAACCCTGCTGTGAAAATCTCTAATCTAGCTTTTTGGCTAGTGGAAGCCGCACACCCCAAGTATGACTATGTCAATGATTTTAACCGACCCTCAACCCGCACCTTTATAGATAAACTCGCTCGGCAAGGCGTAGTTTCGGGCTTACACCCTAATTACAACACGGTAGACCAGCCAAACGCACTCGGTAGCCAAACTGAACGCTTTTCCGCCATCTTTGGTT
The DNA here is from genome assembly GCA_964508975.1 of uncultured Saprospiraceae bacterium. GTDB lineage: Bacteria > Bacteroidota > Bacteroidia > Chitinophagales > Saprospiraceae > CAZDVQ01. The sequence goes on from CAZDVQ010000005.1 coordinate 76,484, forward strand.
ACCGCCCAAAAATAGCCCGATTTCATTATTTAAGGGAATTGCCGCAGCATAAGCAACTAAACTTGCTAGATCAACACGGCATGCAGGAAGATCACAGCTATTGCTTTGCCGATAGCCTGTTGTTCCGAGGTGGACGCAGCTTTGCCATGAACCTTTGGGATTTTGAACACGACAGGCCATCCAAAGTGCTGAGTGTGCCCATTAGCATCATGGACGTTACACTACACGATTACCTCAAACTCGACGAGCAAGCAGCCTGGGATGCCTGTAAACGGAAGATTGACCTCAGTTTGCGCTGGGGCTCGGTATGCAGTTTGCTCTGGCATAACGTATACGCCTACGAATACGGCATACCACATAATTACCAACACCGGTTGATTGCTAAAATAAAGGCATATATATTGCAGTGCGATTGGGCGGCCTAGCGATGTGGAGCGGTGGCGCAACGCGCCAGACCCGAAGGGGCCGAGCGACAGCGAGCCGCGCAACGTAGCGCCCCGAGCGAATGCGAGGGGAGGCCCCAAAAGACAAACCAAAAAACGACATGGAACAACACGTTGAAAATATTAAAAATGCTATCTCGGCCTATCAAGCCCAAGGCCTGAGCATTTGTAGCACCTCCTCTTTCCAGACACAAAGTGTACCACTGTTGCATATTATAAGCCAGCTGGAGGTACCTATTCCCGTTTTTTTTATTGATACAGGCTTCCATTTCCCGGAAACGTATGCCTTCCGGGACGAGTTGGTGGAGCGATTTGGGCTCAAGGTGCTCAACCTAGCATCCAAAATACCCAAGATTCGCCAAATGGGGGCCGATGAACATTTTTTATACGCCAGCAACCCTGATTATTGCTGCCATATCAACAAGGTTGAGCCCCTAGATACCGCCTTGGAACGTTATGACGTTTGGGTAGCTGGATTACGTCGCGACCAGACAAATTTCAGGAAACAACTAGATGAAGTAGTCGTTCAACCTAGTGGGCAACTTAAATTCCATCCCATGCTTGAATGGACTGGCAAAATGGTATACGCCTACATTCGCGAACACAATTTACCCAAACACCCCCTTGATTTAAAAGGCTACGTGAGCATCGGTTGCCAACCATGCACCGTTTGCCCAAGTGATGAGCTAGACCGAAATGGCCGATGGTTTGGCAGCCAGAAAACAGAATGCGGTATCCACAAGTAATGCAGTAAAACAACCCATACCCTACAAATGAAAGTATTAATTACAGGCGGCGCAGGTTATATTGGCTATAGCCTAGTTGAGGCCCTGGAGGCGAACGAGCAGGTTACATCCATCGTGGTGTACGATAATTTACACCAGTTGAAACCGCATTTCTTCCTATCAGGCAGCAAAATGCCCAAAACCCGCTTTATCAAAGGCGACATATTAGACCAGTTCGAGCTGCAAAAAGCCCTTAAAGATGTGGATATTGTCATCCACCTGGCCGCGTACGTAACCCTGCCTTACAGCCATTACGACAACTTCAAATACGAGCAGACAAACCAATATGGCTGTGGTGTTTTGTACAATTTATTGAAGGAACAGCCCCCTAAACGCTTGATTTACATGAGCTCGGCAGCGGTGTATGGCTTTAGTAAAGACTCCAGCGAAACAAGCATTCCCGAGCCAACAAATGCTTACGGGATGTCCAAATACCAAGGCGAAAAATACTTGCAGCTGCTTTCGGGCCAATCGGAGGTATACACCTTGCGCTGTGCCAACATTTATGGCTGTAACCCGGTGGTAAGGCTAGACACGGTGGTGAACAACTTCATCTTCGAGTCGCTACTGTACAACAAGATTAAAATACATGGCAACGGCAACCAAATGCGCCCATTCATAGGCCTGAAAACGGTGGTGGCAGAAGTTGAAAAAATGGTGACCGGCCAATACAAGCAGCCCGGCATCTACAACTTGGTTGAAAACAACCTCTCCTTGAACGACATCCGGGACATCTTGATTGGTTTGAAACCTAACCTGGAATTCACTTATTTGGCCACCGCCACCGAGATGCCGAGCTTGACGATGAGGACAGATAAGTTGAAACTCGAAGCAGATGCCTTAAATTCAATTTCATCATGTTATAATGAATTTAAAAACCAATTTAGGCTCTAAGCCTCAAATTGATTTGCTGGCATGCCCGCCATGTAGTTTTGAACGAGCAAAAGCTTTCTAGCGATGCTATTGATTTGGGCGCCCCGGCGCTGCGCGCCGTCGGTCCCCTCTGGGTGCGCTGAACGCTTAGTGCGCGTTGCGCACCGGCCCTAGCGGGCCGCCCGCCGGGCACCTGGCGCAAAGACCAAAAATAAAAGCTAAAAGCTAGTGCTCGGTACAGTAGAAAGCTATATTTTTGCAGTATTATAATTATAGCGCAGTGCGCTTGTTGCCATTGATTTATTACCCTGAAAACTAACCACCTAAACACATCAAGCTATGGATTCTAATCATAACTTCATCTCGGACAAAGCTAAAATTGGTGCAAATTTTAAAATCGGTAGATTCTGCATCATCGAGGATGATGTTGAAATTGGCGATGATGTAACAATTGATAACTACTGTGTAATCAAGGGTAAGGTTAAGATTGGAAACAAGACCGTTTTGAAAAACTATGTAGAGTTACGCGAGAACACCATTATTGGCGAAGGTTGCTATGTTGATTCCCGCGTGTCGAGTTCAGGCAATTGTGTGGTAGGCAATAACGTGACTTTGCGTTACGATAGCATCCTTGCCCGTGGTGTAAGGATTGGCGACAATACATACATCTGCCCCCGCGTGATGACCAACAACTTGAACACCGATAAAGACCAGGTAGGTGGTGCAAAAATTGGTGCAAACTGCTTCATTGGTACCAACGCTGTACTTCAATATGGCATTACCATCGGCGATGGTGTTGTAGTAGGTTCAATGGCCTTTGTAAATAAAGACTGTGAAGACAACGCAGTTTATGTAGGCATCCCTGCCATGAAAAAAGCAAAATAACCAAGTATTTCTCATTTTCATTATTAGGCCATCTTGGTTATTACTTATGGATATCACGAATAAAAGAATTTTAGTATTGGCACCGCACACCGACGATGCTGAATTTGGCTGTGGCGGCACTTTAGCCAAGTTGGTTGAAAACGGTAACGATGTTTATTGTGCTGCCTTTTCAGCTTGTAAACAATCGGTGCGCAAGGAGTTCCCCGAAGATATTTTGATCCATGAAATCAAGGCCGCAACCGAGATTTTGGGCATCCCGCAGCAAAACTTGATCTTGTTTGATTACTCGGTACGCACGTTCAATTATAATCGTCAAGATATCCTAGATGATATTTTACGCTTGAAAGCAGATATACAGCCCAATATAGTGTTTATGCCTGCTTTGACAGATTTGCACCAAGACCACTACACCATCGCACAAGAAGGCTTTAGGGCTTTTAAATTTTCCAGTTTACTCTCGTACGAATTGCCTTGGAACAACCTGTCTTTCAACACGGCATCCTTCATGATATTGGACGATAGCCATATTGAAACAAAAATCCAAGCCATTAGCGAGTACAAATCGCAGGCGCACCGCCCATACGCAAATGCCGAGTTTATAAAATCGCTTGCCCGAACCAGGGGTATTCAAATCAACACTAAATACGCCGAGTGCTTTGAGGTGATTCGTTGGATTCTAGGGTAAAATGCCTACGTGATGAAAATACTAATTACCGAAATTTGTGCAGGCTTCGAGCTTGAAGCTGTTAACGGTGACCAATGCAGCTATATCGACAATGTTGGGTCCACCAAACGTTTCGATCAACATAGTTTACAATGGGCTAAAAACGACACATACCTAGCCCAGGTGAGCCAAGGAGCAGTTATCTGCAGGGATACCGATTTTGCAAAAATTAGCCCTGTAGAAAGCGTTTGCTACCTCGTTACGAGCAAGAGCCCTAGGTTATTGTTTGCTAAAGTAGTAAGCCATTATTTTGCCCCGTCAATCGATGACGAATTCGTCAACTGCGTGGCAGAGCATCGGAATAACCCTAGCATTAAAATTGCCGAAAACGTATTTATCGGCAAGCACGTCCAAATAGGGCCTGGCACCATTATTCACCCAGGTGCGGTAATTTATGCCAATACTGTCATCGGGCATAATTGTGTCATCAAGGCACACGTATCTATTGGAACGGAAGGCCTCGGCCTAGAAATGGATGCCGAGACCAATACTTTTTTCAAATTCCCGCAAATCGGCGGGGTTGTCATACACGATAACGTTGAGATAGGCCCTACAGCCACCATTCGCAAATCGGCACTCGACAATACTATCATCGGTCGTGGGACTAAAATAGGGGCATTGGTTAATATAGGGCACAACTGCATTATTGGCCAAAACTGTATTTTAGCTTGCCAAAATGTGATGTCGGGCTCTTCCATCATCGGTGATAATGTATTCCTTGGCGTTGGTGCCGTCCTAAAACAAAGTGTAAAGGTTGGTGATGGGGTTACCATTGGCCAAGGCGCTGTAGTAACCAAACATGTACCCGCTGGCGAGACCTGGGTGGGTAACCCCGCGAAGCTCCTTCCGCCAAGGCCTTAACTTTAGGCCCAAAAACATTTTCCATGAAGCCAAAAATCCTGATCATTTCCTACGATGCACAACCATTGCGCTCTATCGCAGCCAAAAGAGTTGATTCATGGGTACCCGGGTTATCTAATTATGGCATTTATCCTGTACTTATTACAAGGAATTGGCAGGACAACATCAGCAACACAGAAGCATACTTCGAGGAAGACCCAGGAGAGGCCCAAATCTTCAAAGATGAACAAGCAGAAATTCATCGTTATCCGTACAAACATCGCCTCCTCGACAAGGCATTGCTCTGGTGCAATAAAAAACGCTGGTTTACCTTGAGGAAAGCTTTAACTTTTTTACAAATCATTACAAAGTGGCTTCCTTTTACCCATACCGATAAAGCCTTTTTATATGAAGGCGCTAAGAAAGCGCTTGACAAAGGCGATATCAGCGCTATTTTGGTCAGTGGCGAGCCTTTTATCTTGTTCAAATATGCGTACTTGCTATCTAAACAATACAAAGTACCTTTCTTTTTGGATTATCGAGATGCTTGGTATACCAATCCGTTTAGGCAAGACAAAGGTTTATACAAATTCATCAAACAGTACGAGTATTATTTTGAAAGCCTTTATCTAAAAAACGCTAAAGGATTTACAACTGTTTCCAGCATTATCGCTGATGAAATCAACGCGATGTGCACAAGCCCAGTGCAATATACGATCATCGAGAATGGCTTTGAAATCAAACAGCACCTAACCGTACAGCCAATAGTCAATACTGGATTCTCGGTAGTTTATACCGGTACATTTTACGAAAAGCAACCCTTTGACATTTTCTTGGAAGGATTTAAATTATTCCAACAACAAGTGCAGGGGCCCGTTCAACTCTTCCTCATCGGGATTAATTTCAGGCAAAACCCATTTGAGCAACAGGTAAAAGCCTACCAAACAGCCTTCGAGAACTTAACCGTTATTGATTCTGTAAGCAACGAAACAGCCATTGCCTGGCAACTCGGCGCAGATGTACTGCTGAAACTTGGTGCAGTAAGCCCAGTAAAAGGATTTTATGGCGGCAAAATGTATGAATACATTGCTGCGCGCCGGCCTATCCTTAATGTAATTCCTCCACATGTTGACAAATATTGCGACTTGTTCCCTGGGCGTAATTTCCAAATACTTACCCAAACACCAGAGGAGGTCGCTAAGGCACTTTTGCATTATTATAATACAAAAACTGTACAAGGTGTATTAAGCACTGATATCAACGAAGCTGATATATTTTCGATTTCAAGAGATGGACAAACCCGGAAATTAGCCGAATTTATCCTACAGTCAACCAAGGAGTCTCATTCTTAGTCTACTGTTGCCAACTAAAAACTTATCTTTGTCCTCCACGTTTAAATACAAAACGATTCGGTATGACTAAAATCAAAAACCAAACGGTATTGATTACCGGTGGCGCAAGCGGCCTTGGTAAATTACTCGCACAACGCTGCCTAGAGGAAAAAGCTTATAAAGTAGTACTTTGGGATATTAACGGCGAACAACTCCGCCTCTGTGCAGAGGAATTCGACGAAATGGGCTACGAGGTTGAAACCTACGTCGTTGACGTGTCGAGCGTTGAAGATGTAAAACGAAACGCCAAGGCTGTTCTGCTCGATGTTGGCCCTGTAGACATCCTCTTCAACAACGCTGGTATCGTGGTTGGCAAACCCTTTCACGAGCATACCCATGCTGATATAACCCGCACTATCGACATCAACGTGTCGGCGCTCATGCACGTGGCCCTCGAGTTTTTACCCTTCATGATTGAACACGAGCAAGGCCATATCATCAATATCGCTTCAGCGGCAGGCTTGATTGCAAACCCCAACATGTCGGTATATGCCGGTAGTAAATGGGCCGTTATCGGCTGGTCTGAATCGCTCCGATTGGAGCTTGAAGAAAAAGGCCCTAACCTCCATGTTACCACGGTTATGCCTAGCTACATCAATACAGGCATGTTCGATGGCGTGAAAGCCCCCATCTTAACGCCTATCATGGAGCCCAAGTACATCGTAGATCAAATCATCAAGGCGGTTAAAAACAATACCATTATCCTCCAAGAGCCTTTCATGGTACGCTCTATCCCGGTATTACGCGGTATACTCCCAACCCGTGCTTTCGATTTTCTAGCACGCCAACTCGGCGTTTATAGTTCTATGGACCATTTCGTAGGGCATGATAAACCCAAAGCCGAAAAAACTTCAAAAACCAAAGAAACAACTAGGGTATAATGTCTGAAAAACAAGAGCACACCGAGGTCATCTACGGTAGGCACCCCATTGAAGAAGCCTTAAAAGCAGGACGTAGTTTTGAAAAAATATTGCTTCAAGAAGGTACTCGTGGCGAGCTCGAAATTTTCTTGCGCCATACCTGCAAGGATCACAATATACCCCTTCAAGTTGTACCCAAAGAACGCCTCAGCAAATGGACCCGAGGTAACCACCAAGGGGTAGTTGGCTTGATGTCGGCTATACAATACCAAAAATTAGACGACGTGCTGCCGCTCATCTACGAGCGTGGCGAAACACCCTTATTGCTCCTGCTAGACAACGTAAGTGATGTGCGCAATTTTGGCGCAATTGCTCGCTCTGCCGAGGCCGTTGGCGCACACGCTATCGTGGTAGCCAACCGCGGTGCAGCCATGGCCAATGCCGACGCAATGAAAACCTCTGCCGGTGCCCTCAATTTTATACCAGTTTGCCGCGAAACTAGCCTAAGCGTTGCGCTCGATACCATCCTAGGCAATGGTATCGCCGTTTTAGCTGCCGACCTCAAAGGCGCAGAGCCGCTACAAGAAATAGATCTTACACAACCCTGCGCTATCCTCATGGGTGCCGAGGGCCAAGGCATTCACCCTTCCCTGCTTAAACGGGCCACCCAAAAGTTTTTCATACCCATGAAAGGCCAAACGGATTCGTTCAACGTGTCGGTGGCGGCGGGCATCGCATTGTACGAAGCCATTCGTCAAAGAGGGGTATAATTTTATAAGGATGTGTTTTGGGCGTTGCGCCGCTTCGCGTCGCCAGCGTGCTACGCGCTCCCTAAACGGTCGGCCCTTCGGGCTGGCCGCTATGCGGCCACGAGCCATTTGCAGGAGCAAATGGTTCACTTGCTACAAATGTACTCCATGTACATTTGTTTTTGCTACGCAAAACCGCTTCGTTCATACATGCCTAACGCAGGTATTTTGTACTGGCTAGCCCAACATTACAGCCTAGATATTACAACAACTAGCTAGCAGCATATCGTATTCTGGTCGGTCGCTTACTACTTTGTGAATATAACGGTCTTTTACTTCGCCTTTGTGAATCACGAAAACGCCTGGCATCTGGAAGCTATCGCCCTGGAGCCAGCCAATACCGTGTCCGTCAATCACGCCTGCCTTGAAGCCACGCAGCCAAGTGTTCAATCCGAACAACTGGTTGAACGTACCTTTTTTCAAGCCAAAAACCGTGTATAGTATCGTCTCGGGGTCTGATACATGCGTTACGCCCGTGAGTTTATACTTCTTGAAATAATCTTCGGCAAGCGGGTAGTCCGACATATGGACGAGTACCAACTCAGCGCCGCTCTTTTCGATTTCTTTCCGCCTTTTGGCTAATTCGGCCATAGATTCCCGACAAAACGTGCAGCCAAAATGACGCAAGAAAACGAGCATCACAGGCTTTTCATCTGCAAGCGTTTTGAGGCTTTGCCCTTTGCTTGTAGGCCAGTCTTGTAAGAAATTGAGGTCGAGAAAGGTCATAAAATATTTTGTGACTATTCCTAAACAGTCAATTCATGCAAAAGGTTTAAAGCCTTTGCACACTTTTCCGCCAATCGTCCTTTACGAGTATCATCGCTTCGTTATAGAGTAAGTAGGGCTATAAAGGAGAAACAAGTGAGCAAGAGGATATTTATAGCAAGTCCATCGCTTTAGCCTCTTTTATTACTTGCTCAACTTTGCTTTCTTCTATACCTAATACTTGTGCTATAGCTTTGACGTCGAGGCCTTTCTTATGGTATTTGATGATTTGGAGCGCTAGTTTAGCACCGCTATCTTCTCCTTCGAGTTTACCTTCAAGTTTACCTTTCAGTTCGCCTTCAAGTTTACCTTTATTATACAAGTAGTCGGTTTCAACGTCTTCAAGTTCGATGTAGATGGGCATGGTATTGAAGTTTTCGATTAAAAGATGGTCAAATTTACGCAAACGTGCCAAGTTGAGCAACTGCGCGTGATATTTTTTTAATTTGTTCCTGTCGTTACAGCATTGCTGCAACTTCATGGTTATAGAACGCAACACCTGTTCGCTTGGGTTATACTTTATGCCCGGGCGGAATAGTATATTGTAAAAAGTTCAATTTTTGTAATAAAGGTAGCCTCGCACCAGCGATGTGGAGCGGTGGCGCGTAGCGCCAGACCCAAAGGGGCCGAGCGACAGCGAGCCGCGGAACGTAGCGACGGCGCGAAGCGCCGGGGTGCCCAAAAAAGCATCTACTCACCAGTGAGCAGATGCTGCTAAAGGCTAAAATAGCTAAAGGCTAAATATTGTTTGCTTATCATTTTGGATATTTAGCGAATTCCAAATCTGGAGGCGTATAAAATAAGCAGCCCATTAAATTGGCCGAGTGCTTATATTTGCTCAAACTTAAAGCCGAATATGAACCGCCTCTACCGCCTAGTCCATAGTTGTATCTATTTACTTATTTTTATATGCAGCCTGGGCCATTTATCGGCCCAATATCTAGAACTCGGGCCAGTAACTGGCGCTGTGACGCACAAAAGCGCGAAGGTGTATGCCAAGGCTAAAAGCCCCGGGGTGATTTTGTTCCAACTCATGGATAGCAGTGCACAACTGGTTTCTACCATTGAACTTCAAACGCGTGCGCTGGACCATAGCGCTATTGCTGAGTTTGGCGAACTTGAGCCCTACCACCGCTACAGCGTGAACTTATTTTTCAACAATAAACCCGATAGCCTGAAGGGCAGTTTCAAAACATTCCCGATGCCCGGGCAAGTAGGTAGTTACACCTTCGTGACGGGATCATGCCAAGAAACCGACAACATGAAGGTTTTTGACCAAATGGCAAGCCTTGAACCACTCCTGTTGATTCATACAGGCGATTACACCTACCCCGACTATCAAATAGGGCCAGATTACTCAAAGGACAAGTCGTTGGTGGCATACTCGTACCACAAGCGATACCGCGAAAAACGGATGCAGGAAATGCTGCAACATGTACCCATAGATTATGTGTACGACGATAACGACTACGTGGGCGGTAATGGTACCCGCTACCACAAGAACACGTTTAAATCCTTGGCCAAAAATAAATCTAAAAAAGGTATACGCATCAAGGAGAACCGCTTTATAGACCAAGATTTTCCAGCTATATGGCGCCGGAACGTGATTGAAGGCTACGCCGAAAATTTCCCAACATACCCCTTGCCCGATACTAGCACGGGCATTTACCACAGCTTTGTTTTAGGCAATGCCGAGTTCTTTTTCCTAGACCGTTGTTCGGCCCGCGAAAAACCTGTTTCGTATGCTTTCCGGCAAAAAGGTAAACGCTACATCTTTGACCCACCGGCCGATAACTGCCTTTTTTGTGGCAAGCAGATGGCATGGCTCAAAGCAGGCCTGAAAAACTCGACTGCCGATTGGAAGTTCATCGTGAGCGGCGTGCCGCTCAACCGCAGCATGTTGAAGTTAATCAAGGCTGGACAGGCATTCCAGCGTTACCAGATGAAAGGGTTCAGCGGATTTCACCTCATGCAGGCCATTGCCAGCTACTGGGTTTCGGCCCCAGTTGAAATGGAAGATTTTTACCAGTTCATCGAACGTGAAAATATCAAGAACCTTATTGTCATAAGCGGTGATACACACCATAACGTGATGGACGATGGCAAAAATGCAGGCTTACCAGAACTCAATGCCAGTGGCCTCAGCGTTACAGGGACCAACCTGGGCTACTACTTAAAACTCTTGGGCAACATAACCATGCGGTTTAACTATAAGAAAGGCGTTTGGAACCAAGGCGGGAATGGACTTGGGAACAAAAATTTCAAAAATGCCTTTGGCCGCATCCGGATTGAAGGTAAATCGTACGTGGAGCTGAGTATTGTTGACGAGGATGGTGCCGTAATCAGCAGCATGAAAGTGCCGTACGAATAATATGCTAGTGTAAAACTAAAAAGGCGCTACCCGTTTTCGGGTAGCGCCTTTTTAGTAAACATACTCTAAAGTTTATTACTTAGGCGCTTCAGTATTGGGCGCAAGCAATTGGAAGAATTGATCGAGTTTTGGCAGGATAATAATCTCTGTGCGGCGGTTGAGTTGCTTACCCTCGGCAGTAGCGTTAGAGCCTTTAGGCACGTATTCAGAACGGCCACCTGCGGTCATGCGCTCAGGGCTCACGCCGTATTTTTTCTGCAAAGAACGAACCACGGAAGTGGCGCGTTTAACGCTCAAATCCCAGTTGTCGGCAGTACAGTTATTGGCAATAGGCACGTTATCGGTATGGCCTTCCACTAGAATTTCGATGTCTTTATAGTCGTTTAACACCTTGGCAACTTTGCCCAGTACTTCCTCGGCACGGGGGAGGATGTCAGAGCTACCCGACTTGAACAACATTTTATCAGATAAGGAGATATATACCACGCCTTTTTTAACCTCGATTTGAACATCTTCGTCGTTCACGTCGCTGAGCGAGCGTTTCAAGGAAGTCACCAAAGCTAGATTCAACGAATCTTTGCGTTGCATTTTAGAGGTCAAATCGTTGATTTGGCGGTTTTGTTCACTCAAGGCTTCCAGCGATTTTTTGATACTTTCAGCGCCAGTTTTGCTTACCACCGAGAGGTCAGACATACGGTCGAGCAGGTTGGTATTCGTATTTTTCAAATATTCAACTTGGTCTTCCAGGGTTTTAATCTGGCTGTTCTTTCCGGCCAAATCAGCATCTTTGATTTCGAGTTCGTTGCCTTTGCGGCGGAGTTCTGCGGTAAGTTCTTCGTTAGCCCGTTGGCACTGGGTTAAATCGGCTGCTGCTTTTTGTACGCGTGCCTCATAATCGGTTTTCATGCTGTTGAACTTCTTCTTTCCAATACAGGAGCTTAAGCTTAGCACACCGAGCGCTAAAATGACAAATTTTCTCATGAATTAATTGTTGATGTGGGGGGAGTAGAATAATCTAAACATGAAACGCTTTAAACCTAATAAAAGGTTTAGAAGGTGCATGAAAATAGCATTAAAATCTGTAACACTAAATTCCGGACAAGCGTTTAAAGGAATTTAGGCTTCAGCGCATCAATCGCTTCGCGGTTTTCGAGGTACCAGTTGATGGTATTTTGTAAGCCTTGCTCGAAGCTAACGCTTGGGTTAAAGCCAAAAGCAGCCCTGGCCTTGCTGATATCGAGTAAACGACGTGGCTGTCCGTTGGGTTTGCTGGTATCCCAAACAACTTGGCCATCAAAGCCAATATGTTTTTGAATATGGCCCAACAGTGCTTTAACGGTATATTCCTCGCCTGCACCGATATTAATAGGAGCGGCATCGTTATGTAAAGCGGCGGCACGGACAATACCCTCGGCGGCATCGGCCACGTAGACAAAATCGCGGGAAGGCGAGCCATCGCCCCAGGCTACATATTCGCTGTGCTTGTTGACTTTAGCGTGGTACACCTTTTTGATAATGGCCGGAATAACGTGCGAGGTTTGCTCGCGGAAATCATCGCCTGGCCCGTACAGGTTGGTTACCAAAAGGTTTACGATGTTGAAACCGTACTGTTGTTTACAAGCCTCGCCGTAAACCATCACGGCTTTTTTCGACACGCCGTAGGGCGCGTTTGTTTCTTCGGGGTAGCCATTCCACAAATCTTCTTCCTTGAAAGGAGCGGGAACAAATTTAGGGTAACTACACACCGTACCGATGTTCACCAGTTTATCGACGCCATTCATGCGGCAGGCTTCAATCACGTTGATGCCAATCATCATGTTGTCGTAGAAATAAATAGCCGGGAAAGCACGGTTATCGCCGATACCACCCAGGCGGGCAGCCAAACCGATAACGATGTTGGGTTGGTAGGCCTGTATCATGCGAACGGCATCATCCAGCTTGCGCAGGTCGTAATCCTTGGAGCGTGGTACCACGATTTTATCGGCATCGGCGCCAAATTCAATGAGTTTTTGAACCACGTGCTGACCCAGGAAGCCTGCACCACCGGTTACCAATATTGTTTTGCCTTGGAGGTAGCTGAACGAAGTGCTCATGTTGTTGTGTATGATTGACAGAAAGGAAGTAACTTTGTAGCTAATGATGCTGGCCTAGCGATGTGAAGCAGTGGCGCAACGCGCCAGACCGAGCCCGTAGGGCGAAGGGCCGAGCGACAGCGAGCTGCGCAACGTAGCGCCACGAGCAACGCGAGGGGAGGCCCCAAAAATCATAAAATCACCACAAAGATACAACCTTGCATCAAGTACCCGATTTTTTTGGCACACTTCATGAATAGCTAATTTCAGAAACGATTAAAAACCCTTTAACCCTTATTATATGAAAGGCATCATTACACTTATCCTGGCCTTATTTAGCCTACAGTTAGGCATGGCCCAACAACGCCCTTGCCCGCTACCTGTGGAGAGTAGAGTTTTTGTGCAAAACTACGGCCAGCTCGCCTCTTTGACCTACGGTAAAGATCAGGCAATCCGCAACTTTACGGGTCAATATTGTTTAACTTCATCTAATGTACGCCAGCTAACCACCCTGTACAACAACGATAACGACCGTCTACGTTACGCTTTTTTTGCGTATTCAAGCGTGTACGACCCCGAGAACTTTGCGCAAGTAGCTACCGCGCTGACCGATGAGATTAACCGTAACGAGCTGTTGGACTTTATCAACAACAACCCTTTGCACCCGCAATTGGTACCTGCACCCGTTTACCCTGAGCCAGTTATCCAGCCAACGTTTCCGCCGCAGCCTGTTTACCCTCCACAACCTGTGCCGCAGCCTGTACCGCAGCCAGTGTTGGTACCACAACCTATCATTTACGTACAAGGTTACAACGGCTTCACCGCCTGTGGTATCCCCATGGATGAAGGTGCTTTCCAGCAAGCCTTGGCTACCATTAACGGCCAAAGCTTCGATAATACCAAAATGCAGGTGGCCCAACAGGTAGCCAATACAAACTGCCTTACAACAGCACAGGTAAGCCGCATTATGCAAGCCTTTAGCTTTGAGAACCTTAAGCTTGATTTTGCAAAATTCGCGTACACCCGCACCTATGATGTAGACAGCTACCACATGGTTTGTTCCAACTTCTCGTTCGAGAGCAATACCCGCGAGTTGATGAGCTTCATTACAGCCCGCCGTAACAGCCTACAGCCATTTAACCCAGTGGTGATGGTGCCTGCTCAACCTGGCGCCCCTAACTACCCCAGCAACCCAACGCAGTTTGGTCACCCAAACAACTACCCTGACCCTAACTACCAACCAGCTCCAGCGCCTCCGGTGGTTTATGTACCAGGTTACACGGGAACTATCGGCTGCCCAATCCCGATGTCGGCCGAGTTTAGCCAGATTAAAAGTTCTATCAGTTCAAAAAGCTTTGAGTCGACCAAGCTTGATGTGGCGAAACAAATCTTGCGCAACAAGTGTATGACTGCTGCCCAAATCCGCGAAATCACTGAATTGTTCGATTTTGAAAGCAGCCGCCTAGATTTTGCCAAGTATGCTTACGCTTATGTGTACGATCAACAAAACTACTACATCGTTGCCGAGGCCTTCGATTTTGAAAGCTCAACGACTGCTTTGATGCGCCACATTGGCCAATAAGACCAACCAATCCCTTTTCATATACAAAGGCAGCTCCTACGCAGGGGCTGCCTTTTTTCGTGTAATGAACCGAAGTAACCTGAGCTATTATTGGCGTTCATTGTTCATTGTTCATTGTTCATCGTTCATTGTTCATTGTTTTGATTTGGGCGTTGCGGCCTGCGGCCGCCGGCGTGCTACGCGCTCCCTGGACGGTCGGCCCTGCGGGCTGGCCGCTATGCGGCCACGCTTCGCATGCCTAACGCAGGAATCGTGTACGGGTGGAGAGCCGAGCACAGTTATGAGGAGCACTTTGCATGGCAAATCTTATAAATGAAATTTGATTTTCATTTATAAAAAACTGATTATTAGTTAATTATATAATTTTAAAAACAAATGTTGGTTAATTGTGTCAAGTTTTATAATTTTGTGAGGTGGGTGCGATTAGAGTTGCGACTCGCATAATTTTTCCCTAACTTCGTCAAGCCGGGCGGGCGTTGTAGCCAATAGCAGGACGACCACAACAACTCATAAAATATGGGACTGACCGACATAAAAAAAGAACTTAAAAAACTGGACAAGAACAAGCTAATTGACCTTGTTGCAGACTTGTATAAAAAGAACAAATCTGTGAAAGAGTTTTTTGACTTTTATGTAAATCCAGACGAGAGAGCACTTTTTGAAAAGTATCGGATCAAAGTATTTGAAGCGTTTTACCCTAAACGTGGTTACAACTATAAACTTAAAGACGGTAAACAAGCAATTAGCGACTTCAAAAAACTAGGCACATCAGCAGACTTAGTAGCTGACTTGATGTTATTCTACGTTGAGACAGGCGTAAAATTCACAAATGACTTCGGAGACATCAATGAATCTTTTTATAATAGCTTGGCGACAACTTTTGTTGACAGCTTGTCCTTAATGAGAAAAGAAAAGGTTCTTGGCAAATTTGAGGACCGAGTTAGTAAAATTGTTGCCGACACAAGCGGAATTGGTTGGGGTTTTCACGACTATTTATTTCAAGTTTGGATTGATTTTTATCCAAAAGATAAAGTTTAGTGCTAGAAATCCTCGCTTTCGGCTATACCCAAACATTATTGCTCAGTGTAAAAAGCCAACCGCGCAAATGGCACCGTTGGCTTTTGCCAGCACACGAGCCAATGCTCCAAAAAACAAAAGAGCTATTTTTCCTAACGCACATATGACAGTAATTGTGATTTAAAACTTACCTTAGCAGACTTTAAACGAATTAGTACTTAAGAGAATATAATGGCAAAACAAACCACAACGACGGAAGAACCTTTAGAAAAACAATTGTGGAAGACCGCAGACAAGCTCCGCAAGAACATAGATGCGGCTGAATACAAACACATTGTTTTGGGTTTAATCTTCCTAAAATATATTTCTGATGCTTTTGAGGAACTATATGCTAAGCTAAAAGCAGATGAAGACAACGGTGCAGACCCCGAAGACAAAGACGAATACAAAGCAGAAAATGTATTCTTTGTTCCGCAGGATGCCCGATGGAATTATTTGCAATCGAAAGCCAAGCAACCTGAAATCGGAAAGTTTGTGGACGATGCTATGGACGCCATTGAAAAAGAAAACGCATCATTGAAAGGTGTGTTACCCAAAGTATTTGCCCGGCAAAATCTTGACCCAACCAGTTTGGGCGAACTGATTGACTTGGTCGGAAACATTGCCTTAGGCGATGCCAAAGCCAGAAGTGCCGATGTGTTGGGACACGTTTTTGAATATTTCTTGGGTGAGTTTGCCCTTGCCGAAGGCAAAAAAGGCGGACAGTTCTATACGCCAAGAAGCGTTGTAGAATTATTGGTGGAGATGTTGGAGCCATACAAAGGACGGGTATTTGACCCTTGTTGTGGTTCAGGGGGTATGTTTGTGCAGAGTTTAAAATTTGTAGATAGCCATGCAGGACGTGTGAACGACATTTCTATTTACGGACAAGAGAGCAACCAAACTACTTGGCGATTGGCTAAAATGAACTTGGCTATTCGTGGTATTGACAGCTCTCAAGTAAAATGGAACAACGAAGGTTCTTTCTTGAACGATGCACATAAAGATCTGAAAGCCGATTATATCATTGCTAATCCACCGTTTAACGTGAGTGATTGGGGCGGTGATTTAATGCGAACCGATGGCCGTTGGCAATACGGTGTGCCACCAACAGGCAATGCCAACTTTGCTTGGATGCAACATTTTATTTACCACTTGGCACCTAACGGACAAGCGGGGGTAGTTTTGGCAAAAGGCGCTTTGACCTCTAAAACATCAGGTGAAGGCGATATAAGAAAAGCCTTGGTTGAAAATGGTTTCATTGATTGCATTGTAAACCTGCCAGCCAAGTTGTTTTTAAATACACAGATACCAGCTGCATTATGGTTTATGAGCCGCAACCGTAAAAATGGAAAATTCAGAGACCGCAGCAACGAGATTTTATTTATTGATGCCCGAAACCTGGGGCATTTGATAAACCGCAGAACTCGTGAACTTTCGCAAGAAGACATTGATAAAATCACCAGCACCTACCACAGTTGGCGAAATAATATCCCCTCCCCTGGAGATCACGGCAGCGAATTCCCCTCCCCTGGAGGCCACGGTAGCGAATTCCCCTTCTCTGGAGGCCACGGTAGCGAATTCCCCTCACCTGGAGATCACGGTAGCGAATTCCCCTCCCCTGGAGGCCACGGTAGCGAATTCCCCTCACCTGGAGGCCACGGTAGCGAATTCCCCTCCTCTGGAGGCCACGGTGGCGAATTCCCCTCCTCTGGAGGGGTGCCCGAAGGGCGGGGTGGTTATAAAGACATCCCCGGCTTTTGTGCCTCCGTACCCATAAGCAAAGTAGCTGAACTGGACTACGTGCTTACCCCAGGCAGATATGTGGGTTTACCCGATGAAGAAGACGACTTCAATTTTGCAGAACGCTTTGCAAGCCTGAAAACAGAACTGGAAGCCCAATTGAAAGAAGAAGCCCAACTCAATGAAATTATTACTGCTAACCTATTAAAGATTAAAATCAATGAGTGAGTGGAAGGAATATAAACTAAAAGATTTAGGGCAATTGCAAAGGGGGCGTTCTCGTCACAGACCGAGATATGCATTTCATCTTTATGGGGGAAAGTATCCTTTTATTCAAACTGGACAAATAAGAGAAGCATCTAAATATATTACAAAATACGAACAAACATACAGCGAAGACGGACTTAAACAATCAAAATTGTGGCCAAAAGGAACTCTTTGTGTAACAATAGCTGCCAATATTGCAGAACTGGCAATATTGGATTTTGATGCTTGTTTTCCAGATAGTATTTTAGGATTTGTTCCCGATAAGAAAGTTTCAGACCTAGATTTCATATACTATACATTAACTCATTTTCAAAGGGAATTAAAACATATTGGAGAAGGTTCTGTTCAGGACAATATTAATCTTGGAACATTTGAAGATTTATTATTTCCCATCCCCCCTCTCCCCGAACAAACCGCAATTGCCTCCGTTCTCAGCAGTTTAGACGACAAAATAGACCTGCTGCATCGCCAAAACGCCACCTTAGAAAAAATGGCGGAAACGCTGTTTAGGCAGTGGTTTGTGGAGGAAGCTAAGGAGGAGTGGGAGATGGGAAGGGTGGAAGATTTGTTTGTTCTTCAAAGAGGATATGATTTACCTTTTCAAAATAGAGTTGATGGAAAGTATCCGATCTATGCTTCAAGTGGAGAAAGTGGATTTCATCATGATTATAGAGTAAAAGGCCCTGGGGTAACTACTGGGCGAAGCGGTGTATTGGGAAAAGTATATTACATTCAAGATGACTTTTGGCCTCTAAATACCTCATTGTTTATTAAAGAATTTAAAAATTCAAGTCCTTTACATTCATATTTTATTTTAAGGTCAATAGATTTAAATAGCTTTAACGCAGGTTCGGCAGTCCCAACGCTGAATAGAAATCATGTCCATGAATTTCCGATTGAAATTCCACCTATGAAATTGATATATGAATTTGATGATATGGTCACACCATTATTCAAAAAAATCAAATCCAACCAAGCCCAAATCCACACGCTCACGGCCTTGCGCGATACTTTGTTGCCGAAGTTGATGAGTGGGGAGGTAAGGGTATCTGAACAGGATTAAAAAGATTATAAGATGGACAAGATTAGCGCGATAAAATCATGAAACCAAGAAATCGGGAACATCATATTGAAGACAATGAGAATAACAGAAAATATAATAGAAGCCTTTGCCATTGAGTTGCTCAATAATCTCGGTTATGAGTACATCTATGCGCCTGATATTGCATACGATGGCGAAAACCCAGAAAGAGACAGCTATGCACAAGTTTTGTTGTTGAACAGGTTGCAAAATGCGGTTAAACGGATCAACTACAGTATTCCAGCCGATGCACAAGCTGAGGCCATCAAAGAAATTCAGCGTATTGCTTCGCCTGAATTGCTGACCAATAATGAAACCTTTCACCGTTTATTAACCGAAGGTATTCCCGTATCAAAACGTGTAGATGGCGAAGACCGGGGCGACAGAGTTTGGCTGATAGATTTTAAGCATCCACAGAACAATGATTTTGTTGTAGCCAATCAATTTACCATCATTGAAAACGGGAACAACAAACGTCCTGACATTATTTTGTTTGTCAATGGAATTCCGTTGGTAGTTATTGAGTTAAAAAATGCCGCAGATGAGAAAACAACTATAAATGCTGCATTCAAGCAAGTAGAAACGTATAAAACCATCATTCCAAGTCTGTTCACTTACAACGGCTTTGTGGTTATCTCTGACGGTCTGGAAGCTAAAGCAGGTTCAATTTCTGCTGGATTAAGTCGTTACATGGCTTGGAAATCGGCAGACGGAAAAGCCGAAGCATCACATTTAGTCAGTCAGCTAGAAACGTTAATTCAAGGCATGTTGAAGAAAGAAACCTTGATTGACTTAATCAGGCATTTCATTGTATTTGAAAAATCGAAAAAGGAAGATGCTGTAACGGGTATAACCACCATTTCTACAGTTAAAAAATTGGCTGCATATCATCAATACTATGCCGTAAACAGAGCCGTTGAATCTACTTTGAGAGCAACGGGTTTTAATTCCCCTCCTATGGAGGGGTGGTCGCAGACCGGGGTGGTCCAATTCTCCTCCTATGGAGGGGCGGTTGAAGACAGTGGTGATAACTATCGCAACTCCAAAAACTACTTTGAACTCCCCTATAATCCAAAACTAAAAGAAAGAGCCCGTGAGCTAAGGCAATCAGGTAATTTGCCCGAGGTGCTTTTTTGGAATCAAGTAAAAAACAAACAATTCAAGGGCTATGATTTTGATAGACAAAAAGTTATAGGAAACTATATTGTTGATTTTTATTGTAGCAATTGCCAGGTGGTCATTGAAATAGATGGCAGTAGCCACAATGATCAAATTGAATATGATGCTGAAAGGGATCGATATTTAGAGTCATTAGGTTTGACGGTTATTCGTATTCCTGTAGTAAATATTCTACAGCGAATGGGTAATGTATTGGAGATGCTTTATGACCACCCCGCCCTATCGGGCACCCCTCCAGAGGAGGGGAATTTGCCTTACTTAAGCCATCTAGGTGGAGACTTAGTAACGGAATCCCCGGAGAGTTATGGTCTGCCTGGAGTTAAAAAACAGCCCGTTGGGGACAGGAAAGGCGGTGTGGTTTGGCATACACAAGGAAGCGGAAAATCATTGTCAATGGTTTTCTATACAGGAAAAATCGTTTTGGCTTTAGACAATCCGACCATACTTGTAATTACAGACCGCAACGATTTGGACGACCAACTTTTTGACACTTTTGCAGCATCTAAGCAACTACTAAGACAAGAACCAGTTCAGGCAGAAGACAGAAACCAATTAAAAGAATTATTAAAAGTTGCTTCAGGTGGTGTAGTATTCGCAACCGTGCAAAAATTTCAACCCGAAGAAGGCAATGTGTATGAATTGCTCTCTGACAGAAAAAACATTGTTGTAATTGCGGATGAAGCACACAGAACACAATACGGATTTAAAGCTAAAACTATTGATGCCAAAGACGGTAAAGGAAATGTAGTTGGCAAGAAAATCGTTTATGGTTTTGCTAAATACATGCGGGATGCTTTGCCTAATGCAACGTATTTAGGTTTTACAGGAACACCCATTGAAAACACAGACGTAAATACGCCAGCAGTTTTCGGAAACTATGTAGACATTTACGATATAGCCCAAGCCGTTGAAGACGGTGCTACGGTTCGTATTTATTACGAAAGTCGTTTGGCAAAAGTGAATTTGAGTGAAGAAGGCAAACAATTAGTTGACGACCTTGATGATGAACTCGAACAAGAAGATTTAACCAATACACAAAAGGCAAAAGCAAAATGGACACAGCTTGAAGCCTTGGTTGGTAGTGAAAATCGAACTAAGAATATTGCCAAAGACATTGTTGCACACTTTAGCCAAAGGCAGGAAGTGTTTGAAGGCAAAGGAATGATTGTTTCCATGAGCCGCAGAATTGCAGCCGATTTGTATCAGGCAATTATTGACCTGAAACCTGAATGGCATTCAGACGACTTGAATAAAGGCGTTATAAAAGTAGTAATGACTTCTGCATCATCTGATGGTCCGAAAATTTCAAAACATCACACCACTAAAGAACAAAGAAGAACACTTGCCGAGAGAATGAAAAATCCTGATGACGAATTACAATTAGTCATCGTTCGGGATATGTGGCTTACTGGTTTTGATGCACCAAGTATGCATACCCTTTACATTGACAAACCAATGAAAGGTCATAATTTGATGCAAGCCATAGCAAGAGTAAACCGAGTTTACAAAGACAAGCCAGGCGGTTTAATTGTAGATTATTTAGGTATTGCAGCAGACTTGAAAAAGGCATTAGCATTCTATTCTGATGCAGGAGGTAAAGGCGATCCAACTATTTTACAAGAGCAAGCCGTTCAATTGATGTTGGAGAAATTGGAAGTAGTTTCTCAAATGTACCATGGGTTTGAATATGAAACCTATTTTGAAGCCGACACGTCAAAAAAACTATCTATGATTCTTTCAGCCGAAGAACATATTTTAGGCTTGGATGATGGAAAAAAGCGCTACATCAATGAAGTAACTGCACTCTCAAAAGCTTTTGCCATTGCTATACCGCATGACCAAGCGATGGATGCCAAAGATGAAGTTTCGTTTTTCCAAGCCGTAAAAGCAAGGTTAGCAAAGTTTGATGGAACAGGTTCAGGAAGGACTGACGAAGAAATTGAAACGACTATTCGCCAAGTCATTGACAAGGCTTTGGTTTCAGAACAAGTAATTGACGTTTTCGATGCAGCAGGTATAAAGAAACCCGACATTTCCATTCTCTCAGAAGAGTTCCTCATGGAGCTGAAAGGCATGGAACATAAAAATGTAGCTTTGGAAGTTTTGAAAAAACTCTTAAATGATGAAATAAAATCAAGAGCTAAAAAGAACTTGGTGAAAAGCAGGACTTTTTTAGAAATGCTTGAAAATTCAATTAAGAAGTATCACAATAAAATTCTTACTGCTGCCGAAGTCATTGAAGAACTCATTAGATTAAGCAAGGACATTGTTGAAACTGACAATGAGTCTAAGCATCTGGGTTTGACCGACTTTGAATACGCTTTTTACACGGCAGTGGCCCATAATGATAGTGCAAGAGAACTGATGCAACAAGACAAGTTGAGAGAACTTGCTGTTGTATTGACTGAAACCATCAGGCAGAACGCTTCTATTGACTGGACAATTAAAGAAAGTGTAAAAGCCAAATTGAAAGTTGCCGTGAAGAGAATTTTAAGAAAATATGGTTATCCGCCTGATATGCAAATGTTGGCGACAGATACCGTTTTAAAACAAGCAGAACTTATCGCTAACGAATTGACAAATAAATAATTGATATGAACTACAATTTTGATGATATAAATATTGGAGATGAAGTAATTTTTAATTCAACTACTTCACAGAGTAATCACGACCTATATTGGAAGGTGATACATAAGGACGAAAAGACTAAAAATTTTATTATCCAACTTGATGAAATGGGTTATACTGACAAACGTTGGTAGATTAATATAAACGAAGTAATTGGACATATTCCACTTGGGAAAAAATAACCCAATGCACAACAAAACAGACAAACAATGACCGAAACAACCATGACAGACAGAACGCCAGCTTCTACCAGGCATTTAGCCCAATGGCGGATTATCATGTTTAGAAATGTGTTTCTTCCGCTCAAATCTCACAACTCACATCTCACCGCTCACAGCTAAAACTTGTACTTCAAGCCTGCCTGTAGGCCAAATTGGCGGTAGCGCTGGGTGTAATCGCTGTGCAAAGAACCCAAGCTTTGACGGTAAACACCCTGCAACAATATACTTATTTTTGGGGAGATTTGATACTCTGCTTGAGCGGCAGCCAAGTAGTTGAACTGTACTTTACGGCTGGATAGCGGGCTTGCTGACAATAAGCCTACGCCCAGCAGGTCTTCATTCAACACATAACCTTGCTGTTTGTAGATAAGCCCAATGGCTGGGCCCGTTTGTAGGCCTACACCAAAGCGACCGAAGCGGAACTGATAGCCCAACAAAAGCGGCAACTCAATATAGGCGCTGCGCATGGTTTGCTTGAGTTTTGAAGCATCAGATACCGAGTAGTCGACCTGGGTTACTACAAGGCTTGTATCCTGGTATGTGCTGTGAATTTGCACGAAGAAGCTGTCCAAAACCTGTTGTGTTTGGATACTGTATACATAACGGCGTTGTAAATAGGTTGTATCTACCACCGACACGTTGTGGTAGCTGGTATCCTTCAAAAAGGTGCCGTTATAATTTGTACTGGTAGCCCATGAACCCATGTTTATACCGGTACTTAAACTCCAACGTTTGTAGTGCATGCTGGCCAAAATACCCAGGCTTGGGGTTACGGTAGCAGCTTCAGATGCTTTACGTTGGTTGATAAAATTCGTTTGTTCGGTTGTGCTGCTAGCCAATTGATGCATGTTGTACATGGCACCTGCTTGCACCGCAACACTATAGCTTAATGTTTTAGCTCGTTTGAGGATGGGTTGTGTTTCCGACTTTAATTTCGGTTCTTCAGGACGATCATTTGATACAATACCCGGGCTTTGTAGCGCATTTAGGGCAATGGCATCTAGTAGTTGAGTGCTGCGCAGTTCGGTTACTGCTGGGGGAACCGTATTTTCAGCTGATTGAGCCACCGCAGTTGTATTGGCCGCTTGATTAGCAGTAGTGGTTTGTGGTGCATTAGGTACTTGATCAACACCGCTCGTAGTAGCAACAGGATTATTGTTGCTCGATGCGTTGGCGCTATTTTGCTGTGGTGCAGGGCTGGCGCTAGCAAGGCTTGATGTTCCGCTAACAGGAGGAACAACTGGTGTTTGAACCGAGTTTGGTGTAGCAGGCTGATTGTCTGTTTGATTTACCTTGCTGTTGGTAGGGCCTTTGGGGCTTGCAGGCGATACAGGGCTAGAGCTAGCCGTTGATGTTGACTTGGTACTGGCAACAATTGATGTGGCGGAACCTTTGCTAGGTTTAGCAGTTGAAACTGCGTTTGATGTTGTGTTTGATGTTGTGTTTGATGCTGCGTTTGATGCTGTGTTTGAAGTTGCGTTTGATGCTGTGTTGGGCGCTTTGTCAGTCGTAAAGCTTGGGGTTTGTGTTGGGGTATTTTTTAATTTGTTGGAAGCCGGTGGATTGGCCTGACTGTGGTTGTTGTTGGTACTTGACTGAATGGCGTTTGGTGTACTACTGCTAGAATTATCCTTTTTTTCATTTTCATGCGTTGCCCGTGCATCGCTGTTGTGGGTATTTGGCTCGGCTGTTTCGGCTACTGGACGGCTAGAGTTTACCTGGTATAAGGTTACACCAAGGCCTATGAACAATATCAGGGATACGATCATCCATTTATAAAGGGGACGTTTTTGCTGCTTGACGGGGAGTGCTTGGTCAAGTAGGTCGGCGGCGGCTTCCCAAGCAGACTCATCGAAAGGGAAATCCCTTTCGGCGAGTTTGTCTTTGAAAAGATCATCTATGTTTGGCTTGTTCATATGACAAGTAGGTTAAGCGTTAGTAGCGGTTACAGGAGCCAGGTGGTTTTGAAGCATGTTGCGGAGTTGTTGCCGGGCCGTTGAAACATGCCATTTGGAGGTGCCTTCGGTAATGTGCATCATTTCGGCAATTTCTTTGTGCGAGTAGCCATCGATGGCAAAAAGGTTAAAGATATTGGCCGTCATGGGAGCGAGTTGTTTGAGCATCTGGGCGAGCACCTCGGCGGTGAAGGCTTCTTCGGCGGCATTATCAACGCTGAGGTTACTGTTGGTAAAGTGTTGGTCTTGCCCATCGTAAACCATGTTTTCGCGATGCTTTTTCTGTTTGCGGTGCTCATCCAGGATAGTGTTGATTTGGACCCGACGTGCCCATGCTAGAAAGGGTTTATCGGGGGTGTAACTACCCAAGTTGAGGATAATTTTGACAAAACCTTGGTTGAGGTACGATTGAGCTTCATTCATATCCTGAGCGTAGCGGTAGCAAACCGACATCAGCGGGCTATACAACAACTTGTAAAGCTCGTTATGAGCTTTACGGTCGTTATCGCAACAGCGCTTTAATAATGTCGGGTCAATATTCATGCACAAAGGATGATGCCAGTAAAAACTGCCTTGCGGCAGCGAGGTATAAGCGTAGCGGTTTTGCGGCAGCGATGTATAAGCGTAGCGGTTTTGCGGAGCAAAAACAAATGTGCTCAATGCACATTTGTAGCTAGCGCACCATTTGCTCCCGCAAATGGCTCAGTGGCCCGCAGGGCCAGACCGCGCAGCGGGCCGAGCGAATAGCGAGCTGCGCAACGTAGCGCCGACCGCGAAGCGGGCGGGCCGCCCAAATCTATCTATTTAAAAAGCGTATCAGGCTGGCTTGTACACCAGCCTGACACGGCTCTTTGGTTTTATTAAGGAACAACAACTCGGGTTTGGGCAAGCTGTTTACCAGACGATGCCTGGATGATGTACATACCAGCGGGAAGGGCTTTGAGGTTGAGCTGGTGTGTAAAAGTATCAGCATTACCTTGAACTGCTTCGCGGATGCAACTTACGCCAGCGGTGTTGATGACTTGAATGGTCATTTCATCATCGCCAAAAGCTTTGAGTTGGATGTTCAGCAATCCGTCGGCAGCGATTGGGTTCGGGAAAGCGATCATTTCAGCGGGCATGCTTGCAGTAGCACTAGTGCTGGTAACGGTACTTTCAGGCGAGATAACGCTGAGCCCGAAGCCAGTTTGGCCACGCATCATGAGGTTGCCGAGGGTATCAAGGCCGATAGAATCGCAGTAAGTACTGGTACAACCGTTGATGGTATCGTTGATGGTCAAGCAGATGTTGTACATACCGGCAGTGGTGAAATTGTGGCTAGGGTACATATCGGTAGAGGTATGACCGTCGCCAAAATCCCAGAAGTAGCTGATACCTGCAGTGTTGTAGTTTGCGCCGTATGAAGCATTGATCAACACGAGCGTATTACCAACGCTGTTGTCTACGAAAGGCAAGAAGTAAGCGGCGCAAGGCTGGAGTTGACCCACATAGATGTACTCTACCCAAGTGCTGGTGCAAATACCATCGTTGATGGTAAGGGTAACGGGGTATACGCCAGGCATGGTATAGCAGTGGCTAGGGTTAGGACTGGTGCTGGTAGAGCCATCGCCAAAATCGTAGAAATACTGCACGTTGGGGTTGGCTGAAAATGACAAGTCGAGGAAGTCATAGCAATTTTGGCCGGTACCGCTAGGTGTAGTATAGAAGTAAGCAAAGCAATTGTAGCTGGAGTTACTACCTGTAAAGTCGATGTAGTAAGCGTAAGTATTGCTACAGCCAGTGGTATCGCTGATGGTCAACGAAACCAAGTACATGCCTAGCGTGGTGTAAGCATGAGTGGTAGAGCTAGTACCTGTTACGATGGTGCCGTCGCCAAAATCCCAGGTGTAAGTGCTGGCGGTAGTGTTGTAAGCCTCTACATAGATTGCATTGGATTGGCCAGCAGGATCAGGCAAAATATTAAAGTTAGCATCGCAGTAGCCATTATTATAACCGACATAAATGATATCTTGCCAGATGCTACTGCAGACGCCATCGCTGACGGTAAGGGTGGCGTAATAAATGCCTGGGGCTGCGTAGCAGTGAGCGGGGTTAGGGTCGGTGCTTGTGCTGCCATCGCCAAAATCATAGTAGTAGCTGGTGATTGGTCCGCTGCCACCTTGTGAGAAATTGCTAAAGTTGAAGCAAGTACCCGATGGATTATTAGGTTGTGCGAAGAAATAAGCTAAACAGCTGTTGGTTATAGCTGAATCAACATAAACCCATTGACAGTAGCTTGGAGCAGAACAAAGGGTGTCGTTAACGTTCAAGCAAATTTCAAACTGGCCTGTGGAAGGGAAGGTATAAGTGAAGTACGTATTGTTGTTGTTCACGAAGGGAGCACCGTCGATGGTCCAGGTGTAATTGTTGGAAGCAGATTGCGAGTAATTGTAAAACTCCACTTCAAGTGGACTTTGATAGCTTAAACCTGCGCTGAAAAAAGCAAAACAGTTTTGGTTTAACTGATGGTGTACAACATAGCAGTATGTATTTGTGCACGTAGAATCGGCAACGCTTAAGCACACTTGGTAGGAACCAGGCTGTTGATAGCTATGGCTAGCCTGAGGCATAAAACCTTGCATGGTGGAGCCGTCGCCAAAATCCCAGGTATAACTTGTATAATATGTGGTAGTTGCTACAAAATTATAAACAGAGGCATTATTGGGGTCTAGACTAGCGTTGAAAGTGGCATCGCAGTATGGATTGGGTGAGGTTGTAATCGTTTCGGTGTAGGTACTGGTGCAAGTACCAGAAGTAACGATATAAGTTACGGTGTAGGTACCCGGTTGCGTGTAGCAATGTGTTGGGTTAGCGTCGGTAGAAGTATTACCATCGCCAAAATCAAAGAAGTATGATGCTGTAGGGCCATTGTAGCTGCTTTGGTCGAAGAAATGAAAGCAACCGCTTCCGAGTGGGAAAGCGGCAAAAGAAGCATTGCAGCCATTATTTATGGCCGTATCGACATAAATTTGTTCGCAGTAATTGCTCGTGCAGTTTGTATCGGAAATGGTCAAGCAAACATCGTAAAGGCCAACACCAGGGAACGTAAAGTTGGTGCTAGCAGTATTAGTAGATACTTGTACGTTGTTGACCGTCCAAGTGGCGGAGCTAAAATTACCAGATGATTGGTTGACAAACTGGTAATCGAAAGGCGAGGTGTTGGTTAAACCATAATAGAAATAAGCATAGCAGGAGAGGTTTGGATGGCAAAAATCACCTGTAAAGTTGATTAGGTTTGTGCCGGGTACCATGTAATAGCCCTGCTGGGTTATTTGACCCTGGCAGTTGTAAAATTCAACCAAAAACAAGAAACTACCTGAGTTATTCAGGTTAAAACTTGTTTGCACGTATCCTTGCCCGTCGGTATTTGCGGTAAAGGTTTGCACTATTGAACCGATACTATCAATCTGATAAATAGTTACGGGAATCGGGGCGGTAACATTGGCAATAAAGCCATCCACGACAACAGGGAACTGTTGTGCTTGTACAGTAATAATAGAAAGACATCCAATTAAAAAAGCAAGAATCATTTTTTTCATGGTGATTTACTTTTTGTCAATGACATTTTGAGAAAATACTCGAACACTATCACGCGTACATTGGCCAGGAGGTTGGGGAAGGAGGCATATTTTTTTTAAAAAATATGCCAGAATCGTTCAAGCCGTGAAACAGTGATGCCCATGCCGCGTCAAAAAGTGGGCATGGGCATCAAAAATAAACTAAATAATTGGATGCGTTACTAAGGGATTACCCAGAACATATCCTACGGTATAAAAAACCTTGTTTGTGCGATTTGTTTCCCGGTAGATGCCTGTATGATGTACATACCGGCGGGCAGTGTATTAAGGTTAAGTTGGTGTGTAAACCCATAAGCATTTCCTTGTACGATTTCCCTGAAACAACTTACACCAGCCGTGTTGATGACCTGGATGGTCAAGTCCTCGTCGCCAAAAGCTTTGAGTTGTAGATTAAGTAAGCCATCGGCTGAGAGCGGGTTGGGGAATGCAAGCAGCTCGGCAGTTTGACTGGCGGCAGAAGAAGTGCCGGTGATTGGCGCAATCACGTTCAGTGTAAAGCCGGTGACGCCCCGCATCCAGATATTGCCTAGGCTATCCATACCCAAGGAATCACAGAAAGTGCTGGTACAACCTGTGGTTACATCGGCAATGGTCAAGCAGATATTGTAAATACCTGTATTGGTGTAAACATGGGTTGGGAAAGCGTCGGTCGAAGTGCTGCCGTCGCCAAAATCCCAGAAATATAGCAGCGGTGAAGTAGGCGTCGAACCTGCTGAAGCATTAATTAGGTTAAGCTCAAAGGGGTTCATAATACTACTGATGTGCGGAAAGAAGAAAGCCGAACATTGGGGGCCACCTACTTGAACAATTTGATAGTCTGTATTGGAGCATCCGTTTTCAGTAATAGTCAGGCTAACCAAATACTGCCCAGGCCCGGCATAGCAGTGCGATGGGTTGTCTTGCGTGCTTGTATTGCCGTCGCCGAAGTCCCAGAAAAATGATGGGAATAGGGTACTCGGAACTGATAAATTTAAAAAGTCGTAGCAAGTTGGTGCACCCGTAGGGGAGGGTGTAATCAAGAAAGCTGCTTGGCAGCTAATAGCCGATGTATCAACAAAAATTGTCTCACAATAGGTACTATTACAAGGCGCTAAGGTATCGTATACCGTTAGACAAACCTCATAAGTGCCCACGGTGTTGAAAATGTAGTTCAGCACGCTAGGATTAGAGGCAGTTAAAACGACGCCATCAACTTCCCAAAAATAGCCATGCCCAGGGGCGGGAGAAGTATTGATAAACTGGTAGCTGAAGGGATCTAAAGAGTCTGGACGAGTCATAAAATCGGCATTACAAGGCGTGGCGAGTTGTATATTCAATGCCGAACAATAAGTATCCACGCAGCCACCACCTATAACGGTCAAGCATACATTATAAATACCAGGGCTGGTATAGGTGTAGCTAACTTGCGGACCTCCGGTCAATACCGTGCCGTTGCCCATATCCCAAGAATAGCTACTCGCGGTGGTCGTTTGGGCATCAAAAAGCATAGGGTCGCCAACTTCTTGCCAGCCGCTGTAAAAAAAGCTAGCATCGCAAGGCGACGTTTGCGGACAGTAATCCTCCGTGATGACAATGGTTTGGCTTGGGGCTGGGTAAGGATAGTGCAGCAGGATAAGTTGTCCTTGACAATCCAAAAAACTAACTTCAAAATAACCAAAACCAATAGGGTTGTACGTCAAACTACCCTGAATATTACCCTGGGCATCGGTCAATATTGTAATGGTAGCACCGCCCGACAAACTATCAACAAAGCTGATCGTTATGGGTACAGGGCTATTCACATTGCTTAGGTTACCAAGGATGGATATTTGGTTCTGGGCAACGAGCATGCTCGTCATAAAGAACAAGGACAGGAGGAGTGAAATCTTTTTCATAGCAGCATTTACTTTATAAAAAACTATTCTACCGTGCTCAACAAAACCTTTAAACCGAATCAACGTTTTTCTGAAATCTGGTATCTGTTTAAGCTCGATACCACTATGACGCGCAAGAGGCCATCAAGGTTGGGTAAGCACAGGTCAATTACTTATTTTCTTTGGGAACAAACCTAGCCAACTTTTTTCAAAGTACCATACACTTTAGCTCAAAACAAATACTCCGTTAATGTTTTAGCCTAAAGGCTTAACCGCCTTATTTTATTTTACTAATTTCGCGGCCTATTTATTTTATTTGGCATTTTGCCACTTGAACCACCATTTATAAAACCTAACCATGAGGAAGAACCATCTACTATTATTTTTCCTGTTGCTCAGCTACATCTCGGTGTGGTCGCAGCAAACGAACGAACGTCCCGTTTCAGAATTCTGGGGATTATCCGATGAAGACGTTCCCACTTACGTTTCGCCTGCGCTCGACATGAACGTTGTAGCGCAACAAGATGCCGAACGTGCCGCCCAAGGCCTTTTAGAGCACTTTTCGAAACATGTACCCGCTAATTTAAATCTATCGAACAGCGGTATATGGCAAGAAATGCCCAATGGCGATCGTATCTGGCGCCTTCGTATCCATGCGCAACAAGCCTTGGGTATTGTGCTTTATTACAACGATTTTTTCATGCCTGAAGGTGGTAAATTCTTTATTTACACCCCTGACCGCCTCGATATGTTTGGGGCTTACACTGGCTACAACAACTCCCCTGACCGCTTGTTTGCCACAACTTTGACACTGTCTGACTACATCATCCTCGAATACTATGAACCATATAACGTTCGTGGCCTGGGCCGTGTAGCCGTTTCCGATGTATCGCACGCTTACCGCTTTACGCGTACCCGTGCAAGCTGGGCCAAAAGTGCCGCTGGCGGTACTTCTGGAGCCTGTAACGTTAATGTGGTTTGTTCTCCTGAAGGCGATAACTGGGGCGATGAAAAACGCTCGGTGGTTCGCTTGCTCACCAGCGCCACCAATGGTTCTGGTTTTTGTACCGGCGCTTTGATAAACAATGCTCGCCAAGATTGTAAAAACTATATCCTTACAGCTAACCACTGTTCTGATAGCGATGCCGCTGCTAATTATTCGCAGATGACGATCCAGTTCAATTTTGAAGCCACTACCTGTAACGGTTCAACACCAGTAAGTACTACCAATATCGTTACTGGCGCTACTTTCCGCGCTCGTTCTGGTGGAGCAGGTGTTTCTGCTTCTGACTTCTGCTTGTTCGAGATGAACAACGCCATCCCAGCTAACTACAATGTGTATTACGCTGGCTGGAATCGTGGCACTACACCTTCTCCAAGTGGTGTAACCATTCACCACCCATCTGGTGACTTGAAAAAAATTACGACCTATACCGCTAATACTCAACTTCAATCCTATGGTGGAGGCGCTGGTACTACACACTGGCGTGGCGACTGGGTAGCTACCGCCAACGGCCACGGTATTACCGAGCCAGGTTCTTCTGGCTCACCATTGTTCAACAACTTAGGCCAAATCATCGGCGACCTTTCAGGAGGCCCGTCTTCTTGTACCGCTGCCAACAAATGGGATTACTACGGTGCCATGTCGTACCACTGGAACAACAACGGAGCAACTGCCAATAACCGTAGGCTTTCCGTTTGGCTCGACCCCGATAACACCGGCGCCACTAGCGTAAACGGTACTTATGCACCTTGCACTGGTTTTACCTTGACGCCAAACCCTACATCGGTAAATATTTGCTTGCCTACTGGTAGCAATACTTCTACCATCGCAGTTGCTATGACAGGCGCTATGACCGTTAACCTTACGGCTTCTGGTTTACCTTCAGGTTGTACAGCAGTGTTTTCGCCTGCAAGCCTTACAGCAAGCGGTAACTCAACACTTACCTTTACCAACAACAACGCCGCCCCTGGTACTTACACTATAGTTGTTTCAGGCAACAACGGTACAAATACCACCAATACCAATATTACCCTCAACATTTCGAACGGCCCTGCAACGACAACGCTTACTAGCCCCGCCAACAACGCTACAGGCCTGATTCCTACCCCAATACTAACCTGGACCTCTAACCCATCTGGTGGAC
Organism: uncultured Saprospiraceae bacterium; assembly: GCA_964508975.1. Classification (GTDB taxonomy): domain Bacteria; phylum Bacteroidota; class Bacteroidia; order Chitinophagales; family Saprospiraceae; genus CAZDVQ01. The sequence goes on from CAZDVQ010000005.1 coordinate 108,631, forward strand.
AAACTTACCTCGTAGAAGTAGCTACCGACGCTGCTTTTACCAATATAGTAGCCACGGCAAACAACTTAACTGCCACTACTTATACTGTAACGCCATCCCTCCAAAGCTCAACACAATATTACTGGCGTGTTCGTGCCAGCGGTGCTTGTGGAGCAGGCGTTTTCAGCGTTCCATCTATCTTCACCACAGGTAATACCATCTGTACCAACGTGAGCGCTACTGGCCTGCCGGTTAATATCACCGACTTCAACACGGCAACCTCTACCATCAACTTTACCGGCAACGGTACCGTTAGCGATGTAAACGTGCTGACTATGGTAGGTACCCACACTTATATCAGCGACTTGACCTTCGAACTTCGTGGTCCAAACAATACCACCATTGCTCTTTTGACGGAAACATGTGCCGACGAGGACAATTTCAGCCTCGGGTTCGACGACCAGTCTACTAATGCATCAGGGTCTAACCCTTGTCCTCCAACCAATGGCCTGCTGTACCAACCTGAAGCCGCACTTTCTGTGTTCAACGGAACCAACGCACAAGGTAACTGGCAACTCCGCATCACCGATAACTTCAACCAGGATGTAGGTACACTTACCGCTTGGTCAATCCGTGTTTGTTACGCTGGCAGCAGCGTTAGCCCAATTACAGCAACCACAACCCGTACCAACGTACTTTGCTTCGGCCAAAGTACTGGTTCTGCCACCGTAACAGCTACTTCTGGTACAGCGCCTTACACTTACGCATGGTCAAACAACGCTACAACAGCCACCATCAACAACTTGGCCGCTGGTACTTACAATTACACAGTTACCGATAGCCAAGGTGGCCAAGCTACTGGTTCTGTCATCATCACCCAACCTACTGCTGCCATAAGTGCTACCGCCGTAGTAACCAACGCTGGTTGTAATGGTGCCGCTACTGGCGCCATCAACATCACAGCTACTGGCGGTACTGCTCCATACAGCTATAACTGGGGCGGTGGTGTAACTACCGAAGACCGTACAAACCTGCTTGCTGGTGCATATACGGTTACCATCACCGATGCCAACAATTGTACCTTTACCTTGACCCGCAACGTTACCCAAGCATCAGCGGTAAGCGCAACTTTTGCCATTACCAACGCTTGTAACGGCAGCAACAACGGCGCTATCAACATCACCGCTGCTGGTGGTACAGCGCCTTACAGTTACAACTGGGGCGGCGGTATCACAGTTGAAGACCGCACAGCGCTTGCCGCAGGCAATTACAACGTTACCATCACCGATGCCAACGGCTGTACCTTCAGCTTGTCGCTCGACGTTACGCAGTCTAGCGCTATCGCTGCCAATACCACTGCAACGCCTAACTACTTCAGCGCACCAAACTGTAATGGTACCGTAGGCGCTACTGCCACGGGTGGTACAGGTCCTTATACCTACACTTGGTCATCAGGTGCTGCAACAACTGGTTTGTGCAACGGCACTTACACCGTTACCATCACCGATGCCAACGGTTGTACCGCTAGCACTACCGCTACCGTCGAGAATTTCGTGGGTACCAGCAGTATCCCTAGCTTAACTGACTTCAACTTGAGTCCAAACCCCAACAACGGTCAGTTTACCCTAACCGTAGGTTTCGACAAACAACAAGATGCCTTGATTGAAATCTTTGCCATCAATGGCCAGTTAATCATGAGCAAATCGGTTCAAGCACTCCGCGTTAACCTGCCTATCGACTTGAGCAACCAAGCCTCGGGTATCTACGTGGTACGCCTTACCACCAAAGAAGGCGCCTCTGTTTTGCGTGCCATGAAACAATAAAAAGCAAGCAAAATTCATTTAAAAAGGGACAGTGCCTTCGCGGTGCTGTCCTTTTTTTTTATTTTGGCGTGCCGGCTCGGGCATCCTGCCCATCGCCGTCGCTCCCCTCCGCACTCGCTGGACGCTCGGTGCCTTCGGCACCAGCCTCGCTGCGCTCGGCTGTGCTCCGGGCAGCTCACGCAATTACCTCACGGCCTCGCACCATCATTTAACCTTGCCTCATGCTACACAAGTATAGCCTCCTCTTCGCTTTGATTTTCTTGTTCCAAGCCTGTAAAACTAGCTTGCCCGCACAAGATTATGTCACCGCCAAAACCGCTCCTGCAAAAAGCGTCGAGTTTTTTAAACTAGGTCGTATCGCCTTCTACAAAGGCGATAACGCCGAGGCCGAGAAAAACCTGCGCAAGGCCATCTCCAAAAGCCCAAACTTCATCGATGCTCAACTCCTTATTGGCGAGGTTTACGAAGTACTCAAACGCTGGGAAGATGCCCGAACGGCCTACAATGCCGTGATAAAACTAGATCCAAAATTCAAGGCCCAACCATACTTTGCCTTGGCCCGCATCGCCTACGACCTCGAGCAGTACGACGAGGCCATTAAGCAACTGGAAACATTTTTGACCTTTACCATCGATTCCAAAGAGCTCAAAAATACCGCCGAACGCATGCTGGCCGATGCTAAATTTATCAAAGTAGCCATCCTTAAACCCGTGCTCTTTGAACCCCGCAACCTTGGCCCAATGGTCAACACCCTAGAGCCAGAATATCTCCCCGCCTTGATTGCCGACGGTAGCTTGCTGTTTTTCACCCGTCGCCTTGGCATGGGCCGCGATATGCAGGAAGATTTTTTTGTAGCCAAGGCCGACCCCAAAGGTGGCTGGGTAGAAGCCGTAAACCTTGGCCCTCCTATCAACACGCCCGAGAACGAAGGTGCCCAAACCATTTCAGCCGATGGTAAAACCATCGTTTACACCGTATGTAACCGCCCTGAAGACTTTGGCAGCTGTGACCTTTACATCTCTGAACTACGCGATCGCCGCTGGACCAACCCACGCAACCTAGGCAAGCCCATCAACACCGGCGATTGGGAATCGCAACCTGCCATCTCGGCCAATGGCGACCAACTGATATTCACCTCCAACCGCCCGGGAGGAAAAGGTAAAATGGACTTTTGGATTAGCAAACGCCTAGCCAACGGCCAGTGGAGCGAACCCAGCAACCTTGAAACCATCAACAGCCCCGAGGACGAAAGCGCTCCTTTCTTCCACCCCGATATGCAAACCCTCTACTTTCGCTCTAAAGGATACCCTGGCATGGGCGACTATGATTTATACCTATCGCGTAAAAATGAACAAGGCCAGTGGGGTACACCCCAAAACCTAGGTTATCCCATCAATACCAAAGGCGAAGAAGGTGGTCTTTTTGTAACGATTGATGGCAAACACGCCTTCTTTAATGCTATCCGTAAAGGCGGCTACGGTGGGTCTGACATCTACGCCTTTGAACTACCCGAGGAAGCCCGCCCCAAGCCCGCAACTTACGTTAGGGCCAAGGTATACGATGCCGAAACCAAGAAACCCATCGTTGGCAAGGCTGAATTTTTACGACTCTTGGATGGACAAGCGTTTTACACCGCCAGTACCGATGAAACGGGCTCGTTTTTCGTTTGTTTGCCCTCTGGTACCGATTTAGCCCTGAACGTAAATGCCCCTGGGTATTTATTCCATTCGCAAAATTTTAGCCTAAGCGAAGTGAACGTGCTGGACAAACCCTACCAACTTGACATTCCTTTGTACCAAGTACCCGTACCGAGCAAGCCCGAAGCGCCTGCGGCTGGACCAATCGTGTTGCGCAACGTTTTCTTCAATACCAATTCAGCCGTCTTGTTGCCAAGCAGTACTGTGGAACTGGACAAGTTGAAGGCATTGCTATTGCAATACCCCCAGATGCGTATTCGCCTAAATGGCCACACCGACAATGTAGGCTCGGACACGGATAACCAATTACTATCTGACGACAGGGCCAAAGCTGTAAAAGCCTATTTGATATCGCAAGGCATTGATGCCAGTCGCTTGGAAACACGTGGCTTTGGTGAAACCGTACCTATTTGCAGCAACGATGATGCCGCGGGAAGGGCTTGCAACCGCCGTACCGAGTTCGAGGTTTTATCGAACGGGAATTAAGCACCCCAGCAGTACGGCAATCTGCGCTAGGGATGGTAGCGGGCGCCGAAGGCGCTCCCGTCAGGGACAAGCAACGCGCAGCCGCGCACAGCCCGGCGGCACGCCAAGGGTGTGCCGAAGCGCCCAAATCAATTTTAGAGTATGTGCCGATAGAAATTGCATATATTTGTTCCGAAAATAAACGCTTATGGACTTGACACTCATCATTGCTTCCGTTGCGGTGCCCCTACTTGGAGCAGTCGCTTACTTTAAATTTGGCGCTAAAAAGCAAGCTACACCTAGCAGTCCACAAAGCGCTGGGGCCAAGGAAGATGCCCGTGTAATTGAACTGGTACCGGCCATGCGGGGCGGCAAAGGCCGAATTCAAGTAGACGGCAAGGCTTTGGATGCCATGTGCGACAGCCCCCGTTCGATACCATCGGGCGCAGTTGTAGACATATTGAGCATGATTGACGAACATACGGCACTGATAGCCAAGCGCGAACAACGCGACTTAACTTGGGAGAATAAACTTTAGAGTATGTGTGGACTTTAGCTTCCGGCGAAAAACAGCTCTTTTAGGATGATTTTTGCTTAAAAAAATAGTTGCGTAGCCCCCACTATGCGCCCATTTTTTAAAGCAACCTCATCAAAAAATAGCTCATTTTTCCCTCGAAACCCAAAATCCAAACATACTCTTAGCAAAGTAAGCGTAGAAACCTTATTTTTGCGCTCAAATAGAGATTATGTACGAACAACAATACCACGAAGGCTCGATTGCACAAACGAGTTTCTTGATTACTGGCGGCGCTGGTTTTATCGGTTCTCATATCGTTGAATACCTGCTCAAGTACGGCGCCAAGCGCGTAGTGGTGTTGGATAATTTCTCGACAGGTGTGCGGGAAAATATTGAACCGTTCCTATCAAACCCCAGTTTTGAATTGATTGAAGGCGACATTGCCGACCTAGAGGTTTGTCACCGTGCCTGTGTGGGTATCGACGTGATTAGCCACCAGGCGGCCCTGGGCTCCGTGCCGCGCTCTATCAAAGAACCTGAAAAAACAACCCATTCCAATGTGATGGGTTATGTAAACATGGTGGTTGCCGCCCGCGATGCAGGTATTAAGCGCTTTGTATATGCTTCATCTTCATCTGTTTATGGAGATTCCCCCATTTTACCCAAGGCTGAAGCGGTAATTGGTAAGCCATTATCGCCATACGCTATCACCAAGTTGAGCAACGAATTATACGCATCGAACTTTGGCGAATTTTACGGCATGGAGTTTATCGGTTTCCGGTATTTCAACGTTTTTGGCCCACGCCAACGCGTGCAAGGACCATACGCGGCTGTAATTCCCTTGTTTATGCATGCCTGCTTGAACAACGAAATACCTTATATAAACGGTGATGGTTTACAAACCCGAGATTTCACCTTTGTTGAAAATGTGGTTCAAGCCAATGTCAAAGCCATGTTGAGCCAAAATATGGCTGCTGTAAACCAAGTGTACAACGTAGGTTGTGGCGATCGTTTTTCGGTGCTCGATTTATTCGGGCACATCAAATCGCTATCAGGAGCTAGCGTGAACCCTGAACACCGCGAAAACAGGGCAGGGGACGTACGTGATTCACTAGCCGATATTTCGAAAATATCGAACCTGTTGGGCTATGAAGCCAAGTTTGAACTGCGAGAAGGCCTTAAAATTACACTTGAATATTTCAAGGCATTGCTTAACGCGTAAGCACGATAAAGTCGTTAACCAAAGTTTTGAGGAATTGAGCCTTGTTGCCTCGGGGCTCCGGGATTCCTAGTATACTAGCCATGTGTGTAGCCAAAGCATCCATGGCCTCGGCGTGTGCCATGTTGGGGTGTTTAGCGTGACGTTCAATAACTTGTTTCACGAACATCATATCTTGCTCGCTAAACTTGGTTACATCGGTATAAGTAGGCGTGTAAGTATCGAGGGTGCTGATTTTCATGATATCTTTCAGCTGGTAATTAACCTTCGACTTTGTTTTGATGATGGTAGTACCTGCAATCATATCGCCAAAACGCTGGCTGTTAGGCGAGGAGGTAATGAGCATAGAAGCAACAGTGCCTAGAGAAAACCAGATATCAAGGAAACGCATGGACCAGCGCAGGAGGAAATCGGTGGCTTCCGGTTCAGCACCGTTGAGCTTGACAACTTTAATCCCTATAGCTCTTTTGCCAAAGGTTTGCCCATTCAGGATTATTTCCATGTAGAGGCTATGGAAAACATAAAGCGGCAGTAAGACGAGATACATCACGTACAAAACGTTTTCGCCAAACGCTGCGACGAAAAAGATGCTTAAGATCCAAACCACGATAAGCATGATTAACTGGTCGAGTATAAACGCAAAGATGCGATCTTGCCAAGTGGCAAGCTCGTACTCGATGGTAACATTCTGGGTGGTTGATATATCGATACTCCTCATGGATTACAAAAGTAATGAAAAATCGTTTGTTGTCTTGCCCAAGCGCAATTTTTAGTACTTTTACGCACACACAAATGTCATGAAGATATTACACCTGGCCGATTTACACCTCGGTAAAAAGCTGGAACACTACAACCGCTTACCTGAGCAACAGGAAGTGATGGATGAATTGTGCCAACTGGCCAAAGCCCACGCCGTGGATGCTGTGATTATTGCCGGGGATTTATTCGATACCTATAACCCACCGGGTGAAGCCGAGACCTTATTTTACCGGAGTTTGAGCCGTTTGGCACAGGCTGGCCAATGCGCCGTGGTAGCCATTGCAGGTAACCACGATATGCCCGAACGCATAGAAGCCCCGCACCCGCTAGCACAAGCCAACGGCATTATACTCTCAGGTTTCCCAAGTAGCCATTTGCCCACTTTTGAACTAGAAACTGGCTTGGCCGTGACGGCTTCTGATAAAGGTTTTATCCAACTGAAATTACCTCAATGCAGTATACCCCTGCGCATTTTATTAACGCCTTACGCCAACGAGTACCGTTTAAAGCGTTTTTTGGGTACCGAGCAGAGCGATGAACAATACCGCGATATACTGGCCCAGCAATGGGCAGCCTTGGCCCATCAATACTGCAATGAACCGGGGTTCAACGTACTACTAGCCCACTTGTTCGTGATCAAACGCGGCGATTCAGAAGCAGAACCGAGTAACGAGGCCGAGCGGAATATCAATTATCCGGGTGGTGCCCAAGTGGTGTATACCGACATGATTCCTGACGCCATTCATTACACGGCGCTGGGCCACCTACATCGCTGCCATGAAGTGAGTGGGGCCAAGGGGAGGGTTTGCTACGCGGGCAGCCCATTATCGTATAGTTTTGCCGAAGCTGATCAGGATAAATTCGCCTGCTTAATTGAAGTAGATGAACAAACCCTAGCGCATAGCGTACAACGACTAAAACTACACTCCGGCAAGCCCCTGAGCCGTGGCGTATTTAACGATGTTGATAGCGCCGTGGCTTGGCTCTTGGAAAAAGCGAACCACCTGGTAGAAATACGCATTGAATCAGACACTTTCCTGAGCGGCAGGGATAAAAAACGCCTGTACGAGGCCCACGCTGGCATTATTCACCTAGAAGCTGCCATCGGCAAGTTAAGCCCCACCGAGCCCAATACACAACTTGACCCAAACGAGCCGATTGAAGCCCTTTTTGAGCAATATTTTGAATCGAAACACCAGGTAAAACCTAGCCCTGAAATCCTAGATTTATTCCGGGAAATAAGCAGTATGCAACAGCGCTAAGTGCTATAGCTTGCCCAAGAACTGGTGTGTATCTTCTGCTGATTGCTTCGGGATTTCCTCCTGGGGTACATGGCCTACCATATCATAATATATAAAGGTACTGTTCGGGATATGCTTAAAGTACTGTGCTTCTGCCACATTGATCAACACGTCTTCCTTGCCCCAGAGGATTAGGCTTGGGCACTGGATTTTTTTCAGCGATAAAGTGTCGAAATTCTGCTCAATTTTTACACGGTCCACAAAAGCAGCACGGTTGCCCGGGTACTTGGATATATCGCTGTACATGTCCACCAATGCCGGCGTAATCAACGCATCGTCGTAATACACTTCTTCCAAGGTTTTTTTAACCAAGCGCGATGTGCCAAAGTTAACCATGCGCTTGGTAAGCCGGGGGTATTGTTTCGACAAGTTGAATACCATGGAGCCAGGCCCCTCGCGGTGAAAATGGAAACCCGCAGGGTCAAGCAATACCAATTTTTTCACTTGTTGTGGCTCTGCAAGAGCGTACTGCCATGCAATAAGCCCCCCGAGCGAGTTGCCCGCCATATAGCAGGAATCTATTTTTGCCGCTTTCAAGAAGTCGCGCATAAAGGATACATAGTCCTCGATGTGATATTTACCCTGTGGGTGCGGGCCCGTTAAACCAAAAGCGGGTAAGTCCATCCGCACAATTTTATAATGAGGCTTCAACAGCTCCGTCCAAACATCCCAGGTTTGCAGCATGGCACCGGTACCGTGTACCAAAACCAAGGGGAAGCCATTACCCTCCACGCGGTAATGCACTTGCATGCCATCTACTTCAACAAAAGCGGAGGCCTTGTTGGTGTATTTGGCCTTGAGGGTGGTAGCGGGAATATCGGCTTCGTACAGGAAGTAAGCCGCTCCAAGTACAATTAAAGTAATGATGGCCAAAAACTTCAACAAAAGGGTAGCAACACGTTTCATGATGTGGATTTTTAGAACCATAAATGTAGGAAAATCCCTCGGCAAATCGTTAACGAAGCGTTAAATTTTTCAAACTTTCAATTTTTTCTGAAAGTTTTATTTGCTATATTATTTTTAAAATAAGGCTTAATATAATTGATTATCAAGTATTTAAGTAATATAATCCTATATTAAGAATAAAATTTGTTTAAATTTTAAAGAAAATAATTCCACAAAAGCTTGGTTTTTGTTTAACGTCACCCTATATTTGTACCATCAAAGTTAAACAAACGCTTTCGGGCTTAAACAAATCAGCTTATGTCAACGATAGAATTTTATCACCAGTTCGAGCAAATGAACAATATGCTTCATGCTTTTGCTTTCAATTTGACCAAGAACCAAGAAGAAGCAAAAGATTTGTATCAAGAAACCGCTTACCGTGCCTTGACCAACCGCGACAAATTTAGCGCCGGAACAAATTTCAAGGCTTGGTTGTTTACCATCATGAAAAACATCTTTATCAATAATTATCGCAAAAAAGTTAAGTCGAATACCATTATTGATACTACCGATAACCTGTACTACATCAACTCAAGTAGCCACACGGTATCGAACCAAGCAGAAGCTGGAATGTTGATGAAAGAACTTCAAGTACTCATCAACGACCTCGAAGAAGGCATAAGGATTCCTTTCGTTATGCATTATTACGGTTACAAGTACCAAGAAATAGCGGAGCACCTCGACTTGCCGCTGGGTACTGTTAAAAGTCGGATTTTCTTTGCACGCAAAGAATTGAAAGACCGCATCGACGAACGTTACGGTGCCAACAAATTACGGGTGTAGAGTCTCTTTTTATAGTTGAAAGGCCCCTTCGTTGCAAAACGAGGGGCTTTTTCGTTTAACGCTATTCGAACAACCTGCCCAATAATTTTGGTTTCGCAGCGTTTCTGCATAAGTTTCCTTAATTTTGGCATCTTAATGGTAAATACCATCGAAACACCCCATCGCATGAAAAAACTTATCGTCCTCGCCGCTTTAATCCTCCCATTCTTGTCCAAGGCCCAAGTGGAAGAACGCTTTGACTCCATCGTCATGGCTGGCCAAGTGGTCAAAGTCATCATCTTTGGTACCGATACCATCCCGGTCATCGACATCGACTCGGTAAGCTTTACCACCAAACGCAACTTTGCCAGCCTCGACGAGCGCCGCAAGTACATGCAACTCCGCTATTACGCCCTCTCCGTGTACCCCTACGCCGCCGAGGCCATCCGCATTTATCGCGAGACCTACGATCAAACCGACGAGATGCGCAAACGCAAAAAGAAAAGATACACTAAACGCCGTGAAGCTGAACTGGCCACCCAATACGAGAAAAAACTCAAGAGCTTGACCAAAATCCAGGGCTATATCCTCATCAAAATGATTGAACGGGAGCTTGACCGCCCATTCTACGATGTGCTCCTCGAGCTGCGCGGCGGCTGGCAAGCCTTTAAATGGCAACAACTAGCCCGATTCTACGGCTTCAACCTCAACGATAAATACGACCCCAACGATGACCCCATGCTGGAAATGATTTTGAGCGATCTCAAAATCTCGTACCAGTAGCCGTTGTTGATGATTTGGGCGCCTGCCCGCAAGCGGGCACCGGGCTGTGCGCGGCTTCGCGTTGCTCGTCCCTGACGGGAGCGCCTTCGGCGCCCGCTACCATCCCTGGCGCAGGATAGCCGAACTGGCTCGCCCCATAATTCCGCCCGAGTAATTATGTTTGAATAAGAACAGCACCCTTCGTATCTTCGCGGCAGATGAACCAGTAGCCCTGCTACCTTGTTCTGTCTGTACGCCTTACAACATTTTACCATGAATACTTTCTTCGCCATATTCATCCTCATCTTTGGGGTTTTCGGCATCTCTTTCGTGTTGCTTAACTTGCGTCACGCAGTTACTGGCAACGAATTCCGCGGTACCTGCGCCACCAACAACCCCATGCTGAAAAGCAAAATCGGGGAATGCCAAATGTGTGGCCGCAAAGTTGACGAAGGCGAGCCCTGCGGCAACCCTGAAGCCAAAGCTTAAAGGTGCAGGCTATAGCCATCGCCCTTACTTTATCTTATGTAGCCTTACTCTTGTATTATGCAAGAGCATGGCGCTTGCGTAGCGCCACAACAACAGCTCCCGAGCAATATATCCCCGTTAGCATCATCATACCGATGCGGAATGAAGCGGTCAATATAGCCACTTGCCTCGAGGCTATATTGCAACAGGACTATCCAGAAGCCTTACTTGAAATCATTGTCGTTGACGACCACTCTGACGACGAAAGCGTACCAATCGTAGCGCAATATACCCAGCGCTGGCCAAAACGTATACACTTAATACAGCTCAGCGCAACCCAACAAGGCAAGAAAATGGCGCTGCAACAAGCGCTGCAACAAGCCTCTGGCCGTTTAATCATGAGCACGGACGCAGATTGCTGGGCAGGGCCAAACTGGGTCAAAAGCACCGTGGCGTATCACTTGCAAACAGGTAAACAAGTATTGGCAGGGCCAGTAGCGTTTCAACACGATGGTTCTTTTTTACAGCAGTTCCAAGCCCTTGAATTTTCAGGCTTGATGGCCATTACGGCAGCAGCCTACCATTATAAGCGTTTTCAAATGGCCAACGGTGCGAACCTTGCATTTACCCCTGAGGTATACAAACAGTTTGACGCTTATCAACAACATGCCCATATCCCTTCCGGCGACGATATGTTTTTGGTTCAATACATTGGCAAGGCCCTACCCGATTGCCTAGGGTTTAATGCCAGCCAAGCGGCAACGGTACATACCCAAGCAGAAACTAGCTGGGCAGCATTTATGCGTCAACGCATCCGCTGGGCTTCAAAGTCGGCACTTTATCCTGATCACCTGACCACGGCCATGCTTGCCCTGACCTACTTGGTCATGTTGGGCTTATGGTTCGCGAGCATTGTCGCGTTGATATGGCCCAGTGCATGGAATATCAGCATAGCATTGGGGCTATGGGTTTTAAAAGGATTGGCAGACTATATCTTGCTGGCTCCTCCTGCCCGTTGGTTTGGGCATCAGGCCTTACTAAGGCCGCTGGTATTTATCCCTTCAGTTGGGGGGCATAGCCTATACTTAATCCTCGCGGGCACCTTGAGTCAATTACCCATCCGCTTTGCCTGGAAAGGGCGTAAGCTATACAAGCAAATGCCTCGGACTCCATTAGCAGAAACAAAAAAGCCTGTTGGATAATCCAACAGGCTTTTTGAGTATTCAGGCTAAATTAATCCTTCGTTGATTTTTTTTCCACAAACAGCGCCGAGATAGAGCGGTGTTCGTGGGTATTTCGGATAGCCCTGGAGAACAACTTGGCGGAAGAAAGCACCTTGATTTTCGGTGAAGTTTTGCGCAATGGGATCGTATCGCAAACAACGAGCTCTGTCAAAACAGAATTTTCGATATTTTCGTAAGCCTTGCCTGATAGCACTGGGTGGGCACAAAAAGCACGTACACTTTTTGCTCCTTTATCCATGATGATTTTGGCCGCGCTACACAGGGTACCGGCGGTATCAACGATATCATCCACGATGACAACATCTTTACCTTTCACGTCGCCGATAACAGTCATCTCGGCAACTTCATTGGCTTTTTTGCGGTACTTATCGCAAATAACTAGGCCCGTGCTGAAATGCTGAGAATACACGCGAGCACGTTTGGTACTGCCTACATCGGGTGCAGCGAAAAGCATGTTGGTGGTATCCATGCTTTCGAGGTAGGGGATAAAGATGGCTTCGCTTTTCAAGTGGTCAACGGGGATATCGAAGAAACCTTGGATTTGATCGGCGTGTAGATCCATGGTCATGATGCGGTTTGCACCAGCGGCCTGGAGCAAGTTGGCTACCAACTTGGCACCGATCGCAACACGGGGTTTATCTTTACGGTCTTGGCGTGCATAGCCGAAGAAGGGGATAACCGCCGTGATATAACCAGCAGATGCGCGTTTAGCTGCATCAATCATCAGGAGCAGCTCGAGCAGGTTATCGGCAGGAGCAAAGGTAGATTGGATAAAAAAGACGTAAGCCCCCCTGACCGACTCTTGGATGTTGGGAGAGATTTCGCCGTCGCTGAAAACCTGGAGGGTCATGTTTCCGAGTGGTTGACCGTAATAATCAGCAATTTTCTCGCCGAGGTAGCGCGAATTCTGACCGGTGAATAGTTTTACGTCCATGATAAATTGAGCAGGATGATTATAATGTTGAATCTGGCTGCAAATTTAACAAAAAGCCCAAAAAAAGCCCGATTTTTTTTCAAGCCATGTAAGTTTTTCGGGATAGGGTACCGCAGTTAGCATAGCTTGCGCTAGGTGGCCGGAAGGCACGGCGCGAAGCGCCGTGGTGCGTCAGCACCGAGCGAACAGCGAGCCTGGAGGACACCGGCGACGCCCGAAGGGTGGCGCAGCGCCCAAAAAAGGAAAAATATATATTTTACTGGTACAAATCGCTAGAAACACAACTTTTTATGGTTCAAAAGCCTTTAAATACCATGCATGCATTGCATCAAGAAGGCTATTTGTTGCCTTAAACCCGTACTTTTGTGCGATAAAAGAGACTAAGATGACCCCATTATTGTTGAACAGTGTTGACGAGTTATTGCATTTACCGGTTAAAGACCCGGTGATGACCTTTGGGTTAATCCTGTTGATTATATTGTTGGTGCCCATCGTGCTACGGTTTTTCCGAACCCCTGCTATCGTGGGCTTGATTATCTCGGGCGTAGTGGTTGGGCCGAATGGCTTGAATATACTAGAACGCGGCGATGCGGTGACACTGCTGGGCACGATGGGCTTGTTATACATTATGTTTATAGCAGGTTTAGAACTGGATTTAAACTCGTTTAGGCAGAACAAACAGAAGAGTATATTATTTGGGATATTTACTTTTTTGGTGCCTTTGAGTTTAGGCTTGTTGGTTTGTACGCAAGTGCTGGGCCTATCGCTGTCGGCCTCCTTGTTGGTGTCCAGCATGTTTTCAACGCACACCTTGATAGCCTACCCGATAGTAACGCGTTTGGGTTTAGTGAAAGAGGAAGTTGTGGGGATTGCTGTTGGCGGGACAATTATTACCGACACGGCGGTGTTGTTGCTGTTAACTGTGATTATAGCCTTTACGCAGGGGCAGCTTGACAGCGTGTTTTTCATGCGGATGTTTTTCTCCTTGCTCATTTTTGGCGGCATTGTGCTTTTTGCATTACCGATGATAGCCAAGTGGTTTTTGAAGAGTACAGAAGGGGACAAAATTTTGCAGTTTGTATTTGTGTTGGCGGCCATGTTTTTCTCGGCGGTATTGGCTATGTTTGCCGGCGTTGAGCCCATTATCGGGGCATTTTTATCTGGTTTAGCGCTAAATCGGTACGTACCTAACGGCTCAGCCTTGATGAACCGGATTGAGTTTACCGGAAATGCCCTGTTTATACCCATTTTTCTGATAAGCGTTGGTATGCTCGTTGATTTGAGCGTGCTGCTGCAAGGACCTGAAGCTTTGCTTTTTGCCATAACGCTCACGGTAACCGCACTGGTAGGTAAATGGCTAGCAGCCTGGGCAACACAGTTGATTTACGGCTATAGCTACCTACAACGCGGGGTATTGTTTGGGCTTTCGACAGCGCATGCAGCAGCGACCCTGGCCGTAATCATGGTTGGGTTCAATATTGGCCTAGTTGATGACAACGTGTTGAATGGAACGATTATATTGATTTTGGTTACTTGTTTAGTAGCCAGCATCACCACCGAGGTGAATGGACGCAAGTTGGTACGCCAACGGAAGGAAAACGAGCAGATAGAATCAGACCCAGGGCACCTGATGGTTTGTATTGCCAACCCATCGACCTTGAAGCCCTTGGTTGACTTGGGTATACGCCTTGCCTCGAAGGGTGATACACAAGCCGTGAGTGCCGTAGCCATTGTAGAAAATAACGAATCGGCCCGGGAGCGCATACAGCAAACCAAAAAAATGTTGGATGAAGCCGAGTTGCAAGCACAGCAAGAAGGTGTATCCTTAAACGTTCTGGCACGGGTTGACTTGAACATATCGACGGGTATTGCAAACACCTCCAAAGAAATCAGCGCAGATACCGTGATGTTGGGCTGGGGCGACCGGACATCGACGACCGAGTGGATATTTGGCAACATCATGTCGCAAACCTTAAGGCAAACAAACGAAACCTTGATTTTTTACCGGGTAGCGGCATCGCTTGACCCCTATAAAAACTTGGTGATATTTATGCCGAGCCAAGCACATCTTGACCCAGGCTTTAGCATTTGGGTAAACCGATTAGCACGTTTGAGCAAGGCTATGAGTAGCTCGGTTAGCTTATACGGCTCGGCAGATAGTTTAAACCATCCCGATATTGAGCGTTTTAGCCAGCTAGGGGGCAAGGTCAATAAAATTGAGTTTGACCATCACGGCAAGAAGATGAGTGATATTCCCAGTATGCTTGCCCCGCAGGATTTAGCTATATTTGTAAGCGCCAGGGTTGGGACTATTGCACATGAGCCCTTCATGAATGTTTTACCCGACTGGTTGAGCCAAAATTTGACATCGCGTAGCTTTCTGCTGATTTATCCCGAAACATTAGAGCAACCCGAAAGCATGTGGGATTATAATTAACCCAAAATTAATCCGGTAACTATGAAAAAAGGCGCTGTGCAGGTTTGCACAGCGCCTTTTTTAAGCATAGTTACGATACAACCCGAGGGGGATTGACCTGTTTGATATAATGTTCGATAGCCATGGTCATGGATGGGAACTCAGTGGTTGGTGCAGGAAGATCAACGATTAAGCCTTTACTTGTTGCCGCTGTTTGGGTGGCTTGCCCGAAAGTGGCTATCCGCGTATTATTTTGCTTGAAGTCGGGGAAGTTTTCGAAAAGTGATTCGAGCCCTTGGGGACTAAAGAAAACGAGCATATCGTAAAAAATATCTTTCAAATCGGAGAGGTCGCTGCTCACGGTTTTATACATGAGTGACTCTGTGAAAGGGATACCTTTTTCGGTTAGGAAAGTTTTTTCACCACGGCTTCCGATATTAGAGCATGGGAGCAAGAATTTTTCAGTTTTCTTGTGCTTGGTCAGGGCGTTTTTTAGGTCCTCGAGGCTACGTTCACCAAAGAACACTTTACGTTTGCGGTAAGTGATATAACGTTGAAGGTAGAGGGCGATTTGCTCGGTGACACAGAAGTACTTGGTATCTTCTGAAATTTTCACGCGGCATTCTTCACAGAGCCTAAAGTAATTATCTACGGCGTACTTGCTCGTCATGATGACGGCCGTGAAATCTTGGAGAGAAATATGTTGTTTACGGAACTCCTTGGCGTCAACACCTTCTACATGGATAAAAGGCCTAAAGTCGATCTTGATATTATATTTCTCTTCTAGTGCGGTGTAATGCGCGGCGTGTTGGGCAGCTTGTGGCTGTGATACAAGAATGGATTTAACTTCGCGCAATCTATCAGTTGCTGGGTTTTGCATATGTACATTATTGAAGAAAGGGCATGCACAAATAAAGGGGTGTAATCGCTATGCGCCTTGCATCAATAGTTTAACCAAAATGACGACAGGGGCGATTTCGACGGTGCAAAGATACATAAAAAAGTGAAACTTGTGATGTGCAATATAATTTGACGCAATCAGTAAACCTCTTATAGAGCGGTATATGTAAATAGAAGCGTACAAACCGATAGTTGTAAAGACCATAAAGCGCCTGCTACCCGGGGGCGCATAGGCAATTAGGAACAAGAATGGCATCAATAATATACCAATTACCCGATTGGTTGTACTAATAATATAGCTATAAAACGATGTTTCATTCCCAAATGGGTAAATGAAGGAAAGAACGCCTATTTTAAGGTGACGGAGCGTGTAGATTAAACTAACGCCACCGATATACAGGAGTAAATCGAGCAAGGGGCTGCTATTTATTTTAACGCCGTATAATTGGGTTACTTGGTAAACGAGCACACCTGCATTTAAAACAAATAGAAGGTAGAAAAGTACATCAGCCAAGTTGACGAATGAACTTACATCGCGGTATCGCTGCCAAGCGATATTCATGTTGGTAAAGACCTTAAAGTAATCGGCAATTTTATCGCGGTAAACACTAACGAGTACCGTAAGGAAACCGAGTAAAGTGAGCAAGGTGAACAAAAACCAGCCGCCTGCAGGGTTTTTGGGCAAACTCAAAAAGGCTTGTCTTGGCGCTTTGGGTTTGGCAACCTTAAGTGTTTTCGTGTTCTTTTTTTGGCCTTTTTCAGCGGCAGAAGCCAAGGCAAATGGGTTATTTGAACTTACCTCACCCAACGCAAAGGGGTTGTCAAGCACATCGCTTTGGTCGGCCAATGAATTTTCAGTACTTACTGGAGCCGGGGCAGGCGCTTGTATAGCAGCCGGGTTTTGAGGAAAAGTTTGTGCGGGGCGGTTATACACTACCGGCGGGCGTTGAACAGGCTGAGGCGCCGGGCTAACCTGATTTACCACGCCAGAATCTCCTGGTTGAGCCCACAACAAGAGTGGAGCTAACCAGCAAAGGAACAAGGCGATGAGGGGTAAATAAAGGCTGCGTTTCAACGTTTGATATTTCAGGCTGCAAAATTAGTAAAAAAACATCGCGCATTATCTTGCCTATCAAATTTTCGTTAGACAAACTATTTCGCAGGCATAAAGTACTTATTCCAAAAATAGCCCTTAAGCGTAATAAATTATACCAACGCATGTAAAAGCTATACCTTAACTTCACGGTCTCAGAACAGTAAAACCTATGAAAACAGTAGCCTTTCTAGTATTCTTTTTGTACTTGAGTACAGCCTGTATAGCTCAAGGACCGGCACAACACGTGTTGGACGCCCGCGGCGACCAAGGCCTCCGGGTGGTATTTTACAATGTTGAAAATTTATTTGACATTGAAGATGACAGCCTGACACAAGATGAAGAATTTTTACCCACGGGGCAACGTGGCTGGAACTGGTCGAGATACCAAACCAAGTTGAACCATATTTACCAAACTTTATCGGCGCTTGGTGGCTGGGAATTACCCGATATTATAGGTGTTTGCGAAATAGAAAACCGTCGGGTATTGGAAGACCTTGTAAACCGTACGCCATTGCGCAAACTAGGCTACCAAGTCATCCATGAGGACTCTCCTGATGCCCGTGGCATTGATGTTGGCCTGATTGTAAAAACCAGCAAGGTTAAGTACTTGTCGCACCGGGCTATTGCAGTTAACTTCCCAGATGATGCCTACAAGACCCGCGATATATTGATGGCCGAGTTATTGGTACTCAACTCCGATACCCTACGTGTATTTGTGAACCACTGGCCTTCGCGCCGCGGTGGTAAAGATGACAGCGAGCCCCGCCGTATGTTTGTGGCAGGCTTGGCCCGCGCGGCCGTAGATAGCTTGCTACAAGTTAACCCCAACGCAAATATTTTACTGATGGGCGACTATAACGACGAGCCCGAAAACGCCTCGCTGGTAGAAGTACTTCGTGCACATGGGCCTAAAGACAACTTGGCCAAGGGCGATTTGGTAAATCTCATGCGCCCCTTGCTGAAAAACTGGAAATTTGGCTCGCATAAATTCCAAGAACACTGGGGCGTGCTGGATCAAATCATCGTATCGCAAGCCTTGCTGAACGGTAAGCTGCAAGTAGCACCGCAAGGCGCCGTGATATTCGATGGCGATTTTTTACTGACCGAGGATTTAACCCACTTTGGCCAAACCCCTTTCAGGACTTATAACGGCCCTGCCTACATTGGCGGATACAGCGATCACCTGCCTGTTTATGTTGATTTGATTAAAAAGTAAATCGGGGCTACTTCAATTTTAAGCTTATTTAAACACACTTAAAATACTGATAATCAAATTATTAATATTTTGAATACCCTAAAGTCAGGCTAAAAAACTGCTTTGAACTTGATATTTTCAGACATAATTTTCACCGCATATTTGCATTGTCAATAGCACAAAAACAAAATGATATATACAAACTGGTTTCTTCCCTGACCAGTTGAAAGATGTGCATTTCGTGGCGATGTTGTCCATAAAGGGAATGTGGTGAAGTGAGGTGCCTGGTTATCAAAGGATAATCAGGCCCTTTTCGTTTGTACATAAGCGCTCCGTCCTTGTTGCTTTAATTTTTTTGGGGCGCCCCGGCGCGTTGCGCCGTCGGTCCCCTCCAGGCGCGCTAATCGCTTGGCGCTACGCGCTGCCACCTACGGTGGCCCCTTCCGGGCACCTGGCGCAGGCTTTACATGTATCGGTATCCTAAATTCAAACTTAGGCTTATATTTGTACGCTAGCTTGTGGATCAAGCAAGCCCCAAATCTCTAAAACCTATTGCATCATGGATAAAAACAACAACAGCCGTCGAAATTTCTTGAAATCAGCAGCACTGGCCAGTACTGCCATTGGCCTCGGACTAGCATCATGTGCAGGCGGCGATGATAAAGGCAAAACCGCGGGAGGCTCGAAACGCGGTAAAAAAATTAAATGGAAAGCTACTACCACCTGGCCACCCAATTTCCCGGTGCTAGGTGAAGGCATGCAGTTATTTGCCGACTGGGTCAAAACCATGTCGGATGGCCGCCTTGACATTAAAGTGTATGGCGCAGGCGAATACGTGCCAGCCATGGAATCATTTGACGCCGTAAGCCAAGGTACCGTTGAAATTGGCCACGGGGCTGCATATTACTGGAGTGGCAAAATGCCCGCGGCATCGTTTTTTGCCTCGGTGCCTTTTGGCCTCAACACACAGCAAATTAACGCCTGGTTGTTGAGCGGCGGCGGCTTGGCCCTCTGGGAGGAACTCTATGCACCACATAACGTGATTCCTTTTCCAGCAGGCAACACCGGCGTGCAAATGGGCGGCTGGTTTAACCGCGAAGTACAAACCGTGGCCGATATTAAAGGCCTAAAAATGCGTATACCTGGACTTGGCGGCAAAGTGATTGACAAACTTGGCGGCTCATCGGTACAAATACCTGGGGCAGAGGTTTACACCTCCTTGGAGCGCGGCGTGATTGATGCCACAGAATGGATTGGCCCTTACCACGATTACAAGCTAGGACTGCACAAGGTAGCTAAGTTCTATTACTACCCGGGCTGGCACGAACCAGGCACTACCCTCGAAATGATTATCAATAAACAAGCCTTTGAAGCCTTGCCCGAGGATTTACAGGAGATTGTCCGCACAGCAGCATTGCGCTCTAACCATTGGGTATTGAGCGAGCTGGAAGCCAAAAACAACCAGTTTTTGAGCAAGATGGTGAAAGAAGAAGGCGTACAGTTGCGCCGTTTCCCCGATGAGGTGCTACAAGCTTTAAAATTGGCCAGCGCCGAGATATTATCCGCAGAAGCCGCTAAAGACCCCTTTGCCAAGAAGGTGTACGAGCACATGCTTAACTTCAAGAAAGAGGTACTGGGCTGGTACGATTTATCAGAAGGCGTGATGGGGCCGTTATTGAGGTGACCACTACTCCGCGCAAGCTGCCCGGAAGGCAGCGGCGTAGCCGCTGGTGCGCAGCACCGAGCGTACAGCGAGCCTGTAGGGGAGCGACCCCGCCTTGCGGTATCGCAAGGCGGGGATGCGCCCAAAAAATGAACTATTTATTCTTGTTGAACAAGATGGGCACTTTTAAACCCATGTTGATATTGGTACCCGTGATATCCTTGCTGAACTGGCTGAAAATATCGGTGGTGGTGACGAATACCGGGCCTGCCCTGAAACCGAGACCAACGCTGAGCTGGTTGTGGCCATTGAGCGTGATGGGCAGGTAAACGTCGAGCCAACGCGATTCAAAACGGGCCTGGAGTGTGTAAAATGCGAGGCCGTGCAGCTTGAGTGGCGCGTCGATGGGGTTGAACGGGATGCTGGCCACGAGCCCCACGTAAAAGTTTTTCCAGATGTTGTAATCTACCTGGAAGCCCATGGTGGTAGGCATACGCATGCTATACGGTGCGTATGTGGTGTCCATGTTGAGGCGATTGGTGATAGAATTACCGAAGTTTTGTGGACTAGAAACGTCAATCGAGTCAAGGTCCCAGTCTTGGGTAGAGCCGCTGAAGTTACCGCCAAAAGTACCACGGTCAAAACGCAAGTTGCCGATGTCCATGAGCGATACGCCTGCTTTCAGTTTGTATTTATTTTTGCTTTTGAAGCCCAAAAACTCGCTGTTGGGGCGCCATTCGTAGCTAAAACCGAGGTCGGCACCTACCGAGAGTCGGTTAAAATCGAAAGGACGGGTGCCGATGGTGGCCCAGTCTTCGCCTTCGAGGTTGTTGGAGTAGCCAAAACGAACGTCGGAGAGCGTTACGTCCATGGTATCGGCGTTGTCGAAACGCACATTAAGCTCCTCGGCGTAAAAGTGCATACTGCCAGCAGCCATGCGGAACTTAAGGTTTACGCCACCTGAAACATGGTGCGCGCCAAGATCTACGATTTCGCGGCCATAGGCCAGGCCTACCTCGGTCCAAGTAGCGGCTTGCACGTTGAACTTTTTGTTGTCGAAATCCACGTTCCATTGCGTAGGGTCATTCAACTCGTCGAGGGCAAAGTCGAGTACATCAGGGTCAACGTTATCAATGAGGAACATTTGGCGCAGCTCGGAGGTGATGGCAAAGCCATTTTTACCGATGCTAAACATAGCCGAGGGGCCCATCATGCGCACCTGCTGGAACAAACGCATGGATTCAACATCTTTCTGGATGAGAAAATCCTGACGGAAACGCTGGAAATTGTCCTGGTAAATAGTGTCGGTGTAAAGCGCACTTTTGGGCTTTAGGATGTCGCGGCTTACACCCAAGGCGTTGTTGCTAAAATCGACGTTGGTGCTCGATATGTTGAAATCGAGGAATAACCGGCTGGTGGCCAAGTTGGCTGGGTTAATTTGCAAGCTGTGCACGCCGGCGTAGTTACTGGCGCCTACTACTTGATTGCTCTGGGCCATTAGGCCAACATGAGCCGACAGGGCTAAAAAAAGCGCCCCGATGCGAAAAAAATTCATATAATTGAAGGTTTGGTGTAAACGACTAAGAGTATGTTTGGATTTTGGGTTTCGAGAGAAAAACGAGCTATTTTTTGATGAGGTTGCTTTAAAAAATGGGCGCATAGTGGGGCTACGTAACTATTTTTTAAAGCAAAAATCATCGAAAAAGAGCTGTTTTTTGCCGGAAGCTAAAACCCAAACATACTCTAAACGCCAATATACGGGGTTTTAGTTGGAAGGATTATAAATTTAACAGGTGTTAGGCCCTTTTATGTGTAATAAAGGGGTACAAGAACACCGGTACCATGACCAAGGCCATGCCTAGGTAAAACCAAGTGCCTAGGGTTTCATTTTCTTTTAATATGATAGCAGCCATGATGGCCCCGTATATCGGTTCGAGGTTAAATGCATAATTGGCCGTGAACGGCGTTAGGTATTTGAGGGCTTGCAAGGACAATATATAGGCCAGCACCGTACAAACCAAGGCGAAAAACACGAGGTGGATGATATCCCAGGTATCGGGCACAAACTTGCCTGGATCAGGGCTAAAGGCAAACCAAAAGGGCATAATCAGGCTAATCGTGGCAAAGGCGCTGGTCATCTCGCTGATGGTAATGCTTTGCGGTCCAACTTTATCTACCACCGTTTTGTTCATCGTTGAAAAAATCGCGGCAAACAAGGCGGCTAATATGCCCAAAACCAAGCCGGGCAAGTTCTCGATACCCGTGGCGTTAGCAATGAGCAAGATACCGGGCATTATGAGCAGGCCCAGCAGTACATCTGACCACACGATGCGCTTTTTGAGGATGATAGGCTCGGTCAAAGCCGTAAAAAACGATACCGAGGCAAAACAACTCAAGGCAATCGAGGCGTTTGACACGGCAATAGAGCCATAAAAGCAAATCCAGTGAATACCTACCACCACCCCGATACCCCAAAGTTTTTTGCGCAGCGGGAAACTTAGAGGCTCTAATTTCCAGAACAGTTTGGCAATGAGCATCAAGGCGGCCAAGGTAAAAATCAAGCGCCACCACACCACCGTTGTCCCCGCCATGCCCCCGTTGGAGAGAATGCGGCCATATACCGCCGTGGCGCCGAATAAAAATACGGCAGCGTGCAATTGAAGGTAAGCCTTGGTGGTCTGGTTCACGGGTATTAAGGTTTGGATGGCCAAAGGTCGTGTTTTTTACAAAACCATATGCCCAAATGTTTGTTTTATTGGCTCGTGGCGGTTTATCTGCCGGTTAAAAAAATTTCTAACCCTAATTCAGCATTTCCCATGGCATTACAAGTAGGCGATAAAGCGCCAGATTTCACCCTTTTCAACAGCGAGAAACAAGCTGTATCATTGGCTAATTTCCAAGGCAAAAACCTAGTGGTTTTGTTCTTCCCGCTCGCATTCACGAGCGTGTGTACCACCGAGTTGTGCGCCATGCGCGACGATATCGCGTTTTACCAGAACTTGAATGCCAGCGTGGTGGCCATTTCGGTCGATTCACCGTTTACGCTCGGCAAATTCAAGGAAGAACAGCGCCTGAACTTCGATTTATTGTCGGACTTTAACGCTGAGGTATCAACCGCATACGGCTCTTTGTACACTGATTTTGTGTTGGGCATGCGCAATGTATCTAAGCGCAGCGCTTTCGTCATCGACGGGCAAGGCATCATCCGTTACGCAGAAGTACTCGAGAACGCCGGTGAAATACCCAACTTCGAGGCCGTAAAAGCAGCCTTGGCCTAGCAAACGGTCATTTAATCGTTTATTCCTCCAATCATTTTTTCCTTTTGGGCGTGCCCGCCTGCCGCTTGCGCGGCGGCGGTCGCTCCCCTCTGGGCTCGCTGTTCGCTCGGCCCTTCGCCGCCTATATAGCTGTGGAGACCAAACATGCTTGTTTCTACTGGGCGGCTCGGTCTGCGGCTTCGCCGCACCCGCCGGGCAGCTCACGCGACAACGGCAAAACCTTTTTAATGGTTAATTGTAACTGGTTAGTGATTAATGGGTTAGCGTACTGTTTTCAACCATATTTTCAGGTATTGAATATGCGATAGACATATGCCGGGGGTAGAGCCGCCAAGCTTGGCGGCTATGGGTATTGCACCAACGTGAAAATTCAAGTCCCCCTGCCCAAAGGGCAGGTCATATCGGTAGCCGCGGGTTAAACGCAGTGCAACCCGGGGTTTAGAGGCCCCAAAAAAAGAAAAAAATAATCCAGTGGCAACATTTCGGCATTAATCATTAACTTTCCACTCGTTTTAAAAGCTACCTTGCGCCATGCTTAATTTTTTCGTTTACCTCTTTGCGTTCCTCAGCGTTGGTACCCTGGTGCTGATGGTGCTGTATTACAACCGTTTTCAAGCACTTCGCGTTAAAATACAAGAGGCTTGGAGCAGCATCGACATCCAGTTGCAGCAGCGCCACAACTTGATTCCTGACCTGCTGAAAATCATGGAACAAAACAATATCCATTATCAGGATATGAAAACATTGCTGGAGGAAAACCAAAAAGCGGCGCAGGAAAAACGCAGTAAACCACATCGCGCCGATGCTGAACAACGCATCAGTCAAGCTGTAGAGGACCTGCTCGAAAAAACGGAGGCCGAACCTAAACTCCGCGACGATATGCGCTTCGTGGATTTTGAACAAGCCCTCATCCGCATTGAACACCAGGTACACAATGCCCGCCGGTACCACAACGCCCTGGTACGCGATTATAACGCCCTCTGCCAGTCGTTCCCCGGTGTGCTGTTTGCCCGCGTGTTTAACTTCCATACCATGGCCTTCTTCGAGTCTGATTTGAACCCTTAACCATTTATACGATATTCCTTATGCTCATTCCTTCTCTGATACTCAAACAGCTTCACAGCTTTGGTACCCTGCGCAACACCGAGCAGGGCGTAGCCTTCGATATGAAAAACCGCCTCAGCGATGCCAGCGTTACTGGCCTCACGAGTATTACCATCAGCGGCCAAACCGTTGGTCCAGACAAAGTTAAGTTTGTACTCAACGACGGTACGGTGATTGAAGCCGCGAAGGTGGACAAGAACAACCCGATTGATTTCCCGCTCACCCGCACCATGTCAGTACATTGCGACATGCCTAATTTACCCGAGGGAAAACACAAGATTGAAATTTCATTCTCGGCTAAGCCTTTCGGTAAGCTGAAAATTAACGTGGAGGATGCCATCACCGCCGGCGACGAGAAAATTATCCGTATTCCACGCGATAACGACGATGATTACAGCGATGCCATCATCAAGAAACGCCAAAAATTTGTAGAGGAATACACCGGCGTGAAGATGCAGCACGTGAACCAATACTCTTTTGACCCGCACCTGACCAAAGGCAACTGCGAAAACTTCATGGGCGTGGCGCAAGTGCCTATCGGTATCGCTGGGCCAATCCTGATTAACGGGGAACATGCCAAAGGCGAGTTCCTGGTGCCCATGGCTACTGCCGAGGGTACCCTGGTGGCCTCGTACAACCGCGGTATCAAGGTGTTGAACATGAGCGGCGGCGTAAAATGTACCGTACAACGCGACTCGATGCAGCGCGCCCCGGTTTTTGTATTTGATGATGCCCGAGGTGCTCGCGACTTTGTGGAGTGGTGCCGCATTAACTTTGATAAAATTGCTTCCGAAGCCGACGCTACTACCAGCGTGGGTAAGTTGCAATACCTTGACCCATACTTGGCCAGCAAGTTTGCTTACCTGCGTTTTAACTACTCGACTGGCGATGCAGCAGGCCAAAACATGGTAGGCCGTGCTACTTTCGCGGCTTGTAGCTGGATTTTGGACAACTATAAGGACTACCCCATCAAGCATTTCTACTTGGAGTCGAACTTGGCTACCGATAAAAAAGCATCGCAGGTAAACGTGATGCGTACGCGTGGTAAACGCGTGACTGCCGAGGTGACTATCCCTCGCGATGTGCTTATCCAACACATGCGCGTAGAGCCCGAACAACTGGTATACCACGGTCAAATAGCCAACGTGGGCGCTATCTTGTCGGGCGCCAACAACAACGGTTTGCACTCAGCCAACGGTATCACGGCGATATTCATCGCAACGGGTCAAGACGTGGCCAACGTGGCCGAATCCTCGGCGGGTATCATCCACTCGGAGCTCACACCCGAGCGCGACCTGTATATTTCCATCACCATTCCATCCTTGATTGTGGCGGCGTATGGAGGTGGTACCAAGTTGGCTACCCAACGCGAATGCCTTGAAATGCTAGATTGCTACGGCCAAGGCAAGGTGAACAAACTGGCCGAGATTATCGCCGGCGTTGTACTAGCAGGCGAGATTTCATTGGCTTCGGCCATCAGCTCGTACGACTGGGTTTCAAGCCACGAACAATACGGAAGGAATAGATAATACCGCTAAATGATCCCGGAAAAGGCCATCGAGGCCGCATTTAAAACCATTGAACAGGAGGCCCAGGCCCTCCACGCGCTCCTGCATACGCTCGACCGCCAGCGCATCGGCCAGATGTTGCTGCGCTTGTTCGAGTGTAAGGGGCGCGTGGTGTTCACGGGTATCGGTAAAAGTGCCATCATCGCGCAAAAGATTGTGGCCACCTTCAACTCCACGGGTACACCAGCCTTGTTCCTGCACGCTGCCGATGCGATACACGGCGATTTAGGTATGGTCGGTCCTGCCGATATCGTGGTTTGTATCTCCAAGAGCGGTGAATCACCCGAGATAAAAGTACTGGTACCGCTCGTGCAAAACATGGGCAACCCGCTGTTTGCCATCTGCTCCGAGGCACAGTCGTACCTGGCCAAACGGGCCGATTTACTGCTGTATGCAGCTGTTTCAGCTGAGGCAGAGCCCAATAACCTGGCCCCAACCAGCAGCACTACCGTACAGGTGGCCATTGGCGATGCCCTGGCGGTTGGACTCATGCAATTGCGTGGCTTTAGCCCCGACGACTTTGGGCGTTTTCACCCGGGCGGTGCCTTGGGCAAGCGTTTGTACTTGCGGGCCAGCGACCTATGTGCGCAGCACGAAAAACCGATGGTTGGCCCAGATCAATCGCTGAAAGAAGTTATCGTGGAGATGACCTCCAAGCGCTTGGGTGCCACAGCCGTGGTAGATGAAAATGGTGCGGTGCTGGGCATTATCACCGATGGCGATTTACGGCGATTACTCGAAACACACGATAGTTTTGGGGCGCTCAAGGCTCGCGATATCATGACGGCAAGCCCATTCAGCGTATCGGCACAAGAACCAGCTGTAGAGATATTAAACAGTATAAGGAAGCATAAAATCACGCAAATCATCGTCTTGGACCAAGGCCAATATTACGGCATGGTACATTTACATGACCTGGTTCGGGAGGGGATAATTTGAGGTTAGGCACCCCGGCTCGGCCTTTGACCTCGCCGTCGCTATGTTACACAGCGCTGGTGCGAGGAAAGTTACTGTACCAAGATACGCTCGGTATGTACTTTAGTATAGCTATGTACTTCAACAAGGTAGTTGCCGCTGGCATACTTGCTCAAGTCAAGTTCAAATATAGTATTAGCGGGTAAGCCTTCCACATCTTCGCGGAGTACAATTTCTTGGCTGTCGACATCGCGCAAGAACAACATAGACATGCCCTTGCCTAGTACTTCAAAATCAATGTACACCACGTCACGAGATGGGTCGAAATGAAAAGCCCATGACTCGCCTTCGTGGTCGGTCAAAACAACTGTGGTAGATGCTAATTGATTGGATTGCGCTTGGTTTACATGGTTGTCACTTGGATTAACCTGAGCATTGGCAGCTAGGGTAAAAGATATGAACAGCGCAACGAACAATAAAAATTTAGGCATAGCGAGGGGGCATTATGTCTTTAAGCGGGGCAAAGCTAAAAATAATATTATACAAAACTCCTGTTTGTACGAATTATTCGACGAAAAGATACAGGCATCGACAAATAAATACTTGAACCCGATATGTACTCGAAATATTATTTGTCCGTAAAGTATAACGCAGTACCCAGCCAAATTATTGTTCGGCCTGAGTAGGGGCTCAGCGCAGCGCGCTAAGCGTGGCAGGAGACGCAAAATATTGCGTCTGTACGTTTGTTTTACAGTTTGGGCACCCCGGGCCCACACAAAGGTGCGCCCCTACATTTCTAATCCTTAGCCTATAAAAATCTCGCAAGCCTGCTGCGCAGCCGAGCCAAAGTGCCGCTCCTAACGGAGCTGGCGGTGTTTTGTATTTTACTCGTTCATCGTTCCTATCTCCTATCTCATCGCTCCTATTTCATCGTTCCTATCTCTTAACTGCTTTCCGGCAACTGCTTTGGCCAGCACTGTTTTTATATTGTAGGATGAATGCGCCTTGTGGTATATCGCTAGTTTTAATTTGGTTTAGGCCCTCCACCAGCGGGGCAGCTTGTAGTACACGCCCTTGAATATCGGTGATGAATACTTCAGCAGCGGAGGCCGAGTTTATATGTAATACATCTTGGCAAGGATTGGGGTACAGGTTCCAAGCTTGCTGAACCAAGTGGTTCGACGTGCTGGATGTATTGTAAACCTCCACTTGAAACTCCACCCAATACACTTCGTTAGGGTATTGGGTAGGCGTGAGTTTTACATAAAAAGTATCGAAACCAGGGGTATTATTGGGCTGAACACTCAGGAAAAATACCCGGTACTGATTAGAATCCACGGGCACGTCAAACTGGCCCGTCCAGTGTGGTTGATATCCTTGTGAGCGGGGATAATCTACTTCCATGTACCACTGACCAGGACCGTTGCCTGAATTGAACACTTCAAACTCCACGGGGAGGTCTTGGTTGGTCAAGTTGAGCATTTCAAACACCTGGTACACCACGAATTCATAGTCGAAGGTGGTCATATGGAAGGAGTCGTTATTAATGCTGAGCACTTGTGCCTGAACCGGGCTGCTGTTTGTAATCCAAAGTGCGATGAGGGTGTAGAAAAATCTTTTCATCAGTAGTAAAATCTAGTTTCAGATTTGGCAGTATAGATGTACAGCGGCAACGTCCAACCGGCACGCAGGCCGAAGAGTAAATCGACGCGGGGCTCGGTATTACTGCTCATGAGGTCAAAATCCCAAGTGCGGAGGCTTTTGGTAAAGCCTTGGGTAAAATCGACACCTGCGAAAAAGTTAACCAGTTTGTTTCGGGTCATGAGGCGATAACCGATATACTGTCTGAGGCCGAGGCCCGCGGTCATGCGGT
Source organism: uncultured Saprospiraceae bacterium (assembly GCA_964508975.1). Lineage (GTDB taxonomy): Bacteria > Bacteroidota > Bacteroidia > Chitinophagales > Saprospiraceae > CAZDVQ01. The sequence goes on from CAZDVQ010000005.1 coordinate 137,514, forward strand.
CGTATCCTTTTTTGTAATCGCCTTCCAGTTGGGGGAGTGTTTCGCTGCGGTCTTCAATATGTACCCAATGGCGCATATACCCAGCCCCGAGGGACACCTCGATAGCGGAACGTTTGTTGAGCTTACCGATAGAGATGAGCTTTCCAGCCCTCAAGCCTGTGTAAAAACCACGTTGTTGCATCACGGCGTCGCCGGGCTCGCCAAACTCGTTGGTGATGTAGCCTTGGCTATTACGGAGCGGATTAAGCACGTCCTCTTTGAGGCGATCCGAATAAATGTAGTCAAAATCTAGGCTAAACATCCAGTTTTTACCCGTGAGATAAGCCACTGAGCCGCCCGCAACGAAGTTGTTGTTGAAGCGTTTGGCCATATCGCCGCCAGGAACCTGGTAGCCGAGGTTCAAGTTAACCAATACCGCACTAGGCAGCTTGGTGTTGACTGTTTTAGGCTTGGTGTTTTCTGCTGGTGGTGTTTGGGCCAGCAATGCGGTGCTGAGCGTTAATAATCCAATGACCAAGTTTAATTTTTTCATGATGGGTATATTTTTATTACAAAGGAACTTCCCATTTAGGGGGCAAGAAAGACAGTAACCCATTAATAATTAACCATTTACAATTAACCATTAAAAACGGCCTATCGCGTGAGCTGCCTGGAGCGCCGCGCGCAGCGCGGGCCCGTAAGGGCCGACCGATTAGGGAGCGCGGAAGGGAGCGACCGCCGCGTGCACCTGCCGTATACAATAGATGCATACAGCGCGGCACGCGGCGGGCACGCCCAAAAAAATTATTGCACCTCGATGATGCGAACTTTCATTTTAACGTCATCAACGGGCCTGTCGCCGTAACCGCGTTTTACCGCGGCAATTTTATCAAGCACGTCGAACCCTTCCACCACTTGACCAAAAACGGTATAATCGCGGTCAAGGTGGGGTGTTCCGCCCATTGTTTTGTAGGCTTCGCGCTGGGCCTCGGTGTATTTGAAACCTTTCATCTGCTCTACGCGGGTTAGCATGGCATCGGCTTGTGCCTCGCCTTGCACAATGTAAAACTGTGAGCCAGAAGATGCCTTCTTGGGGTTCACCTGGTCGCCTTGACGGGCAGCCGCCAGGGCTCCTTTGGTGTGCACGAGCGAGTCGTTGAACTCGGCAGGAATCGTGTAGCCTGGGCCGCCAATGCCCAACTGAGCACTTGCAGTGGCACCGCGAGAGTTAGGGTCGCCGCCTTGCACCATAAAGTTAGGGATGATGCGGTGGAACAACAAATCGTCGTAATAACCTTCTTTCACCAACTTCAAAAAGTTGTCGCGGTGCAAAGGTGTTTCGTCGTAGAGTTTAATTTTGATGGTACCGAAATCGGTGTCAATAGCTACCATGGGTGTTTTTATTGATTTTTTAGATGATTTTGAATTTTTGGTGGTGCCGCAGGCGGCCAAGAGCAACAAACTGAGGCAAAGGGTTAATGTGCGACGCATATGTAATTTTGATTGTAAATTTGCGACAATAAGAACCAACTGATGACTATACAAGAAGCACAGCAAAGTGTTGACCAATGGATCAACGACATCGGCATCCGTTACTACAACGAGTTGACCAACACCGCCATCTTGATGGAGGAGGTAGGCGAAGTGGCCCGCCTGATGGCCCGTTTGTACGGCGAGCAATCGTTTAAAACGCCGGAGCTAGCCCTCACGGCTAAGGCCGATTTATCGGACGAGATGGCCGACGTACTCTTCGTGCTCATTTGCCTGGCCAACCAAACCGGGGTCGATTTAACCGAGGCCCTGCAACAAAACTTGCTCAAGAAAACCAAGCGCGACAAGGAAAGACACGCGCAGAACACTAAACTTAAGTCTTAAAATGCTTGAGCAACACCAACTCTTTTTCCGTGAGCATGCGCCACTCGCCGCGGGGTAAGTTTTTCTTGGTCAAAGGGCCGTATGCCATGCGGTCGAGCTTGACCACCTCGTAGCCGAGGTGCTCAAAAATACGGCGCACGATGCGGTTACGACCAATATGCAGCTCGATACCTACTTCTAGGTTGTTGCCCTGTTCAACGATGGCCACGTTGTCAACCGGTGCCGGGCCGTCGTCTAGCGTTAGCCCTTTCTTAATCTGGGCCAAGTGTGCCTCGCTAAGCGGTTTATCGAGGGTGGCGAGGTAAACCTTGCGCACTTCGTGACTCGGATGCGAGAGTTTTTGGGCTAGGTCGCCGTCGTTGGTGAGCAGCAACAAACCCGTGGTATTGCGGTCTAAACGACCCACGGGGTACAATCGTTTGCCGGGTGCGGCATCTTGAATCAGTTCCAGCACCGTGTGCCTACCTTTTTCATCGGCGGCGGTGGTGATGTAATTTTTAGGCTTGTTGAGCAGCACGTAAACGTAATCGCGCTCGGGTTTCAGCACATCGCCCTTGTAGGTTACCACGTCGTTTTCCTGCACGCGATAGCCCATCTCGGTGATGGTTGTGCCATTCACGGCTACAAAACCGGCAGCAATGAGCTCATCGGCTTTACGCCTCGAGCAGAGGCCGCTGGCGGCCACGTACTTGTTGAGGCGAGGGTTTGGGTTTAAGTCCTCGGTTTTTGTCTCAACAACCGGGGGCTTGTTGAAGCTGCTATACGGCGCTTTCGTCTTCTTCGGTTGTTTCATGTTCACTTGGGTTTATAGCGGCAGTATCAGCGGGCGTTTCCATGATTTCAGGGGCCTCGCCGATGGCTTGATCCTCGGAAGGAAAATCTTTCAGTTTGGGGAGGTCGGCTATTGATTTTAGGCCAAAGTAATCCATAAATTTCTCGCTGGTGGCATACAAGAGCGGTTTGCCTGGCGTTTCGGCCCGGCCAACAATCATGATGAGCTCTTTTTCCAGTAGTTTTTGAATCACGTAATCGCAGTTCACGCCGCGAATTTGCTCTACATCGCTTTTGCTCACGGGTTGTTTGTACGCGATAATCGACAGGCTTTCCAATGCCGATTGCGACAAGCGTTTGCGCACCCTTTGTTTCAGGTAAACGGCCAGCACGTTGTGGTGGCTAGGTTTAGTCATGAACTGGTAGCCACCGTTAATCTCGCACACTTCAAAAGGAAAGGCGTCGCTGCTGTACTTCAGGCGGATTTGCTCCACGGCCTCGGCAATCTCGGCTGGTTTTTGCTCGGCTTCAAACACCTCTTCCAAGCAATGCTTGATGTCCTCGAGGCCAACGGGCTGTTCAGAGGCAAAAATCAAGGCTTCGATATGGGTTTGGAGCATGGCTTAAGTAAATTGAGCAATGAAAAACGGGCTACTAGGCTGCGGTAACCAAGGCGCAAAGATAGGCAATGAGGCGTCAATTTATCTCCCTGCCATACCATCTTTATTCAATTTATCTTTTAATCATTTTATCTTTTTTGGGCGCGTCGGCTTCGCCGTCGGTCCCCTACGCGCTCCCTAAACGGTCGGCCCTTGCGGGCCCGCGCTACGCGCGTCGCTCTGGGCACCTCGCGCAGGATAGCCTACCACTCCAGCACCAGCCCGTCGTACGATAGTTTTACGTGCTCGGGGAGTTGGGTGTTCACTTCATCGTGCAAGCCCATATGGTGGCTCATGTGTATGAAATAAACCTGTTCAACTTGCACTTTTTTAATCACTTCAAGGGCTTGTTCTAGGGTTAAGTGCGAGTAGTGCTCCTCGTGGTGCAATGCATTAAGCACCAGTACTTTTGACCCATTAACTAAGGCGAGTTGCTCATCCTCGATGGTTTTGGCATCGGTGATGTAGCTGAAATCGCCAATCCTAAAACCGAGGGTAGGCATTTTGCCGTGCATCACCTCGATAGGTTGTACTTCTAGTCCATTGACCAAGAAGGGCGTATTTTTTTGGATGGTTTGGAACAAAACCCGTGGTCGGCCAGGGTAATCTAGCGCGGTGAACACGTAGTCAAACTGTTGGCGGAGAATGGTTTGTACCCGTTCGGTAGCGTAAACGGGCATATCCTTGTGGTGTTTAAAATTATATGCCCTGATATCGTCGAGGCCGGCGGTATGGTCGCGGTGCTCGTGGGTAATAAGGATAGCATCAACATCGTTAACCTGTTCGCGGAGCATTTGTTGGCGAAAATCAGGACCAATATCAATAACCAGGGTCATGCCCTGGGTTTGCACCATAACCGAGCAGCGCAGGCGATTATCGCGAGGGTTGCTCGATTGGCAGACAGCACAATGGCAGGCAACCACGGGAATGCCCTGCGAGGTACCCGTGCCCAAAAAGGTTACTTTCAGCTGCTTCATATTGGGCTAAACTTTAAGAGTATGTTTGGATTTTGGGTTTCGAGAGAAAAACAAGCTATTTTTTGATGAGATTGCTTTAAAAAATGGGCGCATAGTGGGGCTACGTAACTACTTTTTAAAGCAAAAAATCATCGGGAAAGAGCTGTTTTTCGCCGGAAGCTAAAGTCCAAACATACTCTAACTGGGCCCAAATCTACAACAAAAAAACGAGCCAACGCGTACGCGTTGGCTCGTTGGGAATCAATGATCGGGTATTTTAAGGCCTACTCGAGGTCTTTAAGTTTTTTCTCCACGTTTTTAACCACGTTTTGCTGAGCTTCAATCTCGCCTTTTTTAGCGCCTTGAGCTTGACCGTTTTGGTTAATTTTTTGCTTGGCCTCTTCAATATCTTTCTCGGCTTGGGCGATCGCTTTTTTAGCACTTTCGATATCTTTCTCGAAGCCAGCTTTATCTTTCTCGAGCGATTTCATATCGTCTTCCAATTTGCCTAATTTTTTCTGCTCTTCTTTGAGCTCGTCTTCTACCATGCCTTTCGACACGGTGAGGGCAAATTCGTACACGATTTTTTCACCGGTTGGGTAACCTTCGCGGTGCATTTGTGAATTCAAGAAAGCACCACCTAGGTCAAACCAGATAACCATTTCGGTAGCAGTACCTACTTGACGGAAAGAAGCATAAACGTCTACAGTATTGAGACTCATGTTCTTGATGGTCGCATCGTCTGTGAAGTACTCGTTCGATTTTTTGTCAAATTTGGTTTTGCCTTTGTACTTCTTGATGTAATCATCCCAACTCTTGGTCACGGATTTAGCATCAGAATTTGGCAGTTGAAGTACCAACGCGTTATTATTGCCTCGGCTCATCGACATGTTGGCCTCGCGCACTTGCGCCATAGCGTTGAAGCTCAAGCTCAACAACAATACAAAAAGAGATAGTAAACGAACAGAACGATTCATAATATTTGTTTTTAGTGATTTGTTTTTAAACTTGTCGTGTTGCGAAGTTAAGTAAAAAATGAAAAATGGCAGATTAATATTTGTAGGCTCCCCGCGCCAGGTGCCCGGCGGGCCGCGCCGCAGGCGCGGGTGCGCAACGCGCACCGACCGTTTAGGGAGCCCAAAGGGAACCGCCGACGCGTAGCGGCGGGGCGCCCAAATCAAAATAGAAAATCATTGACTAGACTGGCCTGATTTTAGGAACGTTGATTTGCTTTGTCAAGACGAAATACCCTGCCAAAAGTAACAGCACCCGTAAACAAGGGCTAAGTAATTTTGCCCCTGCACTTATACTTCATGTTTATTCCATTAACTTTGTAGCCTTATCGCAAACGAAAAGCTCATATGAAACAATTCTTCCTACTACTCCTTAGCCTTGTACCCTTTTTAGGTCAAACGCAAAACGCCTTCCCAAGCTATGATGATGTAGCCCTGCGTTTTTTCATGAAAAACCCTAAGGCTTTCGCCATGATGGACCAAGGTTTGAGTATCCGCTTGGTTAAGAGTCCTGAAGGCTGGTCAGCGGTTCGCGAAAATTTTGACAAAGGCAAAAATGACTTTGTAGAAGTTGACAGAACTATCATTTGGACCTCTAACAACCAACAGTGGGCAAAAGATTATGCCGCTCTCCCAGAACCAATCATCCGGAACGTTGAAGAAGATACCTACTATTGGGGATTAGACAATGAGCGTAGTTTTTACCTAGAGAACTATTATTATGGTTACCCGCTTTGGTTCAATGATGTGATTAAAGCCTTAGCCAATAAACCTAACTTGACAGCAATCGAATACTACCAGTTGGGCAGGGCCTACTCCACGGCAGCCATTCAATTAAACTTCGATTTGAGTTATCAAGAAAATTACCGTAATTACGATACTGAATTTGATCAATCATTCGATGTAAGCGTCTTTCCTAAAGCCTATAAAAATAAAGTTAAGGAATTCGCCAACAAGGCCATTGCTAGTTTTGAAGCAGCTAAAAAGCTGAATCCTGAACTCCAAACCATTGTTGGGTCAATCGGCCTAAAACTCGAGCATGAACGCTTAACTTGGTACCAAGAATTTGCCATGATGGGCTTGCAAGATATTGCCCAAGAATACCTCAATCCAGCCAACTACGACCCTATGGTTTTGGCCTATGCCCAAGATATCCTGAATTCCTGCCCTCAAAATTCGGTACTACTTACTAATGGCGATACGGACACTTACCCCTTGATTTATCTACAAGCCCAAAAAGGCCTTCGCCCTGATGTGGTGCTGGTCAATAAGTCCTTGGCTTCACTCCCAAGATACATGCATTATGTACTCCAACATACAGCCCATAATACATTGCAGGTACGCTTAGAACCTAAGTTTTACAGCGAACGTGGCCTGAACTACCTGCTGCCCAACACAAAGATTGATAACCTTGATGCCGAGGCATTTTTTAAGGAACTTGCCAGCAATCCCGTTGGTAAAAAAGGGAATGACTTCCTTACGCTCCCGGCTAAAGCCATGTCGCTATCCCTTGGCGAAGAATATGAAGCCTCCCAGTTCCACAACTGCCAAAACGCCTCGATAGTGTTTAATCTATCCAACGTTTACTACCCACTGTCCACCCTTTTTGTTTTAGATTTATATTATTCGAATTATCAAAGCCACCGGATATGCGTTACCCCCGGCGGGTGGGAAGCAGGTATTGTTCCCGGTGAAAACTGGATGAACCTAGGACTGGTTAAGATGCTTGTACCTTGTACAAGTGCTAAGTCATTAATTATTGCTAATGAATTAATTAATACTTACTCATTCCAAGCTGGAAAAGTTAACTCAAAAAGTAGTTCGGAGTCCTTTACTTGCCTTAGCGCTTATTTGACTACTTGGTATGAAATACAAAGTGTTGCATATCAAGCAGAGGACAAAGAATTGTCTGGGAAAATGGCAAGCGGTTATCTTCAGTCCATTCCTTTTGAAACAATTGTAAAAGGTAACTTTACCCAGCTCGCACTACTTATGGCTTACATGGATAAAGAAAATACAAAAGGTTTTGTCTCAAAACTCTGCCGTGTATATTCCACACATCTCCAAGAGGAGCTTGAGTCATGGAAAACCAGTATCGCCAAAAAAGAAAAACCCGCTATGGAGTTCCGTACGCAAATCCAAAGTAGACTAAACACACTAGCTTGGATCAAAACGTTCTACCCCGAATATTACGATTTGTTCAAACCTGATATGGACAAACTTTACAGCCAAATTTAATCCCTCATGCGCATCGCGTTGTACAATAAAAACCTCACCGAGGCGCACTTGCCCTTCGTACAGGAACTGCTCAAACTCCTCAAACAAAACCAAGCCAAGGTTAGCATGAACAAGTACATGCTCAAAACCTTGCGCAAATTGTTGGGCTCGGAGCTGCAATTCCCCGAGTACGAAAATCATTTCGAGTTGGTTAGCTTAAACCCTGATTTCGTACTAACCTTGGGCGGCGACGGGACTATCCTCGAGTGTGTAGGCATTGTGCGCGACAGCAAAATACCCATCGCGGGAATCAACCTGGGGCGTTTAGGCTTTTTGGCCAACGTTGAAAAAGCTCAAATTGAACTGGCCATTCACGGTCTGTTTAGCGGCGCTTACCAAATTGATCAACGCACACTCTTGCACCTCGATAGCAACAAACCTATTTTTACCGATTTCCATTTCGCCCTCAACGACTGCACGCTGCTCAAACGCGATACCTCCTCCATGGTGGTTATCCATACTTACATCAACGGGGAGTTCCTCAATTCTTACTGGGCCGATGGCCTCATCGTTTCCACGCCCACGGGCTCAACAGGCTACTCGCTCAGCTGCGGCGGCCCCATCATTTTCCCTAACTCGGGCAATTTTGTCATCACGCCGGTCGCCCCGCACAACCTCAACGTGCGCCCAATCGTCATCTCCGACGACTCGGTCATCTCCTTCGAGGTGGAAGGCCGCAGCCGCAGTTTCCTCTGCACGCTCGATTCTCGCTACGAAATGATCGACAACACGTATCAAATTGCCATCCGCAAGGCCGATTTTACCATAAACCTCGTGCGCTTCAAGGATAAAAACTTCCTCACCACCATGCGCGATAAACTCAACTGGGGTATCGACGTGCGTAATTAATTTCTTGTATTGATTGGGGCACCCCGCCGCGCCTTTGGCGTCGGCGGCGCTACGTTGCGCAGCTCGCTATTCGCTCGGCCCGCTGCGCGGTCTGGCCCTACGGGCCACTGCTCCACATCGCTGGTGCGATGGACCTGAATAAAATCCTACCTTTGCAACATGACTCGTCGGCTTTCCTTATTTATTTTCATCGTAGTTGCGCTCCTGTGTAGTACGCAAAGCCTCGTGGCGCAAACCGATACCCTACGCAACGATAGCACTGCACGCGATAGCAGCCGGCTAGGCCGTATCGGCAACGTGAAAGAGTTGTTGGATACCGTTCGGGTATACTACCGCATCATCGACGATGCCCGTACCTACGAACCTGATAGCGCCCTGCAAGATTTTCACCTCTACGCTCAACCACGCCGGGGCCGTTTTGAACATATTTACAACGGTAACGTAGGTCAGGCACACACGGCAATCGTGTACGAGCCGCAAATCCGCAATGGCTATTTCGCTGGCCTAGAGCAGTTTGACCGCTACCGCATCCAGCGGCAAAACCTGCGCTTTTTTAATTCGCGGCTACCCTTTACCGAGCTGTACTATACCCAAGCCGGCCAAGCAAATTCTACCGTTAGGGCCGAAATTGGCTATAAACTGGGTAAAAATCTACTCTATACGCTCAATTACGGCCAAACCAACCAGCGTGGCGCCTTTAGCGATCAGCGCAGCAAGGTGGTAAACGTAGGTTTCGGCCTGTACTTCAAATCCAACAACCAACGCTACGAAGCCTACCTGAGCTATATCACCAACTCGGTGAGGGCACAAGAAAATGGCGGCATCACCGCCGATTCCCTACTGGATGGCTCGCCAACCTCATTCCCGGAGGTAGTCCCCACCAATTTGCTCAGTACGCCAGAGACTAGCTATCGCTTCCTCGACCTCAACTTGGTACAGTTTTATCATCCTTTCATGCGCGATAGTATCACCCCGGCCAGTACCCGCTTTCGCCATCAAATATCTTATAAACGCAATATTTACAAGTTTTTTGATCAAGCGCCGGAAGCCGATTACTACCAACAGTTTTACATCAACGAACGCGGGCTTAGACATTATTTGCGCGAGCGTCAGCTGTACAACGAACTAAGCTACCAGCAAAACTTGGGTAACTTCCTCGTACTTGAAGCAGGTGCCTGGCACCGCCTAACCTGGCTCGACCAGGAGGTTGGCCAACAAAGCCTCAATGACCTTAGCCTCAAGGGAAAACTGTACACGCCCATACAAAACAAACAACTCCTCAACCTCGATGCGGAAGCACAGGTTGGTATTGGCCGCAACGCCGGGGATTACAACCTACGGGCCAAGCTTGGACTTAATTTTGGTCGTGCTGGCCTACTGGAAGGTCAAATACTCAACCAGCGCTTTAGCCCAATGCACTTGGCGCAAAACTATACTTTGAACAGGGCTGTTTTTTGGCAAAACAATTTCCGCAAATCATTGGAGACCAGTATTTTGGTTAATTACAGCCTTCCTTTAGCCAAGCTAGAGCTGTTTTTTGCCAGCCATACCATCGGTGCAATGGTTTACTTTGATACTTTGGCTACGCCACAGCAAGCGAGTAGCCCGTATAGCATGGTACAATTGGGACTTAAACATCAACTTAAAGTATGGCGTTTCCACTTAGATAACCAAGTTGTGTGGCAAAAAGGCAATAGCGATTTAATCCGGGTTCCGGAGCTTTTTATCCGGAGCCAATTTTACTTTGAGAGCCGTGTATTTAAAAAGCGGATGCTGCTCCGTTTAGGTATCGACATGCGTTACCTGAGCAATTACAAGGCTAATTCATGGATGCCTATCACGGGTCAGTTTCACTTGCAGGACCAGCAAACCTTACAATTTTACCCATTGCTAGATGCTTTTGCATCGGCCAGGGTCAAGCGCTTTAGGCTTTTTGCCAGCTTTGAAAACTTTAGCCAGGACCTTTTCCGTCGGGGTTATTTCAACACGCCTAATTATCCTATGCCTTGGCGTGTATTCCGTTTTGGCGTGTCGTGGTATTTGAGTGATTAAACGGCGGCTTTGCCTAAATCTGCCCGTGGGGCAGGCCATATCGGTAGTCGCGGGTATCCTAGCTAAATCAAGCCCATTTTCTTGGCTTCGGTGATGGCGTTCTTGACCAGTTGATATTTTAGCTGCAAATTTTTGGCTATTTCTTTTAAGCTAATGCCTTCCTTGTATTGCTTAATGACTTCAA
>CAZDVQ010000006.1:0-113431 GCA_964508975.1 uncultured Saprospiraceae bacterium
GAATTATTTTTCTTCGTTCTTTTGTCTTGATACATGAACGAGTGGTTGCGCCAGATGCGCAAGTCGAGCGATACGAAATCGCTCGGCAACGAGAGAACCGAAGCAAACTTGCTGAGGGAAACCAAAAAATCAAGGCTGTGACGCCCGAGCCTGAAAACCAGGCCATAAAACCTAAATCCCAAAAACTCGCGAGTGCCTTTCCTATAACTTCTCGATACGTTTACTGGCTAACAAGCCCCGTGCTGGCCTGCAAACGCTCAAACAGTTTGGGCTTTTATACGGTTTTATGGCCTGATTTTCCGGGCGGCTCGTCCGTCAAGGCCAATCCTTTTTTACCTGCCAGTTTTGTAAAAATTCTTTTCAAGTACCTCTAGCCAAAAATGTGTCCTAATCGTAGCCTTTTCATGGAGGGGAGTCTGTGTCTTGTTTTATATTATTGATAATCAATGAAATATAAGAAAAGTTAAGCTCCCCTCCATGAAAAGGAGGGGTGGATGCAAGCGGAACGCAATGCGTGTAGCGCAGCAGACGGGGTGGTAAAATATCCGTGTGTCAGGATTAGCCAAGCATCAATCAATCATATACGATGGCTGGGATTACCTAAAACGTATAGCCTGCTTTTAGTTGTATAGCACCTAGATTGGCCGAAAGGTAGCGTTGCATATCATATCCGGCGCTGATGCTAAAAGCCCCGCCTTTATTGGTTTTAATGATGACGCCAGCAAAGGGGTTTATCAAAATACCGGATAATTGATCTCTAAAATTGAAGTACCCTTCACCGACAAACATGGAAGCCCCAAAGTCAAGTCCTGCAAATGGTGCAATGTCGTTGTCGTTGAAGTAAAAGCGGAAATCGGCGAACAGGGGCAGTAGAAAGTTTCCATTGCCTGAAACGGTTAAGGTCGTGTAGTATCGCAAACCCGTACCAATGCCAATACCCACGTTGCGATTTAAACGGTAATTGTATACAAAATTGAATGCGCCCCGGTCGGCCCTGACTTTGCCAACACCAAGGCCGTAACCTAGCTCCAAGATGAAATCATGGCCAGTTTCTGGCTCGGCACTAGGCTGTTTGTTTTTAACGCGTTGAGGCTTGCCGATGGGTTCCTTGGTTATTTTTTCGACCTCTTCCATTTTGAAGACAAATATGTTTCTGTCGGCGGTTTGTATCTTAACGCTCTGCTCGGGAATGAATTCAAGCATAACGCCCCTGATGATGCTGCCATTCTTGAGGTAAACAACATCTTCAAACTTATCTTGTGCAAAAAGCTGTATAGATAGTAATAGCAACAAGGCACTCAGCATAAACTGTTTCATGGTCAAGTATTGTAGGTTATTTGTTTTAAACATACAAAGATATATTTTATGCTGAAATTCCTATTGCAAAATGTATATCTTTGCGGCAAACCCTTTTGTTTTGGATTTGCTTTTACCATATTTTCCTGATTTGACCGACGTGCAAAAAGACAAGTTTGCACAACTTTTACCGCTGTACAAGGAGTGGAACGACAAAATTAACGTTGTTTCGCGCAAGGATATAGAACAACTTTACCTGCATCACGTATTACATTCATTAGCTATTGCTAAATTTATTAAATTTGTACCCGGCAGCGAGGTACTTGATTTAGGCACCGGTGGTGGCTTTCCTGGTATACCGCTGGCCATTTTGTTCCCACGGGTACAATTTACCCTCTGCGATTCTATTGGTAAAAAGATCAGGGTGGTAGAGGCGGTTGCGGAGGCTTTAGGGCTTGAAAACGTTACCCCCGTTAACGCTCGAGCCGAGGAGTTGAAGCAAAAATTTGACTTCGTTGTTAGTCGTGCCGTAACCGATACCGAGACTTTAATCAAGTTTTCCCGTAAACTATTGGGTGAAAAGCAATTCAATGCCTATCCCAATGGTTTAATTACCCTCAAAGGAGGAGATAAACTACGCGAGGAACTGCAAAACTTACCCAAGTTCGAATACGTGGAAAAAGTTGCCGTCCGCAAATACTTTGACAACCCTTACTACGACGACAAGTACGTTGTGTATTTACAAGGATAAGGTTTAGTTATGAGAGCAGAGGGCAGAGTTTTGCGCTCTGAACTTTACTCTGCTCTCTGCACTTTGCTCTAGTTTTTGCTCTCTGAACTCTGCTCTAAATGAATATCATCACCATCATATTGACCCTAATTGGATTTCGGACTGTGCCGACAGGCGTAGCCATTCCCGAAGCGGTCATTACGTACAAGGTGACGATGGAGTTTGACAGTACCTACATCAATCCAGAAACGGCATTGGTCAAGTATTACAGGTTGAGCTTTAACGAGGATTATATCAAGGGCGAGCAAGTAGGTGAAGACCCCAATAACTTTACCATCATTAACCGCAAGTTGAACCAAAAGCGGCATTTCAGTAATTTTTTCGGCAAGAAATACGAGTTGCTCAACAAGCCCGGCGATAGCCTTTGTACCAAGGTAGAATGGACCAACGAAACCGATAAAATAGCTGGGCTAAGCTGTAGAAAAGCAATGGTTACTCGGGGTTCTCTGCGCAAGGCTACCTGGGTGAGCCATGATTTTAACGTGAGTTACCCTTCTTACGTATCCGGCTTGGCTTTAGAATACAGTGTACCGCACAAGCATGGGTATAGAACCTATCAACTCCACAGCGTAGATATTCGGCCCGTTGACCCCAAAATATTTGAGGTTGATGGTTTTGAACCGATAGATTACCAGGATTTCTACCGCAAAACCTGTTTGATCGCGCATTAGATATTGGTTTTGCCGTTTTTGCAGTTTTTGACTTCAAAATAGGGTCTAGAAAATGAATACAACACTTAAGATTTTACTTTTCTTGGCCTCAACATGGTTCTGTGTAAAACTAATAACTATTGATTCAAATACAGCTCAAAAAACTTTATTGAAATGTTACAAGATAGAATATGAAGGTACTATAGACTCTATTTTTTCAAGTAAGGGGTCTTTGAATTATAAAGTAAAGGCTAGCGGTAAGTATCCTACTATTGTCGTTGAACGTAATTATGAGGCATTCCAAGAATCTCAAAAAGGAGATTTAATTATCAAGATTAAAAACTCTAATAAATCAATGTTGGTGCGTGCAGATTCTATTTATAAATATAGGACCATGCAATTCAATGAAATAGAAAGAGACCGGCTTTTTAAAGTGGTAGACAGTGGAATTAATGAATGGGAAGATGGAGAAACAAACAAGTGGCTTAGAAAGTAGTTTCCTATATCTCCGAATGCACCGTATAGATTAAACATCACCAATAGGATCAGAAAAATGAATATCAAAATGAAGTTACTTTTATTGCCTATTATGATTTTGATAATCATAAAGGTTTTCTTTAATGACTTAGAAATGTCAGATAGTGTAATAGTACAAATTTATAAGAACCAGTATAGCGGTAAGATTAGCATGCCATTATCCAGTAAAGGAAGTCATTGCTTTAAAATCAATTGTACCAAGAATGATACTACAATTCTTGTCCAAAATTTTCGTGCATTCGATGAGGCAGAACCAGGGGATTCAATAATAAAATATAATAATTCCAATAAATCTATGCTGATCAGAGGCGATTCTGTTTATAAATTTAAAACAATGGATTTTATTGACACATTTAAGTTGAGAAGAACACTTGGCAATAATATCAAGGATTGGGGAGCTGACGAGCTAGACAAATGGACTAAATTGTGAATATTTTGCTACAAACTACAAAAAGAAGCTAATTTAAACCTCAACATTGGTGTAGCATAATATAGCTTCCATTGGGGCGTTGCGCCGCCGGTGGCGTCGCCGCTGTCCTTCGGGGTTCGCTACTCGCTCCGTGCTACGCACCAGCCGCTGAACGCGGCTGCCCTCCGGCCAGCTAACGCTTGAACGTCGGCAAAGCCGCCGTTTATAGATAAGAGAGAGAAGCGAGGAGAGAGGAGCGGTGGAAAACATTGCCCTGCTCCGTTAGGAGCGACACCTGCTCGGCTGCTGCTGTTCATTCACACGATTCTTGGAACAAATACAATGGAACGTGGTTCTAGATAATGTTGCTGAAAATTAGGGACTAAATCCACCGATAGAATGATAAAGCTTCACGAAATTAAATCTGAATAAAAAACATGGACGGTTTCATTTTTTTATTTCTAGCTTATATGCTCCTAATGCACGCTTTGCTTTATGCTTTATTTCAGAAAGGTAAGTATATTGTATTTCTATCATTCATTGTAACAATAATTATATCTATTGTGTATTCAATATTTTACCCAGATTCCGGGTATCTAGGGTTTACATATGTTTATGGATTGTTGACGATGATACCGCTAACTGTGATTATTCTATTGAGAGCTTTATACCTTATTGTCGTTCATTTTAAAGAACAATAATAACAAGCGTTGAAATGTGATTTTATTTCACCGCATGGGTAAATTTATTTTTTGGAATAGTTTTACTGCCAGGTTGTGCGGCTTGCTGTATGCTTGGTATTTCGCCGCCCTTGCAGGTGGCGGAGACAGGGCATGCCCTGTCTCTACAAAGGGGTACGCATATTTTAACGGGCTTTGCCCTGTTGCTTGTTGGGCTGTACCTAATCATTTTACTTTGGGAGACGAGGCATGCCTCGTTTGTACAATGGGGCCGGTTGGTTTGGCATCGCGAGCCTCCATGGGCACGTCAGAACACTACTCGGCCTAGCGATGTGAAGCGGTGGCGCGTAGCGCCAGACCCGCAGGGGCCGAGCGTCAGCGAGCCGCGAAACGTAGCGGCGGCGCAACGCGCCGCAGGCCCCAAAAAGAAGAAATGAATAAAAGATTAAATGAATAAATGATTGGGTTTTAGAATTTTTGCGTTTTTAGAATTTTTGCGTTTTTGTTTGTAGGGGCGCACCTAGGTGTGCGCCCGCCCGGGATAACCCAACCGCACCACGTACAGACGCCATATGTTGCATCTCCCGACTGAGCACGCAGAAAAAAAATTACAGACTTGTTCCTACTGAACCCCCTGTGCCAGATGTGTGTGATATTTTGTATTTTTGTGCCAAACTAATATGCATGTCGCAGATTTTGGACAGAAATTCCGTGGTTGAGTTGAACAAGGCCAGTATTAGCCAGTTCAACGACCAGCCTGTGTTGACCGATGTAAATTTCTCGATCGGCGCGGGTGAGCTCGTTTTCCTGGTTGGGAAAACGGGCAGCGGCAAGAGCTCTTTGCTCAAAACCCTGTACGGCGCCCTGCCCCTGAGCGATGGCTTTGGTAAGGTGGCAGGCTTTGAACTTAAAGGCATGAGCAAGGCTAATGTGCCTGACCTGCGCCGTAAACTGGGTATCGTTTTTCAAGATTTTCAATTGCTGACCGATAGAACTATCTCCGATAACCTGGAGTTTGTGCTGCGTGCTACCGGCTGGACCGATAAAGCCAAGATTAAACAACGCATCAGCGATGCCCTGGAATGGGTTGACCTGCCCGGCAAGGAACAAAAAATGCCGCACGAAATATCGGGTGGCGAACAGCAACGTGTGGTGATTGCCCGCGCCTTGCTCAACGACCCTGAAATTGTACTGGCTGATGAACCCACCGGCAACCTTGACCCAGAAACATCGGAAGCGACGCTCAGCCTATTGACCAAGCTATGCACACAAAGGCATGCCGCGGTGCTGATTGCCACGCACGATTTTTTGCTGATGGGTAAATTCCCGGCGCGCATTATCCGCTGCGAAGCGGGCAAAGTTTACGACGATAAAATTTTTGAATATTAACCTAGCCATAAGATGATGACATCCATAACGCCCCGCCTACTTGTTTTGATGAGCGCCAGCTTGCTGTTTTTTGCTTGTAAACCCAATAAACCCCAACTTAGGTCTCAAGCTAACCCGATTCCGGTAGAAAGCCTTGGCCTGAGTTACCCCATCATGGTTGCCGATACCGGGACTAGTGTATTCGTGTTGGATTATTTGCCCACCGGTGTGAAACTTGACTCGATGCGGGCCAGCGATGGTTTTAAAGTATCTATCAGTGGCGATTCAAGCAGCTTGAACATCACGGGCGGAACTGATAAAGGCATTGGCGTGTTGAGCTTGTATACCCAAGGTTATCCTTACGAGATATTGCTGCGTAGTACGCGCTTACAAGCCCTTCAAAGCGATTCAGGTAGTTTGAGGTTGGTGAGTAAAAACTTCAAAGACGGTACGTTAAATATTGAAGCTGTTGGATCGGCAAGCCAAGTTTTGGCTTTCTGGAACAACGAGCAGGTGGCGTTGGAAGAAACTGCTAAAGGCCAATATAGCCTGAGCGTGCCCGCCGATGCGAAAGGTATGAAACGCTCGTGGTTGAGGGTATATGCCAGCGACGGCAAAGCGATGTCGAACGATGTGCTTGTACCGCTAGAAAACGGCGAAGCCGTTGTTGACCCCAAGTTGTTGACCCGCCAAGATTTTGAGGCGCAAATCATGTATTTTCCTTTAATAGACCGTTTCAACAACGGCAACAAGGCAAATGACAAACCGATTAACCACCCTAAGATTGGTCCGAAACAGAACTACCAAGGCGGCGATATTGCCGGCATCACGGCCAAGATAAAAGACGGCTTTTTTGATTCATTGTCGATTAACTGCATTTGGTTATCGCCGATTACTCAAAACCCAGAAGGGCCATACCAGGAATTTGTAGAGCCACAACGTTGGTACAGTGGTTACCACGGTTATTGGCCGATCAGCTCATCGAAAATTGACCATCGTTTTGGTACAGACGAGGAGATGCACGAGTTGGTGAAAGTAGCCCACGAGCACGGTATCAACGTGATTTTGGACTATGTGTGTAACCACGTGCACCAGGAGCACCCGATGTTCCAGAAACACCCAGAGTGGGCGACCACGCTCGACCTGCCCGATGGCCGCAAGAATATCAGGATTTGGGACGAGTTCCGCTTGACCACTTGGTTTGATACCTTTATGCCTACCTTGGATTTAGAAAACCCAGAGGCTGCTGATGTTCAATCGGATTCAGCTTTGTTCTGGGTAGAAAAGTTCAACTTGGATGGTTACAGGCACGATGCCACGAAGCATATCCCGCAATCGTTCTGGCGTACCTTGACCAACAAACTGCGCGATAAAATCATGTTACCCCGCAAGCAACGTTTGTACATGATTGGCGAGACCTATGGCTCGAATGAGTTGATTGCTAGTTACTTGAGCAATGGTATGATGGATTGCCAGTTTGACTTCAACCTGTTTTTTACCACCCGTGATGCCTTGTTGAAACCAGAAGGTTCTTTAGTAGACGTGGCCAAGGGCATGCGCGAAACCTTCCACTGGTTTGGGGCACATAATACCATGGGCTACGTGAGTGGCAACCACGACCAACCGCGTTTTATGGGATATGCGGGTGGTGATTTACAATTTGGCGAGAACGACCGCGAAGCGGGCTGGAAGCGCGAAATTGTAATCAAAGACAACAATGGCTACAAGAAAATGCAAACCATGATGGCTTTCATCATGAGTATACCTGGTGTTCCGGTGATTTACTACGGCGACGAAATCGGCATGGTTGGTGCCAACGACCCTGACAACCGCCGCATGATGCGTTTTGAAGGCTGGAATGCACTGGAGCAAGAAACAGCAAACATTACCCGCAAATTAACGGCACTGCGCAAAAGCTCTATGGCCATGATGTACGGCGATACGGAAATATTGGCTGTGGATAAAGAATACTTGGTGTTTGCACGGAGTTACCTAGGCCAAAACGCGATTATCTTCATCAATCGTTCAGGCAATGCGGTGGAGTTGACTGCCAAGCTTAAGCCATATTTGCAAGGTAAATATCAAGCTAGATTTGGTTCTGCCGCCAGTGTAACTGGTGCCGAAGCGCGTGCCACCGTACCTGCCTTTGGATTTGAGATTTTAACCAATTAAGCTATCGTTTTGCAAGAGACATTTGTTTTCGTGGTATGTGGTGCAGATGAGCATATAGAAACGCTCAACTACGCCCTTGACTTCTTGCGTCATTTTTGCGATAACGAAATTGTGGTCGTTACAGACCGTTCTCGAAATACTTTGGAGATTAATCATCCTGTGGTGGTTGATGTTGCTACGCCTAAACACTTGAACCATCATCAAGCGTCGATTTACCTGAAAACGGGCTTGCACCGCTTTGTTGATCTAGAACGGGGCCTGTACTGTTACCTAGATACTGATATTGTAGCAGTTGATGCAACTTGTGCGGAGATTTTTAAGCATTATCAAGCCCCGATTACTTTCAGTACCGACCACTGTCGGATGCGTAAGTTTAGCCCGAGTGCGGTGGTTTGTCCACTAACGGCCGCTTCTATGGAGCAATTAGAGCGATTGAACAAAGCTATTGAGCAGGTTGAAGGGGGCAAAGACGTGGATTATTTCCAGCGCATGCAGCAGCAGCAGCATTTGATGGCCTTGTTGGCTGAGTGGGATTCAGGTAAGCTACAACAAGCGCAAGACAAAGTTATTGCACCACCAGCCAGATTTTCGATACAACGTTTTTTGATCAAGTTGGTGAACCGTTTTAACCGGCGGCGAAGTAAATCGGTGCCATTTAGGCATGATCAATTTATACATGAAGTTTTGTACCAGGTATTTAACTTGGCCTACCAATTTGGTAAAACCTTTTTATTGCCAGGCTTGAAGTTTGAAAAAGACAACATGGTTTGGTACAACCATAAGCAAGAAGTGGTATACAAACCGGTATTATCATTTTTCGACTTTTTTGCATCAAGAGGTTTTATCTGGAATGCATCAAGCCGGAAGTGGTTCCAAGAAAACGGTGAACCTATTTTTAACCGAGAGGAAGATTTTATTAGCAAGGTAGCTGGTTTAACGGGTTTAAGCTGGGATAATTTTGCCCAGCGCTGGTACGATGAAACGGGTTTGCCCGTTGGCTTAGATGAGTCAGACACATTGCGAGAGCGCATCAAGGAGAAGTTTGATATTGAAATCAGTATTCCGGATTGGCAACATTGGAATGGAGGCGTGTTTCTATTTGATAGAAGCGCTGTACCTTTCTTAGAGTGTTGGCATAACTATACCATGCAGATTTTCGAAGATACCAAGTGGAAGACTCGCGACCAAGGAACCTTGATTGCTACTGCTTGGAAATTTGGCTTACAAAACCATCCAACGCTGCCTGTTGAGTTCAACTTTATAGCTGATTATAATCACCCTTTGATGGTATATAAAGGAGATTTTACCTTTGACCTAAGCTCAAGTAAGCAAGGAATCAAACCCAAGTTCTTGCATATATATCATCATTGGGGCGACACGAATTGGGCTTTGTGGCGTGATGTAGATTCCCTTCACAACCAAATCAAACAAGCATGAAACGATTTTGGCAAGTTTACCTCGGGTTTACTGGGATAAATGTAATCCTTTTGCTGCTAGGAGTTTTCAATTTTCTAGTACCTTGTATGATTACAGGGGTATTGATAGCTCTTTTTGCACCAAGTTTGAAAATCATAGGTGTTAAGAGGGTATGGGAGTCTGAGTTTTTGGTTATATCAGCGAGTAGTTTGCTCATCGCCGCTTGTATTGGTGAGTTTATCGCTAGACAGCAACAATATCTCAAAACCTATTATGAGCAGAATGGCCTAGCTTGGGTATCGCCTTACAATGAGCCGAACCCCAAAGATAAATGGTTTCACCGCTGGACGCCGAATACGGAGAACATCATTGAAAGGCCCGAATTTAACTATCCGAAGACTTCCAATAGCCTCGGTATTTTGGACATGGAACATCCCAAAGATAAACCTGCCGGTGAGTTCCGGATTGTAGCATTGGGCGATTCATTTACCGAAGGTATGGGTGTTCCCATGGATTCAACTTGGCCTAGGTTACTACAGTATAAGTTGAATGCACTAGATACGAGCCTTACATATCGATCCATAAACGGAGGCGTGAGCGGTAGCGACCCGCTGTATAACTTCGTTATGTTTAAAGAACAGTTGAAAGATTATAACCCTGATCTGGTTATCGCAGTGGTCAATAACTCGGATATTAACGATATTATCATACGTGGTGGGGTAGAACGTTTCCATGCCGACTCCGCTGTGACTTTTAACAAAGGGCCTTGGTATGAGCCTTTTTACCAGCACAGCTTTTTGTTCAGGATGTACATCCATAAGGTGTTGAATAAAGATTATTTGTACCTGAGCCCAAAAGAGCGCGAAGCTCAAGTGGTACAAGCTATCGAGAAGATTAAAAGCTGCTACTTGGATTTGCAAAAATGGTGTACCAAAAGAAATATTAAACTCCTCATCGTTTGTAACCCGATGCGCGATGAGGTAGAAAATAATTTTGTACCCCTCGGCCAGATGCTGGAACAACTTGAAGCTGAAAAACTCCATACGCTTAACCTCTTGCCTATCGTTAAGGGTAAAAGAACGCCGGCTGAGATTTTAGCCCTTTATTGGCCCATTGACGGCCATTTTAACTTGCAGGGCTATGACTTGATGGCAGGGGCTATTTTGTCGTCTTTGAAAGCAAAACAATTGGTACCAGTTCATGCGGGCAGATAACCTTGTAGTTCATGGCATGTGGATTGGCACGGCCTTAAGCCCAGTCGAAATGTTGACCATGCAATCGTACATGGCGCAAGGACACCAATTTGTGCTTTGGCATTATGATGTGCTTGCCCAGCCTGTACCCCAGGGCGTTATTTGCAAGGATGCTGGCGAGATTATACCTCGTGAGCAGGTTTTTAATTATAAACACCGTAACCAATGGGGCCACGGGCAAGGTAGTTATGCAGGGTTTTCGGATATATTCAGGTACAAACTCTTATACGAAGTGGGCGGCTGGTGGACAGATATGGACGTCACCTGCCTTAAAGCACTTGACCTGGAGGCTGAATATGTTTTTAGGGAACACGATCTCTTGCCAGTGGTCGGTAATGTGATGAAAGCCCCCAAAGGCTCTGCCTTGATGTTACACTGCTACGAAAAAGCGACGCAAATAGTAAATGCCGACAATACCAACTGGCTACTACCCATTGAGATACTAAACGAGGGGATTATAACCTTTGGCTTATCATCCTATGTGCAGCAGGATTTTAGCAATGCCGATCGTTGGGACTTGGTGGCCGAATACAGTCATGCCTTGCCTCCATTCAAAGCTCATTGGTATGTTTTTCACTGGATGAACGAGGAGTGGCGCAGCAGAGGTGTTGATAAACATAGCTGTTTGAAGCAGTCGCGGCTAGAGCAACTTTATAAACAACATGGCGTAAATGAGGTACGTTATTTGGCCAACTACCGCCGATTTTACAAACTGTGGCGCTGGCTTAAAAAGTGGTTTTTCAAAGGGATTGGTTGGTTAAAGCAACCGGGTATTCCTAAATTTTTACAACGCAAATGATGCTTAAAGCCATAAATTTATTGTCGGGTATTGGCCTAGCGCTGCGGAGGGGTAGCTGCGCAGCAGCTAGACCGAGTGCTGGAACAGCGCGAGGGAAGGCCCCCCAAAAAAATATAATTATATGGCTCATGAGCTGTTTGTTGGCTTTTAACGTCAGCCTGGGGCAGATTCCGGCCTCCTACCACTACCATACGGAGAATGGCATGCCCAGTAATACGGTGTACAGTATTTGCAAGGATAGCCGCAGTATGATTTGGCTGGGCACGGAGCTCGGCCTGTTTAAATTTGATGGTATACGGTTTATTTCGATTAAATCAAATGCACAACAAAGCAATTCAATTACGGGACTCAATCTGTCGAAAAAAGGCAGAATGTATTGTTACAATTTCAAGAAACAAGTTTTTTATATAGAGCACGACTCGATGCACCTCATGCAATGGGACAAACGCGTTTCGGGTATGACCTGTGATAAAAAAGGCAATGTTTGGGTCGCTAGTCAAGATGGTTTGCACGTGTTTAATGAGTACACGAATCAATGGACAGCCTTTGAACCAGTTCGGTTTGGCTTGGAAGAAGATGCTTTCCATTTTGCCAAAAGCTTACAGTTTGACGATGTCGGAAATTTATATTTTCTGTGTAGTGCTGGTTTGGTTAAGTATGATGGTAAACAAGCTAAAGTTTATCAGGTTGATTTTCAACGCAGTAGCGTTCAGGCTATAGGGACCTATGTTTTAAGCACGGGACGCTCGGGCATTTGGCTTATTCCTCAACAAGAAGGCCGTTTTTACAAATTAGTCAACGAAGCCTTGACGCCCTATGATATTCCGAACTTGACTGATGCCTTAAAAGGGACCAAAATAACCGAGGTGATCGATTACAATGATGGCACCATGGCTTTTAGCACCTTTGGTGGGATAATTTTATACCATTACGACCGTGGCGTGGTGGAGAAGTACTTTCCAGAAATATCATTTTCGCATAGTTATCGCGATGGCAGTGGTTATACTTGGTGTACCTCATTAACGAACGGGATGTACTATGTCCGCGATTTCAACTCGCCTGTGTGGACGATTCCGGGCAGCAGCAAGAAGATATCCAAGGTATTGTTTGATGCACCACAGGTAGTATTTGCGCTAGAGTTAGGCGAGATAGGCTTTTTCAATACGCTGAACAACCAGTTTAAACAGATCAACTTGGCCAAAAAATCGGACATAACGGCCTTGTTTATCGACCCAGACGACGGCCGACTATTTATCGGTTGCAACAATTACTTGTTTATCTACGATAAAGGCAAGGTCACGGAAGTCAACACGATGTTCCCCCCCATGAAGAAAATCTATCACAAGGATGGCAACTTGTTTATCTGTTCTTCCATTGGCTCGCAGTGGTTTAAACTTAAGGGCAACCAAGTTGCTGTAAAACAACAGTTATCGACGGATTGGGGCCGAGACCTCGTCGTGGACGAATCCCGAGGCTGGTATTGGTTGGCCACCAACAATGGCTTGTTGAAATATAGCTACAGCCCTCAAGGCGATAGCCTCGTTTTGAAAGACACCTTGATGGCCGGAATTTTAATAAATTCGCTCAGTAACGATGAGCAAAACAAACATGTTTTCGGGGTAAACTACAAAGGCCATGTATTCCAGGTGGACGAAAAAAACACCTTGAAACTACTGGATAGCCTGCCATCTGGCTGTATTCCACAACAGATTAGCTACCAAACGGACCACCTGTATTTTGCTACCAACAAGGGTTTATGGGACTATAAGCTTCAAACCGGAAAATGGCGCGTGCAAGACCGTTTTACAGGCTTGAGTAGCAACGAAATTAGGGCATTGAGCTTTCAAGGGGATAGCATTTGGCTGGCTACCAGCGTGGGCCTACAACGGGTATCTAAAGCGATGAACGAAGGCAATAAACCCATTGAACTCTTGTTTAAATATGCTATGGTAGGCGACCAACTTCTCCTACAACCCGATGCAATTAACCTAGGCTACAAGCAACCTCTACGCTTTAAAATTGATGCCCTAGCTTACAGCTCAAACGGCCAGTATAAATTGGCTTACCGCCTGTTGGGTCACGATAACCGTTGGATGTATTTGCCGCCCAGCATTGAAGAAATCGTTATACCAACCTTGCCCTCGGGTTATTTTACCATTGAAGTCAAGGCGGTGGATTACTGGGGTAACGACTCGGCCAATGTGATACAGTTAAAAGGCTATTCGGCACCGCCATACTGGCAACGCTGGTGGTTTTTGGTCTTGTGCGGCTTGGCATTATTAGGTACGGGCTATGGCTTGTTCAAAGCCCGTATCAAAGTGATGGAGCAACGCCAGGCCAAGGAATTAGAGCGGATCCAATTGGAAAACGACCTCCGTTTCTCGCAGCAAACCGCTTTGAAAGCACAAATGAACCCACACTTTTTGTTCAATGTGTTAAATTCAATCAAGAGTTATATTTATGATAACGACCGCCGGAATGCGGTGTTGTACCTGAGTAGTTTCTCGGATTTAGTCCGTAAAATATTGGAAATGAGCTCTTTGCCTGCTGTAAAGTTGGCCCAGGAAATAGAAGTACTACAATTGTATATCGAGCTAGAGGCCATGTTGTTGCAAACCGATTTTCAGCACAGCATCAGCTTGCCGGAAGATATAGATATCAACGAGATTGAAATTCCATCGCTGCTCATCCAGCCTTACATCGAGAATGCCTTTAAACACGGGCTGAGGCATAAGGAAGGTGCAAAATTCTTGGCCTTAAATTTTTCGGTTGACCGCAAGCGTAGTATCTTGCAAATCCAAATCAAAGATAATGGCGTAGGCCGGCTCGCCGCTCAACGCATCAACAACGATCATCGGCCCAGCCATCAACAGTTTGCCACCAGTGCCAATGAAAAACGCATCGACTTGCTGAACTTCAAGCAAGAAGGTCTAGTTGGCATAGAAATTATAGATGAAATTGCCGAAAACGGTCAGCCTTCCGGTACGACCGTTACTTTAAAAATTGATATACATGGACAAGTTTGATGCACTAAAAGCTATCATCGTCGACGATTCACCGCAAGCCAGGAAGCTCCTACGCTTGATGTTGCAGGAACTCTGCCCCGAGGTTGTTGTTTGTGCCGAGGCCGAAAATGTGCCTCAGACCGTTGAAGCCATAAAACGCGAACAACCCCACGTGGTATTTCTCGATATCGAGATGCCGGGGCAATCTGGCCTTCAACTCGTGGAGGAGCTATCGCAGCAGGAAGTGCCCTACGAAATCATTTTTACCACGGCTTACAACCAGTATGCCTTGGACGCTTTTCGCTTGTCGGCCATTGATTACCTGCTCAAACCCATCAACGAGAAACACCTGCTGGAGGCCATCGAAAAACTCAAACAAAAGCAAAACTTACAACAAGTACAGCTCAAGTTGCAGGCTTTATCGCAAAACCTCAAGCAAAAGGACGACAAGGTGCTGTGCATCCCGGTGCAATCGGGCTATGAGTACATCCCGGTCAAGGCCATCGAGTACATTGAGGCTGATGGCTCCTACACGCAAATCCACCTGACTGACGACAAGCGCAAAACGGTGTCTAAAAACCTCAAGCATTTTGAGCAAATACTCGAACACGCGCAGCATTTTGTACGCGTGCACCGCTCCTATATCATTAATCTAGAACGCATGGTGGCCTTTAGCAAAACCGGCGGTGGCACTATAACCATGGCCAATGGCCGGCATATTGACCTGGCTCGCGACCGCAGGAGCATGTTCTTGAAAATTATTGGACAATAAATATTTGGGGCCTCCGCCGCATCGCGGCGGCGCTACGTTCCGGGTTCGCTGTCGCTCATACCTTGGGGCATACGCCCCTGCGGTACGGCCTGCGGCCGCCCTCCACATCGCTAGGCCAAAAATAGTTATGAGAGCAGCGTGCTGAGAGCAGAGTTTAGATATGAGAGCAGCGTGCAGAGAGCAAAGTGGTGAAAATTCCTGCCCATACTTTGATGAATTGTATGCTGCGGTAGCGATGTGGAGCAGTGGCGGCGCAGCCGCCAGACCGAGCCCGCAGGGCGAAGGGCCGAGCGTAAGCGAGCTGCGTAACGTAGCGACCCGAGGCCTAAGGCCGAGGGAACCGCCCAAAACGCTCTAAAAAGAAGGTTTCTACCAGCTGCAAAGCAGCTGGTTCTAGAGAGCAGCGTGCAAAGCAAGTATATAAAAATCCCTCTATTATCAAACATACTCTGCTCTCAGCACTCTGCTCTCTGCGCTATTACTTATCTTTGCAGCTTAAAATATAGCCTGTCATATGCCATTCAAGTTACACTCCAACTACAAGCCAACCGGCGATCAGCCCCAAGCCATAGAGCAACTCGTAAAAGGCGTGCAACAAGGCGAGAAGGCTCAAGTTTTACTCGGGGTTACAGGCTCTGGTAAAACGTACACCATCGCCAACTTGATTGAACAAGTTCAAAAACCAACCGTGGTGCTGAGCCACAACAAAACATTGACTGCTCAATTGTACGGCGAGTTCAAGGCTTTTTTCCCGGATAATGCCGTGGAATACTTCGTATCGTATTATGACTACTACCAACCAGAGGCTTACAACCCGGTCAGCGATTTATATATTGAGAAAGACTTGGCCATCAACGCCGAGATTGACAAGCTAAGGCTTAGGGCAACATCACAACTACTCACTGGCCGAAGAGATATTATCATCGTGGCATCTGTGTCGTGTATCTACGGTATGGGTAACCCCGAGGATTACAAAAAAGGTATTATCAAGCTACAATTGGGGCAAGTCATTACCCGCAATGCCTTTTTGTATTCCTTAGTAGATAGTCTGTACTCGCGCTCTGGCGGTGAACTTGGTCGAGCTAACTTCAGGGTCAACGGTGACACTGTTGACATCAACTTGCCCTACGCCGATTGGGGCCTGCGCATCAGCTTCTTCGGCGACGAGATTGACGGCATAGAACGCTTTGATTTATCGAATGGCAAACCCCTCGAGAAATTAGACCAGGCCGTTATCTTCCCGGCTAACCTCTACGTGGCCCCGAAAGACCGCATGACGGAAATCATGTTCAATATACAAGATGAATTGGCTGCCCAGGAAAAATACTTCGAGAAAGATATGCGCCATCTGGAAGCTGCCCGCATCCGTGAACGCGTCAACTTCGACCTCGAAATGATGCGCGAACTTGGCTATTGCAGCGGTATCGAAAATTACTCGCGCTTTTTTGATCAACGCGAACCGAACTCCCGACCATTTTGCCTCCTCGATTATTTCGGGGACGACTACCTCATGGTCATTGACGAAAGCCACGTAACGATACCTCAGTTCAGGGGTATGTATGGCGGCGACCGTGCCCGTACCATGAACCTGGTGCATTATGGCTTCCGGTTACCTTCTGCACTGGATAACCGCCCGCTTAACTTTCAAGAGTTTGAAGGCGTGCAGGATCAAGTGATATATGTCAGCGCTACCCCTAGCGATTACGAACTCGAACAAACGGGTGGGGTAGTGGTGGAACAAATCGTTCGGCCTACAGGTCTACTCGATCCGCCGATCGAGGTACGCCCTTGCCTAAACCAAGTGGATGATTTGCTATACGAGATTAACCTCAGGATTGAGCGCCAGGAAAGGGTACTCGTTACCACCTTGACCAAACGTATGGCCGAGGAGTTGAGCAGCTACATGGGCAAACTCAACATCAAATGCCGCTATATCCACTCTGAAGTTGATACTTTTGAACGCGTAGAAATTCTCCGTGACTTAAGGCTTGGCGAGTTTGATGTACTGGTTGGCGTAAACCTCTTGCGGGAAGGTCTCGACTTGCCCGAAGTATCGCTTGTAGCCATCATGGATGCAGACAAAGAAGGTTTCCTGCGCAACGACCGTTCTTTAACCCAAACCGCAGGTCGTGCCGCCCGTAACTCGAATGGTCTGGTTATCATGTATGCAGATAAAGTCACCGGTTCAATGCAACGCACCATCGACGAAACCGAGCGCCGCAGAGCGAAGCAGATTGCCTATAATACGGAACACGGCATAACCCCAACGACCGTGTTTAAATCGCGGGAGGATATCATGCACCAAAGCTCGGTGTTGCAGTTTAAAAACCAAGGCAATGCTGGTCTGTATGAAGAACCACAAAAAGTGGATATGGCTGCCGATCCAGTAGTTCAGTATATGAGTGCTGAACAACTCGAAAAAGCTATCAAGGAAGTAGAGAAAAAAATGAAGGCCGCAGCCAAGGACCTCGACTTTATCTCGGCGGCACAATACCGCGACGAGATGTTTGCCCTAAAAGCGGTACTCCAAGGCAAAGAGCACAAGTAGCTACTTTTAACGCTTTGAAATTTTATTCAAGCTGATGGTTCTTTGACGGTCGCATTTAAAACGGTTCACATCGTCGCTGCGTTTTTTGAGGTGCTTGGTAGCTCTGCCTTGTACCCTGCGGCGCCAACGCCAGAAGGATTTGGGCTTCATTTCACGGCGCATCAGTTCTATTACGGATTTCTCGTCAAGGCCAAATTGCGCTAAAATAGCATCAAATGGCGTGCGGTCTTCCCAGGCCATTTCGATAATGCGGTCGATATCTAATTCAGTACTTGGTTTCATGTTTTGGTAAACAACAAAGCCGCACGATGGTTTACAGCGTACGGCTTTGTTGTTTATAAGCTAATCGTCATTTCCTGGTGCAGGTGGTGGTGGAGGCGGAGGGGGGATGTCGCCTTCTTCATCGTAAACCTCGTCGTATTCTTCTACGGTTTCGTCAATGTTTTTGAAGTATGTTTCAACCTCGTCAATGAGCTCCCTTACTTTTTTAGACAAACGGTCGTCGCTGTAAATATTGTCCTTGTAAAATAAGTCGTAGGGTATGGTAATTGTATTAGGGTCTTTGTACTGCTTACGGCTAATGAATAGATGTTGTTTTTTAGATTTGATAAATCCATCAGATTTTACCCTGTACACATAGTAGAATTCCTCGTTCTTGGTTTTAGGTACATAGTACTTCATGGACTCTATAACCTCGTAGTCGTACAATTCAACGTTGTAGGCAGCCTCTTCCAGGAAACCAAGCATGATAGAGTCTCGGTCAAAAATATCCCAGGGTATGAGATATAAGACCTCGTTGTACCGTTGCAGGCTAACTAAATCCTTTTGGGCATCTATGTCTCCTCTAAATGCTTCCCACATAAAGTTTGGAACATCTTCGGCGCCGTTCATCAAATCACTCACTATACTAGCTCGGTAGCTATCAAATGACGGGCTGTTCCAAATGGCTCTAATGGTTTGATTGCCAGATATATCATTGGGTCGGCCAACACACAACAGTTTAATCAAAGCGCGTTTATACTGTAAAATGGCATATTCATCTTCATTTCCGGGTTCTTCGCTTTCTACATCTTCGTCGTAAGCGTCATAAACATCATAATCGTATGCACTACTCACTCCAGCCTTTAAAACAGCGGGTAGTTTTTCTACTTCTGAAAAGTACTTTAACAGGCCAACCAATTTGTTGAACTCCTTATCGGTCAGGGCATATTCTTCATAACCTTCAATGTTTAACGCCCAGTTTTCTAGTAAGTGGCCAAGATGAATCTGGCGGTTGGTATCTTGGAGCATAAGCGGGAGGTACTTTTCCCTGAAAAGTTCATTGAGTAAAAGCGTCTCGTCAACACCTACCCAGGAGTACATGTCCAACACGCTATTGTTTACGGTACTTGCTTCAATAGGGCTCGTGTAGATTTCCATCACACGTTCTAATGATATGGGTGAATCATCCAACAGCAAGGCACTCATGATGGTACTGGCAAACGATTCAAGTTTCAGGCTATCCAAAATACGGAAAGTCGCGTCTAGGGCATAGGGGCTTTCTAGTTCAGAATACAAGATGGCTAGTTTGTGTAGCAAATCAGTATTCTGGTAATTTCTTTCAGCCAGGAGCAAGCTATCGGATATTTTAATCAAGGCTGGTAAATCTGTACTGTCTAGATTTATCCAGTTTAAGGCTAAGTATAAATTTTGGTCGTAATCTTTCCGTAAATCTGCCAAGATTTTTTCATTTTTCTTGGCAAAAGGATCCGAAAGCGCCTTGTAAGGTAGTGTATCAATACTACGTATAATTTCAGCCCAAAGGCTATCGGACACACTAGATTCTGAAAGGAATTCGACTTGGGTAATCGCATCGCCACGGAGTAGAGCCAGCATTTTAATAGGCTGCCCTTCGTATCGCGATAATTCATACGTGTAGGCTTTCAAGCCTTTTATGTCTAGGGTATCCGTGTATTCTACGGATTCATAGTTAAGACTAATCTGTGTTTCATCCCATTGCGCCCAAAAATCGTCATGGTTTTGATACCAATTGTATGGGTTCAACTTGTAAGTAGAAACCGTTATCTCACTACTGGTAGGGCGATGCACACTGCGATAGTTTGCAGGCATATCAACCTGTGAAACAATATCTTCTGGCATGTAATCAAGCTCCGATTCGCTTGTAATGTTGAATGCCGCAATTCGTAAGGCTTGATTTTTAACGCTATCCAGCTGGAGTTTAGGCGCGGCAAAGGGCACTAACTCCAAGCTGTCCATAAAGGCCTTGGCTTCAGCAGCACTGAAAAAATTAGGTCCTTCCAGCAAAATGGCTTGATATACCCAACGATCTCTTACACAAGACCACACATGTAATTTATCCTTGCCGTTGATGTCAAGTACAGCTTTGAGGCTAATCAGCTCATCGTCTAATTCAAATGCCGTTTCCTCGGCTGCCCCGAAAATTTCCTTCCAAGCTTTTAGGCGCTCTTTGCGCCATTTGCTACTCCCTTTTTTGGAGAAAAGATTGTTGTCATTTTCCTCGTAGTCAAATTCTGTGTTGGGGAAAGAGTACGCGTGCAATTTGAACCATTTGTTCGTTTGCGGAATACTGTTGAACTCGTAACGGATAATATCTTGTTCATATCCTGTCAACCCTTCAATGTTCAGTTCTTCATAGCTGTACATATTTTGACCAAGCGAGTCGCCTTGAATCTCAACCTTGTCGAGGGGTAAAAGCGCCGTCAGGCCTATTTCAGATACATCGAAAACTTTTGGCGCAAATGCTGTGGCGTTATTACCCTGTGCTCTAGTATTTGGCTGTACCCGTATACTATTCCAAGCTGCTTGTAAACCTGGAAGCATAAATTTTGTAGAGTCATCGGCCAGCAGGTGCAGCGTTACGATGTCGTTGTCCCTGACAAAGTACTTAACGGCATGCCAATACCCTTCGTTAAAGCGTTTTTCCATGGTACTGATCGAATCAGTCAATACCATATCAAGTTCAGCTTCTTTAGTCTTGCTTTGGCTTTTTTTCTTTGGTTTATCCTCAAAAAGGTCGTTCATCAGGTTTCGCTTGCGTTTGAGCCCTTTGTCTAAAGTGCTCAACAACAAGGAGTCGCGGCCAAAGCTGCGCTGAACCGGGAAGTTGATGTCGGATATGCTCAATTGTACCGCAACGCCCTCGCACATATCCATTCCAAAATAAGTTTTTTGGTTGTGGTTGGTCGCGATTAACCCCACATTCGTGGAGATGGTAACCCCAAATTTATCGAAATTATAATCAATATTTGGGAGTACTCTATCAAAGTCAGGAAGGCCGTAGCTGGTATCCTGTGGAAAGCGAGCTGTCACGGGCCTCAAGGTATAACCCCTGCCCCGAAGTAGTTCAATCAGGTTTGAAGGCCCTACCAAGTGCCCACAGCCCATAACGGCTACCAACGATTTTTCCTGTGCAACACTATCTATATAAGCAATCATGTTGTAGTTCCGGCGGATAAACCCAGAGGTGTACATCGACCGGGTAGAGCCATTTTTCATCAAAAAGTTTTGCAGGCTATCTAAACTTCCTGAGGCATAGATGTCTTTGAACGCTTCCTGTATACTGTCCATATCCCCGAATCCAAATCCGCCGTTATCATCGTTGTACATGTAGTCCGGCGAAAAGAGGGAGTCTTTCTCCAGCAGCTCTACAGCCTCTTCCGTAACTAGGCTGTCCTGCGTAAATACGTTAAGCTCGTTGATATGCCCACGCACGGTTTCCAGCCCTCCGGTGCTTTTCTGGTGGCGCTTAGCCCAAGTATACAGGTATAAATCGAGTACACATGGGGGAAATGAATCTCCTTCCGAGCGCCTAAATTCTTCAATCACCCAAGAGGAGTATAAGCCTTCCACATTACTCGGGAATATCTCGCTCCAAATACCGCTTCCAACGCCATATTTATGGGAATACAACATGTACTCCTCCGCGGAGCCATCGTACCTGTCGCGGAAAATATAGAGCGCCAAGGAGTCTGGGTCAATTTCCATGGCCAGGGCATCGGCCTGCCCCATGATGATGGCCAGTGAATCCGGAAATTCAAACAGCCGCTTATCGGTCAAGTGCATGGAGCCCATCAGATACGATGGCTTTTTGAGCCCCTTGCCTGATATCTCCCACAACATGTTGTAGTTTTCTTTTGTACGACTCTGAGCTTCAAGGCTTTGTGCAAATAAAAGCACAGCAAAAAGGCTACATATTAATTTAATTCTTTGCATAAATATATAAAACTTAATTTGGGTTCATGTTTGGGGACTACAAGAAAATATACGCGATTATCCAACGCAATTTATAAGGATATAGGTATCGGGAATAGGACTTTGTAGTCACTTGGTTAATCAGACATACAAAACAAATACTTTTTTGATAAACTTGTTGAAAAAAAGCTAAAAATACACCGTTTACTGTTCAATTCAACTATTAGGCTTGGCTACCGATTCGTTATTCCCGGTCATTTAATCATTTAATCATTTAATCATTTTTTTATTTTTAGGGCGCCTCGGCTTCGCCGTCGCTACGCTACGCAGCTCGCTATTCGCTCGGCCCGCGTTGCGGTCTGGCCCTGCGGGCCACTGCTTCGCATCGCTGGCGCAAAACATCGTTCGCATTTTCCCACAACTGAACACTATTCGCGCGAGGGATTGGAGGGGCAGCACGCGCAGCGGGCTGGTGCCGTAGGCACTGAAACCCCGCAAAGCCCGACGGCCACAGGCCGACGCGCCCAAAAAATAAAAAATGTATTTTTGTGCCCCATGCAGTCATTACCAACCTACACCAAGCAGCAATTAGCCTTGCGCAATGGCCAAGACCGACCAGAAATCTGGATCGCGTACAAGGGCTTTATCTATGACGTGAGCCAAAGCCGACTTTGGCGCGATGGAAAGCATTATGAACATTGGGCCGGCCAGGATTTAACCCCCGAACTAGCTGATTCTCCGCATGGCGACAAGGTTTTCGAGCGCTTTGAGGCCATTGGGTTGCTACAATAAAAAACGGAACTACTTGCTAGGCAAATAGTTCCGCTATTGACATCGTAACGATGGGACGCAGCAGCTACGAAGACTCGATTAATATTCGTCCTCGTTAAACATGAAGTCGCCTTTGGTGGGGTAATCCGCCCAGATGTCTTCAATGCCTTCGAAAGATTCGCCTTCGTCGTCAAGCTCTTGTAAGTTTTCAATTACTTCGATTGGTGCTCCAGAACGGATCGCATAGTCGATTAGCTCGTCACGGGTGGCGGGCCATGGTGCTTCTTCAAGGTAAGAGGCTAGTTCAAGGGTCCAGAACATATCCGAACAAAATTTAAGATGATGAATGATTTGTTTCTAGTAGCAAACGGGCCGGTTTGGGAGTAGCCCGTTCAATTTGGACGCGAATGTAACGTATTCCAAGTTCTAAAAACGAAAACGGACCAAAAAAAGTTCTGTTTGCGCCATATAAACTTTTTGAACACGATTTTACCCTGTTATTAGTCGTTGCAAGGGCAGTCTACATTGTCGTCGAGGTCAACCAGGCCGTCGTTGTCGTCGTCAACGCCGTTGCCGCAAATTTCGGGGCAGGTATTCACCACCACCACCGTACTGGCATTTGCCGTACAGCCAACAGTTGTGGTACCAGTTACGTTGTAGGTGCCTGCCGCTAGGCTACCAGCCGCTGGAACCGAAGGGTATGCGCCTGTAGCGGTGTAACCATTGGGGCCAGTCCAGGTGTAGGTATTAGCACCGGTTGCAGAAAGCGTGATAGAAGAACCATTACACACAGGGCTATTAGAGTTTGCAAGAATGGTAGGGGTAGTTGCTGCCGTTAAGTTTAAATTCCTGGTAGCCGTACAACCATCGGCATCGGTAACGGTAACCGTGTAAGTGCCAATGGCTAGGCCGCTAACGGCAGGCGTTGTGGCACCGGTACTCCAGGTAAAATCATAGAGACCACGGCCACCAGAAGCTTCAACTTGTAATGCACCATTCGCCACACCTACACAAGTAGGGTTAGTACTAGCTATGGTCGTCAAGCTAACCGTTCCAGTAGCTGCTATTTGGAAACAAGTTCTAGATGTACAGCCATTATTGTCGGTAACGGTAACGCAGTATGTGCCACCAGCCAGGTTTATGCGAGTGGGCGTTGGTGCCCCGCCAGAACTCCATGCGTAGGTGAATGGTGCAGTGCCTCCGGTGGTATTCACCTGGGCAGTGCCGTTGTTCAGGCCACAGGTAGCTGCCGTAGTACTTTGTGCAAAAACTGAGGGAGCCAAAGGAGACGCAAACAGGAATTCGGTCCTTGTAGTTGAACATCCTGTGGCAGTATTAGTTATGGTAACCGTATAAAGACCTTGGTTTAAACCTGCAATGGTGGAGGTATTTGTACCAAAAGAAGAACCGCCGTTAGACCATGTAAAGTTGTAGGTTCCAGCACTGCTAACGTTTACCCTAACTTGACCGTCGCTACCACAGATTGGCTGGGTCAATACCGCTGCTGATACAGGTAGAGTATTAACGGTAACAACAAAGTTGATGTTGGTAGGGCAGCTGAGCCTAGTTTGTCCAGCAGTTACAATTTCATTGTAAACGGTTGCCGTAAATGTAGTGGTTGCAGTTGGCCGAACCACAACGCTATTGCTGTTGTACTGTATAATGGCATCAGTTGGCGACCATACCACAGAGTCGCTAGCGTTTAAGCCGCTAAGACTTAAGGTTGCACTACTACCCAAACAAATGGGTACGTTGCCAGAGCCAGTTGGCGTTGGCCTTCGGTCAACAAATAGGTAAACCGTTTTGGTGCTAGATAAACCGCAACAGTCGGTAACCAAATTAAGAGTTACGGGGTAGAAGCCTGGGGTATTAAATTGGGTTGCATTTGTGATGCGCACACTGCCTGGGTTGGCAACGGCACCGTTGAAGTTCCAAACGTATGAATTAGCAGTGTATTGACTCTCAAAAGAAGCAAATTGGCCAACGCAGAGTTGGAACGTATCGACGCCTAGCTGGTTGGCATTGCTTAAAATGACAGGAACTGTAGCGCCATCGTAGGACACATTATGGAAGCCAGTATAAGTATTGACACCTACGCTAACCGAATAGCGTGCAATTTGGCTGTATTGTGTTGTAGCAGATGGTATTGCCCCTGCCGTGGCAGGGGCTGCCGCATTACCAACAAGGTCGAAGTCCCATGCACCTGCAGCCGCGGTGGTGTAGGTTACGTTGGTATTGGTACAATTAACGTTGGTTACAGTTATCGTTGGTTGGCCAGGTAGGTTAAAATTACTTACGTTGGTTGCCAAGGCTGTACCGCTTTGAAGGTGAATAGCGATGGATTGTCCGGGTTGGCCAGCTCCGCCAGCGCCACCGTTACCGCCAGGACCACCAGCGCCGCCAGTGCCACCACGGCCAATTTCGCCAGTACAAGTTGAGCCACCCACGCCGCCTGTACCACCATTTCCGCCATTTCCGCCGGCACCGCCAACGCCTCCGGCACCAGCTGTGCCAGCGACTACTCGGGATTGATTTACGATACCACTGGCGCCGTTTAGGGCTAGGTACAAACCATAGGACGAACCGCCACCACGTCCACCAGTACCACCAGTGCCGCCTTGACCGCCGCCGCCGCCGCCGCCATTGCCTTGGCCATTATCGCAAAATGTACAAACTTGCCGCCCGCCGCCGCCGCCGCCGCCGCCGCCGCGACCACCACAACCATCGGTTCCTGTGCCCCCTTGCGCACCGGGCACCCAAAAGTTACCTGCATGGGAGCCTGCCGCACCTGCAGCTCCTGTGGTGCCAGATGCACCAGTTGTCCCGACAGTACCGTTGGCGCCAGTTCCACCAGGGTCGCCTTCGCCACCTCTAGTGCCACCTCCACCAGCAACCGTACAGGCAGAGCCTCCGCCATTACCACCGTTGCCTGCATTGTTCGTACTACATTCGTCGCCACCAGCGCCGCCGCCGCCGCCGCCGCCGCCGTTTCGGCCTGTACTTGTAGTTCCGGCGTTACCGTTGTTTTGAGTGCCATTGGCTGCTGCGCCTCCAGTGCCAGCAGCTGTGCCACCGGCACCTGCACCGCCGGAACCGCCAGCAGCACCAGCATTACCCGATGAAAATGTACAAGTTCCGCCATCACATGAACCTCCTAACCCTCCTCCACCATTGCCGCCAGTAACACCGGCGGTGCCAGTGGCTCCACCAGCTCCAGCCGCCGCCGCTCCTGGCAATATCTGCGTACGGATAAAGTTATAGTTTGAACAATTGGTCAGGTGTACCCCGTAGGTCGACATGCCCGGTTGGTTGGCCGCAGCAGTGGTAATTGTCACATCTTGAAAACGGAAGCCCGTTACGCTGTTCCCGTAAAATGCTACTAAGCGTTGGGCATTTACAGCCCCTTCTGGGTTTGAGGTTGTACGGTTAATCGTTGTAGCGCCTGCTTGGCTGGTTTTGGTCCAACCAGTAGCAGGGTTAAAGCCGCCTTCAATGGTTACAAAACTGCCTATAGTCATTGCATTATCAATATTATAAGTACCAATGGCCATTTTGATGATAGCATTTTGGCAGGCCGCTCTGTTGAGCGCCTCTGCCAAGCTGGTTGGAGCCGCTTGTGTACCTGCCGCACCAGCTGTACCCGTTGGGGAAACATAAATGTTGGTACAAGCTGGTAAGCTTGGCGGGGCACCAACGGTAATACTTACGATATCGTCGGTACTACAGCCCGTTGTTGGGTTGGTAACCCTTAAGGTATAGTTATAAGTGCCCGGTGTTGTGGGTAAAGAAACGTTGATGGATGATGTTGCTCCTGTCACTAAGCCTGGGCCTAGGGAAGTTAAGGTTGGGCTAAGCCACAGGAAAGTCATACCGCTTACATTGGTCGTACCCGTCAGTATAATACTGCCTCCCGGGCAAACAGATGCCGTGCCTGGACTTGCATTGGCCACAGGGTCGGCGTTTATCGTCACGGTTACATTATCGGTAGAACTACAACCATCGGTGTAGTTCATGGTAACGCTGTAAGTGGTAGTAGCCGATGGCGTAGCAGTT
Organism: uncultured Saprospiraceae bacterium; assembly: GCA_964508975.1. Classification (GTDB taxonomy): domain Bacteria; phylum Bacteroidota; class Bacteroidia; order Chitinophagales; family Saprospiraceae; genus CAZDVQ01. The sequence continues at coordinate 26,732 of CAZDVQ010000006.1, forward strand.
GTACTCAAACTATTGGGGTTGGACAGGCCTACCGTTGGCGACCATTGCACCGAGGATATATTGGTCGCCGCACTGGATGCGGTTAGCACCGTTGAGCTACCAGAACAAAGTGCCACGTCAGGCCCAGCATTTACGGGCGGGTTCGGGTTAGGGATTACATTAACCGTGTATGTCCGGGCACTCTGGCCTGGTACTGGACAGGCATTATCGGTAGCGATGACCGAGAAGAAGTAGCTGCCGCTGCCACCCACAGGTGCCGTCCAACAAAATGTACCGGTGCGGTTGTTTCCTGAACCCGTTTGGGTAAAGGTAGCTCCTGGAATGTTGCCCGAATACGTGGCGTTGATCAAATCCCCAGCATTGACATCGGTGATGGGTACCGTAAAACAAAGGTCAGTACCCTCGCAGGTTGATATGCTGTAAGTGTTTGGTACGTTGTTGATACCGCCTAATACAGGGGCTTGATTTGTACAGTTTTGAATCACGAATTGCAAGTCGCGGATGATTTCTCCAATTTTTACCCCGTTGCGATATTCTTCAACCCGAACACAGATGGCAGCCGTTTGGGCCGTGGTAGCGGTAAAGGTCATCTCACCCGTGGCTGGGTTAATGTTGACGGGGTTCGTCAAGGGCGATGCCCCGCTAAAACCAGGTAGGTAGGATACGACGGTACTGGCTTCCGACAAACAATTGGTCAAGGAATAAACCAGCGAGTCGCCGTCTGGGTCAAAGGCCAACTGTTGGTAATACACGGGCTGGTTGACACAAACGAATGGGGTAGGGGTTGATGCAAATACAGGCGAGCTATTGCATGGTGTCAAGGTATTATTCAGCTGTGTTGATATGTAAAAACCATTGCTAGAAGGTGCCGACAAGTTGGTTATGCTGGCATTCCGGCAACAGGTTTCGGCCGAGAAAGTCCAGCTATTACAACCTGAAGGCAAGGTAACCACCGCATCATAGCGGTAAAGTTCAATACCGTAAGGGCTAGTACCACCGCTACACAAGCTGGTTTGGCTGCTACAGAGCAGGGTAATATCTTGGGTGCTCACCAGGCTGAGCGATAAGCTACCGCTGGTGCCGCAACCCGAATACGTTACAGGGAAAGTGTTGGGCATGGTTATACCGTTACAGTCTCGGATAACCCGGAGCGTAATGCGGTACTGGTTAGGGCCAATACAGGCGTAGGTCAAGTCGGCCCCCATCACGTGGGAGGCATGCAAACTGCTGGACAGCCCTAGAAAAAGAGCGCAAATGATAGTTAACTGGCGCCAGGCGTCGAGGTAGCTTTTTTGCATCTGTGGGTAGATTTTTATTCGGGTAAATAGCTTGCTGGTCGTAAAGTTAAGTTTTTCAGTTTAATATCAGCCAGAATTATTTCACGTGAATAACGACCGAAGCTCAAGCCTGCAATTACCTACAACGACAAAATGTAATCTTGATATTGTGTACATTCATGGGGCTTAGCCATAAATTAAGCGAAAATGCCTAAAAATCGAAATCTCAAAAATCACAAATCATTTGCTCATTTTTCCAATAATCATTTATTCATTTTGGGGCCTCCGCCACTGCGTGGCGGCGCTACGTTCCGGGTTCGCTGTCGCTCATACCTTGGGGCATACGCCCCTGCGGTACGGCCTTCGGCCGCCCTGCACATCGCTAGGCCGAGTAGTGTTCTGGCGTGCCTATCCTGGACGCACACATAGGTGCGCCGCTACATAATCAATTTATCAAATTTTCAACGGTGGCCCGCATGTCACAAACCTAATCGCACCCATTGTAGAGACGAGGCATGTGTAGTGTGACGACCTATTCCTTTAGTTAATATTCCCTGACTACCTCGAACTTATCAATGATACACTGTTTGGGTAGAATGGTTCCATTTTTTAATGTGCAGTTCAATACACACAGTTCAACTTTATATTTACCCGGTCTCATTTGAATCATATAAACACCATTTTTATCTTGCTTAATCACTGAATTGTTGTACCATCGAGTAACTGAATAGGGTTCCACCAATGTTTCTTTGGGTAGCAATACCCTATTACTGAGGTCTAAATCAAAACTAATAGTGGTATGAGCGCTTACATAATCATTTACCAATTCCCAGCCTTTTTTCCCCTTTCTGAATAAAGCTATGCTAGTGTTGAATTTTGAATCATCAGTTGCAAAGAATAAAGCAGGAATCATCAAGGAATCATTACTTTCGTTCGTTATACCGATACTCCCTCCATGATTAATATATCGGTATATCTCTTTCCCAACTAGTGAGTCTTCTGCATCCTTTGAAAATGTATTTGTCAGGCTAATTTTTCCTACATTACAGCTAGTTATTGGTACTAATACCAATAAGACAAAAAGCTTCGAGTACATTATGATGCATTTTATTTTCATGTTAGTTTTATATATATAAATTTCACAACGTGATTTACGCTTAAATTTGTATTGCATTTTTACTTAAAGTCTAAATGACGTTTTAGTTTCCTTTTGCAAATAAAACAGGGAGCGTAATTTGAAAGGAAACTTATTGAATGACTCATGCCTTGACAAGTTTGAAAAGAGCCTATCGTTTTATGAGCATATTTGCATTTATTTGGAATATAACGCAATGAAACCATTACAGAATCACACAAAATCTGATGATAAGAAATTGGTAAGCAAAGCTTATGCTTTTCTTTGTACACTACGGTGATAAACATCTTTTCAGTTAATTCATTTTGGGTAAATTGACTGTATAAACCAACTCTTTCCCCATCATAATTGTACAAAACAACGGAATCAATAACCATCAATTTATGCTTGTATTCGACCGTAATATTTTGCCCCAATAGTACAAATGGTGTAAGGGATAAAACAGTAAGTTTAAGTATTAATTTTAGCATGATTTTTAACGATAGGGATAAAAGCTCAAGTTCGAGTAGTACTGTATTCTTTTTATAATGACTCCTAAGCCAATAGATACTAAGGCATACAAATATACGGTAAGCCATTCTATCAACCATAAAAATCTCTAATACCCTGTTATGACCTATTTCTATTAACACACCGCTCTTAGCGAAGCGGGCAAGGCGGGGGTGTAAGTTATTTATAATTAACCATTTACAATTAATCATTAAATAAAAAAGGCTGCCAAGTTTTCACCTGGCAGCCTTTTTTCATGCTATGTATCAGCCAGCTAAAATAAACCGCGACCGCTTTGTAAAATGGCCACAACGATAATCAACAAGGCTAAAGCATTGAAAATGAATACGGTTTTGTGCTTGGCTGCATCATCGGTTTTGCGTTTCGACAAGCTGCGGGCCAAGGTAATCAACACGATGGCGATAATCATCATGCTGATGTGCTCAACCGTCCAGTAACGGGCGATTTTGTTGCCCATAACGCCGCCTTCAAACATGACTAGCGGGCTAACCACGTACAACAACAAGCCGAGGATAAGTTGAATGTGCGCAAAAATGAGGTTGAACAAAGCCAACTGGCCATCAAGCTTTTCGTAGCTCGTTTTGCCGAGCCAGCCTGCCAAGCTTTTAAGTACCACGAGCACGAGCAAGATAAGCACTGCATAACGCAAGTAGCTGTGGATGGGAAGTAATATTTCGTACATACTTGTAGGTTTATGGGATGGAGTAATAAATTTTTACGATGTCAATTTTTGCAGAACGGGAGATACCGCCAGGGTTCAAACCGGGCTGCCCCTCCGGGATGTCAACCCCGAGGTCTTGGTAATATTTGGCCCAAATGGCAAAGGTTTCTTTGGTATCGGGGTCTTTGAAGGTCATGGGCTTTAGCTCGAAGAAGCTGGAGTCGGCACTAGCCTTTTTAAACGACTCGTACAAGAGCTCAGAGCAATAATACGCATCGTTTTGGATGTCGAATACATCATCGTAAGGCTTGCCCAAGAGTGTGCGGGCATGTTCAATCGCCTTGGGAATGTATTGTTGGTATTGGGCTTTAAGCCTGCCAACAATAACTTTTGGTTGGCCTTTAGCATCGAGGGTACCTTGTAAAAAGCTATCGAGGGGTGTTTCAACCACACCTTTAGATACGGCTTCGAGTACCACGAATTGCCCGTTATCCAGTTGGTCTACAATGCCCACATGTGATAGTCTTGCGCCACGGTACGACTGCGTGACCTTCTCGATGGCAATGCAGAAATCGCCACAATCAGCATCTTGGAAAACCAAGTCGCCGGTTTGGTATGCAAAGTCTTGTTCAACAGTTGGTTGAACATCTTTTTGTCGGCAAGCGCTCAACAAACATAATAAAACAAGTACGCTAAAGGCTGGTTTCATGTGGCAAAATTGCACTATTTTTAGGACATTTTAGTATAGCTCTATAAACTCAAGCATGATTTTGCGATACATAACTGTGATATGGTTCATTTGTTCAGCCTTGGCTTGTGGCAAGCCTGATAAGGTGATTAACCCAGGCGAAGTAGGTTTTGCTAAAACCGGGGAACAGATCCGCAAAGCCAGGTTGGCACAGCACATCAGCCTCGAAACCTTGGCCAAAGCAGTGGATATGAAAATTGCTACCCTAAGCCTCATTGAAGATGGTATGGCTGATCCTACACCTGAGAAAATGGTTGAAATTCAACGTTACCTCAATGTGGAAATCGTGCTGGATGGCCGATTAGAAAAATAAGGACTGGGCCAACCTGAAGGTATTGGCATGGGCCTCCACGATGATAGAAACCCTTTCAGAATAGCCTCCAGCCATGCTGATAGCTACTGGAATCCGGTAGTTTTTGCAAGTTTGTAGCACAAATTTATCGCGGTTTTTACAGCCGTCGAGGCTCATGCCGAGCCGACCAAGTTTGTCGGTTTCCAGTACATCTACGCCCGACAAGTAGAAGGCAAAGTCGGGCTGGAATTGATCTATAATCCGGGGCAGTTGATTGTGCAAGATGCTGAGGTATTGTGTGTCGTCGGTTTTGTCGGGCAGCTCGATATCGAGGGAGGATATTTCCTTGCGCAAGGGGTAGTTTTTAGCCCCGTGCATGGAGAAGGTGAAAACCCTGGGCTCATTTCTGAAAATACTTGCAGTACCATTGCCTTGGTGTACGTCGAGGTCGATAATCAATACCCGTTTGGCCTTGCCTGTGTCCAGCAAGTAGTTGGTGGCGATGGCCACATCGTTAAATACACAGAAGCCTTCTCCATGATCGGCGAAGGAGTGATGCGTGCCGCCTGCAATATTCAGCGCCACACCGTGTTGCAAGGCAAACTCGGCGCAGGAAATAGTGCCCTGGGCAATATACCTGCCCCGTTCTACCAGTTTAGGCCGCATGGGGAAGCCGATAACCCGGGCTTCTCGGGGCGAAATTGTTTGATTTTGGAGCTTGTCCCAATACTCGGCAGTATGCGTTTTTAAGATCCAAGCTTCGGGTAAAAGTTCGGGATGGAAAAAATTATCGTCTTTCACCGTACCTTCGTACAACAATTGCTCGGGTAGGAGCTCATATTTCACCATCGGGAAGCGGTGTCCTTCGGGTAACTCGTACTTGTAAACAGGTGAAAAAGCAATTTTCAGCATGATAAAAACTTAAATCGAATGTCAAAAGTAACTAAAGGCCAGAGACTAACTGCATTGTCGGTTCATTTGTTCACTGCGAGCGGCATGGTGACTGGCTTTTTTGCCTTGGTAGCCAGTACCGAGGGCGATTTTAGAACCGCCATGATTTGGCTCATGATTAGTTTCCTCATCGACGGAATCGACGGGACCTTCGCACGCATGGCCCGCGTGCGGGAGGTTTTACCCGAATTTGATGGTAAGAATATCGACTACGTGATTGACTTTGCTACTTATGCCATCATCCCCACCTATATGATGTACAAGGCTGGCCTTTATCCAGAGGGTTGGGAAATGGTGGCATCGGGCGCTATTTTGCTCACCTCGGCTATGTATTATGGCAGGGAAGGCATGGTGTCCGACAATATGCAGTTCATTGGTTTCCCAGTTATGTGGAACTTGATTGCCTTTTACCTAATTATGGTGGTACAACTACCGGCTTGGGCTAACTTGGCCCTGGTGGCTTTGTTTTGCATCCTGCACTTTGTACCCTTAAAATTTGCTTATCCAAGCCGTTCTAAACGATTTGGCAAGCTGCACATCGCCATGTCGGTGGTACTGGCCATTAGTTTGGCGGGCGTGTTGTTGCCTTGGCCCGAGACACCGGTGTATTGGAATTACATTTGCCTGAGTGCCGGGATATACTTCTTGGTCATGTCGGTGGTAGAGATGTTTGATTGAAAAACTTGAACTTTTCTGGCCATTCGTAAAGCTAATGTGATGTGTTGTTAGGGGCTCGGCCTTGCGGATATCCTGCGTTAGCTGGCCGAAGGGCAGCCGCGTCAGCGGCTGGTGCGCAACGCGCACTAAGCGTCCAGCGCACCCGTAGGACAGCGACGGCGCGTAGCGCCGGAACGCCCAAAACAATCTAAATGTGATGCTGAAAGGCTAAATTGGTGGATTGTTGATTTTACAAAAGGGCAAAAAAAAAAGCGCTAAGAGTATGTTTGGATTTTGGGTTTCGAGTGAAAAACGAGCTATTTTTTGATGAGGTGGATTTAAAAAATGGGCGCATAGTGGTGCTACGTAACTATTTTTTAAAGCAAAAATCATCGGAAAAGAGCTGTTTTTCGCCGGAAGCTAAAGTCCAAACATACTCTAAAGGCCAAAAACGGCCAAACATAATTCATTGTTCATTGTTCCTCTTTCATCGTTAAATAGATTTAACTTTGCACTACAATAATACTTAACCTATGAACCATCCCGAAACAGATACACGCAACCGGAATATTATGGTTGCCGTCGGCTTCATCTTCTTTTGTATTGGTGTTTTGTCCTTAATCGTACAACTGGTAGGGGTGCAGTTCTTCTTCATGAAATGGATGGATGCTTTTGGTCCATTGGTGAGTTTTATTATCAAGTTGGTCATGATACTAGGTGGTATGACCTTGGTGGTAGCCGCCAAGAGCTCAGACGATGCCTTTGACGAGGATTTGCAGTAAGGGAGGGGCTTGTGGGAGGAATTTAGCGTATATATGCTAAATATTTTATTCCTACCTTTGCGGTTTAACGCTACAAACCATAAAGTCTACCCAATTATGTTCGCCAAAGTTAGAAAACGGCTACAAGCCATTTACACTCGTTTAACTGGTGCTAGTATCACTAAAACCTCTAAAGAAAAATGGGAGAAAGTAGCCCACAAGGGTGAATTCGAGTTCCATAAAACGAACCAGTGGCGTAACACCGACGATTTCATGGTGAACACCACCAACCTCTTCGAGAGCTTTGGGTTTAACAAGCAATCATTTGCCCAAAAACGCATCATCGACCTTGGTGCGGGCAGTAAACTGCGTACTAAATATTTTGAAGGCGCCGAACTCATCGTTATTGAGCCTATGGCTGAGAAGTGTATCGCTGAAATCGCTTGGTGCGACTTGAACGATGCCTCAAAAGTATATTCTAATCCGGCTGAAGAACGTATCACGGATCTAGTTGGTACCGCCGATGCCGTGTTGAGTATCAACGTGTTGGACCACTGCTTCGACTTTGAAGCCATTATAGCTAATATCCATGCTTACCTCAAACCTGGTGGTTTGGCTTTCTTAACCTTCGACGAACACTTATACACCGACCCTATGCACCCCTTGATCTTGACAGAGCAAATCTGCGACAAGATTTTTACCGGTGTAGGTTTTGAAATCCAGCAAAAAACACATGGGTTTAAAACGCCTTTCCGCGAGACGGTGAACATCGACAGCTACGGTCATGGTCGTTTCTGCTTGAACTATTGGTTGATTAAACCAGCGTAATATTTGAGCCAACCAAGGGATTCGAACCCTCGACCTACGCATTACGAATGCGTTGCTCTACCAGCTGAGCTAGGTTGGCTTTGTAGTTATTATTAACGCTGCAAATTTATACTTTTTCCTTTTTGCTGTGCAACAGTTGTTCATATAATTGTTGCCATTTAGCCGCTGTTACGGTATAATTGTAGTTTTCGGCTGCAAATTTCCTGGCGGCCAGCGAAAGGTATGACCATTGCTCTTCGTCTTCTAGTGTCCATTGAATACCTTGGGCAAATGCTTCTACGTCGCCGGTGTTGGCTAGGTAGCCGTGTTTTTTGTGTTTGATGATTTCGGGTATCCCGCCTGTGCTAAAAGCTACTACTGGCCGAGCACAAGCCAGTGCTTCAAGGGCTATATTCGGAAAGTTATCTTCCAACGATGGCAATGCCACCACATCGCAGGCGGTGTATGCGTCTATGATAAACTGCTGGTCCGACTGGTAGCCCAACCAATGGTATCGCATGGGGATCTGCTCCAGTATTTTATCTTGGGCTTTGCCTACTATCAGTAACTCATACTGCTCAAAATGGCCTTTCGATAACTGTTCTAGTATCCGCAAGGATTCTAAGAGGTACAAAAAGCCCTTGCGTACGTCGCCAATATTTTGCGCTACGAAGAGGATGAGCTTTTTGTCGGGTGGTAATTTCAACTTGGCCCTCGCCGCCGATATCGACCTCGACTGGTACAACTCCATGTCGATGGTATTCGGGATATGTATAATGGGGAACCTGGCTAATAGGGCGCTCTTGTTGGCTAGGTTCATCAACCATTGGCTTGGGCTCACAATGCTTAGCTTTATCTTGGATTTGTACAGTTGTTGCTTTTGAGTCCAAATGTAAGCCGATAAATCATCCGGCTGTGGGTTGGCCAAAAATGGGCAGCTATGGCATTTTTGCCGATACTTCTGGCAGGGGCCATTATAGTGACAACCTCCCGTGAAGGCCCACATGTCGTGGATGGTCCAAACCACGGGCTTGCCTAAATTCAGTAGTTTTTGTAGGCCCTCAAAACTGATAAAGCCCCGATGCACCCAATGTAATTGTATAATGTCGGCATCCTGCACCAAGGGGTGTTCACTGATGTCTATACCTTGGTCGCCGATGGAAAACTGGAACCAGACCTTTCGTTCTTTCGCTTGCCAGGCAAAACGCAAGCGCTCCGCATATTGGCGGTATTGTTGCCGTAGTTTATCGACCCAAGTCTTTAAGACGCTCGTCGATAAAGGATGCGCCGATGATTTATCCAAGCATAATATCTTGGCGTCCAAGCCAATTTCGTTCAAGGCCTCTACCGTGCGCCAGCATGCGAGTGCGGCACCACCATTGCGGTCGGTTGTAGAAATGTGAACGATTTTCATACAGGCTCTTAGTAAGGATTTACAAAAGTACTAAAACAAGGCCGTAAATTTTGCCCTCGCACAAAGCGTTGTCGTAATTTATGTAATTTTGTCCTTCAACTTATTAAATACATACCCTGCCTTGGAAATCCTGGTCATTTTCATTTTAACCTTTATCAATGGTTTTTTCGCCTTGTCTGAAATTGCACTGGTTTCAGTTAAGCGACAACGTATCGAGCAAAAAGCAGCCAAGGGCCACAAAGGCGCTTTAGCCGTGCTAGATTTACTCAAACAACCCGAGCAGTTTTTATCCTCCATTCAGGTAGGTATTACTTTAATTGGCATTGTATCAGGTGTTTATGGTGGTGCAACCCTGGTTGAAGACGTTAAGCCCTTCTTCGGTAAATATCCTACACTTGCCCCATATGCCGAGCAATTATCGTACCTCCTGGTCATTGGTATCATCACCTATTTCTCTATCGTTATTGGTGAGCTGATCCCCAAAACCTTGTCGATGCGCAACCCTGAACGCATCGCGCTGAGCGTGGCACCCGTAATCCAAATTTTTTCTAAAGTTACCTTTCCTTTCGTTTGGACACTCACCAAATCAACCGATCTTTTCAACAAGGTTTTTGGCATCAAAGCATCTACCGAAGATACCGTGACAGAAGATGAAATCCGCTACATGATTAAAACCGCGGGTAGGCAAGGTGTGCTCGAAAAAGACGAGAGCGAACTGCACCAAAATGTGTTCACCTTTACCTCAAAGCGCGTTAAAGATTTGATGACACACCGCAACGAGATTGATTGGCTTGATATCAACGATACACCGGATCGTTTTGAGTTTGATATCCGCGCCAGCAAACGTTCCAAGTTCTTAGTTTGCAACGGCGATATCGACAAGGTAGTCGGAATCCTCGCCGTGAAAGACTTTTTCGAGAATGAAGACCGCCCCGGTTTCGATATCCACAAAATACTCACCGAGCCGATTTATATCTCCGAGAACAAATACCCCATCGACGCCCTCAAGGTGTTCCAGGAAGAAAAACAGTACATCGGCGTGGTCATCGACGAGTTTGGCGTAACGCAAGGCGTGCTAACCCTGCAAGACCTCGTGGAGCCGATCTTCGGTTTCTTGCCGGAATCAGATGATGATGTGCCCAGTATCGTTAGCCGCGACGATGGTTCTATCCTCGTCAACGGCACCATCCCGGTGGAAGAGCTCAACGATTTCCTGAGCGAGGATTATCTCCCCGTGGATGAAAATGCTTACCAAACTTTGGCTGGCTTTATCCTCAGCGAGCTGGATACCTTGCCCGCTGTTGGCTTTTCGTTCATCTACGGCGAGCGCAAAATCGAAATCGTTGACCGAGATGGTACTCGTATCGACAAGGTGCTTATCACCAAGGTTAAAGCCTAAGGCACTACAAATGTTTTGCGTTCAACGGTACAAGCGTTGAAATAACCCAGCGTTGCGCCTTCAATATTGGTGTAGGGGTTGGCTGGCGTGGACGAGGCTTGTGGCCCGCCGAACAAATTGCCAAAACTGTCAAAATAATCGTAAACACTGGGCGCAATACACTGCATCTCAATGGTCAGCACGTCGCCGCTGCGTAAGCGCCTGCCGGGCTTCATCAAGCGGGTTTGTATCGCAAGGCCGTTGTTTAAACGGTCGTCATACACAAAATTGTCGCCAGATGGCACACCGTTCACGTATTCCACAAATCGGTAGTAATTGCCTGATTCGGCAGGGTCTTGATATCCAACCAAAACCTCATATTGGTCGCCTTCGCCGCCGCCGCCAGGACCAAAACCGCCGCCGTCCATTTTGGTTGCAACAAGGCTGTCAAAGCTAATTAAAGCGGGTATCGTAATGCTCGATAGGTAGGTTTTACCGGCTGCAAGCACCTCCAGCGTGTAAGTTCGGCCACTTTGGGCTTGGATTTGGCTCGATGTATAAAGTCCTGCGCTGCTCTCCAGCAAGGTATCGCGCTGGCCTAAATCATCGCTAATCACCACCAAGGCGTTCGATACAGCCGGGAAAAAATTCGATTCATCAAAGTTGATGCTCTGGGTCAATTTTACGGTGGCAGGCTCGCCCGTGGTGTTCAAATTGGCCTCAATCACGGTTTGCGGATCGGACGAGTTGATGTCCACGTCAATCACTTGCGTGCAGGCGCTTAGGTATAGCAATATCAAGCCAGCTAGACCAAATTTAAGGGTGTTTTGTAGCATATGTATTTTTAGTTAGGAGTGAGGAGTTTGGAGTGAGGAGTTGTTTTTTTGGGCGCTGCGCCGCGTTGCGTCGCCGCTGTCCTACGGGGTTCGCTGTTCGCTCCGTGCTTCGCACCGCGGCTTTGCCGCGCCCTCCGGCCAGCTAGCGCAGGAAACTGCGGCGGTAGCCGCAGTTTTGAACAATGAATGATGAACGATGAACAATGAACGATGAACGATGAACGATGAACGATGAACAGGTTTGCCCCGCTACAGGTAGGATGAATTGGTTCTAGGTCAATGCTTACAGCATTATTTTTTACCACCCCGTCTGCGCTACAGGGTGTAAAACACCCTGTGCGCATCCACCCCTCCTTGAAAAGAAGGGGAACCTAGCTTTTTCTTTTAATTTGTTGTAAATCAAATATTTATAGCGAGGCATAAGCTCCCCTCCTTTTCAAGGAGGGGTGGATGCAAGCGCAACGCAAAGCGTGCAGCGCAGCAGACGGGGTGGTTAAAAAAGGTAGAAAAAAAACAAAGTAATAAATACTTAAAGCCCCCTGCGGTAGCGATGTGGAGCGGTGGCGCGTAGCGCCAGACCCGCAGGGGCCGAGCGAACAGCGAGCCGCGCAACGTAGCGCCCCGAGCATCGCGAGGGGACCGCCCTAAACTAAAACTTAAAATTATAAGTCAGCGAGGGCACGAAAGTGAACAAATAGGTCTTTACCGCTTGTGTTTTCGTCGGGTCGTCGGGGTCATCCTGGAAGTCGATGGTGTAGGCATTTTTACGGCCATAGGTGTTGTACATCGAGAAGTTGAGGCTGCTTTCCATTTTTTTGTTTTTCACGAAATAGCGGGTGGCGCCCAGGTCAAGCCTGTGGTAATCAGGCATGCGGTAACCGTTGCGCTCGGTGTAATAGTACTGAACCTGCCCGTTTAACTCGTATTTGCCGCTAGGGAAAGTGACGGCGCTGCCCGTGTTGTACACAAACGTAGCCGAGATAGACCACTTGTTGTTGATGTCGTACACCCCAACCACCGAGAGGTCGTGCGTGATGTCTTGCCGTGCCGGGTACCAATCAAAACTGTTGATACCTTCAATTTTGCGCTCCGTGCGCGAGATGGTGTACCCAATCCAGCCGCTGAGTTTGCCGTATTTTTTGCGCAACATCAGCTCCAAGCCGTAGGCACGGCCATTCCCGGAAAGGAGTTCTCCTTCCAGTAATTCGTTGGCCCTGATTTCAGCACCGTTGCGCAGGTCAACTTGGTTGTACATCCATTTGTAGTACACCTCGGCGCTGAGTTGCAGCTTATCGTCCATGAAATTCTGGAAATAACCCAAGGACAGTTGATCGCCGATTTCCGGTTTTACGTTTTTACCCGAGGCAATCCAAATATCGGTCGGGGTCGAGGAGGTGGAATTGGTAATCAAGTGCAAGTTTTGCACGTTGCGCGTGAACGATGCCTTGATGGAGTGATTTTTGTCAAACACATAAGATACATTGATACGCGGCTCCGGGTTAATATAATTTTTAACCAACTCAAATGCATCGTACGAGGTAGTATCGGTCACGTTGCCATCGCTGTCGAAGCTGTAAAAATCGCCCGCCCCAAATTGCGAGAATGACGATAAGCGCAAGCCGTATTCAACGTTTAACTTGCTGTTGATGCGCCAGTTATGACTAAAGAAAAGTGCTGATTCAAGCGCGTAGCGGTCTTGCAACTCGATAGGGTTAAAATCTGAACCCTCGCTCACCTCAACCTGCCCAGGCGTAATGGTATGGTGGGTGGCCTGGAAGCCAAACTTGAACTTGTGGTCGTTGTTGAGGTAGTACTGAAACTCGTGTTTAAGGTTCAGGGCCTTGATGATAGAAGTCAGGCTGAACTCGTCATCGGTACGGGTTATTTCCACGCGGTAGTCGTAATCGGAGTACACCAGCGAGGTATTGCTGAACAGTTTATCGTTCCAGATACTATTCCAGCGCAAGGTGCCGGTAATATTGCCCCAATCGATGCCAAAACGATCGTTGAAGCCCAACACGTCCCGACCAAAGTAACCTGATAAGTAGATGCGGTTTTTATCATTGATTTTATAGTTGGCCTTCACGTTGATGTCGTAGAAGTACAAGGTATTCTGGTTGAGCGTTTCATCTGAAGAGAGCTTGAGGAACAAGTCGGCGTAAGTACGCCTTGCCGCCACGATGAACGAGCCTTTATCTTTAACGATGGGACCTTCCACGTACAAGCGCGAGGAAATGAGCCCAATACCTCCACCAATATGGTACTTTTGGTTGTTGCCCTCGTTCATTTTCACATCGATGACCGAGGCGAGCCGACCGCCGTAATTAGCCGCGGCAGTACCTTTATACAAGCTTACATCCTTGATGGCATCGCTGTTGAAGGTAGAGAAAAAACCGAGCAAGTGGTTGGCATTGTACACCGTGGCCTCGTCGAGTAGGATGAGGTTTTGGGAATTATCGCCACCGCGGACGAACAAACCGCCGCTGCCCTCGCCCAGGGATTTTACGCCAGGGGTGAGTTGCAAGGTTTTAAGGATATCCTGCTCGCCAAACAACACGGGGATTTTCTTGATTTCTTTCATGTCGAGCTTTTCAACGCCCATCTCGATGCTGGTCACTTGCTCATTGCGGGCTTCGGCCGTCACCACGATTTCCTCGATGTTTTCAGCGCCGCCGCCCATTTTCATGTCGATGCGCAGGTTGGCTTTCAAATTCACGAGGCTATCCACCGATTCGTAGCCAAGGTAGCTAAATACCAGCGTATGTTGACCCTCGGGGAGGGTGATGGAGTAAAAGCCGTACTCGTTGGAAGACACTCCTGTACCGCTCATATTGGCTACCGATACATTGGCACCAATCAAGGTCTCGCCCGTTTGGGCATCGGTTAAAGTACCGCTGACGCTGAATTTATTTTGCGCAGACAAGGGTAGAAAGCCTACCAATAGGACTACCAAAATCAAAAATTGCTTTATCATGTGTATTGTTCATTTAATGCATGACAAAGGTATAGCAAGCTTTTTCGGTAGTACGATTATCTCGGTGAATGGGCGTATTGTATCGGTCAAACGACTGTATCACACTTGGTAAGCCTGGTAAAAGGAATCCTTGAAGCTATTGCCCAGCGGAATTTCAACTTGGTTTAGATGGATGGTTTTGCCCCGGACGGCTTCGATTTTATCGAGGGCCACGATATAGGAGCGGTGTACCCGGACAAAATTTGAAATGGGGAGTTTCTCGAGTAGTTTTTTCATGCTCATCAAGGTGATGATGGGTTTTTTACCTGGGCAGAAAATCTTCACATAATCATCAAGTGTCTCGATGTAGGAAATGTCGGCAAAGGGGATTTTAACTAGGGCGTAATCGGCTCGGACAAAGAGATATGCCGGTTTTTCCGACTGTTGTTGCAGGTAATTATGGTACTCCAGGGCTTTATCGCAGGCTTGTTTAAAACGCTCTAGGGTAAAGGGTTTCAACAAGTAATCGGTTGCTTTCAGCTCGAAGCCTTCCACGGCGTAGTTGCTGAATGCGGTGGTAAACACCACTTGGCAATCCTGTTCTAGGGCTCGGTAAAAGGCCATGCCATTCACATCCGGCATGTGGATATCGAGAAAAATCAGGTCGATGGGCGTTTGGGCCAAGTAAGCCAATGCATCACTGCTGCGGCTAAAGCAGCTTTCTAGTTGGATGTTGGGTACTTGTGCGCAATAATACTCCAGCAGTTCCAAGGCGAGTGGTTCATCATCGAGGGCTATACAACGCAGCATTATAATTCGAGTTTGAGTTCAACAGAAAAGCTTGTAGCCGTATCGTCGATGTTTAATTGAAAGCGTTGAGGGTAGGCTTTTTCGAGGCGTTCGAGCGTGTTTTTCAAGCCGATACCTTCCTGTTCGGCTTGGGTTACCTTGCTGGCCTTGTCATTTTTGACCTGGAAGGTCAGGGTATTCGCTTCAACCTGTAAATTGATATCAATATGCGCTTGGCGTTCGGTGCTGAGGCCGTATTTAAAAGCATTTTCAACGAATGAAATCAGCAGGAGCGGCTCGATGTGCAAGTGTTGATAGCTACCCGCAATATTAAACGCCAGGCTAGTGCTGGCCGTTAGCCGAAGGCGTTGCAAATCCACAAAATTCTGGATATAAGCAATCTCTTTTTCCAAAGGCACGGTGGCTTGCTGGGCATCTGAAATCACATAACGCATGATTTCGGATAATTTGGAGATGGCCTCTGGCGTTTGATCCGACTTTTTCACGGCCAGCATGTAAATGCCATTCAAGGTGTTGAACAAGAAGTGCGGGTTGATTTGAGCCTTCAACGATTGCAGCTCGGCCTTGTTTTTATCGGCTTCCGACTGTTTCCAGCGTTGGTACATCCGCAGCGTAAGCGATAGCATAAACACTGCTAAATGCCTGAAAAACAAGGCTGGATACAAAAAAGGCCGTTCTTGGAAAGGCATGTAACTGAGCAAGTTGAGCAGCTTGAACTCTAAGCCCAACAACAACAAAGACGGAACGATAAACACCAGCATAGCTAGGGCAAATTGCCACAGCTTCCGCTTGAAATACAAGTTGGGTATCGCGAAAAAGTAGTTGAAGTAGAAAAACAGTACCAAGTGAATATTGGTGAGGGCAAACATGGCCCTGAAACTGCTCGTATTCAGCTCGTTTGCGGGCGTGAGCACTACTGCATAGGGTACTATCACCAGGCTAGCCCAAATAAATACATGCAGCAATACTTGTAAAATCCTTTTTTGATTCATAGCCCAAAAGTACGTGCATTTGTGGCTTCCAAGGCGGGAGAAATCGCTAAACGATACAAATGTATAGGAGAACAAGTGCAGCGAAGCTGCGCTTGTTCTTAACTATGAACTATGAACTATGAACTATGAACATGAACTATGAATTATGAACGATGAACGGAAGATATCAGCTAAGCCATTTTCTGTGCATCATATGCTTTAACTTGTTTTTTTGTGGCCAGGCCTTTCCAACTTAGTTCAAGGATTTCCTTCAATAAACGGCTGTCGAAGTCCTGAATCCACATGCAGATGTATGGATAGGCTTTAAAATGATCGGGCATATGGAATAATTCAGGGTGGCTGTCCAGGTATTTGTCCCTGTGTTCAAAATCAAGCCGGATGGAAATAAATGCCCCGCTTTCATGCAGCCTCGACATCAACTTACCCCGAACCTTAACGGAGGGCGTTCCTTCGTGCGAGACACTTTCCTCGGTGTCAGGAAAGGTCAAGGCAATACGCTTTACAGGGTCAAAATCGGTGTAGTTAAATTTTTTCATGCTTGATCGTTTGAAGGCAGCAAGGCTCATCATTTCCACCGCGGATCTTGCGGTGAAAATACAACTTTTTCACCGCAACACGAATTTTATAGTTACATGGGGATTTGGGCGTTGCGGCCTACGGCCGCCGGCGTGCTCCGGGGTTCGCTAGCGCTCCGTGCTATGCACCAGCGCCTGCGGCGCTGCCCTACGCATGCCTAACGCAATTTCTAACTATGAACTTTTAACTTTAAACTGGGTTCCCCCGCTCCAGTACCAAATTGCAAAATGTACTTATACTGGCGGCAGTTCTGCCCCCCTGTCTTCACTTCGTTCAGACATCCCCCCACTCGCATGCGCTCGTGTGGGGAACTCGTTTCTTTGGCTGCACAGGACAATTTTTCAAGCTCAACAAACCTTAAACCTTTGGAAACTGGCATATAAAACCTGCCCGTAAAAATATCAAGTTCCCCACGCGAGCGCATGCGAGTGGGGGGATGTCACCAGCATCGCGCAGTGACAGGGGGGCAGACGGGCGCAAGGCTAGTTATAGCAGGTAAATGGTAATATGAGTTCTTTTTACATTTCAATAACGGGCAGGGGCGGTAACTTGCTTTCTAATCCTAGCAGCCGTATCTAACTATGAAATACGAACTACTCTTTTTCTCTAGTCATAATCAGCATTGTCCCAAATTAAAAGTCCGCCAATGTTGTCAATATGTAGATTTTGGGCTTGATTGATTTTTTCAAGTCGTTGTTCAAATATGACTAGTTCGGGTTTTACCGTTTCAATGGCAAGCTTCAAGGCAAGTAAATCAAGTTGAAGGATGAGCTCACTTGGTGTGGGTGAAAAGGGTTCATCCATTTCGTCAACGCTGAAGTCTAAAGTGATTTTGTCGCCTTGAATGTTTACTTCCGGCCCAGGGTGACCGGTATAAATACATTTCGCATCCCCATATGCTAAGCGTTCCCAATATCGAATGTCGGCAAGGTCTCCACAACATTGTGGAAAATATTTGTCTTCGCCGTCAACTCGAATAACGTAACCACCAAAAAAGGCACTTACTTGATCTCGTTCGTATACTCCGGCGATGAATTCTTGCGTATGGTCAAGTACAATTTTCGTCAAGTTGTTGTCCGTGATGTCAGACAGTTTGTAAAAAGAAGAACCTGCTAAATATGGTTTAAACTCGTCAGTAAAGCCTGCTTTTTTGTAGCACTCCGCGTTGAATGTATCCCACAATTCAGGATAATTCCAATAAGGATATTTGTCAGGTGCCGATATGTCCTGGTTATTGTATCCTATTTCAATTACGGGTATTAATGCTACAGTCATTTTACGTTTTTTGTTGACGACTTTTTAACGGAGCTTTAGGTTTTTATGCGCAGCAGGCCACTTATCCAACTTCAGTATTTATGAGCTCCAAAATCAACGCTGTCAAGGTGTCAATCTCACTTGCAATAGTACCCTGCATATATCGTTCGTAAACACTTTTGTTGTCTGGTGGGTTGAGGTTTAAGGTCAAACCTTTTTCCAAAGCCAAAAGCCTTAAAAACTCTCTTTGGGCTCGTCCATTTCCTTCCCTGAATGGATGTAGATAGTTAACGTTGTCTAAAATTTCAGCCAACTTCTCGGCTGAATTTCTAATGTTGTCTTTCGGGATTTTCTTGAACTCGGTAATTAGCTGGTCAATATATTTTAAAGCGTTGTCAAAATGAGACCTAGGGAAAAATTGCTTGCCGCCTTTGCTTATTTCAACTATTCGCTTTTCCCCTGCCCAAGCGTAAATATCTTGAAATATGTACTTATGAATTTCAAAAAGGCCGCCAATGCCCTTTATTTTTATCGGGTTTTCATAAAGTTCTTGAAGTCGTTTAGTTACTGCGCCACTCTCAACAAATAGTAATATATCAGGGTCTGATATGTCTTGTAAATTTCGTAAAAGACCTGTGTTGGGGTCAGTATAAGTAAAATCAGGGTCAATGTACTTGTAAGAATTAGACATAGGCTTTTTGTTTGGCAAATGCCACGAATTCAATTAGAGATATTTTTCCAGTCACATAGTCCCTTATGAGTTCAATACCTTTTGGTGTAGGTTCAAAGCCTTCAAACATATTACTTCCTAAAGCGCTTGCAGTGCCTTCTAACGTTTTCAAGTCCGAAAATTGAACACCCATGATGGTCAGCTTATTTCTATCGATTTCAATGGTGTTGAACATAGTTATTTGGTCTTTAATACGCTTCAAAGATACAAAATTTCAAAATCAAATCAGTTGTTTTCTGTTGTTTATGTATAGTTTATAACGCCCATCCCGCTTGGCGAAGTTCGGAAAATAAACGGCTAAACAAAACTTATTTGTTGAATTTTTACCAAGCTAATCCTTTTACCCATTTTCAGCGCTCTTCACCCATTTATTTATTTCTATTTAAGACACTAATGACTAATCGCTTTACAACCTCGCTTTCTTCGGTTCGACTGTTGGCAATGTAAAGCGTAAGCGTTGCTAAAGTTTCGTTGCTGATGATTGGTTCGTTCTTGTTGTTGAATAAAGCGTTGTTTTGTTGTAAAAAATAAAGAAAACAGGCTGCGGCTATGCGTTTGTTTCCATCTACAAACGAATGGTTTTTGGTAATGTAGTACAACAAATTGGCTGCTTTTTCTTCTATGCTTGGGTATAATTCTACACCGCCAAAACTTTGTTTTATTTGATTTATAGAACTATGAAAACCATCATCTTTGGGTTTGGCAAAAACAGAAGATTCAAAGTCGGAGTACATATTTCCAATGAGTTCCATGTAATTATGGTATTCAGGATAAATTGCTGCTGTATTCGTTAAGCCCTTTTGGTCTAATGCTTCGTGGTCGTAATCATCCAACAAAGCCAAGCCCTTGGCAAACTGACGAAAAACTTCTTGCTCCTGTTCATCAGCTGTATGTTCTAATGCTCGGCTTACTATTCGTAATCCAGTTTTCAAGAACTCTACTTCTTGCTGTTTTTGTGCAAGGCGTTTTTCGTTGATAGCGTAGCCTTGCACCAAATAGTCTTTTAATATATTACTGGCCCATTTTCGGAAATGTGTGCCTTGCCTAGAATTGACCCGATAGCCTACTGATAAAATTGCATCTAAATTAAAGTACTCCACCTGATAGGTTTTACCATCTTGGGCAGTTGTTGCATTTTTTGCAACAACTGAATCCTTATCTAATTCCTTTGACTTAAATATGTTGTTCAAGTGCTTTGATATTACAGATTTATCTCTATCAAAAAGCACGGAGATTTGATTTAAGTTAAGCCAAACGGTTTCCCTGTCAAACTGAACGGATACTTCAATTTGATTTTCTTCCGATTGATAGATGATTATTTCACTCATCGTTTTTTTGCTTTTCGTTTTAGTAGTTGGTTTCTTCTTCGCCAATTCTTTTGCCAATTTCACCTCTATTCACCCATTTTTTGCGTTTTGGTGCGTTGCGGCCTGCGGCCGCCGCTACGCTTCGCGGCTCGCTGTCGCTCGGCCCTTCGGTCTGGCGCGTTGCGCCACCGCTTCGCATCGCTAACGCGGGATACTGCGGCATAAAGCTGGATTACTCCGCTCCACCGGAGCGGCATGTTAATCTAAAGGGGGCAGAATAGCCGCAAGGTATTATTTCATTTTAACGTTTGGTATAGTTTAAATAATGCTAGTAAAAGCTCTCCACGTTTAGCTCTTTTTTTAACGCTTGTATTCTGTCATAAGATATATCAGCATTTTCAAAAACGATCGTTTTAATTCTATACTTCCCCATGCTTTCTTGAATCATAATACCTTGCCGATAGTACTCTTTCCATATAGGCTTTAATACGGTTAATTGGTCTTCAGTTTCAATTAAAAATTTAACTTGTAGTGTCTGGTTAGACTTTGTTTGGATGGTCAGAATAGAAAGTCCGTTATGTATAATATCTTTAGGAGCGAATTGTCGGCCCTGTATGTAATTGTATTGCAGTGTAAGTGAAAGTATATCGGTAGAATTTACAGCCACAGGGGAGTTGTCCTTGTCCCAGGTGATTAAAGCTGTATCAAGCGTTAGAACTCCAATTATGTCAGCCTTTTTAGCAAAGTCCCCATACATTTTTCTAGTCAATGGTCTTCCAAACCATCCGAGGCCAAGCATAGTCAATCCTGTGATGATTGGATTTACATTAAATGACTTAATCATAAGTATTCCAATGCCCACAATCAAGAAGGAGGACACTACAATAGTTCCGAACCCTTCTTTTTCAGAAATGTCTTTATCGTCTTTTATTAGTTTGAAAGATACTGCCATGATGACTGGAGCTACTGATTCATTTTTTTATACCCGATAGACAACCAAAGATACTGCAAAAAAGCTAGGATGTAATTTATCGGTGTTCGTTTGTTTGGGCTGAATATTTTTGGTGTTAAGTCAAGGCCGTAAAGTTCGCTGATAATTTTATTTCCACAACCGTAACGAATAAATCGTTCTCTAAAGCCTTTGATTCCATCACCGAAATTATGTTTTGCAATACTATCGAATGCGTACGAAAGTTGACCTATATTAAGTAATTTGAAGCCTAAGTCAACATCTTCTCCACCTGCAATTTTAATTGTCTCATTGAAACCGCCTACCTTGTCAAATGCAGCCTTCCAAACCAAGCAATTTGCTGTTATTAAGTAATCTGGCCGTGGTTCGTTTGTTTTTTCGTAAACTTTTGGCGGTATAAGAATTTCTTGGTGCTCGTAATATTTTGAGATAAAATCTCGTCCAAGTGCCTTAATATTTCCAGCATAACCAATTGAACCGTTTTGAACTTTTAGATATCCTGTTAATAAACTATTAGTAGGGATACAATCGCTGTCATTGAAGAGAATCCATTCTGTTTGTGCCTGTTGAACTCCAAAATTTCGAGCACTTGCTGGACCAATTTTACTGCAAGTTAGAAGTCGTACGGAAATAGGAAATTCAGCTCGTTTAAGCTGAATTTTAGGCCTAGAGTTATTGTCAATTATAATTATTTCCTTTGGAAAATTATTGGTAGAATGAGTTTTGAAAAATTCTTCCAAAAATAGATCAATACCCAATTGGTTATTCTTAACTGGAATAACGATAGTTATTTCACCAGTTGACTGAAGGTATTCTGATTTTATATTCTGTACTTTGGTCGGGTGATACCCTAACCTGCTAATCATGGTCATACAATTATTATTCGTTTTTAGGGTAGCTGGTAATGGTCGGAAATTTGCACAGGGTCAGCGTTCGGAATCCTAAACTGTCAAACAGTACTGTACTTTTGCCGCTGTTGGCGTCCCCGCCCACAGCCGTACAAGCTTGCAATCACCTGCTCTGTTTTACCGCTTGTTGGCGGGGACGCCGATAAGGGCAAGGTTGGAACTTTTAACTTTAAACTGGACTTCCCCCTGCTCCAGCGGAGCGGCATGTTAATAGAAGCGGCCTTGCAAAAGGGTTTAGAGCTCCGTAGGAGCGACACGTAAAGCGCCAAGTAACTAGTAATTGAGTTGTTTTTGAAGGCAGGCGTAGTTTTCGTCATCAAAGCAAACGAAAATAACTTTGTCGATTTTATCTGATTTAGACACAAAATCCCAAACCGTATCAACGGCAACTTTTGCGGCATCTATGGGTGGAAATTTGTAAATACCAGTGCTTATACAAGGAAAAGCAATTGTCTTGCAGTTGTTTTCAACAGCAAGTTGCAATGCGTTCTGATAGCATTGTGCAAGTTTTGCATGTTCGTCTTTTTGCCCACCATTCCAAACAGGACCAACAGTGTGGATTACAAATGCTGCATTTAATTTTCCCGCTGTCGTAATAACGGCTTGTCCGGTTTTACAACCGCCTTGTTTTGCGATTATCTTTCTACAGTCGTCTAATATGGCTGGCCCGCCTGCCCGGTGTATTGCACCATCCACACCGCCACCACCTAAAAGTGAAGTATTGGCAGCGTTTACAATAGCGTCAACTGTTGCTTTAGTGATGTCTCCTTTTAAAATTTCTATTTTGTTTCTGATGTTCATGGGTTGTCGTTTTTGCTTGACCATTAACGGTTTCGGGCGTTGCCTGGGCGGGTTTCAATGCACAAAACTGTCAAACAGTACTGAACTTTTGCCGCTGTTGGCGTCCCCGCCAACGGCCGTACAAGTTTGCCAATCACCTGCCCTGTTTTACCGCTTGTTGGCGGGGACGCCAACAAGGGCAAGGTAAGCATTAGGTTAATTGTGATGTTATTTTTTTAAATGTCTAAAAAAATAAGCCAAGACATTAACGTCCATAGAATTTTCTACGAGTCTATATTTTGTAGATTCGTTCATTTCGTTCCAAGCTGAATTTGTAGGTATCCCTTTAAACGCCATCAATTCTTCAGGACTTCTTATGATAAATGAATAATCTAGTTTTTCTTCATCGCTATCAAATTCATCTTCAAATTCATCTTCAAATTCATCTTCAAATTCATCTTCAAATTCACCTTCTAATTCAGAACTTATAACTTTTATAATTATTCCACATATTTTATCTAAAAGTCTCTCGTATAGAATTAAACAAGTTTCATTTTCAGTAAAAGGGTATGTATTTACCTCATTTTCTAATTTCAAATCATATTTAGAAAGATTTGCATGCGCTAGAATATTTCTAATTTTTCTCACACCTAATTCAGGGTCATTTAAAAAAAATAGTTCAGCTTCGTTTATACGATTTTCATCTTTTAATCTTTTTACGAGATTAAAAAATGTACTATCAAAATCATTTAAGGACGATTTTATTATATTTTCCAATAAAGCTAAAAGGTGAAATAAAGATATATGACCCTTGCCTTGATCATATAAGTCTTCACAATCAGCCAATTGTCTAAAATAATATTTAGAGTAATACCCTAATAAATTAAATAATGCGCTTTTGGGTTGTCCTTTTTTTATCGACATTTTTCTAGTCTTTTATTTTATTAATATACTCGCCCACTAAATAAAAATTATTCCTTCAGATTGTAGTGATAAAGCGTTAATGTTTCGTTTTTGTAGTTTTTATAGTTGTCGCCAAGCTTTTCAAATCCAATTTTTTCCAAGAGTTTTCGCATTCCGTCATTTTTGGTCGTTGCGTAAAAGGATTTTGCAGTGCTGTTGTCCATAAGTAATTTTATAAGTTGCTCACTAATTCCTTTTCTGCGGTGTGTTTCTTTTGTCACAGCGTAACCAATTTCATAAGCGTAGTGGTCTGCAAGTTCCTCAACATTCGCTTTTCTAAAAGTATCTTTCTTGTAGTCGCTGTTAGGGTTTTTGATAGAGGCAACTCCAACTACTTCGTTTTCACTTTCGCAAAACGAAAGGAAGTCAGAAGCTTTAATTCTATCCATAAGTCCTTCGGTAATCACCTGCCTCCCTTCAACAACAATGTCATGAAAAACTTTGAGTTGGTTTGGGTCACAGTTGTCAGGTTGTAAAAGTTTATACACCATTGGATGTTTTTTATGTTGTTAACTTTATGTCGGCACGGTCGCTATTTTCAGTGCCTTCAGCCCCATTTGACAAAGTTCGAAAAAAAAATGCGATTAGCGCAACATTTTTTAGCTTTTGCCAAGCGGGCTTTGTAAGCTGTGCCTCAGGGTACGTGCGAGTTTCAGAAAAGTGCGCCGAAAACCGCTTTGCCTCGTGCATCTCTAAAAGTACAAATGCCAAAGCAAAATACAAATTAAATATAAGTAAAAAAGATGATTTTTACTATTCTGCCCAAATACTGTTTATTTTATCGTGTTATTTTCAATTAAAATATTTAATTACATTCTTTGGAAATCCTGTAATTCTGGAATTATAATTTCAGGAAATCTATATTGAATAGCCGATTCAAACTGAGATTTATTTGTCAATTGCTGATATAGCGAATGCCAATTGTTGAATATTGGGATAAAATCCTCACGGTGTTCAATAGGAATAAATTCTATATGTTGCTTTGCTGTATAGCTTATACCAGACATACTATTGCTGCTAAATATCGGATTAATCAGTTTTGATTTGAAAACGAACGGCACTTCAATCGATCCATCTATTGTTTCTAAATCAAAAATTGGGGTACATGCGAATATATATGCGACAGAATCTTGTTTATTATTTACGAAAAGTAAAGATAAGCTATAAAGCAGAGTTGGTTTATTTTGAATGTCAATTATAACTCCCCTGTCAAGTTTGGCGTTTTTCTGAAACGTCAGGAATTTTTTAGTCAGTTCTTTTCTTTCTAATCGTAATGGGACATCTTCGTACATTTCATTTATTAGGCGACTAATATACTCTATATGATTCCAATAAACTATACCGCCGAAACTATGTCTTTCAGGATGAGAAAAGTGATTGCGCAAATATTTCACATGCTTCAAAGTTTCGATATTGGTTTCGAATAAATTATCCTTGGATAGTTGCGTTATAAGATCATTGAACGTAAGTTTCTTACTCCCTCTACCAAGTTCTTTATAGCGAATACCCATAGCCATTTCAAAGGAATGAAGAGCTTTTGCAAGAGCTTCATCTATAAACTTATACTCATAATAACTGTGAGCCAGCAGCCGTTCAACAACTTCAAAGTTCTGAATAACATCCTCGGGAACTTCCTTCTTAAAGTAAAAACTTGGAATTTTTGAACAATACTCATCAAAACTTTTGTCACCAAAAATGGCATGTGGGGTCAAATATTTTTCACTCGGAGTCATAATCTTAATTGTTAAATGGTATTGCCAATATTTTTTTGGGGGTTTACATTCGGGCGGGTTTAAGAAAACAAAACTGTCAAGCAGTACTGAGCTTGATTAGATGCACAGTGCTCCAAGTTTGCACGTCATCATCCTACTGCAAAAACGTCCACAATGGTTCGTGCTTCTCTTCGTTCGGAGTTAGTCTGCATTAGTCACGGTACGTCTGTAAATAAAGCGTTTGTGATTTCTTCCAAGAGTGAAAGTGTGTGAGCCATTCCTTCTAAGGTCAATTCAATATGCTTTTTATAAAAGTCGGGGAGCGCTTCTCTTTCCGACTGAATTTTTTCCATTGTTTCCCTATGACTTAGACCCTTTTCTAGATGTTGGTACTTGTAGTCGGTTTCTGTTGTTATGTAATGAACGGCTTGCTTTCGTTTTTCATTTAATTCCTTGTAGTCAGTCTTGCGGAAAGAATCAAGCCACAAATAATGTTCACTTGTATGAAATTGAACAGGAATAGTATCCATTGCGGTAGCAAAAAAGACACGGGAGGGGTCAATCTTGTCAGGGAAAAATGCTGCAATCATATCGCCAACTCTGTCCCAAAAATTATACACACTTTGAGATGCTATGTTAGCGAAAATACTGTACCACTTTGCATAGTGGTTTTGATAGTTTGGATAAATCATTCCTCCATTGATTGGAAATGCTTCTTTTAAAGGATTGTTGATATAGGGTCTGTATAAGTACAACGAAGCGGTAAAGTAGAGCAACTCATCGGAGCAAAAAAGAATGTCGTCAAAATTCTTCAAATGGTAAAATTGTCCGTTATACTTAACCGAACATTTGCGTGTCGCATCACTATGCCATTCCCAAAGTTGTCGTCCATTTAGCATGAACTCCATGTTTAGCCCACTCAAATTCGTCAGTCCGTAGTCTAAATAGATTTGCTGATGAAGCCTATGATACTCCCAAATTAGGTCTTCTGGGTTCATGTCTATTCCTGGTTTCATTATTAGCTGTTAGTTTAAGTTTTGCACTATTGTCATAGCGTGACTACTGCTGAAGTTCGCCTCGCTTGGCGAAGTTCGGAAGAAATGGGAGAAGCGCAAAGTTTTTTCCGATTTTGCCAAGCGGGCTTTGTACGCTGTCCCTTAGAATCAGTGTACGGCTGATTGCGAAGAACAACTTTCGAGGTATTGCCCTATGCGAATATTATCATTATAAAAGTTAATATAAAGCTATATCATACCTATTAAAAATAATAATTTATTTTTTTAACAACTTTAATACTGTACCTACTTTTGGCTAAATTTGTATACTTTTAAATCATTATAAGAATGCAAAAGTGATGACCCAACTGACGGTTTCTTAACGGAAGTAAATAACTCGTAATAAGATTTGTATTTTGCTTTATCTTTCCTAAAGTCCCAAAACCAGTTAGGATTATTTTTATCAACAGTCCTTTGAAGTATATACTTAAATAAAAAGTCATTTATAACTAAAACTGAGTTTTCACAAATTTGATTTATTTCAAAAAGTTTTGCAGTATCTAGACTTAGAGGCTTTTCCAAACAGTTTGAATGAATATCCAATCCGAATTTAATGGCATTATTACTGCCTAACTTTCCAAATCGATGTACAACACAATGCCTTAAATGACAAATTTTTTCAAATTCATCCAATACTTTGATGAGTTCATCTGGCATGTGGCCACTAAATCCTAAAAAAGTTTTAATTGCATCAACAATATTTTTTTTACTTGCGAAAGAAATTTTTTCTAATAAAGCTTCTGGAAGCATCTCTGGACTATGATTAATAGCAGCACCATAATTAAGAGGCACCTCTTCACAACTTATTCTAGCATGAGGATCAATAATTATAATTTTTCGAATTACTTCTCGTAAGTAACTTTCTAAAGCAGAAATATATCCTAAGAGAATTAGGTTGTTTTGGGTTTCTATTAAATCCTTAGTTAAACCAACAATAGAATTAAAACGAACATGTATAAGGTTTAAATTATCAATTTTGTCAAAACAATTATCGATAGGAGATCGAGATGAATCCTTGTATGATACATTAAAACAAGTCAATGTATCTAAGGGACTAACGGAGGCTGCCGTAGTATTCACTCTATGATTAAATTGGTTTGCCATTATGCTAAAAATTCATCTAGTAAACCTATTACAATTTCGTAAATCTTAGAAGAACGTTTGTCTCCAATATATTTTGCTTTTTTTAATTCCGTAGCTGGATTTTGAGACATCAAAATGTCCTCGATAGTTCTAATTTTAGTTTCAGATTTTATCCTATTTATTTGCCAATCAGGTATCGGCAAATCTTCAATCTTTATTTTCAAAGTCGCTTCAAATGCAGAATGTCCAATAAGTGGATTCCCACAATTATGACAAAATTTTTGTTCTTCTGATAATCGCTCAGTGCCACAACGATTACATGCAGGTAAATTTAATTTTATCCCTTCGATTTTACTATCGCTAAGCATTGTTTTGAGTTGACGACGAAGAGGACGCTTATCTGACTTACGCTGGATATATTCAAGTATGCCCTTAGGGTCAAATCCCTTGGTATGGCTAAATGCACGGGATTGAATTAAAAATAAATAGTGTGGAATGAATCTTTTGAAAACACGGTCGGGACCGTCATGCAAAGGATTTAGCTCAAATAAGAATCCAGCTTCAATCAAAAATTTAATCATACGATTAGATCTATGCATATTTCCTTCTTCTAATAGCCCAAAGTGTGTTTTTTTTTCTGATGGATTTTCCTTATTGGCCTCAACTAATTGAGAAATTATACTATCGAAAAATTCTAGACCGGTTCTAATAATCGAATTATATTGAGGTAGTTTTAACGCTAAAGACAAATATTCTTTACGCAATAATTCTCGCTGATTTGTAATTGTTGAATTGAATTTTTGCTGTATCGTTTTTCCTCTGTCTTGTTGATAACTTCGTACTAGTGTAATGAATGCCCTCGGTATTCCAAAGGATGAGTATTTGATCAAATCAATTATTTCTTTATTGTTAAACTGCAATTGAGAAAAGCGTTTTTCTAGTAGCTTATTCATGAATGCGTTATAGGAGTCATCTTCAACATTTAACCATGCTGAAACTTCCTCTGCGTCTTGTCCAACATGAAATCTAGGACCATATTGAGTTGTTCCTGGATAAACTGATGCTTTAGGAGAAATAGAACTAGTTTTCAAACTTCTAAAAACATCAAAAAATTCAATCATATACTCAGGTGTTAATGTTAATGCAGCGTCGTCCATGAGTACAATGGCTCTTTTTCTCTTCAGCTTTTCAGTCAAGCTTTCAATTATTTCTATGGTTCTTTGAATACTTACCTCTGAAATTATATAGTCAGACTCACCTAGAGGGATATTTTTTTCTGCTTTTTCAATAAACAAACTTATATCTTCAATGGTGAAGTTGCCTGGCCGTATTATTAAACTTGTGTCTAAATTAAAGCGAGCAATAAGTGTATAACATTCCACGATGATTTTGCTCAGCACCCATGTGTGGAAGATGCTAATTGCATTCGCTGTTTTAAATAATAAGGGCTCTAAATGATAATATTTGCCAAAAGAAACATAAATAGCCAAAGGTTTTTCCTTATCGTTGAGGCATTGAAAATAAGTATGCCTGAATTGATGTGTTTTGCCGGTTCCTCTTGGGCCAACTATTAATTTCGCACCTCTTTCTATTAGTTTTAAATGGATGCCTTCAGAATATTCATTGCTTACGGTCCAATTTAGCAAATCAGTTTCGTCGATAAAATCAGCACGCTCTTCGAATTCTTTGTTGTCATTCATGCAAATAGTGTTTAAAATTAATAAATCACCTCAATGAAGTAGGGCGTATCTTATCTATGTATATGGTTAGAACTCCTAAATACACGCGTCTTTTGATTGTATTGCAAAGATAAAAACAATTCTGAGGTTATGTAAAAACAAAGTTTTGAAAATGAAATGATATATAAAGGGCGACCCTTGTGGTCGCCCTTTTGACCCCACCAGCCAACTACTCGGCCTAGCGATGTGAAGCGGTGGCGCGTAGCGCCAGACCCGAAGGGGCCGAGCGTCAGCGAGCCGCGTAACGTAGCGCCCCGAGCGCATGCGAGGGGAGGCCCCAAATTGAATAAATGAGGAAATGATAAAACGATGAAATGACCAAACGCCCTTCAAATCATCCTTTAGCCTACGCCCCGCCAAGCTTTGACAAGATATACTTGTCCACGTAGAAGTTGCCGAAAGGGATGAAGCTCGACAACAAGACTTTCCAGGTGGTTTGGCCAAATTTCCAACGCTCTTCCACGCTCACCATGATGGTGTAGACCACGAACAACACGAACAATATACCATGTATCGGACCCAAGGTTTTGACCAAGCCCGGGCTGTCCATACCGTATTTCAATGGCATGCCCACGGCAATCAACAAGATCAAGGATAAGCCCTCGATGAAGCCCAACACGCGCAAGCGACCAACGCTGCTTTTTAATAATTCAGTTATCATGACGCTACTAGGTTATGTGCGGTAAATAAAGCCGCGAAGTTACACGAAAGTACACGAAAAGCATTATCTTCGCGTCGCTAAAAACCCAACACCAATGGCTCAAGTAGAACTCATCATGCCCAAGCTGGGCGAAAGCGTAATGGAAGCGACCATCTTGAAATGGTTGAAAAAACCAGGTGACGCCATCGCGCTTGATGAAACCATCCTAGAAATTGCTACCGATAAAGTGGATACCGAAGTGCCATCACCCGTGGCCGGTATCATCTCCGAAATATTGTTCCCCGAAGGCGAAACGGTAGGCATCGGCAAGGCTATCGCCATCATTGCTACCGAGGGCTCGGCCCCGGTAAAATCATCGCCCGCCGTTGAAGAAAAACCTGCCGCCGTGGTAGAAGCCCCTGTGGCCCAGGTAGTTGCCAGCAATGGCCCAGCCAACGACGATGTACAGGCCAGCCGTTTCTACTCGCCACTAGTTAAAAATATCGCTAAAACTGAAGGCATCGGCATGGCCGAGCTGGAAGGCATCAAAGGCAGTGGCCAAGATGGCCGCGTGACCAAGGCCGATATGATCAGCTACCTCGAAAACCGCGGTAAACAAGCTGTTGAAACGGCTCCAGCCAAGGTTGAAACACCACAAACGGCCGCGCCGAAATCGACCCCAGCCCCACAAGCCGAAATCAAAGGTCCAGTAGTGGATCGCGGTGGCAACGTGGAGATTATAGAAATGGACCGCATGCGCAAACTCATCGCCGACCACATGGTGATGTCGAAGCATGTTTCGCCACACGTAACCTCTTTCGTGGAAGCCGACGTGACCAACCTCGTGCGTTGGAGAGACAAGGTGAAAGGCCAGTTTGAAAAACGCTACAACGATAAAATTACCTTCACCCCGATTTTCATCGAGGCGGTGGTTAAAGCCTTGAAAGATTACCCCATGGTCAACGTATCGGTTGACGGGACACAAATCATCAAGCGCCTAGATATTAATATTGGCATGGCCACGGCTTTGCCATCAGGTAACTTGATTGTTCCGGTAATCAAAAATGCCGATTTCATGAACCTGGCTGGTTTGGCTAAATCGGTAAACGACCTGGCTAACCGCGCCCGCGACAACAAGTTGAAACCAGAAGAAATCCAAGGTGGTACTTTTACCCTCACCAACGTGGGTAGCTTTGGCAACGTGATGGGTACACCTATCATCAACCAGCCACAAGCCGCTATCTTGGCGGTGGGTGCCATCCGTAAAAAACCTGCCGTACTCGAAACACCCGATGGCGACGTGATTGCTATCCGCCACATGATGTTCTTGTCTTTGTCGTACGACCACCGCGTGGTGGACGGTTCATTGGGCGGTTCATTCTTGCGCCGTGTGGCCGACTACCTGGAGGCTTTCGACCAAAACCGCGACATCTAGTATATGTCGTTCAACATCAATGCCCTGATTATCCGGGATGCCTTGGCTTCCGACATGCCCGCTGTTCATGCCCTGGTGCAGGAACTCGCGCTGTACGAGAAAGCCCCAGAGGCCGTTATCACCACGCCAGCACAGTATGTCGCCGACTTTGAAGCGGGTATTTTCCGCTGTATCGTGGCCGAGCATGAAGGCCAGGTGGTGGGCATGATGTTGTACTATATCGCTTATTCTACCTGGAAAGGCCGCATGTTGTACCTCGATGATTTTGTCATCACCGACAGTTTACGCGGTCAGGGCATTGGGCAGTTGTTGTATCCAAAACTCCTTGAAAAGGCCAAGGAAGCAGGCTGTAGCCTGATGAAATGGCAAGTATTGGACTGGAACGAGCCTGCAATCCGTTTTTACCAGCGCATTGGTGCCGAGTTCGAGAACGAGTGGTTGAATGTAAAAGTTATCCTGTAAAGTATCATGGCCAAACGAAGTACCACCAGTCGGTCAAGCAGCAGTAAACGGGGCAGCCGGGCAAAGTCGAACTACCGGGTGCTGGTTCCTGCCGAGATAGTCATATTATCCTTGATTTTAGCCTTGGTATCGGTGCGGCATTGGCTCTGGCACTGGGGTTACGGTATACTGGTATTTGTGCTCACGGCCGCATTAAGCATCGCATTATACGCGGCTTTCCGGCCATTCCGTTGGGCATTTGTCATTAGTTTCTCGGTGCTATGGGCCTATATATTGGCCGAGTTGGGCAACATGCTTTACCCACCTCTCATGGGCTTTTGGTATGCCGTGGTTATCGCCGTGGTTTTTGTACTCAGTTTCAGGCTACATGTTTGGGAGTGGTATAAAATGACGGGAGAGAGCTAGGAGTGAGGAGAGAGGAGAGAGGAGAGTTTCCCCGGCCGAGCATTGCTCGGCCCAACCCCCGCTACCAACGGACGCGCAGCGGCCTGTGCAGTGGAGGGGGTCGACGCGAAGCGTCGGGGGGAGGCGCAACAATAGTTATGAGGGCAGAGTGCAAAGTGCAGAGTAGTGAAATTTCCCGCTGCTTTGCTTTCAGCACTCTGCTTTCTGCTCTATAACCCCCGCTACCAACGGACGCGCAGCGGCCTGTGCAGTGGAGAGGGTCGACGCGCAGCGGCGGGGGGAGGCGCAAATTCGCCTCACTCCTAACTAAAAAAGGGGCCTGCCTTGCGACAAGCCCCCGATATGGAAACTAAAAACTGCCAAAAGGGTAGGGGAGTTGCGCTTACCGCTTACAACTCACAACTTACAACTTACCACGGTTATTCTACTTTCAAACGAATCGGTAAGTTCATCTGCACGTTAACCAGACGGCCATTTTGTTTGCCGGGCTCCCAATCGGGCATCGATTTCAGCACGCGGAGGGCCTCTTTAGCGGCGCCAAAACCGGGGTCGCGCACCACTTTAGGGTTCGTTACCTTACCGTTGGTATCGATGATGAAGCTAACCACAACCAGCACGGAGCCTTCATCGAGGTGGGTGTTCGACATCTTGAAGTTTTTGAGCACGAACTCCAGCACTTTTGTATCAGAGCATTGTTTGCGTTGGGTTTCATCTTGGATGTCGGTACAGCCTTTCAGGTAAGGCATTTGCTCCACAAAGGTGTACACAGGCGGCGGAGTTGGTTTAGTTTCCACCACAGGGTCGGGAACAACTACTTGAGGGCCAACAGGGCCATTGTGTTGTGGTGGGCCTTCGCCGGGCTCGCCGGTGGTAGCGGGTTGAGGATCTTTTACGGGTTCAGCGGGTTTTTCGATGGGTAATTTTTCAACCGTTTCGATGATGGGGCTGATTACCTTTTTAGCCGGGGCTGGTTTAGCCTCTAGGGTTTCGATTACCAGTTCAATATTGCTAGATTGAACGGCGTAAGTATCGTCGTAAGGCGCTTGAAATGGTTTCAAGGTGTACGGCACGGTGTATTGCAACACGAGGTAGCAAATGCTCAGGGATACCGCGAGGCCAATTTGCAGGCGGGTATTGTAGCCCTCCCGCAGGTCTTTCATTTTTTCAACACGAGTCATAGTCCAGGTAATTTAAGGGTTTACAATGCCGCCGTTGCGGTTTGCGTTTGGACTATCGTTTCCGGATTCGATATTTGATTATATAGATGTAGGCTTTGGCCGCTTTGGTGTGTGCTGCTAAATTTTTTTTATTTTTGGGGCGTTGCGCCGCATGCGCGTCGCCGGCGTGCTCCGGGCTCGCTATTCGCTCGGTGCTACGCACTGGCCGCTGCACGGCCACCCTGCGCATGCCTAACGCGGGAAACTGCGGCGGTAGCCGCAGTTTTTTAATGATTAATTGTAAATGGTTAATTATAAATGACTTATATTGAAAATTTACCCTACCTTACCCGCTCCACTAGGAGCGGTATGTTCATAGAATCAGGGCATTACAGGGTAAGATATTAGAGTATTTATGACAAATTTGTCTTAGAAATATAACGCATCGAAAAATGAATACCAATAAACTAGCATTGCTTTGCACTGTATCATGCATTATGCTGGTATACAGTGTTTTAATGGCAAACTTTGAACACCAAGCCGATCACAAAATGCCAGATGAATTTGGAGATGAATTGGTGTTTCCAAGAGACCTGAAAAGAATGGACAGTATTGGTTCGACGCAATGGTACAGTACTTTTAGAATCATTCCTAGAATTTATGACCTCAAGTTGGTTTTGGTTTATTATAGCTCAAAATATTCTTTATACGAGCGGGGCTATAGTACAAAGATACTTATAGACAACGAACGGAATGTAATCTATAACTTTTGTGTTCTGCGTTGTTCTCATGGAGACTACTGCAAAATAGGGCACATATGTGTACTGAATGACAGCTTGATGCCTCAGTACACTTTGGGGAAAAACATAAATTCAGGTATGCTAGAAATAAAAGTATGGGTTTATGATTATGCACTATCAGAAGTATTTGTACAAAATTGTGAGCTGGATGATTTTGTTCCTTTTGACTTTGACGACTTACCTTATTCAAGTTTACTTGAACTCACTGACCTTTTGAGAGAGCAGAATTGTAAGAATACCGGGAATATCCAAGAATACCAAAACTATTTCCTTTACAATCCCTATTGGGGGGAGTTTTGAGAGAATTGTTTACCGTACTGTTATTATTCATTTAGGACTTACAACAATTCCCTGCCTATCATCAGCACTACCACTTGTGTGATTTTGATGATTCAAGTTACAGACAAACACGGGGTATGCCATCACGGAAATCAAATAAATCATAGTTCAGACAAAATTGTAAGGGCGCACCTATGTGCGCGCCCAAGGCTAATGCACGCCAGAACACGGTGCGGCCTAACATATTAATGTGCTAATTATTTGATGTGCTAATGTGCTGATTATTGATGAGGGTATATAAAAAATATTGCAGTGCCGAAATACTACCAACTATCAACAACAAACTACCAACTAATTTCGGCCTAGCGATGTGGAGGGCGGCCGAAGGCCGTACCGCAGGGGCTTATGCCCCAAGGTATGAGCGACAGCGAACCCGCAACGTAGCGCCGCCACGCAGTGGCGGAGGCCCCAAAATGAATAAATGATTATTGGAATAAGCGAGTAAATGATTTTATGTTTGGGGTGTTTTTACTGTTGTATTTAACACCCCGCCAACGTACACAATTAATCTACCCGCAAAAAGCTGAAAGCTACATCGCCTTCAAAATAACGGTTGCCCGGGTTGTTGCTCGATGGGAAAGTGCCAGCACCACCAATGGCGTAGTCGTCAATCCTGATGTTGCCCGCACGATAAGGGTATTGAACGATACCATCCTCTAGGGTTTTCTGGTAGCGGTACCACACGTTGGTATTCATAGATATGACATACTTTTTGTTGGCCTGTAGGTTAATGGCCGCAATGTTTTTCTTGATGATGGTGTTGGCCAGCATCATGTTGAGCTGCTCGGTGCGGATTAATGCCTGGGTGTCGTAATCCCAGATGCTGACGTTCAAGTTGCCATACACAAAAGGCAGTTTGGCTTCAAACGCGGTGATTCTACCATTGGCCAATGGCGTGAAAACATAGCCTATTTCCTGGCTCATGCTGGGCTCCCAAAAAAACTCTTGTATGATGGTATTGCTGATTAAGCCTGCTAGGAAACCATAATAAGGTGTTTCCTCGGCGTATGGCACGATCTCTTCCTCCTCTTTTTTACAGGCGCTGGCCAAGGTGATGATGGCCAATAAAAGCGTGATGTAGGTATATCGATTGATCAGTTTCATGGTAGGGGTGTTTTTAGTGGAGGGGTAAAAGGTATTTAAGGGCGGTTTACTTATCGTAAATTTCTACTTCTAGGTTTTCAAAGCTGATTTCAATGTTGGCTTTAGGGCATGTACTGCACAAATAATGTTTTGCGGTACAGGTAAAAGTACCAGATATATAGGTTTTTCCTGCCGTGCTTTGGTAGGCCGTGATGGTGCAAGTGGCAGGCTCGGTAAAGGTTTTGTTGCGGCTGTAGGTAATTTCTTGGCCATTGACCCAGCCGTTGAAAGTACATTCAAGGGCCTTGGCAGGGTAGGATTTTACCATGTTGGCATCAGTCAGAATATGCAGTTCGACCAGTTCTTCAGGGGTGTTTTTCAAACCCTGGGCAGGGTTGGTGAAAGTTATCAGGAGGCTTGGCGGCGATTTGGTAACGCCATATGCCTTGGTATAATGGTATACCTTGTGGTAGTTGTAAGGGCGTTCTTGGCCATTCAGCTTGATGCTGAACTTGGTCTTACTGCTGGATGCTTGTGCCGCAACCGCTGTTCCTGCTGCTACGATGCGGTATTCTTTGGCGTTATGCCCCAGGGGGAATTTCTTATCGTTATTCACTTTGAGGAAGATAAGCACCTTGTCGCCGGCTTTGGCCTCGGTTAGCGACTGGTAAGCTTTGTCTTCAATGTTGTACAACAGGGCTTGTACTTTTTCAGTAGGCTGCGCCACTTTAACGATATCAACCGTGGTGTTGACTTTAAGAGTGCCCTGGGTAACTGTGGCGCCGATGTATAAATCGTTCAGGTCGTCGCCGGCCATGTAAAAAGTAGGGTCGAGGCTAAGCTCAAACTGGTTGGATGTTTTTTGGGCGTAAGCGAGTTGTGTCAGCAACAAGCATAAACTTATTAATGGAGTTATACGGTTCATAGGGAAAATAGCAATGAAAGGAAGCTCTAAAATATGGAGGCTACCATTCAAAATATTACACTATTGAGCCATTTACCAAAATAATGAGCCGTTGACCAAAAGAGGATGTGGGGATTTGGGAATTTGGGGATGTGAGGATTTGGGAATTTGGGGATGTGGGGATTCTTACAGTACCGATATACTACTAACTATCAACAACAAACTACAAACTAGAATAGGCGGAGGCCCCAAATCATCCCAAAAAATCATCGAATTATCATGTAACTTTGAGGTAGAATTATACAACATGAAATCCGATATAAATACAGAAGCCGATATAAAACGGCTGGTAGATAGCTTTTACGAGAAAGTGTTGGTTGACCCCCAGATTGGCCATATTTTTACTAACGTGGCCCAACACTTGGAATTGCATATGCCGAAGTTGTATGCCTTTTGGAATTCCGTTATTTTAGGTTCTGGCAGCTATAATGGTAACCCCATGCGGGTGCATATTGATTTGCACCAACGTACGCCATTGGAACCGGAGCATTTTCAGAAATGGCTAAAACTCTGGGAATCAACCATTCTTGAAATGTTTGAAGGGCCTAAAGCAGCACAAACCATTCAAAAAGCCAAAAATATAGCTGATTTGATGCTGTTTAAAATTAGTGCTTTTGAAGCCAAGGGCTAAACCTTTAAATCCCGCAAAGCCTCTACCAAGTTCGGGTGTTTAAATTGGAAACCTGCATCCATGATTTTTTGGGCGCTGGGCCTACTGCCGTGCAACACCACATCGGCCATTTCGCCCATGGCCAAGCGCAATGCGAATGCCGGTGCAGGGACAATCAGTGCTTTTTGTTCTTTGGCCTCGGCAATAGCATAGGCCATCGTTTTGCTGCTCACGGGCTCGGGCGCACAACAATTATAGATGCCCGCTTGGCCTTGTGTTAAGGCAAAGATGAACATATCGGCCACATCGTCGATATGAATCCAGGGCATAAACTGCTGGCCATCACCAAAGTATGCACCCATTCTGACCATGTATGAAGGTAACATCTTGGCTAAAGCACCGCCATCTTTCGATAAAACAATCCCGATGCGTAAGGCTATTTTACGCGGGTTGTAGCTGTGTGATTTGAAAATGCAATCCTCCCAAACCTGACAAGTATCCGATAAGAAATTACCCTTTTGAGCTGGGCTATCTTCTGTAACCCAAGCATCGCCCGTATTACCGTAAAAGCCTACCGCTGAGGCAGATACAAAGCTATCGACCTGTGGGGCGTGTGCCGCAATAGTGCTTAGCAACAAGTTGACACTTTCGGTACGACTATCGATTAAATCTTTTTTGCGGGCATCGGTCCAACGGGCATCCGCAATGCCTGAGCCTGCTAGGTTGATAACTTTAGTCACACCATCCAAAGCGGCCAAATCTATTTGCCCCTGGGCTGGGTTCCACGCAAAAGCAGGGAAAATAGCCATAGGCTTAGCGCTGCGGCTTAAATGCCGAACGGCATAACCACTAGCTTGAAGTTTTTGACTAAGCCTTTGGCCTACTAAGCCCGAGCCACCTGCGATAAGTACTGTTTCCATGCCGAAAGGAGATAAAGGATTAACGATGAGCTATGAACGATGGCCCCGGTCGAGCGTAGCTCGGCCCAACCCCCGCTACCAACGGACGCGCAGCGTCTGTGCAGTGGAGGGGGTCGGCGCGCAGCGCCGGGGGGAGGCGCTTCTTTAAACGATGAACTATGAACAATGAACGATGAACCCGGCCGAGCGAAGCTCGGCCCAACCCCCGCTACCAACGGACGCGCAGCGTCTGTGCAGTGGAGGGGGTCGGCGCGCAGCGCCGGGGGGAGGCGCAATAATCACAATGAACGATGAACACCGAACAATGAAAATAGGGCAATGTTCACACCATGACTAATCTGGATTGGTCATAGATTATCTTCTCCTCTCTCCTCTCTCCTAACTCCTATCTCATTTTACTCATCCACCCGTTGCACCGAGCTTACCCCGTCGATGGCCTTGATGGAGCGGATAATCAAATGCAACTGGTCACGGTTATTGATTACCACCTGGATAGTACCTTCAAAATAGCCTTCGTCGCCGGTCATGGTGATAGAGCGCATGTTTACCTTGAGCTGGTCGGCAATCACATCGGTGAGGCGTTTCACCACGCCCAGGTCGTCGATACCATTGATGCGGATGGTGGCGATGAACGAGGCCTCGGCGTTATCAACCCATTCGGCGCGTTTAATACGGTAGCCGTAAGTGGCTTGCAAGTGCTCGGCGTTAGGGCAATTGGTGCGGTGTATTTTAGCGCCGCCGCCACTGCCCGACACGTAGGCAAACACCTCGTCGCCCTGGACCGGGTTACAACAGGAAGCTAGTTGGTAGGATAAAATAGTAGCATCCACACCGTCGATCAAAAGCTTGGCCTTGCCTTTGTAGTCGCGGGAGCCACGGTAAACCTCTTCCTCTTCAGGTTTATGGATGGCACTTTGCTGTACTTTTTCAAAATGCAGTCTACCATTTTCAGAAGGTATGACCTTGATATCGTTGAGCGAGATAATCTCGTTAGCGATGGCCACATAAAAATCCAAGCGATTTTTATAGCCAAAGTGCTTCACCAGGAAATCTATATTCTCCTCGAATTCTAGTTTCCAGTTATTGAGTTTGCGTTCCAGTGTTTCGCGGCCAAACTCACCGAGGCGGCGTTGTTCATCCTTGAGCGATTGTCGTATGCGCGAGCGGGCACGGCCCGTGACCACTATTTTGAGCCAGTCTTCGGTTGGTTTCTGCCCTTTGCTGGTGATAACCTCCACCTGGTCGCCATTGCGGAGCTCATAGCTGAGTGGAACTAGCTTACCGTTTACCTTGACCGACTTTGTTTTCTGGCCCACTTCCGAGTGGATATCGAACGCGAAGTCGAGGGCCGTGGCCCCTTTCGAAAAATAGCGCATCTCGCCTTTCGGGGTAAAGGCGTAAATCTCGTCGTTGAATAGGTTATCGCGGAAATCGTTCAGTACCTCGATGGCATCGGAGTTGGGGTTTTCCAACACCTCGCGGGCGTGCGAGAGCCATTTGTCGAAGATATTATCGGCGTTTACGCCTTTGTAAATCCAGTGTGCTGCTAGGCCGCGCTCGGCGATGTCGTCCATGCGCTCGGTACGGATTTGCACTTCCACGAACTTGCCTAATGGGCCCATCACGGTGGTGTGCAGCGATTCATAACCGTTTTGCTTGGGCACGGCAATCCAGTCTTTCAAGCGCTCTGGCACAGGTGTATAAATATCGGTGATGATAGAATACACATGCCAACAGGCCGATTTCTCCTTCTCCTTGGGTACATCCAGGATAACCCGAATGGCGAAAATATCGTAGATATCCTCGAAGGGAATTTGCTTTTTCTTAAGCTTGTTGCTGATGGAATAGATAGACTTAACTCTAGACGAGATGCGGTATTTCAATTCGTCGGTTTGAAGGGCATCTTTTACGGGTTTGACAAACTTGTTGACAAAAGCGCTACGGTCTTTGTCTGTTTCGTCTAGCTTTTGGGTCACGAAGTTGTATGCCTCAGGGTCGGTTATTTTGAGGCAGAGGTCTTCGAACTCTGACTTGATGGCGTACAAACCCAGGCGGTGGGCCAGTGGCGAGTACACATACGTGGTCTCAGACGCTATTTTGAGCTGTTTATGTATTGGCATCGAGCCGAGGGTACGCATGTTGTGCAGGCGGTCGGCAATCTTGATCATCACCACGCGGATATCCTTGGCCATGGTAAGGAGTACCTTCCTGAAGTTCTCGGCCTGGAGGCTAAAGCTTGGGATTTCCTCTTCCTCGTCGGTTGATTTAGCGTCAATAATCTTCGTGAATTTGGTCAAGCCGTCAACAATCATGGCGATTTTAGAGCCGAACTTGTTTTCGATTTCCTTGAGCGAAATCTCGGTATCTTCCACCACGTCATGCAGGAGGGCCGCGATAATAGCCTTAGGCCCCAGGCCCATTTCCTCGGCACAAATCTGGGCCACGGCAATAGGGTGCAGGATGTATGGTTCGCCCGATTTCCGGCGTTGAGGTTTATGGGCATCCACGGCCATCTCGTAAGCTTCGCGCACCTGTTTTTTGTCGGCCGGGCTCATTTCTTCCCGGATAGAACGCAACAGCCTGCGGTACGCACGTTGGATGACTTTAATTTCTTCTTCTTCGGTCAGTGTGTATAACTCCATCAATATCAAGGCGTATTAAAAGATGAAAAAATATGGTATATCCCAACGGTTGAACCGTTTCAAGCAAAAATAATGAATAATTTTATAAAAGTACCAGGTCAGAAATATTGATAGGTAAAAACGCAGCAAATTTTCTGGCAGACAAGGCGTAAAAATGAAGCGTAGTGGTGCCTACGGTTCACTTTTTACAACACAGTATGCCTGGAAATATGATAGTTTTTACTATTGAATATTTCCGTCCTGGTACTTATAAGTACTCGGGCAAAAAAAAGCACATGACTTTTACAAACAATCGTCAAAGAACGAGAAAGACCTTAACTTTGCAAGGATAAAATATTACCAAGATGAAAGTACAACATGTATTAATGGCGCTGGGTTTGATGCTGCACCTATCTTTAGTTGCACAGACTAAACTCAACGTGGCTGAACTCAGTTTGAAAATAGATGCCAAAAGCACAGAATCTGTCTTTTACGGCTTTGCTGAGGGCGACCAGATTTTGCTCAACTTCGAGAGCCTCGACAAAAAGGAGCTCAAATCAATTGAAATCATCGAGTATCCTTCGAGCGTCAAATACAAAAACCTCGATGTGTCTATCATCAAGGACCTCAAGTTGTATGTAACCCGCAGCGCCGTTTACGAATTTAGGTTTTACAACTCGGCGGGCGCCAAAGGTCGTACCTTCAAGGTGAACATACAACGTATCCCGAAAGGCTACGAGACCTTGACTTTTAACACCTCAGTCAAATGGGTGCTCCCGTCCGATACCATCAAGTTGCCCAAGCCTAAACGCCTCCTCGAAAAGGTTGATACAAGCGTAGTAACGGTGTTAGACCGTATCGAGCGGGTGTATCCCAAGATGAGTTCAAACGGCTCCAACGAGTCGTGGGTAAACTTCAACTTACCCAAAAACGAGTACTTGCCGAATGCCGAGGCGCCTTTGCAAAGCAAGGAGATTTTGTCATGGGCCTACACCATTAATGTGGGCCCGTCGGGCTCGGCTTGGTACAACGATGCCAATAAAAAAGCGACCACCAAGGGCTTGGTTGCTGCGGGTACGGCTACCGGTTTGGTACCGGCTAGTTACGGCGCTTTGGCCTTGCTGGCCATCGAGGGCGTGTCGGTTTTCGCGGCTGCACCCGAGGGCGACAACATTAATTTCGAGTTGCTAACTTTGGTCGATAATATCAAAAACCTCAAGCTAGGCGAGGGCAACACGGTGGTGGCCAATGGTCGCGAAATCAACAAAACACAGGGCTCATTCAGCTTTAAACTCACCAATGACAACATGATGGCCTCGGTAGATGTAGACATCAAAGTGGTGGCCATCGTGCTGCACAAAACCTACAAACTCGAAACGCAGGTACGCGATAAATCAAACGACAAGCCCGGCGTAAAAGTACCAATACTCAGCGAATAAAGATTGATTTGGGCGTTTCGCCGCTACGCGGGGCGTATGCAATACGCCCCTACTGACGCGCCGCCGCTCCTTTCCGCGCTCGCTGTCGCTCGGTGCTACGCACTGCCGCCTGCAGCGGCCCGCTCCAAGCAGCTAACGCAGCAAGCCTTACAGTTTAACTTCAGCATAAAAGTTAGATATTGGGTCTAATTTATCAAGCTACTTCAAAAAAGGACTCGTAATATAGTATTTAAATAGCTGATAATAAATATATTAGTTTTGTAAAACATGGATTGGCAGGCTAAAGTTTGAGCTACAATTTGAGCTTTTTCAGGGTTGATTGGCATGTACTTTTGTGCCATGCAATATGCCAACCCCTTATACGACCATGCTTTTAAGTACCTAATGCTCAACAACAAGTTGGCGCGGCAGGTCATTGGCACCATTATAGGAAAAACAGTTGTTTACTTGAAGTTGGAACAGCAAGAAATTGTTGTGCGCTCCGAGCAATTAGGTTTTGATGTTTTTCATTTGGATTTCAAGGCTACCATTCAACAGGAGGATGGTAGGCAAGAACAGGTCTTGATCGAGCTTCAAAAAGCAAGAAACCCGGGCGATATAGACCGTTTCCGAAGATATATCGGCTCTACGTACATGCATACGAACACCCCCGTGAACATTGATATACAGGTGACGGAGCAACCAGTTCCTATCGTTCTGATTTACCTGCTAGGGTTTAACTTGTCTGAAATTGAAGCACTTGCCGTCAGAATTGAAAATAAAGTTGTAAATTTGTCAACCCAGGCAGTTATGGATGTGGAATGCTCTTTTGTAGACGCCGTGGTACACAGCTGCTATATCATGCAGGTTAAACGGCTACCCAAGGAACCTGTGACGATGATGGAACAATTTTTGAGCCTTTTCGACCAATCGAACGTGGTGCCAGGAAAGCGTTATATCCTTGAAATTGAAGATTCTAAAATCCCCAAAGCTTTTTTAGATATGGTTAAGTACTTACAAAAACCCTTGAAAGACCAAGTTTACGAGCGTAAACTACAGCTAGAGCAGGATCTGGAGGAATTACTCCTATTCCGGGAAAAACAAATGGAATACGCTAAAGCTAAGCTTGAGCAGGTAGCACAGGAAGTAGAGGAGGCTGTTCGCCAGAAGGACGAAGTGGTCCGCCAAAAAGACGAGGCAGTCCGTGAAAAAGATCAAGCTATCTTGGAAAAAGATGAGGTTGTCCGCCAGAAGGAGGAAGCAACTCGCCAGAAGGAGGAAGCAACTCGCCAGAAGGAGGAAGAACGCCGCCAAAAAGAGGCTTTGCTCAAAGCATCGGTTTTGGCCTTGCAACAACATGGCCTAGATAACCTTACAATAGCAGGGATTTTGGGTGTTTCGATTGATGACATCGAAGCTGTTCTGTAATAACCTTACAGTGTTAGCTAGGTATTTACTAGCTAGGATAATTGTATTTAAAATGCTAAAAAATTTAACATTATTGTTTTGTCTTGGACTGCTGAGCG
The DNA here is from genome assembly GCA_964508975.1 of uncultured Saprospiraceae bacterium. Taxonomy (GTDB): domain Bacteria; phylum Bacteroidota; class Bacteroidia; order Chitinophagales; family Saprospiraceae; genus CAZDVQ01. The sequence continues at coordinate 70,371 of CAZDVQ010000006.1, forward strand.
CTTGTGCGCAACTAAATATGCAGGCTTCAGAACAGGAAGCCTGTGACAGCATATACTACTTTTCAAGTCCAAATGATAGCTTAAATAGCAATGCTACGCTCTGCGTATGCTCGAACGATTATACTAGGACTTTGGCGTTGTACCATAATGTAGATTCGATGCATGACTGTGTTGATCAAACGTTATGTATTTCTATTTTTGAAATCAACAATGAACGGTATGCTGTATTTTGCGATACAACGCTTAAAGTATTCAAATTTAAAGATGTAAGCATTGATTTACAGTACCAGATTCCGATAGGTTTAGGTATGGCAGCAATGACACTTGAAAAGATAGATTTGAACAATGATGGTTACAAAGATTTGGTAATTAGAGTCCCGCAAGGCGGCACTTATGGCGATGATTGTGTAATCATGTTTTATGACTCCCATGAGCAAACACTGGTATTTGACTCTAAAGTAGCGCTTAGAAATATCAGTATTGATACACTATCACAAACTATAAGCAGCCATTTTCGGTACTCAACTGTAGTATATAAAATAGTTCAAAACCGCTTGGTAAAGTATAAGGAAATGGTCTATCTGCACTACACCAGCAGTGACCCAACTTTAAACGACAAAGTTGAAGTTAAGATTTTTGATAACTTTGGCGCGTTAATACGTATTGATACCCTTAAGTTAGATTAATTTTCACTCCATCACCTAATATTGCAACCATGATAGCCAAAACACTTGCACCCCCATATTACGCTGTAATTTTTACCTCGATAAGAACGGACTTAGACAATGGCTATGCCGAAACGGCTGAAAAGATGCTTGAACTTGCACAAGGCATGGAGGGTTATCTAGGGGAAGAAAGTGCCCGGGATGGACTTGGTATCACGGTTTCATATTGGTCTGACTTGGAGTCGATTAGGCACTGGAAACAACATTCCGATCACTTGGTGGCGCAACAAAAAGGGCGCTCGGATTGGTACAAGCAGTACAAAACGCGTATCGCTAAAGTAGAGCGCGACTATGGTTTTCAGCTGGAGGAGTAGGCCTTCTCGGCGGCTTGTCCGCCGAAGCGCTAGTGATGCGCAGCGGTGGCCCGTAGGGCCAGACCAAGCCCGAAGGGCGCAGGGCCGAGCGAATAGCGAGCCGCGAAGCGTAACGGCGACCGCCTCGGCGGGCGCAGCGCCCAAATATACAATCAAGCTGGTTTAAGCCGAACGTTGGCCACGACACCCAGCACCACAAGGAACATTCCTACGAAAACCCAGGGCGAATAGCTGTGGTTAAATAGGAAATAATCGAAGCCTACTGCGTACAAAACACCGAGATACTTGAGTACCGAAACCACGCCGGCTTTCTCGGCCTGGAAGGAGAGGGTCATGAAAACTTGACCAGCTTGGGTGAATAAGCCCATCAGTAATATCCAAAACCACTGGTCGGGTTGTGGCATAACGAAGTTGAATAAAGTCATAAGGCCCATGACCGGTATGGCCACGATAGGGAAGTACAGCACCACCACGATGGGGTGATCGCTATCCTTGAGCAGGCGGATACAGTTGTACGCCAAGCCCGCAAACATAGATGAAATGACCCCTACAACGAGCCAAAACCAGCTTAACTCTTGGTCGAAACCCTGTATAATCAAAACGCCCGCGAAGGAGAGCAAGAAGAACATGGCTGATTTGAATGGCAGTGATTCCTGGAGGATGAACACCGCGAATATGGCCGTGAAAATGGGGGATAAATATTGCAGCGTGACCGCCGTGGCCAAGGGAATGTTGGTGAGCGTGTTGAAGAATAGAAACAGGGCCGTGGTGCCGAAAATACCCCGTAGCAACAGTACTTTATGGTTGTGGCCCATGATTGGCCGGATGTTCTTGTACCAGATCCAAGAAAGGCTCAATACAATGGAAATGATGGAGCGGAAAAGTACGATTTCGTGTATGGGCAAGCTCTTGAGCTGCTTCACGCTGAGCTGCATTATGGCGAAGGCCAGGGTGCCAGCCAGCATGTATTGGATACCTTTTGAAAACATGCTGCAAAGGTAGCTTTAAATATATCTAGAATTCTAAATGTATTCGTATAAATTGCATACCTTTGCAGTACGAAAAACTCGTTACAAATAATTCTTAAAATTATAATCTACCATCATGAGTAAAGTAACCGTAGTGGGCGCCGGAAACGTTGGTGCTACCTGTGCTAACGTATTGGCCCACAACAACATCGTAAATGAAGTTGTACTTATCGACATCAACGGCAACATGGCCAAAGGTAAGGCGCTTGACACTTGGCAACAAGCCCCTATTGATTACTACAGCACCCGTTTGACAGGTTCTGATACCTACGAATCGACTGCGGGTTCAGATGTAGTAGTTATCACTGCGGGTATTCCTCGTAAACCGGGCATGAGCCGCGACGACTTGATTTCGACCAACGCTAAAATCGTTGCTAGCGTTACCGAAAACATTTTGAAATATACCCCTAATCCAATCATCATTGTGGTATCGAACCCACTTGACGTGATGACTTACGCTGCGTTTGCCAAATCTGGCCTTGATTCGAGCCGCGTGATGGGTATGGCAGGTATCTTGGATACCGCTCGTTACCGTGCATTCTTGGCCGAGGCTTTGGATGTATCGCCAAAAGACATCCAAGCGGTGTTGATGGGTGGTCATGGCGACACGATGGTTCCACTACCACGTTATACCACTGTTTCAGGTATCCCTGTTACAGAATTGATCGAGGAGGCGCCATTGAACGCTATCATCGAGCGTGCTAAAGTTGGTGGCGGCGAGTTGGTGAACCTCATGGGTACATCGGCATGGTATGCACCGGGTGCTGCTGCTGCTCAGATGGCCGAGGCGATTATCCGCGACGAAAAACGCATTTTCCCAGTTTGTGCACACTTGACTGGCCAGTACGGTATCGACGACTTGTTCTTGGGCGTACCCGTTAAATTGGGCAAAAACGGTATCGAGCAAATCATTGAATTAGACTTGAACGCTGACGAAAAAGCCTTGTTGCATAAATCAGCCGGAGCAGTTCGCGAAGTTGTTGAAGCTTACAAAGCGATGGGCTTGTAATCAATCACTCGTGTAAATAATGAAAGGCTACTCTGCAAAGAGTAGCCTTTTTTGTTTTTTTTGATTTGGGCGTTGCGGCTTACGCCGCCGCTGTCCGCCGGGGTTCGCTTTGCTCCGTGCTCCGCACCGCGGCTTACGCCGCGCCCTCTGGCCAGCTAACGCAAACGGCGGCTTGTCCGCCGCCGCGCTAGGTGCCCGAAAGGCCGAGCCGAAGGCGCGGGTGCGCGTAGCGCACGGAGCGAAAAGCGAACCACGAAGTGCTCCGTAAGGGAGCAACGCGACCGCACGAACCCTGTAGGGGACCGGCGACGCGAAGCGGCGCAGCGCCCAAATCAATATGTTACATTGGCTCATGCTAGGGTAAGAATTCAACAAACGGAAATTATATTTACCTTTGCATCTACACGCTGCCATCCAGACAACTTGGCTACTTGCATGCAGCAGCTAAACAAATTTAAACATGAAAAAAATCTGTACGCTTTTATTGTTGAGCAGCTCTCTGTTTACCTTTGCGCAGCAAGGGGCGCCCGCGAGCCCATATTACAATGGCTTTAACTGGAACCAAACTGGCTTAAACCTAAAAGATGCCCTAGCTACCAAAATCACCAGCTCGCACACCCGTTTACTTACCTATGCGGAAGCCGAAAATGCAATTAAAATTGTAGATGTTGACCCTGCTGACGGGACAAATGTTTTTTTAGTTTACGGCTTCAGCAACAATATTTGTAGCTATACCGACGAGGCCAATTACGGCACCTCGAACAACTCGGATGAACACCGCAAAAGACACCGTGAGGCGGATCAGCCTTCAACGCCCACGGTGTTGGAATGTGTTTGGAACCGTGAACACGTGTACGCCGCAAGCCTCGGTACACCGTCGTTGAGTACAAGCGTGCCCGGTGCAGGCACCGATGCCCATCATGTAAGGGCTGCCGATATTGACCGGAATAACCTGAGGGGCAACAAAAAATTTACCAGTGGCTCGGGTAATTCGGCTGTTATCGGGGCTAATTTTTACCCCGGCGACGAATGGAAAGGCGATGTGGCCCGTGTGCTAATGTACCTTTATTTGCGCTATCCAAGCCAATGCAAACCAACTGGCGTGGGCACGGGCAGCGTGGTGGCCATAGACCCCGATATGCTTCAGATTCTGTTGGAATGGAACGCCGACGATCCTGTTTCGGCATACGAGGATAACCGCAATACTTACCTGGGCAATACCAACAACACTTATGGCCAAGGCAATAGGAATCCTTTTGTAGATAATCCTTACTTGGCCACGCTTATCTGGGGCGGCCCACAGGCCGACAACAGGTGGCCAAACCTGTTTGTTGGCACAAACGAGCCAGCCGATGCCGCTACGGTAACGATTTACCCCAACCCGGCCACAGGCGGGCAGGTTTACATCTCGAGTAGTACTGCTTGGACTGAAATTAAGATAGTCCATATCAATGGCCTGGTAGCCCAAGTAGTTCAAAATACTGATGTTGTCCCGCAAACCTTGAACATCAATGATTTGGCCCCAGGGTTTTACTATGTTGTTTTTATGAATGAGCACATGAGCACCACCCGAAAATTAATTATCAACGAATAACTTCGCCTAAAGAAATTCAACTTTGTAGATACTTTAAGGGTTATAATTAAACGTTGCTAATTAACTTGGCTTCTGCCACGAAACATCATACTGCTATCCTGTGAAACGATTACATCATTATATTTTGTTGCTAGGTATTAGCTTGCTGCTCAACAATGCGCTGCATGCAGCGCACATAGTGGGCGGCGAAATGTATTACGATTGCCTAGGCAACAATGATTATCGCTTTACCATGAAGGTTTATCGCGATGGCAATCCACAGGGGCCTAATGCCGCAACTTCATTTGATGCACCAGCATTTATTGCCATCTACAGGGGCAATGAACAGTTTCCGTTCAGGGTGCTCGAAATCCAGCCTAATTCGCCCACGGGTATACTCGTACCCAATACCTTTGATGAACCTTGTGTTAGCCCACCCACAGGTATACAAGTATATGAAGCCACATACACTTTTGTGGCAAACCTGCCTATTGACCCTGTAGGATACACGGTTGTGTACCAACGTTGTTGCCGCAATGCCACCATCAACAATATATTCACGCCTAATGATGTGGGTGCAACCTTTACCATTACATTGACCAACAGGGCACTACAGATGTGTAATAGCTCGCCACGGTTCAGGTATTTCCCACCCATTTTCGTATGCAATAGTATCCCCTTGGATTTTGACCACTCTGCTACCGATCCGAATGGCAATCAAATTACTTATTCATTTTGCAGCCCCTTGGTAGGTGGTGGCCCCATTATTCAAGCGCCAGGTTCAACGAGTTTTGGCGGGGTTGTGCCAAATCCTCCTGCGCCACCGCCTTACGGTACGGTGAATTATATTCCGCCGTTTACCGGAACAGCTCCGATGGCAGGCAACCCCGTGATTAATATTAACCCAGTTACAGGACTCATCACGGGTAGGCCGCAAGCATTAGGGCAATACGTGGTAGGTGTTTGTGCCGAAGAATATGATACCCAAGGTAACCTCTTGAGTGTGCTGCGCCGCGACTTCCAATTTAACGTGGTAAACTGCGTGGTAAACGTCTTTGCCGATATTCAATCGTCAATCGTAACCGATGCGCAGGAGCTTTTGCTTCGTAATTGTGGCGACTCTACCACCATTACTTTCGTTAATGCCAGCGGGATTCCGCAGAACATCTTTGGTTATGAGTGGCAGTTTGACCTTGGAGCTGGTGCCCCTTTCATCACGAACGCGGCCAACCCAACGGTTACTTTCCCTGGCTACGGCAGTTATTCAGCCCTGTTGATTGTAAACCCCGACAGCGTGGGTTGCTCTGACTCGGCAGAGGTAATCATCGAACTTTTTCCGGAATTGACCGCAGATTTTGACTTTACCTTACCGGCACCCTGCGTAAACGATAGCATTCCATTTGTAGATTTATCCTTTGCCGATGGGGGAGCCCCAATTGTAGCCTGGGATTGGGATTTTGATGACAATAGCAGCGATACCCTTCAAAACCCAACGCATTTGTTCTTGAGTGCCGATACCTTCAATATCTCGTTAACGGTAACCGACTCTAATGGTTGTGTAGATGATACCGTCCGGCAAATTGTATGGTTCCCGGCCGCTGAAATCGTCGTGAATTTCCCGAGTGGTAACGCTTGTGAACCCTATACCCATACGTTCACCAATACCTCATACCCAATTAACGGTTATACACTGGACTGGGATCTAGGGGATGGGACTATCTCAAACGCCATAAGTCCTACCAATACCTATAATGCAGGCACTTATCCCGTCAGCTTGACCATTACATCGCCAACGGGCTGTATTTCTAATGAAAACTTCGGACAAATATATGTACGGCCTGTACCATTCGCCGATTTTGATTTCAGCCCAGATAACCCGACGAGCTTTAGCCCGGAGGTACAGTTTACCAACCTATCCAATAATGCAAGTACTTACAATTGGGACTTTGGTAATGGCGACCGGAGCACACGTTTAAACCCTATATACGTTTTCCCGGATACCGGAATACAATACGTGACCCTCGTGGTGTTTCACGCTGAAGGCTGTTCAGATACCATAGTCAAACCAGTGGATGTTGAACCCCAATATACCTACTTTTTGCCCAATGCTTTGACCCCCAACTACGATGGGGTCAACGATGAATTTATGGGTGTGGGCTTCTTTGAAAATATCAATCAGTTTGAAATGAGGATTTTCAACCGTTGGGGACAAAAAATCTTTGAAACCAATAACCCTAACGAAGCCTGGAATGGTAAAGAAAATAACGTTGGACAAGACCTACCCGCAGGGGTTTATGTTTTCCAAGTCAGGATAGAAGGACCTCGAAACAAGGATATGTTCCTACGGGGCTTTGTAACGGTAGTTAGATAAGATTTGAGATGTGAGATGTAAGTTGTGAGCGGTAAGACGTTTCTTTGGGCGTTGCGTCGCTAGCGCGCCGCCGCTGTCCTACGCGCTCGCTGGACGCTCGGTGCCTGCGGCACTGGCCGCTGCGCGGCCACGCTCCGGCCAGCTAACGCAGGTTTTTGGGCTGGCTGACCCAAACACACACTAATGTACCAGATTTAATATCAATGGTTTGCGTGTATATAATCCATGGTTCATGCGGGATTAAGCTCAGCAATCTTTAACCCAAGTACCGGGTGCATGAAATCTGGAGCAATTTCTCGGATTGGATCTAATACAAAAGCCCGTTGATGCGCAAAAGGGTGGGGTAGGGTTAGGCCCGGAACGTCCATGACAAGCTGCCCGTAGAAAATAATGTCGAGATCTATATTTCGGGCCTGCCATTTCCCCGTTCGAATACGGCCCATATCTTGTTCAATATGGAGCAATGCTGCCATAACGCTGAGCGGTGGTAAGGGGGTATCTACGCAAACCACTTGATTAAGGAAGGAGGCTTGGTTAAGCTCGCCCCAAGGTGCTGTTTCAATACGGCTAGAACAAGAAACGGCTTTGCCAACAACTTTGTAGATAGCTGCAAGTGCATCGTCGAGGAGTTGCTCGCGGTTTCCCATGTTGCTGCCTAGTCCTATGTAAACGTGCATTTGTAATAGCTTGCTTAAATTTAACCGCAAAGTTAGCTGGACTTGCGTAAAAACGGGACTTTAGCCAAGATAATGTTGAGCTGTGCACGGTAAACCCAGGCCAAAATAGCACAACATACCGCCGTAATAACCCCAAGGTAAAATAGTTGCCCGCCATCACCCTGTATCTCGATACCTAGAATGAAAATATGCGACAGTAAAGCCCCCGACATTGTTCCAAGCCCCATCATGGCACCTACAAAGGTAGTACGTGGTATCAGTAGTAGAATACTTGCTATCAGCTCCACGATGCCAGAGCCAATCCTCCCGATAGGTTCCGCATGCAAAGTCGAGAAAATATAGACGCTTTCAGGAGCACCGGTGAATTTAAAATACAAAGTTTGTAGCATGACAGCTGCGGCCACAATTCTTAGGGCCCATAGGATAACGGTTACTGGTTTCATGTTAAATGTTTTTATTTGTTGATTTTAAGCCAATTCGCATCGGCACTTTTCTTTAAATTTCCTTCATCTTTGTTCCAACTCTTCAAGGTGTTGTTGAAGTAGGCATTATAGAACAAATAAAGTTTTCCGTTTACGATTTTGAATGTCTCGGGGTCAATTTCAACTTTTTCGCCTGAATCTCCCATGGCATAAGCACACCATCCGCCGTACTGCGGTAGATAGCTTGTTGGGTTTTTAAGGAAAAGCTCCTTGTTGGCGTTGCTCGAGAAATAATACTTAACACCAGATACTACTGCGGTGTAAGTAGCTTTACCCTGTACCGCTTTGTTTTGGGTAAAATAAGCAACAACATCATAACCTTCAACCGCTACGGTGTTGTTGGCGTTGATATGTTTGGCAATGTAGTTTGGTATTTTGGCTTGTGCAAATGTATTGCTTACCTGAAAGAGCATAAGCCCAAACAAAAGCAAAAGTCTACTAAAGTTATTATTAGCTTTCATGATTATTTATTTAGCGTTAAGATAGTTGTGTTGCTTACTGTACGTTCCTGGTTTTGTACAAGTAGGATATAATTACCGCCAGGTAAAGCTGATACATCGATTGTTGCTGTAATAGTTCCGCTTTGAACAACTTCACCCAACATGCTGTAAATCATATATTCTTCATAACCCGGATCCTTGATGGAGATGAAAGTTGAGGCCGGATTCGGGTAAAATAATACCTTTTGTGCAGCATCGAATGGAGTATCTATACTCACAATCACATTGTTTAATAAACTGCTCTTTCCGGATTGAATTAATCTTTTGTTGCTGCTAGACTGCAATATGGCAAAGGCTTGCATGCGCTCCAAATCCCAGAAATTTTTAATACCAACACGTTTGGTAAGCGTTACTATATCGCCCACTTGGATCGGTAAAACTACCTGTTCTTGGCTGCCATATCGCAAAACGTTGTAATGTTGTTGTTCGCCGTTGCCTCCATTCACAAACACTGTGTCTTCAAGGTTGCCAGAGAAAAGTATGGCTTGGCTAAGGCTGCTGGTATCCATTTTTTCTATGACTACCGTGTATTCCAAACTGTCGTTTGATATTTTAATCAAGTCCACATTGATTTGAAAAGAACTCGTGATGCTCAAATAAGGACTAAACAGATTGCTAGAAGCATAGTCTGAAGAGGCTGGAACGACATTGCCATTGATGACCAGCCTTGGCGTTCCTCCAAATATACCGTAGTAGTTGGTACGGGCATTATTCGTGGCGGTATTTTGCTGACTCAAAATACAGGTAGCATAAGGAGAGCTCGGGTGTATGCTGAGGTGCATCATCGATGGATGTGCTGCTAGGTTGGTATGGAACCCTGGATTTCTAGAGGTGCATATGCTACACCTTGTATTGGTAAAGTGTTCTACAACGGACTGCAAGGGTACTTGTTGACCATTGGCACTAAACCATAGTGTAAAGCAGAAAAAGGATAAAAAATAATTTCTCATAAAGGTATTCTAAGGTTTGAATAATCAAAAGGATTCCAAAACATACTCTAAGTACAGACCCAATGTTGTGGCTTCCTTTAATTAGTCGTAACCGTTCCGAATACCTTACAAATTGTCTTCAATTATTTTTTCTAATTTAGATTTTAATGCGTCGGAAGCCTTTATTTCAGGCTCCTTTTCAATTTTAGCTTTATACTTTTTCAAATTGAGATCAATCACTTTTGACTGCTGAATGTAACTACTACAGCATTTGCAGAATAGCACATGTACATACATTTCTGCCCGTTTTTGCAGGGGTAATTTGACCTCGTTTTGCTGTAAAGACAACATGGAAACTTCAGCGCAGTTGTTCAGGACTTTATTAATGTAATTACGCATGGGATGACAATTTAAATAACGCTACTTTTTTCCAAGCAGGCACGAAAGATGGTTTTTGCTCTGAAGATGATAACCCAAAAGTTGGCGTCAGAAATGTTGAACTGCGCACAGATGGCTTTGGTCTCCACCTCATCGAAGTATTTAGCCAGGAAAACCTGCTTCAATCTGTCTGGCATATGGTCAAGGCAACGTTTCATGGCCGTTTCAAAATCAGCGTCCAACAACAAGCTGTCGGTATGCTTGGCGCTACTGTTTTTCAAGGTGATTTTATTAATCCAGCGCCCAAAATTTGACGTATCGAAAAAGTGTTGCTGAAATGATGCCTCTGTTTGTTCTATATAGTACGCAAAAGGTTTTTCAGGCTTGTTTTTCCTGAAATGGTCTATAATCTTGTTGTTTAAGATGGCGGTAAGCCAGGTTTTCTCGCTGCTTTCACCTTTAAAGCCCGCCATATGCTTAAAGGCAGATAAGAACGTTTCCTGAACGATATCCTCAGCTTCTTCTTTATTGTTGAGTTTTAGCATGGCTATCCGATACAGGTAGTCTGCGTAATTATTAACCCAATTTTTAGCATCTATTACATGCATTGTAACCTAGTTTTGAAGTCGGATGTTGGTTTTAGCCTTGGATATATTAGACGTTGCGCTTTAAAATGCCTTACAAATATATACATGAATTTTTTTTGGGCGGTCCCCTCGCTACGCTCGTGGCGCTACGCTACGCGGCTCGCTAATCGCTCGGCCCTTGTTAGCCGCCCAGATTGGGCGGCTCTACTGTGGTCTGGCCCTGCGGGCCACCGCTCCGCATCGCTACCGCTGGCGGCGGCAGAGCCGCCGTTTCTAAGGTTTAATTGTAAGTGCTTAATTATTAATGTTTTGCATTATTATTTTACGATGTACGGCAGCAGTAGAGCTTGCATCTACTTCTCCTTGAAAAGGCTACGATTAGAACCTTTTTTGTAGCTGCCCGTAGGGCAGCCCCTTGTCCTAGCCGCGGGTAAGCGTAGCGCAACCCGGGGAATAAAACGCAAGGTTCAACCTGCCCAGGCGCGGCGGTAAGCGTTAAAAATGGGTCTATACATTGCACCGCCGCGCAATGGGTACAAGTTTTTTTAAAAATTTTAATTGGAATTAAGGTCTTTTGCGCCTCCCGGACGCTGCGCGCCGACCCCCTCCACTGCACAGACGCTGCGCGTCCGTTAGTAGCGTGGGTTGGGCCGAGCTTCGCTCGGCCGGGTTGCTGTCCGGCTACCGTTCCGTGGCGATTGCTGTATTGTACATACCTAAAGGGCTTGCCGCCACGGGTTTTCTGTTGCCGATCAAAACCCCGGGTTACGCTTCGCTCACCCGCGGCTACCAAAAGGGGCTGCCCGGAGGGCAGCTGTAAAAAGGGTTCTAATCATTGGGGGCAAAGCTGAGGGCAGAATGTAGATTTTATTAGATTCAATTCATTCATAATCAATAATTCATAATTAAAAAGCGCCAGGCATGCGAAGGGCAGCGCCGTAGGCGCTGGTGCGCAGCACGGAGCGATTAGCGAACCCCGGAGCACGCCGACGGCGAAGCCGGGGCGCCCAAATCAAAAAAAAATCGGGCAAGACCTGAACGACAAGCCTTGCCCGATGATGCAAGATACAGCAATATTAAAGCGTCTCGGTAGGGACCTGGCGGTTTACCTTTTTAATCATGCCTTGCAATACCTTGCCGCCAACCTCAGCAAACTCAGTAACGCCGTCGGCCAGCATGTTTTGCACGGTTTGGGTCCAGCGCACCGGTGCGGTGAGTTGGGCGATGAGGTTTGCCTTGATTTGGGCAGGGTCGGTACAAGGTTTAGCATCAACGTTTTGGTAGATGGCACAGCTTGGCGTATTGAAAGTAGTGGTTTCAATGGCGGCGGCCAACTCGGCGCGGGCAGGCTCCATCAAGGGCGAGTGGAACGCACCACCCACGGCCAGCGGAACAACACGAGCACCAGCCTCGGCTAACTTGGCAGAAGCCAACTCAACACCCTTGTGTGTACCTGAAATAACCAACTGCCCAGGGCAATTGTAGTTGGCAGCTACCACGATATCGCCGGCAGCGTTTACCTCGGCGCAGATTTTTTCCACCACCTCGTCGTCCAGCATCAAGATCGCAGCCATGGTTCCCGGGGCAAGGTCACAGGCTTTTTGTACAGCATTGGCGCGAATGTTTACCAAACGCATACCGTCCTCGAAACTCAATACACCAGCGGCCACCAAGGCGGTACACTCACCCAGCGAGTGACCAGCTACAGCCTCCGGCTTGAAGGCATCGCCCAGCATTTTGGCCTTGATAATCGGGTAAAGATACATGGCGGGCTGCGTGATACGGGTTTCTTTCAAGTCCTCGGCACTGCCTTCAAACATGATTTTCGATAAGCTAAAACCAACGATTTCATCGGCTTTATGGAACATTTCGCGTGCTAATTCAGACTGTTCGTACAGGTCTTTGCCCATACCTTCAAATTGAGCCCCTTGTCCGGGGAAAACGTATGCTTTCATATTAGTTGGTAGTTTATAGTTGGTAGTTGGTAGTCCGGAGTTGGTAGTTTATAGTTTGTAGTTTATAGTTTGTAGTTCGGAGTTTGTAGTAGGGGTTTATATTTATTGCAAAACTATCAACTAAGAACTATCAACTAAGAACTAATTAATGCATTCTATCCGCCCGAGGTTTAAGTTCTTGCATCAGTTCAGCCTCGAAGGCGAGGTATTCGCGCCAGCGGTTCATGACATAATCTTCAGACATGTACTTTTTGGCCAAGTTCAAGAACAGCTTGTAATGACCCGCTTCAGAAACCATAAGCTTGTGGTACCAAGGGCGTAGGGTTTCGTCGGAGATGTGCAGCGAGAGTAGCCGGAACCTTTCGGCGCTGCGGGCCTCAATGAGGGCGCTGGTTAGCAGGCGTTCAACAAGGGCTTCATCGCGGGTAACCCCAGCTTTCTGGAACTCTATCAGTTTGTTCACGTAAACGTCCTTGCGTTGTTTGCCGAGTTTCATGCCGCGTTTGTCCATCTCGTTGACTACCATTCGGAAGTGGCTCCATTCTTCAGACACGATGGGCGATAGTTCTTGAACAAGGCCATCGTATTCAGAATAACGCTGGATAAGGGTAATGCAAGAGGTGGCAGCCTTTTGCTCGCAATAAGCGTGGTCGGTCAAAATATCCTCTAGGCTTATCTCGGCCATGTTCACCCAGCGGGGATCTGTCGGTAGCTCAAGGCCAAGTTTGGTTTTTTCGTTCATGCCGTTACGTGTTGACAGCGCGAATGTACGCGGTTTGCTGCTGAAATACTAGTTTTGTGGCCTTGAATCTTATCCAGATAAGCCTATCCCCATGAAAGCCCTGATACTCGTTAACCTACAGATTGATTTTACCGATATGGGCGCTTTGCCCCAGATACAGCCTGAAGGGTTTGTGGCTCATGTAAATACTTTGATGGCGTCCTTCGACCTAGTTATAGCCGCTATGCACTGGCATCCGGCCAAACATGTGAGTTTTGCCGCCAATCATCCTTGGCGAAAACCTGGGCAAATTATTGAGTACAACGGACAGTCTATAAAACTAGAGGTGATGCACGCCGTACAGGGTAGCATGGGTGCTGCTTTGATACCTGGTATTGCTGATGACCGTATCAGCCATTATGTTTATATGGGCTCAGATGCTGATATAGATACTTATTCTTGCTTTTTTGACCAAGCACAACTGCGGGACACTGGTTTACATCAATATCTGAAAGATCATGGTGTCACCGAAATCCAAATACTGGGCTTTGAAAATGATACTACCTATTTAAACAGCTTGTTGGATGCACAACTATATAGATGTGAGTTGTAAGATGTGAGTTGTAAGATGTGAGTTGTAAGATGCTCGCCCCAACCCCCGCTACCAACGGACGCGCAGCGGCCTGTGCAGTGGAGGGGGGCGACGCAGCATTAGTTAAGAGAGCAGCGTAGAGCCGCACGATTATGTATTAAATATCCCAAATTGTGCAATGATTATCAGTTATGTTTGTTTTTAAAAGTTAAACAAAATATAAAATTATCCTATTTTACGAATTATATATATTTAATGTAGTATAGCTTATAGTATTGAATATTAGATGTTTATCACTCTTTAGTGAGTCATATATTGTTCTTAATTGAAAATGGTTTATAAAATAAATCATACAAAGGTTAAACAAAAATCAATTGGGTCATGTTTCGTATTCATTATTAACCAAATGCATGATTCCCATGAAAAACAGAATTTTAACTTTGACTTTGGCACTTGCTGCTGTAGCTGTATTTACCACTTCTTGCGACAAAGAGGACGACAAGACCTACGCCAACGTAATGGTTACACACGCTTCTCCTGACGCCCCAGGTGTTGATTTGTTGATCGACAACAGCAAGGTAAACTCTGCCGCACTTACTTTCCCAAACAGCACTGCTTACCTAGAAGTTGAATCAGGTACACGCAATGTCAAAGTGAATGTAACTGGTACTAGCACAACTGTAATCAATGCCGACTTGGCACTCGATCCAAACAAAAACTACTCAATCTTCGCGGTTGACTCAGTAGCGAACTTGTCTGCTGTCGTTTTTGCTGATGACTTGACTGCTCCAGCAGCTGGTAAAGCCCACGTTCGTTTTATCCACCTCAGCCCTAACGCTCCTGGTGTTGATGTAGGTCTTGACGGCGGTGCAACCGTTTTCGGTGGCGTTACTTTCAAAAACGGTACTGCTTTCACTCCATTGGACGCCGGTTCTTACGACCTTGAAGTTCGCGTAGCAGGTACTTCTACTGTAGCCCTCGACCTTGATCCAATTACCCTCGAAGCCGGTAAAATATATACCGTTTTCGCTAAAGGTTTCTTGACTGGCACTGGCGCACAAGCTCTTGGTGCTCAGATCATTGTAAACAAATAGTTTTACAGGTTACTAGCTTTTTTAGAATTTGCCCCGCTGGCCTTTAGGCCAGTGGGGTATTTTTTTGAAAAAAAATCTGAAAAAATGGAACGAAATTTCAAAACATGGGTTTATCTTTGCATCCTCTTATACGGGCGTGGCGAAATTGGTAGACGCGCTAGACTTAGGATCTAGTGTCCTAGACATGTGGGTTCGAGTCCCTCCGCCCGTACCGAGCTAAAGTGTAATCAGTCCTGATTACACTTTTTTTGTTTCTAGGGCTTAGCTTTGTTTTAAAGGGTTATTCGTAGTCTCCAAATACTAGCCACTAATACCTAACACCTAATACCTAATACAGATGGTCAATCTCATCAGCGATACAGTAACCAAGCCTACCCCCGGCATGCTCAAGGCCATGTTCCAAGCTGAAGTAGGCGACGATGTGTTTGGCGAAGACCCAACCATAAACGCCCTCCAAGCTAAAGCTGCCGAGCTGTTCGGACACGAAGCCGCCCTGTTTTGCCCTTCTGGTACCATGACCAACCAAATAGCACTTGGGGTACATTGTAAAAAGCTAGATGAAGTTATTTGCGACCATACCGCACATATATATCAGTATGAAACAGGCGGCTATGCTGCCAACAGCGGCCTGGCCGTTAAACTTTTACAAGGCGAAAATGGTATCGTTAACGCCGAAATGGTAGAGCAAGCCATTAATCCTGACTACGACTGGCTCCCCAAATCGCGCCTCGTTGTACTCGAAAATACCAGCAACAAAGGCGGTGGGGCCTATTATTCCCTTCAACAAATGCAGTCCATACAGGCCGCCTGCCGCAAACATGGCCTATCCCTACATCTCGATGGCGCCCGATTGTTCAACGCACTCGCCGAGTCGGGCAACACCACCCTCGAAATCGGCCAAACCTTTGATAGTATTTCTATCTGCCTCTCCAAGGGGCTTGGCGCTCCTGTCGGCTCTCTATTAATAGGTAACAAGGATTTTATCAAGCAGGCTAAACGCCTTCGCAAGTCGATGGGCGGTGGCATGCGACAAGCAGGCTACCTTGCAGCAGCAGGTATATACGCGCTTGATAATCATATCGAAAGGCTCAAGGACGATCACCTCATGGCGCAAACCCTAGCTACCGCGCTGCGCTCCTGTAGTTTTGTACAATCCATCAAGCCTGTTCAAACTAATATCGTTATCTTCGACTTGCAAGGAGGCATCACGGCAACTCAAATGCTTGAGCAACTAGCCCAGCATGGCGTAAAGGCATCGGCTTTTGGCCCAAATACCATTCGTTTTGTCACGCACCTCAATGTAACGCCCGATATGATTAACCATGTGGTCAAAACCTTGCAAGCGTTGAGTCAATAAAAGGCCTACTCCTTCAATTTATCCTTTAAGTCCTTGCGCAATTTGTCCATCTTGGGGTCAATCACGTACACGCAATAGCCTTGACTACGGTTTTGGTTGTAGTAATTCTGGTGATATGTCTCCGCGGGGTAGTAATTGGTAAAGGCCGTGATTTCCGTTACGATGGGGTTCGGCCACACCCTGGCATCCTCTGTTTCGCGTTTAACCTGGAAAGCTGCATCTTTTTCTGCCTCGCTCTGGTAAAAAATTACAGAGCGGTACTGTGTACCTTGGTCTGCACCCTGGCGGTTCAACGTTGTCGGGTCATGTGTCCTGAAATGTACATAAACCAACTCGGCAAAAGTAATTTGCTTGGGATCGTAAAATATCTTGATCACCTCGGCATGCCCTGTAGTTCCCGTACATATCTCGCGGTAAGATGGGTTTTTAACCTGGCCACCCGCGTAACCTGATTCAACCTTGATTACGCCTTTGATTTGTTGAAAAACGGCTTCGGTGCACCAAAAACAGCCCCCGCCAAATATGGCCACGGCACTACTGTCATTCATTTGCATATCGGTATGTACTTTTTGTGTGTTCGATGTTTGTGGTTTGCACGACAGCCAAGATAGGCTAATCAATGCAGTTATTGGAATCCATTTCATGGTAATTTATTTAAGCTTGAGTTCAATAAACAAGCAGAACTTTATTTTGTTTGGTTTATTTATTTTGGGCGTGCCCGCCGGCTGCGCCGTCGGTCGGGTGCTTGCAGGCTCCTTGATCGGTCGGCCGCGTTGCGGCCCGCTTCGCGGCCTTCCAGCCCCCTCACGCAGCTATTCGAGCACTTTGTGCACAATTTTTTCTGTTTTCGAGTGCCGAACATTGGATTTTTTTCAAGGTATTGAGCTCAAATACAGAATATTATTTTTATCACTTAGCGTAATTACTATTTTTGTTGTACTTTTAGCCCGATTTTCAAGTGTATAGCCCTGTAAGGCCTTATTGCCTGATTGTTCAGACTAAGCATTTTAACTCAATAACCAATTATCCATGAAATTCAAGTTTTATTCATTAGCTTTTTTCATTGGGCTCTTGGGTAACGGCAGCATGCAAGCGCAAGCTACCTTCACCAACCGTACCCAAGACTTAGGTTTGCAAGGCAATCGCAGTGGGGTTGCCATCGCTGTCCTCGACATTAATGGCGACGGCCGCGATGATGTGGCGCGTTTGGCACAAGGCCGCAACCTAGAACTCAAAATTCAACAAGCCAATGGTTCGTTCCAAACGATCACCGTAGGCTCTATGTCGAACGAAAGCCAATGGGCTATGGTTGCTGGCGACCTCGACAACAACGGTTACGTTGATTTCATGTCGGGCGGTTCATACGATAACGTTAAAGTAGCTATGGCTAACGCAAACGGTACCGCCTGGACTATCTCGCAAGTAGCCAATAGTAGCATCTTCGTACAAGGTTCAAACTTCGCCGATATCAACAACGACGGCTTCCTTGACATCTTCGCTTGTCACGATGACGGTCCTTCACGTATCTGGGGCAACAACGGAAACGGTACTTTTAGCTCGGTTAACTGGATTAACCTTGCACCTGCTGCCGGTTCTGATAACTCTGGTAACTATGGTTCTGTTTGGTGTGATTTCGACAACGATGGCGACCTCGACCTTTACATCGCTAAATGTCGTCAAGGGGTTAACTCTCCAACTGATCCACGCCGTATCAATATCCTTTTCGAAAACGATGGCAACAACAACTACACCGAGAACGGTGCTGCTCGCGGCCTTCGCAACGGTGCTCAATCTTGGACTGCTGACTTCGCCGACATCGACAACGATGGCGACTTCGACTGTTTCATCACCAACCACGACGTACCTAGCCAGTTGATGATCAACGATGGTAACGGTAACTTCACCGATGGCACTACTGCCGCTGGTTTGGATGTAACTGTCCTGCCTATCCAAGGTATGATGAAAGACTTCGACAACGACGGTTGGGTAGATATCCTCGTAGCTGGTAGCGATGAGCAATACTTCCACAACGATGGCGATGGTACTTTCACTGAAATTACTGGTATGTTCAACAATAACGACATGGAATCTTACGCTATAGGCGACTTGAACCATGACGGTTTCCTTGATATCTATGCTGGTTATGCCAACATCTATACCACACCTTCATCTGTAGACGATGCAGTTTGGATGAACAATGGCAACAGCAACCACTTCGTAGCTGTAAACCTACAAGGTACAGTAAGTAACCGTAGCGCAGTAGGTGCACGCGTTGAAGCTTATGGCCCTTGGGGTATCCAAATCCGTGAAGTACGTGCTGGCGAAAGCTACGGTATCGTCAACTCATTTACCCAAAACTTCGGTTTGGGTTCTGCTACAACCATCGACTCAATCATCGTACGCTGGCCTTCAGGTATCGTTGACGTGGTAACTAACCCAGGTGTTGACCAGTTCATCACCATCATCGAAAACACTTGTGTTTCTCCTAACGTTTCTATCGCATACAACGGACCATTAGCATTTTGTACTGGCCAAAGCCTAGACTTAACTGCCCCTGCTGGTTTTAACTACCTTTGGTCTAACGGTGCTACTACCCAAACTATCTCTGTTGCTCAAGCCGGTACTTACTCGGTAGCTGTAAGCGACAACAGCGGTTGTTCTGGTACTTCTAGCAGCTTGACTGTTGAAGTTGACCCAATCGAAACACCTGTAATCACTGCTGATGCTGAACTTACTTTCTGCGAAGGCAACTCAGTTACTTTGACCGCTACGCCTGCTCAGTCTTACTTATGGTCTAACGGTGCTACCACTGCAAGTATCGAAGCTGAAACTGCTGGTACTTATAGCGTTCAAGTACAAGGTTTGTGTAATACCTTTACATCAAACACCCTTGATGTAGTATTATTTGCTGCTCCTGCACCTACAGCTAGCGATGAATCAATTGCATTGCCTGCTGCGGTTACATTAAACGCAACTGGTAACGATTTAACTTGGTACGATGCCCCAACAGGTGGTAACGTATTGGGTACTGGCCCTACATTCACTACGCCAGTATTGAGCACTACAACCAATTATTACGTTGGAGACCGTTACCAATACGGCGGTGATATCGCTTTTGGCGGTATGATCAACCACTCGGGTAACAGTGCTTTCTCTGGTAATACCACCAACGCACGCATGATTTTCTCTGCTTTGGAGGATGTTGTATTGGTAAGCGTTAAAGTTACTACCGACAACCCTGGTGTTCGTATCATCGAGTTGCAAGATGCT
This sequence comes from uncultured Saprospiraceae bacterium, assembly GCA_964508975.1. Lineage (GTDB taxonomy): Bacteria > Bacteroidota > Bacteroidia > Chitinophagales > Saprospiraceae > CAZDVQ01. The sequence goes on from CAZDVQ010000006.1 coordinate 89,933, forward strand.
GTTGGTAACGTGTTGCAGTCCGTTACGGCAAACATTCCAACCGGTACTAGCCGTGTAACGTTGAACTTTGCTATCCCACAAGGTACAGAATATTACCTTACGACCAATACAGCTCAAAACAACACTTCTTTCGGTTATAACGCACCACGTTTACGCCGTAATAACTCTGGTGTAACTTACCCATACGATATCAACGGTTTGATCTCTATCAACGATTCTGACCTTGGTGCGCAATACTACTACTACTTCTACGATTGGGAAGTACAAGCGCCTTTCTTCGATTGTATTTCTGAGCGCACCGAAGTTACGGTTCAAGTAACCACAGGTACTCAAGGCTTCGAAACCGCCAATGCTGTTCGCATGTTCCCTAACCCTGCCGACGAACAAGTTAGCCTCGAGTTAAACTTTGAAGAAAACGGTCCAGTAAGCGTTATGGTAACCGATATCGCTGGTCGTCAAGTACAAACTGCAAATCTTGACAAAAATGCCGGTAGCCAAGTGTTCAGCTTGAATACCAAAGCATTGGCTGCAGGTGTTTACATGGTACAAGTTACCCACAACCAACGCAGCACTACACAACGCCTCGTGATTGAGTAAGCTCAATCTAGCGTTGATACTTTGATAAAGCGCCTGGCCAGTTTTGGTCAGGCGCTTTTTTGTAATGTATCGGTCAAGTACAAGTGAGTATCTGGCCCGAAGCCGAAGTGGCCCAACTTGAAGCAGCCGAGGTATACTTGCTGTAGCCTTTTGCGCTAGGTGCCCGTAGGGCCGCGCCGTAGGCGCGGGTGCGCGTAGCGCACGGAGCGAGTAGCGAACCCCGGAGGGGACCGGCGGCCGCGTCAGCGGGCGCAGCGCCCAAAAATGAATAATTGATAAAATGACCTATTGAATAATTGATTAAACTTTAAACATTCATCAAGTGCTTGCAGGTATTTTATTCCTGAGACTAAATCCATATTATTTCTTTTACTTTTGCAGTATCTGTAACCTTATGGTATGTTTGGACCTCAATATATACCCATCTTTTTATATCAAATGAAAACCGTTTATGATATTGATTAAATTTGGTGGTACCAGCGTGAGCAGCTTGGCCAATATGCAGCACGTTCGCGATATTTTAAAGGCTAAATCCGAGCCGTTTATCGTGGTCGTTTCAGCATTGTCGGGTACCACCAACAAGTTGCAATATATTGCAGAACAAGCACTTGCGGGTAACTATGAGCCAGAGTTGCAAGCCTTGAAAACCCTGCACCACGATTGGGTGAAAACCCTGCTCCAAGCCCCTCAGCACCCCGCTGCCATGTTGCATATCCAACAGGTGTACATGGAGCTGGAAGCCATTTGCGAGGCCGTGTATAAACTGCAAGAACTGAGCGATTTCAGCCTGGCCCGTATCATGTCGAAAGGCGAAATCCTCTCGTCAAAAATGATTCAACTCTACCTGCAACAAGAGGGCTTGGCCTTGGATTACCTGCATAGCCCCGATTTTATCGTGGCCAAAGGCAAAACCCTGAGTGCTAAACTCGATAAAACTTTAAGTGCGCAACGCTGTAGTACTATCGATACATCGAAATGCTATATCGCCCCAGGTTTTATTGCTAAAGACGAGCAGGGCCATCTGCTGCTACTAGGCCGTGGTGGTTCCGACTATTCGGCTGCAATGTATGCTAGTTTGTTGAATGCTAGCGCTTTAGAAATATGGAGCGATGTGGACGGTATGCTGAATGCCAATCCAAATTTGGTGTCAAAAGCTAGCTTGGTACCTCAGATGAGTTACGCCGAAGCCTTCGAGATGGCCTATTTCGGGGCCAAGGTACTTTACCCGCCGACTATTGAGCCCTTGCTGGGACAAAAAATACCCATCTACCTTAAAAATACCTTGAAGCCCCAGGAACAAGGCACTTTAATTAGCGATAGCCCCAGTGATGATCAGGCTGATATTGTAGGTGTTTCGTCCTTGGCGCAAGTCTCCTTGTTGACTATTTCTGGTTTGGCCCTGACGGGTACACCAGGTTCGGCCCGGCGGGTGTTCAGGGCTGTTGAGGCCGCCAACGTGAACGTGTTGATGATTGCACAGTCCTGTTCTGAGCAAAATATCTGCATTGGTATACAAAGCGCCGATGTGAAAGCGACTATTCAAGCCCTAGAAGAAGCCTTTGCCCATGAAATTCTGCTGGGCAGTATCAATCCGTTTGAGGTATCTGACGATAACGTGGTGATTGCCGTGGTGGGTGACAATATGAAATCGCGCGTGGGTTTGAGTGGCAAAGTGCTCAGCGTGCTGGGCGAGAACAACATCAACGTGAAAGCTATTGTGCAAGGCGCTTCAGAACGCAACATCTCTATCGTGGTGCGCAAGCGCGATGAGCGCAAGGCCGTGAACGTGGTACATGAGCGACTTTTCCGCTCCGTAAGCAAAAAAGTACACCTTTTTGTCATTGGCAACGGCAACGTTGGTAGTCAATTTTTAAGTATGCTGGAGCAACAAACCGCTTACTGTCGCGAACAATTTCAAGTAGAGTTGTGCCTTGTAGGCGTAGCCAACAGTACACGATATTTATTCGACGAGCAAGGTTTAGATTATGCCCAGCTGCCATTTTTAAAACAACAAGGCAATGCGTACCAACAGGCCGAGCAACTGGTAACGCTACTAGAACAAGCCAACTTGCGCAACAGCATTGTAGTTGACAATACCGCGTCAGAACTGGTGAGCCAACTGTACAAGGCCCTGTTTAACTTGAGTATATCGGTAGTTACTTGCAATAAGATAGCCTTGAGTGCAGGCCAGGCCGAATACCAAGCCTTGCATGTGGCCGCTAAACGAAAAAACTGTCATTTTAAATACGAAACCGCTGTGGGTGCGGCGCTCCCCATCATTAAGACCATACAGGACTTGCGGATGAGCGGCGACCAAATCCACAAGATTGAAGCGGTACTCTCGGGTAGTTTGAACTTCATTTTTAACGAGTACAAGGCCGAGGCCCCATTCGTTGACATTGTGAAACAAGCACAACTTGCAGGGTATACAGAACCTGATCCACGTATTGATTTAACTGGCCTGGACGTGCGCCGTAAGATACTCATCTTGGCACGCGAAGCAGGCTATCAATTGGAACTAGCCGATGCACAGTTCAAGGGATTTATTCCAGAAACTTGTATCCAACAGCCCAGCGTGGACGAATTTTTGGCATCGCTGGCCCAACACGAGGATACTTTTAAACAATTGTACCTCAATGCCCAAGCCCAAAATTGTAAATTGAAAGTCATTGCTGGGATGGATCAAGGCAAGTTACAGGTTGCTTTACGTGCCGTAAGCCCAGACAGCCCCTTTTACAAGCTCGATGGCAAAGACAATATCGTGGCGATATACACCAAGCGTTATGCGGCGCAGCCGCTCATCGTGAAAGGTGCTGGAGCCGGGGCAGAGCTTACCGCCAGTGGTATATTTGCCGATTTGATGTACCTCGTAAACCATCATTAGCATGAACAAAGTATGTGCATTTGCGCCCGCTACCATGGCCAATTTGAATGTTGGCTTTGATGTTTTGGGTATGGCTTTGGCCAGTATCGGCGACCATGTTGAAGTGGCCTACAACGATTTGGACCATAACCGAATTGTGCAGATTGTGAACGATCCTGGCCTGCCTTACGATGTGACCTTGAATGTTTGCTCGGTGGTTATTCATCATATGCAGCAAGCCTTGCAACAAAGTCGTGGTGTTGATATCTGGCTCAAGAAAGGCTACCCCGCAGGTAGCGGCTGGGGCAGTAGCAGCGCGAGTAGCGCGGCTGCAGCCGTAGCTTTTAACCAACTATCAGGCGGGCATTTTACGCCGCAGGCCTTGGTGCATTTTGCGGCCGAGGGCGAGCGCGTCGCTTGCGGCGTGGCGCATTTGGATAACGTGGCACCTGCCGTTTTGGGTGGGCTAGTACTGGTTAATCAGGGCCAGATGTTTTCCTTACCGGTACCATCAGGTTTAACCTTGCTCAGTTTTTACCCGCATATCATCATCAAAACTGCAGATTCCCGTAGTGTCAGCCCGAGGCATATACCCCTGGGCCGCACGGTCCAGCAGATGGCCAACATGGGGCAATTCGTGTCGGCCTTGTATCAAAATGATGCAGCCAGCATGGGCGCTGCCATGCAGGATTTACTGGTTGAACCATCGCGGAAATGCATGATTCCGTTCTTCGACGAGATGCGGGCATTGGCCATGACCAACAATGCCCTCTGTTTCGGTATCTCGGGCTCGGGGCCCTCGGTTTTTGCGTTTTGTACTCAAGCTACGGATGCCCAACAAATTGTGCAGGCTTTTGAACAACGCTTTGCGCAATCAGCCATCGAAACGCAGTATTTAATTGAACCACTTCAGCACAACCCAGGGGCCTATATCGTGGATAGCCCTTTTTAATGCAAGTTTATGCAATACCTAAATACCAAACAAATTGGCCCGGCGGTGAGTTTCCGCACCGCAACATTGAACGGGTTAGCGCCTGGGAACGGCCTTTATGTACCCGAATACATCCCTAAAATGGAGCCTGATTTTTTGGATAGTTTAAGTCAGGTGACTTATCCCGAAATTGCTTTCAGGGTGATGAAACCTTTCGTGGAGGAATCAATTACCGACGAGGATTTGCAGGAAATAGTCAACCATACGGTTAATTTTCCCTTCCCCTTGCAAACGATTGAAACCGATATTGCCGTGCTTGAACTTTTCCACGGGCCTACCATGGCATTCAAGGATGTTGGTGCTCGTTTCATGGCGCAGTGCTTGTCGAAATTTGCGGAGCCCGGCGTGAAAACAACGGTTTTGGTGGCAACCTCCGGCGATACGGGCAGCGCGGTGGCGCATGGTTTTTACCAGGTACCCAACGTTGAGGTGGTGATATTGTACCCGGCTGCTAAGGTTAGTCCGTTCCAAGCCCACCAAATGTGTTCGTTGGGGCACAATATCCGTGCGGTTTCGGTTGAGGGTACCTTCGATGACTGTCAAGCTATGGTGAAGCGGGCTTTTCAGGATGAGGCGCTGAATAAACGCCTGAATTTAAGTTCGGCCAACTCTATCAACGTGGCCCGACTCTTGCCGCAAATGTTGTATTATTACTTCATGTACAGCCAGTTGCAAGCTAGTTTGGGGCAAAAGCCCTTGGTGGTTTCGGTGCCAAGCGGTAATTTTGGCAACCTTACAGCGGGCTTGTATGCACAGCGCATGGGCTTGCCCATCCATCGGTTTGTGGCGGCCAATAATGCAAACGATACTTTTTTTAAATACTGGCAGCACGGGCAATACCTGGCCAAACCCTCGGTTGAAACCTACGCCAATGCAATGGATGTGGGCAATCCCAGCAACTTTGAGCGCATGATGCACTTGTTTGGGCATGATCATGCGGCCTTACGTGCGGCCATGCACGCGTGTAGCCAATCGGATAAGGAGATTTTGGAACAGATGGAGGCTACCTATAAAAAGTCGGGCTATATCCTGGATCCGCACGGTGCAGTGGCTTTTCTGGGCTTGAAATCGGTGTTGGCGCCTGGTCAAATGGGCGTGTTTTTGGCCACAGCCAGCCCTGCAAAATTCGAGTCGGTGGTTAAAATGGTTGTCCCCGAGTTTACAACACCTGATTTGCCGCAACAGCCAGAGCCTCAGCATCATATCCGAAATGAGTACCAGCAGTTGTTGGAGTTATTATAGTTTGCTGCCAGGGTAAATATGTTTTGATTTTTTTGGGCGTGCCCCTCGCTGTGCTCGGGTCGCTACGCTTCGGGGCTCGCTGTTCGCTCGGCCCGCTTCGCGGTCTGGGCTTCGCCCACCCCTACGCATCGCTCACGCGATTTAATTATGAATTGTAAATTATGGATTATAGGGCTAAGGTGTAGTTTCCGGGTGCGCTCACATCTTACAACTCACAGCTTCCCACTCTGCTCTCTGCTCTCAGCTCTCTGATCTAAATAAATTTGTCTTACCATGCCGTCAACTAGGCCGGCTTTGGGTACTAAAACACCTTTACAGCCTGCAGCTGCCATGACGGTGTTGTAGATAAAGAGCGCATGTGGAATAACCTCGGCACGGTCGGGGTTCATAGACCATTCGCGAATGCGGGCTTCTATGTCGAGTTGTTGGAGTTCGGCGTGTAGAGAAATGAGCCGTTGAGCAGGAATGATAGCGCCAGCCTTCATGTCGAGCATTTTGACCGTTTTGTTGATGTTGCCGCCGGTGCCCACGGCCGTGAGTTGTTTGAACCCGATTTTGTTTTTCAAAATCCAGGCCTGCATGCGTTCAAGCTCTTGGCTTACATCCATACCTTGTAAAAGCCTTACCGTACCGATGTTGAAGGATTCAGAGGCAAGGGCTTGACCACCAGAGAGGATATTTAGCTCCGTGCTACCGCCGCCTACATCGATGAAAATATAGTCCTGCTCCGGGGATAATTCCTGCGACACTCCGCTGTTGAACAAAACCTGGGCTTCCATTTGTCCGTCTATGACTTCGATTTGTATGCCTGTTTTCTCGAACACTTCTTGGATGAGCGGCTGTGCATTTTGGGCATCGCGCATGGCTGATGTGGCAAAGGCCCGAACATGTAGTACTTCCTCGGCCTGTATCATGTGGTAAAAAGCTTGCATGGTGTGTACAAACAAGCGGCTTGATTTTTCGGAAATCATAGCGGTGCTAAACACATCGGAGCCGAGGCGTAGTGGAACCCGAATCAGCGATTCTTTCTTGAAATACAGGGGTTCTTCCTCCAGGACAACGGCAATCATCATCCGAACGGCGTTAGAACCTATATCAATGGCAGCGATTTTTAACATGAAACTAGTTGTAAGATGTGAGATGTAAGATGTAAGATGTGAGTTGTGAGATGTGAGTTGTAAGATGTAAGCGCACCAGGAAATTACAGTATAGTCCTAATAATTAATAATTTATAACTAATAATTATCATTGCGTGAGCTGCCTGGAAGGCACCGCACAGCGGTGGTGCGCAGCACCGAGGCGATAGCCGAGCCTGCAAGGGAGCGACCCGAGCAACGCGAGGGGCACGCCCAAAAAATAAAAAAAAATTAGGGCTCGATGCAAAGTGTTTGCCCTGCAAAGTTAGTTATTTGTAATTCCCCAAAGGCGAAACGCGGGTCGGCAATCATATGTATTATCACTTTTTCGCTCAAGTCTTGACAAAACAAAAGCAATTACGCTATCTTTGGAACTTGAAACACATTATTAATCGAATAATAACCCAAGATGAGACTGCTTTTATTACTCTGTTTGTTATATGCGGGGCAAATGATGGCCCAAACGACTGAAACGGGCTTGGCCACCTATTACAACGATAAGTACCATGGCCGTAACACCGCGAGCGGTGAGAAATACGACAAAGAAGCCTTAACGGCTGCCCATAAAACACTGCCTTTCGGCACCAAGGTTCGGGTAACCCGCATTGATGGCGGCAATAGCAACTCGGTGGTGGTGAAAATTAACGACCGGGGCCCCTTCCACCACGACTTGATCATCGACTTGTCGCGTGCGGCAGCCGAGCCGCTTGGCTTGGTAAAAGATGGCAAAGGCATGGTTAAAATGGAGGTACTTACCCCCATGGAAGAGCCTAAAAAAGAGGAAGTTAAGAAAAAACCAGAAGGCCCCAACTTTGAGGTGAGCAACATGGAAACCGAGGGCTTGTACAAAATTCAAGTGTTGAAGGTTGAACAACGCGGTTTTGGGGTGCAAGTGGCAACTTACACCAATTACGACAGCGTGTTGAAACAAGTGGCCGTACTGCAAAACAACTGGTTTAAAAATATCTTGGTGTACGTGGCGGGTACTGGCGACGATGCGAGCTACAAAGTTGTTTTAGGCCCATTCCTCGACGAGGCAACGGCCGAAAGTTATAAAGCCAACATCAAGAAAAAGTATAAAATTGAAGGTTTTGTGGTGAGCCTCAACAACCTAAAATAGTCGTTTTCAAGCGCTTGGAACGGTCTTCAGCCAATAGTTTAAGCTTGGTTGAAGACCGTTTTCTTTTTGCTGTTTTTCGAGCCATTTGTAGGGTTATTTTTACGTAAAAAAAGTATATCTTTGCAGGCCGATACATAGTTGCGACTTTGTAAGGTTTAAGCATCAACTAAATTGAAGAAAATATTCCATGGAAGATCAAAATCCAGAAATTTTAGATCCGAACAACAACGGTAATTACGATGCCAGTAATATCACCGCCCTCGAAGGTTTAGAGGCGGTTCGTATGCGCCCTGGTATGTATATCGGTAGCACGGATGCCAAGGGTTTACACCACTTGGTGTATGAGGTCTTGGACAACTCTATCGACGAGCACCTTGCGGGTTACTGTTCTGAAATTGATATATGGATTCACACCGACAACTCGGTAAGTGTGTTCGATAACGGTCGGGGTATCCCAACCGACAAGCACGAGAAGTTGCAAAAATCGGCATTGGAAGTCGTTATGACCGTACTACACGCCGGTGGTAAATTTGATAAAAAGACCTATGCGGTATCAGGTGGTTTGCACGGTGTGGGTGTATCCTGTGTGAACGCCTTGTCGTCGGTTTTGCGGGCTGAAATCCACCGCGAAGGCAAGATTTTTGAACAAGAATACCGCTGTGGTATTCCTCAATACGATACCCGTGTAATTGGTACCTCGGAAAGGACGGGCACTAAAATCCACTTCTTGCCGGATGCCAGTATCTTCTCTGAAACGGAGTATAACTACGAGACTTTGTCGCGTCGTTTGCGCGAGTTGTCGTACTTGAACAAAGGCTTGAAAATGAGCCTGACCGACGAGCGCCACACCGACGAGAACGGGAATTTTGTTACAGAGCATTACTTGTCGGAAGGTGGTTTGCTAGAGTTTGCTGTAGCCTTGGACAAAGACAAGGAAAAACTTATCCCAGTTCCTATCCACGTTCACGGTGAGGAAAAAGGCGTATTTGTAGAAGTTGCCTTGACCTATAACCGCAGTTACCGCGAGAACATCCGTTCGTTTGTGAACAACATCAACACGGTTGAAGGTGGTACGCACGTTACGGGCTTCAAGCGCGCTATCAGTACGGTGTTCAAAAACTATGGCGAGAACAACGGCTTCTTCAAGAAAGTTAAATTTGCTATCAACGGTGAAGACTTCCGCGAGGGCTTAACCGCAGTAGTGGCCGTAAAAGTGCCTAACCCTGAATTCAAAGGCCAAACCAAAGGCGAGTTGGGCAACCCAGAAGTATCTGGTGTGGTCAACACCGCCGTACGTGCTGCCCTGGAAGCATACTTGGAGGAAAACCCCAACCAAGCCAAGTTGATCATCGAGAAAATCATCTTGGCGGCCACGGCGCGTAATGCAGCCGAGAAAGCCCGCGAGATGGTTCAACGCAAAACGGTGTTGACTGGCTCAGGTTTGCCCGGTAAACTATCGGATTGTGCTTCGAAAGACCCATCTGCCAGCGAGATATTCCTCGTGGAAGGTGACTCGGCGGGTGGTACCGCCAAACAAGGTCGTAACCGTGAGTTCCAGGCTATCTTGCCACTTCGTGGTAAAATCCTAAACGTGGAGAAAGCCTTGGAGCACAAGATTTACGAGAACGAGGAGATTAAGAACTTGTTCACCGCGCTGGGCGTTTCTATTGAAGACCGCGAGGGCGAACGTTTCTTGAACATCGATAAATTGCGCTATCACAAGGTAGTCATCATGTGTGACGCCGACGTTGACGGTAGCCACATCGTTACCCTTATTTTGACCTTCTTCTTCCGTTACATGCGCCCGCTGGTAGAGCAAGGCTATATTTTCATTGCAGCGCCACCGCTTTACCAAGTGAAAAAAGGCAAGAAATCGGCCTACGCCTGGAATGATGAAGAACGCCTCCGCTACATGAAAGAACTGGGCGGTGATGCCGAGACCGGTGTTTCGGTACAACGCTATAAGGGTCTTGGTGAAATGAACGCCGAGCAACTTTGGGAAACCACCATGGACCCCGAGCGCCGCACCTTGCGCAAAGTATCTATCGACGATGCTATTTCAGCTGACGAGGTGTTCTCTATGCTCATGGGCGACGAGGTACCACCACGCCGCGCGTTCATCGAGGCTAATGCCCAGTATGCTAACGTTGATGCTTAACCAATCAAACGACAAAAACATGAAAAAACTATTCATCCTGCTGGCTATTGTGGCTTTTGCTGCCGGCGCTTGTAAAACCACCACTACCGGTAGCAATACCGATGCTGCCAAACCAACAACGGGTAAGTATGCACAAGACGAATCTAAAACCTTGAGCAACGACCCTAACGCGGCTAAGCCCAACATTACCAAGCCAACGACTTCCAAAACCAAGGAACAATGGGCTAAGGAAAAAGGACTTGATGTCAACAAACCTGAAAAATCGGTAGCCCCCGAGGAATAATAAACGCAACGGCCTTGATACTTGTATCAAGGCCGTTTTTTTCTGCTCGTTATTGCTATTTGGTAAGCGGGTACGAATATACTTCATTATTCCCTTATAGTTTGTATGCTTTAAAAGTACAGTCAAACGGGGTGTGCTTTGTCTAGAGGGTGAATGCCTCAAGCCGCAGCGCCTTTACAAAGCTACAAAAAAATATAAAAAACAAATGCTGCCGTGCTTTGGGGTTTCTAGATTTTGTTTAATAGGGGAGTGGTGGGTAAGCTATGGTGCCGGTGGAAGTTTCATTGTTGTGCCCTTGAGCGTCTTTTTCCATTGTCATTTGTTCTAATTAATTGTCGCTTTAATTGTCGAAATAAATATTGACGGTTTCCAATTATGTATTAGTATTAAAATTGCTTTTGCTCTACTAATTCCTACATACAAAAGTGTTCGTCCGTTTTCTAGGTTTTCGTCTGTCAGTGGCTCGTATATCCAATTATTTCCATCTCTTTCAAGTAGTCTTTGGTATGGAAGTCTGTTTTCACTAACGCCATTAAGTATGACTATTTCATATTCTAAACCTTTTGCTTGATGTATTGTATTTATTGTTATTCCATCGACTTCCGATACTGTTTTGAAATATTTTTCTAAAGTCCATATCCCAGCTTCTTCGTTACTTATGCTATTTATAATTTCCTGAATATCAGAATTATCAATTTTAAATATTTCTTCAAATATGTCTTTCAAAAGATTTAGCCCTGTTACTAGTGTAATTTCTAAGTCAATGTCTTTAAATTTTGTAATTAATGAATTTACAGAAAATGTCAATTCTTTTTCGGTCAATAAAATATTATTTTCAAATGCATGTAATTCAACATTTCTCCTTGTCACTCTCAAATTTCTTATCGTTGGAGCAAATGTAAATTTACTCAAACATCGAATTAATGCGAAAGTAGATGAATTCATACTTCTGTGTGGCAAAGCTCCTAAACCAACTACATGATATTTCTGACGAAGTGAACGACTTATATTGAAAGCATCTCGCCAACTAGTCGTTAAAATTGCTATCTCCGATAGAGAAGCATTACACTTTTCTACTAGTGTACTTATTGTGTTATTTATGTATGTATTGTTATTTTGGTTACTAGTTTCGCTAATTATGATTTTGTAGTCGACCTCTTTATATTTGGATTCATTTTTCAATTTAGGATGATTTTGAAATAGAGATGAATAGCCCTTAATGATATTTGAAGTAGACCTATATGTAACGTCTAAATTTTCGATTATAGCATTAAAGTCGTTCGAAGCATTTCCGAAGGCATTATCAATTGCTCCAGCAAATTTGTATATTTTTTGTTTTTCATCACCAACCATAAAGAAAGTGCATGTATGTGTTTTATTAATTGCTTTCAAAATTTCATATTGAAATATGTTAGTATCTTGGAATTCATCAATTGATATTTCATAAAACTTATTGGCTAATGAATCAGAAATAAAACGATTCTCCGATATTATTTTATACGATCGGTATAAAATTTCATTAAAGTCAATTGCCTTTTTTGAGTCTAGAAATCCAAAATACAATTTAGCTATATATTCCAAAGAATCAACTCCCCCCCAATCAACAGATACATCCAATTCGCCGTTTAAAAGACGTTTGATTTTACCTAATTCATCTAATGGGCTGTCTCCTAAATTAATATCTGGATTGATTTCAATAAACTCGTTTAATTCATCGAAAGTTACAATCCGTGGCTTGTTCCACAGATATATCCAAGAAAACGGTCTAAGAATAAATTCAAGACAAAATCTGTGGATAGTGCCAATAAAAATATCCTTTTCAGCTGCATGGAGTCTTGATGAAATTTCATCTGCACCAGCATTCGTGTAGGTAATTAAAGCCAAAGATTTATGTTTTGGCATTGACTCTAATTTCTTTTGAGCTCTAGCTACTAAGGTTTTTGTTTTACCTGTACCAGGGGAAGCACTTACAATAGTGTTCCCTGTTAATTCAAACGCAACCTTTTTCTGTTTAGAGTTTAGCATCTATATTGAAATGTTTTTACAATTTGCAATATGAATAATGGCTTCGCTGATATAAGAAGGAACAATAAAGTCTTTGTCTATCAATAAACTTAGTTCTTGAGCAAATCGGCCTTTCATTAAAGTTTTGTCAATACGCTTAATTAATTCGGTTTCCCATAAACTATTGTCATCCTTTATCTTTTCAATAAGATTATTGTATGACTTTTCATGACCTAGATTAACAAAGCATTGTTTTAAATAATAAAAATTAACACCAGGAATTGGAAATAAATCGATTTCCAAAGTCTTTGTTCCAGATGAAACACAAACTCGGTTAGCCACTTCTAATGATTTTGCATTTTCAACAGCAGCTGTAGTTTCTTCTCCATCCTCTAGCTCGTCTTCATCACCATCTATAATTGCAACTGCCGGTATTTCTAAATTGTTATTCTGTACTATTTTCAAATAAGGGTCAAAATAGCGACTGTGAATCGGAATGACGGAAATATTATGTTCTGTCAGATTGATATTAAAAACTTCCTTCGCAATTGAAGGAACAATGAATTGCTCCCCAACTCCTTCAACATAAATTATTGCTGATGCAAAAAACATCTCACTTCTTGTTGCATCTAAATACCTTTTAAGTAGTAAATTTTCTCTTGAGGATAACAGTCCATCTTTGAAAGGAGAAAATGATTTTACTTCTTTATTTACATTTCGAAATAGAATATTAAGATTTTTGTAATCACAGTCGCTTGCAATGTGTGTGGAATGTGATGTCATGAAAACTTGTGTTGTTTTCAAATCGTTAAGATTTGAGAACAATATTTTTTGCAATTGAGGATGCAAATGAGCTTCAGGTTCTTCAATAAGGAGAATATTTATTTCGTGCCTGTTGCTAGAGTTTTCTAATTCAGCTATGAATAAACTTAGGTATAGAATATTCTTCTGACCTAGTCCAAGAGTTTGAATTGGAACATTATTCCCTTCTTCTGGACTAAAGTATAAATTCAATCGGCTCCATGCATCAATGTCATAATTTGAAAGAAAACTTATAGATATTGGAAAAGAAAAATATTGCCCTGCAATGCTTTGTCCTTTTTGTTGTATATTTTCAGCTATGTCAGGAATGAAGTCTAAATCATTTAGTTCAGTTGATGACTTTTTAAGAATAGTCTTTACACTTTCAAGTTCAGCTTCTGTATCAATTCGAGATTGACAATATTTACTGAGAAGTGATTTTGTACTACCGTGTAAGTCTGAGTTAATATTTCTGAATGCATTTATATAGTATAGGTTTATTCCATCCAAGTCTGAAAACCTAATTGAATTGAGTGCCAGTATATCTTCAATTTCTAACGAATTACCACTTCCAAATAGTTGCCATTTAAATTGGGAAAGTTCAATATTTTCAGGAATATCATCATCTTTATTAAATTTACTTTTATGTGCAAATAAGTAAGTGATTCTTGCTGTTGTATCACTCGTTTTTAACGAGTGATAAGTAGGGAATGACGCTAGATCTTCGCTGTAAAGTTCAATGCTAATAATTATGTGGTCGTCAATTGTCGCTTCTCTTTTGAATCCATGAAAATCTTTTATGTTTAGATTCCTTACGTTGTAAGCTAAGTCTCTATCAAGAATTAGTCTGATTGCCCAATATAAATTGCTTTTACCAATATTGTTTTCACCAATTATCGTTTGAAACCCTTTCGAGAAGTCAATGCTGAAATCACTAAAGTTTCTAAAGTTTTTTATTGAAATACTATTGATATTCATATTTTAATTTTATTGTTGATTATTATTTGGCACAGGGCATGGTTTCCACCCCACTTTGCGAAGTTAAAATAATACACAGCGGACCTGGTGCGTTTTCCCTAAGGTAGTGTTCCTAAATTCCCTTCCTCAACTTCCCTTGCAAAGATAAACAAAAAAGTATATCAAAATTAGTTATTATATCTTATTTTTTCCAAGCCTTTCTTCCCCATAAACATCGCCCCGCCAGCCCAATATTCGCGTTAGCTGGCCAGAGGGCGCCCGCGATAGCGGGCGGTGCGCAACGCGCACTAAGCGTCCAGCGCACCCGGCGGACAGTGGCGGCCGTAGGCCGCAACGCCCCCCCAAAAAATTGGTTAAAATGGCTTAAGATAGGTGATATGGGTTAAGATAGTCGATTTAGGTTAAAATGGGCGATATGGGTTAAGCGTGCAAGTCCCCTTCACCAACCTTCACCTAATTTTACCAATTTTCACCAACTTTCTCCCTATTTTTACGCAAATTATACCCCCCATGCGATTGGTCCTTTTATTGTTTTTTTGCCTTTACCTGCAAGTGGCTCAGGCCGGTATTAACCGCCTGCGTTGTATCATCCGCGAAGACCCTTCCACGCACATGACCATTGCTTGGAACCAGGTGAACGGCCAAAACCCGATATTATATTACGGCATCCAAGATGAAGGCACCAACGCCGATGCATATCCGCTCCAGGCTGTGGTGAGCAAAACCACTCAGGCCAAGGGCATGCTCAACTGCTTTGTACGCCTTGAAAACCTGAAACCCAACACGGTGTATTACTTCGTTATTCGCGATTCGAAGCACCTGGGCAAAAGGTACCATTTTAAAACGCTATCCGATAAACCTGATGCACGCTTGTCGATTATAGCCGGGGGCGACTCCCGCAGTAACCGTCAGGCCCGCCAGCAAGCCAACATCTTGGTGTCGAAATTACGCCCTGACTTTGTGCTGTTTGGTGGTGATATGACCAGCATCGACAACACGGCGCAGTGGCGCGAATGGCTGGATGATTGGCAACTAACTACCGCTGCCGATGGTCGCATGACCCCCATTGTACCAGCTAGGGGCAACCACGAGTTTTCAAATGCCTCAATCGTGGAGCTGTTTGACGCACCACACCCCAGTATTTATTATGCCTTTACCGTGGGCGGCGATTTACTCCGGGTGTACACGCTTAATTCGTTAATCCCCGTGGGCGGACAACAAGCCGAGTGGCTGGAGCAAGACCTCGCCGCGCACACGCGCGAAACCTGGCGTATGGTGCAGTACCATTACCCTACGCGCCCGCACACGGCCCGCAAGCACGAGCGCAATGACCAACGTATGTTCTGGTGCCCGCTGTTTGAAAAATACAAGGTAAAACTGGCTATCGAGTGCGATGCCCACCTCTTGAAATATACTTGGCCTATCAAGGCATCGTCGGCAGCCGGAAGTGATGAAGGCTTTATCCGCGACGACAAAAATGGCGTAACTTACATCGGTGAAGGTGGCTGGGGCGCTCCGCTGCGGCCTACTGACGATGATAAAACCTGGACCCGCAACAGCACAAGCGAGAACCATGTTCACTGGATTTTTGTAGATAAACAAGGCATGGAGATCCGCTCGGTATTTACCAACAACGCTCAGGAAATCAAGGCATTAAGCGACACTAATCGCTTTGAAATCGCTACCAATGTCAAAGTTTGGTCGCCCAGCAACGGCGCCGTGATACAGCTAATACCATAAGAAATGCAAGATGTTTTTAAAGGCTTGAAAGTGTTGGAACTGGCTAGCGTACTGGCTGGTCCAGCCGTGGGGATGTTCTTTGCCGAGCTAGGTGCCGAGGTGACTAAAATCGAAAACGGACAAACTGGTGGCGACCTAACCCGGCAGTGGAAACTCCCTTCCGAACCGAAGGATAGCCCTATCTCGGCCTATTACGCCAGCGTGAACTATGGAAAAAGCAGCCTGATGCTGGACTTAAACAGTCCTGAAGGTAAGCAGCAGGTGTTGGCCTTGCTCGCCGAGACCGATATTGTGGTGGCCAATTACCTGCCATCGGTGGCACAGCGTTTTGGCTTGTCGTACGAGGCGGTTTCAGCCATCAACCCTAAAATTATATATGCCAACCTCACGGGTTTTGGGCCGGATAATCCTCGTTTGGCTTTCGATGTGATTTTGCAAGCGGAATCTGGCTTTTTGTACATGAACGGCGAACCTGATCGTACGCCGGTGAAAATGCCCGTGGCCTTGATTGATATCTTGGCGGCCCACCAACTCAAAGAAGGCATTTTGTTGGCTTTATGGCAGCGGGAACGCACGGGCAAGGGCGCGTATATCGAGACCTCCTTGTTGAAATCGGCTATTGCTAGCTTGGCCAACCAGGCCACCAACTGGCTTATGCAAGGCCATGTGCCACAGCGTATGGGCACTTTGCACCCGAACATCGCACCATACGGCGATGTATTCAGGAGCGCTGATAACCAATCGATTATAACGGCAGTGGGCACCGATCAACAGTTCCAGGGCTTGTGTAACTTGTTGGATGTACCCCAACTGGCGCAGCATGGGTTGTTCCACAGCAACGTGTTACGGGTTAAAAATCGGGCTGATTTGAACCAGGTCTTGTCGCAGGCATTTGGTCAACTCGAGGCAGCTGTCATCATGGAGCGCAGCGTGGCGCACAAGGTGCCGCTGGGGGTAATTAAAGACCTCCAGGCGGTATTCGACGAGCCTACCGCACAATCCATGATCCTAGAAGATACTATCGAGGGCAGGGCCTGCCGACGGGTATCGAGCGTGGCCTTTACCATTAGTTGATAGTTGGGAGTTGATAGTTTGTAGTTGTTTTGGGGCGCTGCGCCGCTACGCGCCGCCGCTGTCCTACGGGGTTCGCTTTGCTCCGTGCTACGCACCGCCCGCAGATGCGGGCGCCCTTCGGCCAGCTAGCGCACTGCCCGCCAAAAAATAAATCATTTGCATCTGTATCTTTTGTAGCTAGTATGCATTAGTTAGAGGACATTATTATACGCTTCATGCTTTTCAAAAATACATCAAATGAAACGACTCCAAACTCAACGATTTATCCTGCCGCTGCTTTTATTAGGCATTTTTGCGGCTTGTAACCCAGCAGCTAAACGCCAAGCACAACAAGGCCAAGGCGATGATGCTACCTTAAGCAGCACTGAAACTACTTTGCCTGAGGCGGTTGACCCTGCCCTTGCTGGCATCGACGTACCTTACATCAGCAAAACCTTCGATGCGGGTAAGGCACAAACTTTAACTTTTGCCAGTGGAACGGTTATCGAAATACCGGCCAATGCCCTCCGCGATAGCGAGGGCAACATCGTAAAAGGAGAGGTAAACCTTAAATTCCGCGAATTCCGCGATGCATCTGATATCATCGCTTCTGGAATTATCATGCACGACCCCCGCACGGGACAATATTTGCAAACTGCTGGTATGTTCGATATCCAAGCCGAACAGTCGGGCAAAGTACTGGAAGTAGCCAAAGGCCAAGCCATTACGGTTCATATGGCCAGCGATGTACCCGGCAACGAATACGACTTCCTGGTGCTCCGTACCCAACAATGCAAGTGGGAAACCCTAGCCCAAAAACTTGAACCAAGCAGTCTCGCCGAAGGTAAGCCAGTGGTGACAGAAGCCGCCATGCTAGAAGATAAAGGCATGATGAAGCCTAAACGCGCCAAATCTGACGACCTTGTATTTGACATCGATGTAAACTACAGCATTTTTCCAGAACTGAAAACCTTCCACGGCGTGGTTTGGCAATATGCTGGCACCGACCCTAAACTCGACCCAGCCGTAAACCCAAGCGTGTTTGAAACCGATTGGACCAGCGCCGAGATTAAGAAAACCGACAAGGCCGGAATTTACCGCCTCGAATTGGCCAAGGGTACGGTCCAACAATCGCTTGAAGTACAGCCTGTTTTGCGTGGCGAGGATTACAAAAAAGCCCTAGCAGCTTACGAGAAGAAAATGGCTAAATACGAGAAACAACTCAGCAACAGGCTTCAAGAGGTGGAACGCCAACAATCAGAAAATGCCTTTAGACGTACCTTTGCCGTGAACGAATTTGGTATCTTTAACTGGGATTACTGGAAAAACACCAACCGCGTAGTAGCTGAGGCTAGTTTTGATATCGAGGGATTAGAGGAAAACAATTATACAGATAATATCAGTTATTTTGTGGTCGAAACATCACGTAAAGCAGTTGTGCGCTATAATAGCCGCGATTTGGAAAACTTCTCTTTCTCTGACACTAATCCGCCTTATGTGTTGGCTATTTTACCCGGCAACGAGCTGGCTTTCATGAAGCCTGAAGCCTTCAAGCAATTGAATATTTCCAAAATCCAAGCAACAGGAAAAGTGAAATTAGCCCTGCAACGCAAACCTGGCAAAATTGAATCATTGGCTCAGTTGCAAGATGTGATTGACGAGATTATGCTCTAGCCCAGTCGCACCAGACCAAGCCGCCCATGTAGAGACGTTCCGTTGAACGTCTCCTTATAAAAAGGCGGCGCAGGGCCGAGCGAACAGCGCCCCGCATAACGTAGCGACGGCCCCGCTGGGCAAGTGTAAACTTGACCAACGGGGCCGGGGTGCCCAAATAATAAACCAATATCTGCTAGCGATAACCCCTAAAAGAATAACCCGATGATTGGATGTAAACCCTATACATGGATGCTCTTTTGCTGCTTGTTGAGCGCTACGCTTTTACAGGCGCAACAAGCCCGACAAGTGTTGCCGGTTAAAACTGGTAGCGGTTGGGGGCTCATTAACACAGAGGGGAAAATCATTGTCGAAACGCGTTACGATGCGATTGGCGAGGTAAATCCAAACGGCTATACTGTAGTGATGCGCCAACATCGTTGTGGTTTGCTAGCACCCAACGGCGAAGAAACGATTCCGTGTGCGTATGACCGCATTTACCACGAACCCAATAACCCAGGTTACGTTCGGGCATTGAATAACAAGCAAAGTAAATTGCTCAATCTAGACGGTAGGCTTATCCTAGAAGGGGATTTTGATGCATTTAGCCGCTTGTCGAACGGCTTGTATAAAGTACATCGCAATGGTTTATGTGGTTTGTGGGACAGTGAAAAGCAACGTTGGGTTTTGCCGCAGGTTTATTCAGAAATGCGCTTGATGGATTATGGCGGCTATTTGGTACAAAATCAACATAGCGGGAAATGGCAAATCGTGCAATTTGATGGTAGTTTGCTCTGTGATTCAAGTTTTGACCAAGTGCTTTCATATGCAGATACCAACTACTACAAGGTCAGCGAAAAAGGGCTCTGGGGTTTGATTGATCGCAAGGGAAAAATTGCAATATCTATTGATTATCAATCGCTTAGCATGTTTGATGGTCCGCTTTGCATCTTGTTGAAAGACTCAGAAAAGATGCTTTATCACCTCGGGTTAGGCAAAACCATTTTGCAAGGTTATGAAGATTTTAGAATCTTGTTTGGAACGGCTTTTATCGTGGTGTACAAAAAATCGAAACGAGGCCTGGCCCGAATGGATGGTAAGGTGCTTTTTGAGCCGCTTTATGATGAGCTCATGCCCTTTGGCACCTACCTGAGGGCCAAAGAAGGCGAAGGCTGGGGCTTAGTTGATACGCTGGGTAATATTAAACATCCATTTGATTATCAATACATTGGCTTGTTGGATTACAATGTGGCCATCTTTAGGCAATACGATAAACTAGGTATCTTGAACGAGCAAGGAAAAAAAATTATTCCGGCACAGTTTGACTCTTTGAGCCTTTGGTCCAATACGGTCAAGGTCATTGACAAAGGCAAATTGTCAATTTACAAGTTCAACGATGAGGGCAACCTGACTGGTGCCGAGGATTTTGAACAATTCAGGACCATTAAGGTGCGGAGCTCGAACAACATGGCCAACTTGATGGCTGGCCAGTTAAACACGGCCCCTCCTGTAAATGCTACGCTGGAGGACTTTGAATGGGTTCAAGGCCCAGGTAGGCGCTGGGGCTTAATTAACCGGAGTACTGGCAAGGTGGTCATCGACTACATGTTTGAATCTGTAGAGGTTTTCCGAGACCTTGGCTTTACCGTGGTCAAGGAAGCTTTAAACAGCTCGGTTAAGTTTGAGTTTGATCAGGTGAGCTACAAATCGCGTTTCCGCATCGGGGTTGTGAACAATAAAGCAGGTAAGTTCACGACGCAGCTCGATATGGTGCACATTTTCATGAGCGATTTTACCGAGCAAAAACTCCCCGTGGCCCGGGTTATTTTTACCAATGGCCGCCATGGTTTGATCAACAAATTTGGTAGAATTGTGGCCAAGGATTACGTCTATATCGATGAGTTCAGAAATGGTATGGCACGCGCTACACAGGTGGGGGCCCTCGTGGTGAAGATAGATGCTGATACCAGCAACGCCGTGATGAGCCTACGCAATTACTTGAGCTCCATGAACCATTTTGCAGCATTTGGAATAGCCGATGACAACCCAATTTTGGAGAACCAGTATTTGAACCTCGGGAGCTTGTTTATCGAAAAACCGCTCTGGGGCGTCATCGATACCTTGAAAAAAGTGCTCGTTCCCTTTAAGTATAATTATATCAGCGATGTGCACCAAGAACATTGTATCGTTAAGTTGGGCGACCTGTACGGGATGCAAAATATCAAAGGGCAAATGACTATCCCAATAGAGTATGCCTTCATTGACTATTTACCCGGCACCGATTTTAAGCTCGTCAAAACGGTTCGGCGGGGTAAAGTAAGCGGCTGTATCAATACCGAGGGTGTTTTGGTTTTACCTACTGATTATCAAAAGATTATAGATTTAAATACCGGTATTTTCAGGATTCGGCAGAACGAACTCTGGGGCTATGCTTCGGCCTCGGGTACAGTATTGGTTAAACCACAGTTTAAAAAAGCCGAACCATTTTCTGAAAATATGGCGGCAGTTTTCCAAAAAGGGCTTTGGGGTTTTATCAACACCCAGGGCGAGCTGGTCATACCGCCTATGTTCAGTCGGGTAGGCAATTTCAGCGAGGGCAAGGCCTGGGTCATGTACAAGGGTAAATATGGTTTTATCAACCCTCAGGGCACATTTGTGATTGAGCCTGCATTTGCCGATGCCAACGATTTTCACCAAGGGCTTGCCGTGGTGAAAGTGGGCACCGACTACGGTTTGCTCCAAGCTGATGGCACCTGGCAACTCAAGCCAAAACATCGGGGAATTGCATTCACGGGGCAGCCAGATTTATATTTGATTAAAACTGAGCAAAGCAGTTATTTCTTGTACAATGCCTTGTTAAAGAAGGATTTAAGTAAACGATACATCGAAATTGGTCCGTTTGAAAATGGTTTGGCCGTGGTGCGTGCTGATAAATATTATGGCGTTATCAACGCCCAAGGCGAGGAAATTGTAGTACCCAAATATAATAAAATTGAGGACTTTGTAGAGGGCGTTGCTATTGTGCAAACCCCTGCTGGTTACGGTTTTATCAACGCCCTTGGTCGCGAAATACTGGCGCCAGAGCAAGTGCGCTGCCTGCCTTTTAACGAGGGTGTGGGACTTTATCAGCCCAAGCACAACCGTTCGGTGGCCATTGATACTGCCGGGCAAATTCTTTTCAGCTTGGACGATGCGCTGATTTCAGCGTTCTCCGATTCGCTGTATTTAATTCGCGACAAAACCTACAAGTTTTATTATGCTGATGCCGACATGCATGCCCTTACGGCCGATAAATTCGAAAAGGCATTGCCTTTCCAACAAAAAGCTGCACCCGTTTCGGTAGCGGGGCGTTGGACCATCATGAACCGTGGCGGCATGTTTCGGTTCCCGCCAAAATACAATGAAATCGAGGCATTCGAGCATGGCTTTGCATTGGTCAATCAAACGCAGTTCCTGGGCGTTAGTCGGGTAACTGGCCAGCAATTGGCACCAGCCATTTACGAGTATATCGAGCCGGCTGGCGATAATTTGTTCCGCCTAGAATACCGCGACAAAACGGCTTATCTCGGCAGTAATGGCGAGTGGTTGTGGAACCCCGAATAGGCCATTTTTGATAATTTGATTTGGGCGCCCCGCCGCTGCGCGGCGGCGGGCTATGCGCGGCTGCGCGTTGCTTGTCCCTGCGGGAGCGCCTTTGGCGCCCGCTACTATCCCTGGCGCAGGCCATGTTGTATTTATAATCGTACTCGAAAATTTTGCATGTTAAAAAATAAATAACTAATTTAGCGCTATCCAACACATCATCAAAAATAATACGATTATGAGGACCTTTACGCTTTTTAGCTTATTGCTTTCTTTGGCTACCTTTACAAGCCAAGCCCAAGAATTACACACCCCTGCCGAGATTTTAAAAATCATGGAAAACTCTGTGGTCGCCTATAATATCGCTTCGTTGGAAGAGGTTATAGAACCGGAAGACAGAAGCACAAACTTGAATTTCAACTTCGTTTACCGAAAAGGCAGCAAGGGCAACTTTAGCACGCACGAATACGAAATCAGTGAAGAAACGGCTGGTTATTCGGATCAAGCTGAATCATTTTTTACGAAGGGCGAATATAAAAAAGCCCGCGAAATGTACCTTAAAGCCTTAGATAGCGACCCCACATACTATAAGGTAATGACTTATGTTGGCCAAACCTATGGTATTGAAAAAGATTGGAAAAATGCCATCAAGTGGTACCAGAAAACCATCAAGGCCAATCCAATTGATTACATGGCGCATTGGTTCCTTGCTGATTGCTACGTGCAAACTGACGAACCTGAAAAAGCGCTGGATGAAATTACGACAGCCATTATCCTTAACCGCAATAATCCCAGAATCAAGCTTTCGTTTGACGCCATCTATAAACTCAACAAGCTGAAAACTAGCGATTGGGTTTTTACACCGCAAATGCAGTTGGATAGTATCGGGCCTAAAGAAGTCAAAATCACAGCACACGAGGATTGGATCGGCTATGCCATGATCAAAGCTGCCTGGGCATTTGAACCTGGCTACGCAGCATCCATGGGCTCTAAAAAAGGAGAGTTCTCTATACTCGAAGAAAAAGAAGCGCTTCTTGGCCTCTTCGTTAACACGGAGGATAAAAAAGCTAAAAAAGACCCTGCCGTTAAAGCGCTTCATACAGCAATTGAAGCCAAAATGCTGGATGAATACATTTTCTTTGAAATTGTCTTGCCACAATACCCTTTTGTCGCTTACCAGTTGCCGGATGGCCTTATCGATGCCATCAAAACATACGTCCTCAAAGTTAGGGGTGGGCAGAAATAGGTATTAGGTATTAGGTATTAGGTATTAGGTATTAGGTATTAGGTATTAGGTA
>CAZDVQ010000007.1:0-79530 GCA_964508975.1 uncultured Saprospiraceae bacterium
GGGTTGGGGTATATCAAGTAAGCATCTTCCTCGGTGCTTGGCGCGGCCTCCCGCATCTGTATACCCTGCTGCCAGCAAGTCACCTCAACGCGGCAAACCCGGTATTCCAAGTATTTATACGAGCTCTTCGCGAGGTAAATTCCAGAGCCTGCCACCACCGGGCATTGGTCAACGATACATCCTCCTACCACTACGTTCGTTTGTCCAAAGATAAACAAAGATTGCCAAAAGCTAAATTCGCGAAAACGCTAAAAATCAAAAACGGCTAAAATTTGCCTTTCACATGAATCATAAAAAATCACACAAATCATAGTTCAGACAAAAACGGCGCAGCCGTCGCGCCAGCGATGTGGAGCGGTGGCCCGCAGGGCCAGACCGCAACGCGGGCCGAGCGATTAGCGAGCCGCGCAACGTAGCGACGGCGCATCGCGCCGGGGCGCCCAAAAGGAATAAATGATGAAAAGAGTAAATGATGAAATGACCTTTTATTTTGATACAAGGTGTTTAAGTACAGCCCCTCAAAAACATAAATATTCACAAATCGCTAATCACAAAAAAACACATCCTTTTGTCCTTTCCTGTACCTTTGTGCCAAACGCCAAGCCCATGAAACTGCTTAAACCCCTACTTTTTAGTATTTGCTGTAGCTTTGCCCTAGTGCCTGCAAAAGCCCAGCTGAGCAATATTGCTTTTGGCTCGTGTGGCAGCCAAAACCACCCGCTGCCCATTTTTTACGAAGTGGTGAAACGCCAACCGGAGCTGTTTATTTTTTTGGGCGACAATATTTACGGCGATACCAAGAGCATGGCTACCCTGCGCCGAAAATACAACAAACTGGGCAACAAACCCTCGTTTAAGCACCTGGCCAAGCATGTGCCCATCATCGCGACCTGGGACGACCATGATTACGGCCAGAACGACGCCGGCAAGGAATATCCCTTTAAAGCACAATCGAAAAAGATTTTCCTCGATTTTTTCAAGGAGCCAAAAAACTCAGCCCGCTACGACCACGAGGGTATTTACACGGCGTATTATTATACCGAAAACGAGCGCACGGTGCAGGTTATTTTGCTGGACAACCGTACTTTCCGGGATAAACTAAAGCGCTACAACGGCGAGTTTGACCAAGATAAACGCTATTTCTACAAGCTGGATTATGCCCCGCATACTGATACCACGACTACTTTCTTGGGCGAGGAACAATGGGCCTGGCTCGAAGCGGAGCTCCGCAAACCTGCCGACTTGCGCATTATCGGCTCGGGCTCACAATTTGGGATTGAATTTAACGGCTACGAGGCTTGGGCTAATTTCCCGCACGAGCAAAAACGCATGCTAGAGCTCATCAAGGAAACCCGCGCCGAAGGGGTGGTTTTTATCAGCGGTGATGTGCACTACGCGGAGTTGTCGAAGTTGGAATACCCGGGCTTATACCCTATTTACGACCTGACGGCCAGTGGTTTATCTTCTACCTGGGGCTTTGCCACGCCCAACGTTAACCGGATTGCCGGGCCCGTGATGCAGAATCACTTTGGCCGTATCGGTATCTTGTGGCAACAAGACGATCCTACCATTATGTTCGAGGTTTGGGACGTGGATGGCAACAAACCTATCGACAAAACCATCCGGCTAAGCGATTTAAAATTCGAGGGCGAGTAAAAACAGGCCCAAAAGAAAAGGCCAACTCCGAAGCGGAGTTGGCCTTTTTTATGGCTAAAGTCCAAACATACGCTTAAGGCGCAGCACGGATAACGGTTGTTTCTTGAATCCAGCAACCAACCCTAAAGCTAGCACCAGGTTTTAAACCGCGGGTAAAGATATCCTCGCTGCTCGGCATAAACTTGGTGTACATGCCGATGTATTTATTGGCCTCGGCAGCTACGCCTGGGTCGATGGATTTGGCTTTGTTCCACATATCGATGGCGGGCCAGGTAACCACTTGGCTATCCCAACCGGTACTACCGTTAGGGTTACAAGCATCGCCGCTAGAGGCGTACATCAAGCCAATCATGATGTAGGGTTGGCCCCAAGAGGGACGGAGCGAAGCTGCGCTTAAGCAGTGTTGGCGCGCCGTGGCAAAACTACCTGAGCGGTACAACCACTGGGCAATTTGATAGTGGTACTCGGCTTTTTCGCTGTTGGAAGTGCTTTGCTCAATTTTTTCTTTGAGCAATTGTACCGCACCGTCAGGCGTTTGGGCCAGGGCACGGATACGAGCTTCCTCGGCTTCTTTGGCGGCAATCTCGGCTTGGCGTTTTTGCTCCTTGGCGATAAACTCCATCATCAGCGAGTCGGTATCGGCACAACCGCGGGCTTTCAACTCGTTGTAAACGGCGTTGTACACCTCTGGGTTGTTGGGGTCGGCATCGTAGATGGGGCGGAGTTTTTCTTTGAAGTAGCCGCAATCCATCAGGGCTTTGTCAGGGCCATGCAAGCGATTTTTAATCCACTCGTACGATTGCTCGTAATAGGGCTTGTAGGTAGGGTCGCCTTTCGCAATGTTGAACTTGCAGGCGCTCAACACACCTTTTACCAAGGTTGCGGTGAGGGCGGTATCCAGTTGGCCAGCCTCGAACAAGTCGAGCGCGATAGCGGTTGCCGGCGAGAGGATAAAGTAAGAGGTTTTATCGCCTGATTTACCGATGGCCTTGTTGAAAGATTCGAAGGTAGCCTTACGGTCGTAACCAAAGTTATACATGTACCAGGCTTTGTAGGCCAGTTGATAGTCGTTCAAGCTACCTTGGCATTTTTCCATCTGGTTGTACAAGCTAACGATGTTGCTGGTGTAAGCTACACGTTTGGCGCTATCGGTTTCGGTTTCCATGAATTTGGCATAAATGGCTATACCATCCTCAAAGTGGCGCGTTGGGGCTTCTTTGGGGGCTTTCACGTATTCAAAAACAATCGACCAGTTTTCAAAGGCTTTAGCGTAGTTGCCTTGTTTAAGGTCGTCGCGGTAGATAACGTGGTACTTCTTGGCCGTTTCGGCACCTTTAGGAAAAGCTTCCCAGGATTCGCATTGGGCATTCGACAGAAAAGGACTCAGCAAGGCTACGCTGAGGTAAACTGCTTTTTTGAGGTTTTCAAATGTTCTTTTCATGATGCAAGGGTTTTTAAACTGGTGTACTATCTTAATTTAGGTCGTACAAACCACCCGGTATCGTTCAAGGTAAATCCAGCGGTAATGCGGAAGTATGTTTCCCTGATGAGTTTCGAGTGACCAAGCTGTCCAATTTCAACCCCAAGGTTTACAAAAGATGGCTTGGCTTTTTGTATGATTGGTAATCCTAAGCCAAAGGCCATGCCATATTTAGTCAACTGGTATGTTTCGCCCGCTGCGCTTTCCACTAAACGGGGGTCTTGGTTGTAGAAAACACCCAAGCGGTAGTTCACGCGTTTCATGTAGTTTTTCATCTCGTCGAACTGAGGTGTCCATTCCATACCGGCAGATACACTCAAGGTGTTGGCAGTCTCGGCAGAGTATTGGCTCCATTGGCTATACTCTACATTCAAACCGAAGTTGTAATTGTAGCTACGGCTAAAGTTAAGGCCAAAGCCAAAGGTTGCGGGCAAGGTGGTCTTGGTTTTCACCTCGGTAGCCGACTGGATGGTATCTAAGCCCAAGTACAGGTTGATGCGCTCAAACTGCCTGTTTTGCAGGTTATTGATTTTATGGGCACTATGACCATAAGCACCGATGGTAAGCCTACGGTTAGGGCGTTTATTAAATGACATGGGGTCTTCGCCTTCTTTTTTCTTGTCGAACACGAAAGTATGTTGCACACCTGCATTCCACACGAAGCCCTTCAGGTTTTCAGATTCTTTCAAACGAGAATAGTATGCGTTCGACAAAGAAGCATCGTCGAACTCTAAAAGGGTGTTCCTGTTGGAGCGACCAAAGTAGTAACCAAGGGTTAATCCAAACGAGGTATTCTTGTATGATACCCCATTGGACCAGGATAGCTGGTGAAAATTCCCCGAGCCGTAGTAGCTGGTGGTTGTTTGACCAATGGCGCTATCGGTATTTACTTGTTGAACGTTGTATGCAATGCGCGATTGTGGCTGTACGCCAAAAGCCATACCCCATTGGACAGGGTTTACTTTCAACAAGGTATCGCTGCTAGCGCCTTCCCAGTGACGGGTTACAGGTGCACCGATGAGCAAGTAACCCAGGTTGCCTGCGTGTGATTGGCCTGTAGCACCCGATTCGTTATCTTTGACATAGGCTGCGTCGTAAAATCCACCTACTTCGAAAGAGGTAAAACGCAATGCCGACAAAGATGCCGGGTTGTTCATGTTCAAGTGGTAGTATGAACGATAGCCGCCGAAAGGGCTACCCATGTGTTGCAGTGCTGCAACGCCCTGTGGATAGGGGCTGCCTAATCCAAGGCGGGTGTAAGGAGAGTTACCATTTTTGGTAGTTTGGGCTTGCGCCATGCTGCAAGTAAGCAAAATAGCCAAAAGGCTGCTAATTCGTAATATTGACATTGAAGGTCAGGATTTTAAAAAGTCCAACTAGGACTAAATTTGGGACTGCAAATATCTGTTTTTTAGTTTGGCTGAGCAATAATTCTGCATCACCGCCAGCAATTAGTATCGTTATTGGGCCAAAGCGAGCCTCGTAGGCGGCCATAAAGCCTTCCATCTCTTTACATGCGGCAAACTGTACCCCGGTCAAAATGGCTTCCTCGGTAGTTTTACCGATAAAATCATGCACGGTACCCGGTTCTACCAAAGGCAGTTTAGCTGTAAATTGATTTAAAGCCTTGTAGCGCATTCTAATGCCGGGTGTAATGCTGCCGCCTTGGTAAACGCCCGATTGGTCTACAAAATCGTACGTGATACAGGTCCCAGCATTCACCACCAGGCAAGCCTGGTCGGGAAACATAGCACGGGCGCCACAGGCCACTGCAAGCCTATCTTTCCCTAAAGTTTCGGGCGTTTTGTAAGCATTGCCTAACGGGATAGGCGTTTGCGTTCCTAAAACGATGAAAGCTGCACCAAAGGTTTGCTGCAAATAAGCATGCAAGTCTGGCATTTCATGACCAACGCTCGACAGGATAACTGCACGAGGGGCAAACTCCAACTGTAGTGCTTTTACATGTTCCAGCAGCTCATCGGTACATACCAAGTGGCGTTGTTGTTGGCCTTGAGGGTCAAAAACGGCCAATTTAGTACGGGTATTCCCGATGTCGATGCAGAGGTACATGTTAGGCTTGGTGCAGTGCTTCCCAGTATTCAACGGCACGGCGGGTATGTGGTATACAAATCGAACCACCTACCAAGTTGGCAATAGCTAGAATTTCGAAAATCTCGTCGGTCGTTACGCCTTGTTCATAGCATTTGCCCAAGTGATAGGCAATACAATCATCACAACGCAATACCATCGAGGCTACTAAACCGAGCATCTCTTTGGTGCGCGATGGTATGGCTCCATCCTCGTATGCATTGGTATCGAGGTTGAAAAAACGGTTCAACACCTTATTTTTTTGACCCAATATTTTCTCGTTCATCTCTGAACGGTATGAATTAAAGGCTTCTACTTTCGGATGCATCTTTTGGAGTTAGAAGTTAGGAGTTAGGAGTTGGAAGCCGGGAGTTAAATCTATCAACGCTGAACCACCAACAATAAACTCCTCAAACCAAACGGGGTGAATATACAATGGGTTGGAATTATACGCTTTGGTTTTCGCGGAACCACTCTTGGCTGGTCCGGGCGCTACGTTCTGGGCCGCGCATTTGACTAGCAATGCGTTTTCTGGCCCGTTCTACCGATTTATCAATCATGCTGTGTTGAATGCTTTCTTCGTCTTTCATCCCTAGGGTATCCAGTATATCCAGGATGCGTTCAGAGCCAAAGCTGCGGTAAACGTCCTCGTCGAGCGAGGCATACACGTAAATTTTGGCAACACCAGCACGGTATAGCACATTGATAAGCTGCATCTCCTTGTCGAACAGCGGGGAAGTCTCGGCAATGAATACCACCTCGCCGGTCATGCTGCCCGGGTTTAGCAGGTAACGATCGGCTAGGTCGACCCGAACCGAAGCGCTGTTGGGTGCTTGCTTCAACGCCTCGTATAGGTCTTCAAACCAGGCCAATACCGTCACATTGCTGTGCTTTGAAGCCTCGGCAAAAATGCCGGCCAACTTGGCGTTTTGGCTTTTCCAGTAGCAGCGGTCGGGGTCTTGCCCATAGCGTTCGGGCTTGGAGAACAAGGCCGAGAATAATTTGCGCAACATAGGCTAGAACCAAGATTTTTTGCGGGTTGATTTACCTTGGCTCTTACCGCCAAGACCTAGCACACCCAGCAAACCACGCGATAACTCACGGGCAACCGTGTTGAGCACCGATTTTGCGGCACTACTTTTCATCACGGTTTCTACCACAGATTTGGTTTGCGGTGCCTGACGGCTACGGCCTGTTTCAACGCTCGCTGCTTTTTCTTGCTGTTTTTGCATTTCGGCGCGTTGTTTCTCGGCTTGGGCAGCATCTATTTTAGCGCTCAAAATCTCGTAGGCGCTTTCTTCGTCGATGGTTTGGTTGTACTTGCGCACCAATTTCGATTTGCCTACGAGGCTGTCAATTTCCATGTCCGATAGCACATCCATACGCGATTGCGGTGCGCGCAACATGGTGTGTACCAATGGTGTTGGCACACCTTTTTGGCTCAAGGCCGTTACAAATGCCTCACCGATACCCAGTTGGGTAATTACCTCGGCGGTATCGTAATAGTCGGTGAGTGGGTAGTTCTGGGCAGCCAACTTGATGGCCTGACGGTCTTTGGCTGTGAAAGCACGCAAGGCGTGTTGCACTTTCAAACCAAGTTGACCGAGGATATCTTCTGGAATATCGGCAGGGTTCTGCGTACAGAAGAAAATACCAATGCCTTTAGAACGGATGAGTTTAATGATGGCTTCCAACTGGTCGAGTAAGGCGTTTGAGGCTTCTTCAAATACCAAGTGGGCTTCATCGATAAAGATAACCAGCTTGGGTGCGTCAACGTCGCCTGCTTCAGGGAAGGTAGCGTAAATCTCGGCCAAGAGGCTCAACATGAAGGTTGAGAACAGCTTGGGCTTGTCCTGGATATCGGTCAAGCGCAAGATAGAGATGATGCCTTTTCCGGTATCAGGGTCGATACGGCAGAGGTCTTCTACCTCGAATGAAGGCTCACCGAAGAAAATATCGGCACCTTGTTGTTCGAGTTCCAACACCTTGCGGATGATGGTTCCAACCGAGGCAGAAGAAATAGCGCCGTATTCTTTGGCTACTTCTTCCTTGCCTTCTTCTGAAATATATTGTAGGGCTTTTTTAAAGTCTTTCAAGTCGAGTAGCGGCAAATCGTTGTCGTCGCAGTATTTAAACACCACGGCCACTACCCCACCCTGCGTGTCGTTCAGACCCAAGATCTTAGTAAAAAGTACTGGCCCGAATTCCGTCACGGTAGCGCGTAGGCGTACACCTTTCTCGGCAGATAGCGACAACAGCTCCACGGGGAAACCCTCGTTGCTGTAGGGCAAGCCAATTTTTTGGTGGCGTTCTTCAATTTTAGGGTTAGGGTTACCGGGCACGGCCACGCCGCTCAAGTCACCCTTGATATCCATGAGCAACACGGGTACCGAGTTGGCCGAGAGCTGCTCGGCAATCACCTGTAAGGTCTTTGTTTTACCTGTACCGGTTGCCCCGGCAATCAAACCGTGGCGGTTCATCATGCGGAGCGGTATTTTAACCTGGGTGCCTGGAATAGTCTCGCCTTCAAACACGGCGCCACCCAACACCAAACTCTCGCCTTCGAAGTTGTAACCTTCGTTTATCTTGCTAATAAAATCATCGCGCTTCGCCATAACTATTTCGTTTCTTTTTGATTGAAGCTGTAAAAATAGTCAAAAGCAATGGTAAGCACATAAAAAGTGCCCCAAATTTGCAAATTAGCGCTCGTTGGGCGGTATGTCTTGGAGCAATGCCTGCCTGATGGCAAAGCTGTCGAGCGCCACGGGCTTAAACACTTTATCGGCCCTGGGCGGGTATTTTTCAAACTGTGTATGTGGCCTAACGGGTCTTTTTTCAAAGCCACCGCCACAGTTGGGGCAAACATTGTGGAGTACCGCTTGCACGCAATCGCTACAAAAAGTACACTCGTAACTGCAAATCATGGCCTCGGTAGTATTGCCGGGCAGGGCTTTGTCGCAGTGTTCGCAGGATAGTCGTATTTCAAGCATGCTTCTGTGTTTTGCTAAGAGGGGGTAAAATTAGGGGAATTTGCGAAAGGCTGTTTTAGCTAAAGATTGCGAAAGGCTAATTTAGCGAAAACGCAAAAATTCAAAAAACGCTAAAAACCGCAATCAATTCATCATTTACTCATTTTATCATTTATTCTTTTTTTTTGGGCGTTCCGGCGCGACGCGCCGTCGCTCCTTTCCGGGGTTCGCTGCGCTCCGTGCTTCGCACCAGCGCCTTTGGCGCTGCCCTCCAAGCAGCTAACGCTGTAAACGGCTGCTCCGCAGCCGTTTTATAATTGATATAATGCTAAATACCAATATTCACCCATTTTCACCCTCCTTTACCTATATTCACCAATCTTCACCAATCTTAAGCTATTTTTACCCCTCTTTATCCATCATAATCATGAAGCAGCAATTTGAATTAGCCGAACAATTTATACAACATTGGCAGTCGTTATGGGGCGATGCGCCGAACGCCAGCTCCTTGGATGTGCCACAGGCCCGCTTTGACGAAGCATGGCAAACTTATACCCAACGCCTGCTGGGCAATTACCCTTTTCAACACCCCCGCTATGCCGGGCAGATGCTTAAACCACCGCACCCCGTGGCGGTTTTGGGCTACCTGACGGCCATGATGATTAACCCCAACAACCACGCGCTGGACGGTGGGCCACCCACCAGCCACATGGAAAAAGAAGTGGTTCAGCAGTTTGCCGCAATGTTCGGGCTGCCACAAAACACCCTCGGGCACTTGACCGGCGGCGGAACCGTGGCCAACCTCGAAGCCCTTTGGGTGGCCCGCTGCATACACCCCAACAAGAAGATTGCCTTTAGCGCCGACGCGCATTATACACACGAGCGCATGTGCGCGGTGCTGGGTATCGAGTCGGTGAAAATTCCGTGCAACACCACAGGGCACATGGACTTACAAGCGCTGGAAACGGCCTTGCAAGCCGGCGATATCGGCACCGTGGTGTTTACCTTGGGCACGACAGGCCTAGGCATTGTTGACCCGCTGGCCGATGCCTTAGACTTGCAACAACAATACGGGTTCAGGATTCACGTGGATGCAGCCTATGGCGGCTTTTTCGCCTTGCTGAAAAACGAGCCCGACTTTAAGCCAGCCAGGCATTTTAGGGCCATCGCGCAGGCAGATTCAGTGGTGATCGACCCGCATAAACATGGCTTACAACCCTATGGTTGCGGTTGTGTGTTGTTCAGCGACCCAAGCGTTGGACAGTTTTATAAACATGATTCGCCCTATACATATTTCTCCTCGGAGGAGTTACACCTGGGCGAAATTAGCCTGGAATGCTCTCGCCCAGGAGCGGCTGCCGGCGCTT
Source organism: uncultured Saprospiraceae bacterium (assembly GCA_964508975.1). Lineage (GTDB taxonomy): Bacteria > Bacteroidota > Bacteroidia > Chitinophagales > Saprospiraceae > CAZDVQ01. Next base: position 9,561 of record CAZDVQ010000007.1, read on the forward strand.
TGTGGCTTACCTTGCGTTGCTTGCCACTTAAGGCCGACGATGGCCTAGGGCTTATCTTGAAGGCTTGCTTGAAGGCCGCCAAGGATTTTTACCAGCTCATGGAGGCGTCGGAGGAATGGCAGGTTTACACCGAGCCAGAGTTGGACATCGTGGCATATTACCCCAACTTGAGCCATACCAAAGCGGTTGACCAGCAAAGCCAAGCCTTGTTTGATGCGGCGATGAACAGTCCCGAAAACCCAATTTTTGTGAGCGTGTACAACATGGCCAGCGAGCGATTGGTGCACCGAAACCCCAGCTTGGTAGCCGATACCCCACGCTGCCGGATACTCCGCAGCGTGCTGATGAAACCCGAGCATGAACGTTACACCGGAGCGCTACACGAAGGATTAAGCACTTATTTGAAAGTACTTAGTTAACTTTGCAGCTCTATTGAAACTAGTCCCCACACAGCCATGAACCATCAACAACCTAAAGTAAGTGTCATCACGGTTTGCTACAACGCCGCCAAGGAAATTGAGCCGACGCTCGTGAACGTGGGCGGACAAAGCTACCCGAATATCGAGCATATCATCGTGGATGGCGCCTCGAAAGATGACACCATGGCCATCGTGGAGCGCTACCGCGATAAAATAGCCATCGTAAGTTCGGAGCGCGACAAGGGTATTTACGATGCCATGAACAAGGGCCTTGACTTGGCCACGGGCGACTATGTTTGCTTCATGAACGCTGGCGACCAGTTTTACAGCCTCGATGCGCTGGAAGCCGCCATGAACGGCAGCAATGGTGCCGACTTAGTCTATGGCCTCACCCGAATTGTATCACCGGAAGGCGAGGAAAGGCCTTGGCATAAAATTACGCCCAGCGCCGATAAACTCAATGCCCGGAGCTTTATGAGTGGCATGGTGGTATGTCACCAGGCCATGATATTAAAACGTTCCTGCGCGCAACGCTATGATTTGCAGTGGAAAATAGCAGCTGATATCGACTGGTGTATCCGCTCGATGCAACAGGTCAAAACCAAGCATTTTTACGAGGCCAAACCGCTGGTGCGCTTTTTATTTGGCGGGGCCAGCAACGAGCACCGCAAACGTGCTGTGAAAGAGCGGTTCAACATCAGCGTGCGGGCATTTGGCCTATTGGCGACCTTGTGGCAGCAGTTTAGCATTATCGGCGACTTGATCCGCAGAAGGGGCAGGTTGACCTAGGGCGCGCGTTAAGCACCTGGCGCATTGGACATCCTGCGTTAGCTGGCCGGAGGGCGCCCGCGCTAGCGGGCGGTGCGCAGCACGGAGCAAAGCGAACCCCGTAGGACAGCGGCGACGCCACAGGCGGCGCAACGCCCAAAAAAATCAAGAAAATTTACGCAAGTATTCCAGCAAGCTATCCTCGGGTTCTAGGTTAAGCCGTTTTTTGAGCCGGTACCTACTTTTCTCTACACCCTTGACCGATATATTGAGTAAGGCGGCGGTTTCTTTGGTGCTGAGGTTCAAGATGGTGAGCGCACAAATGCGCAGGTCGTTAGGCGTGAGGTCGGGATGCTGGTTGAGCAGCTGTACCGAAAACGACTGGTTCACGATGTTGAAGTAACCGATAAACTGATCCCAACTTTCTTCGCCAACCAGGCTATTTTCAAGCTCTCGGCTTAATTTACGAATGGCTTGCAAGCGGTTTTGCTCGGGCTCATCCTTGATGGATTCAAGCTTTTCGCGTATGCTGATGAGCATCTCGTTCTTATGGGCCATTTCGAGGGCCTTCTGCATCAACTCGGTTTTTTGCGACTCGATTTCGTTGTTCAGTTTCTCATTGTTGAGCCTTAAAATCTCTCTTTCCGACAATAAAACTTTAGAGCGCAGGGTAATTTCGCGTCGGGTAATGACGATTTTGAGGGAAATCAAGAGTACGAAACAAATGAGTAAAAACAGGGCAGATTTAAACCAAACGGTTTTCCAAAACGGAGGTTTGATCACTATTTTAATAATGGCTTCCTGGGCGTAATCCTTAGCTTTTACCCGGAAGGTATACTCACCGGGGTTCAGGTTGGTGTAGGTTACCTCGTGCTGACCGGCTGCGGTCTGCTGCCATTTATCGTCGAATCCATCACATTTGTACAAGAAGCTGTTTTTGTGGGGCGAGTTGTAGTCGGTATGTACAAAACCAACAGCGAACACATTTTCATAATGGCGGAGACTAATCTTGTCGGTATACTCGATGGGTTTAGTGAAAACCACCCGGTTGTTGAAGGTATCGCCAGCATCGAGCTTGGTATTGAACACGCTGAAACTATTGATAATGGTTTGGGCCATGTTTTGGCCCAGTTGGGTATGCATGGGGTTAATGGATTGAAATCCGTAGATGCCCCCAAAGTACAATTTACCATCGGTAGCGCTCAAGATAGCCGCCTGGTTGTACTGGTTTTTCTCGGCAGCGGCGGCAAAATCATAGTTTTCAACCCGTTCTGTTTTGGGATTGAATCGACAAAGGCCGCTGTAGGTGCTAAGCCAGATATCCCCGTTCACATCTTGGGTAATCCCCATGATAGCATTTGATAGGAAGCCTTGCTGGGTGCCATACCTAGCCAACAAGGTTTGTCCTTTAAACTTGTGTAAACCACCGTTCTCGGTACCCACCCAGATAAAGCCCTGGCGGTCTTGGAAAATACTACGCACGTTATTGTCGCCCAACTGGCTATTCAGTTCGTTTATGACGGTAAAACCCTGGTCTACGTTCTTGGTATCCAGTATATTAAGGCCTTGGCTATTGGTGCCAATCCAGAGCAGGCCGTCGGCATCGTGGAGGAGGCACATGAGGTTGTTTTCCGAAAGAGCCTGGGCACTTTTACCGGCGGTATAATGTTTAAAAAGCCCCGTATTGGGGTCGAGGGCATCGAGTCCACCGCCTTGCGTGGCCAACCAAAGGGTACCTTGTTGGTCTTGGCAAATATCCCAGACGTTATTGCTACCAATGCTGTTTAGTCCGTCCAGTGCATAGCGGTAATGGGTAAACTGGCCAGTTTGGGGCGAAAGTTTATCGAGGCCGCCGTTAAAGTAGCCAATCCACAAGTTGCCCAGGGCATCCTGGAAAATGGTTTTAACCACATCGGCAGCTGGGCTGTTGACCTGACTGTTGTGTGTATAGTACCTAAATTGTTGGCTTTGGGGGTCAAACACGTTAATACCGCCGCCGTCGGTGCCAATCCATATCTTACCATCGTTGGCTTGGCACATATCTAATACCGAGCGGTGACTTAACTCATCTACTTTCGAACCGGTGTGCGTGTAGGTATCAAACCATACCTTATTTCTCTGGTACAGGTTAACGCCGCCATTATAAGTGCCTACCCATATATTTTTGTTCATATCAACACTCAGGTTCAAGACTGCACTACTGTTTATACCGCCGGGGGTATTAACCTTATAACTGTATGTTTGGCAGTGGCCGGAACGAGGGTGTAAGGCCAGCAGACCATCACCGTCGGTGGCGATGAGCAAAAGGGAATCGTACAAGGCCAAATCCATGATATTAAACTGCTCGGCTTGACTAGCCGCAGGCAAAAGCGTGTAGGGCCTGCATTGTTTGGTCCGTATATCTAAGGCATATAGCCCCGTCAAGTCGGTACCAACCCAAAGCGTACCATCGTGTTGACTTTGCAAGCATTTGCGGTAACCCTCCATGGGGTAAGCTGGGTTATCGGCCGGGAAAACTGTTTTAAACTGTTGTGTTTTGGGGTCAAACAAGCATACGCCTTTACCCGAGGTAGCTACCCAGATTTGGCCTAGTTCATCTTCCAGTACATCGAATACGTTATCGCTGCACAGTTTGCTGTTGGCGCTGGTGTACAGGCGTGCGAAACCTGTTATGGGGTGGTAGCGCAATAGGCCTTTACCGATACTTCCAACCCAGAGGTAACCTTGCCTGTCTTGTGCAATCACTTTAACCCACGCGTCGCAAAATACACTAAGTGCCGCCTGATTGCAGGTATTAATAAACTTGCCGTTAAGTGGAGATCGTCGGTTGATGCCTTTATTTTGGGTACCAACCCATAGGTTGCCCAAGTAATCTTCAAATATACACTGTATGGTAGTTCCCCGAAAAGTTTCATCGTTGTGGTTCCGGGGGAATACGGTAAAATTTAGACCGTCAAATCTGTTCAGACCATTTTGCGTGCCAAACCACATCACGCCTTTTTTGTCTTGTAAAGTACAATAAACTGTATTGTGCGACAAGCCCGTGCTAATGGTTAATTGTTCAAAGTTAAATATGGTTTTTTGCCCTAAAATGGTTCCTGAAATGCCCCAAAACAAGCAGTTGAGCAACACAAGCCGTACAACGTAATTATATATCATGCAAAAGGGCATTTTCGTGAAATAAAAATCTATGAATTCGTAAATTACTGCACTAAAATACTGATGTCTCCAATAAAATTTAAAAAATAATTTAGCATATTTTTATAATACATTGATAATCAATTATTTAAAGAAATATAAAAAATACCCCTGTCTGGCTTATGTCTTGTACTAAAATTAGGATGCACACGTGTGTGGTAATACCTTTGTCACATCGAATTTACGAAAAATTAAACCTTTTACTATGATCTTTAATCGATACTCCCTACTTGTTCTTGTATGCCTATTAGTGCATACATTCAGTGCAAAAGCACAAACCGTTATTGTTGACTATGAAAGTCCAACAACTTCTAACTTGTTCGAACGTTTTGGTATTCCTGCACAAGGCACTTTAACGAGCATGATTGCAAACCCTGCAGCTGATGCCGTAAACGGCAGTGCGAACGTGGGTTCTTACACCAAATTAGCAGGTTCTCAAACTTGGGCTGGATGTTCTATCGTTCAACCTATCGTTGCACCCGTTGATTTTACCGCAGGTGGAACCATCTGTGTAAAAGTATGGTACAGCCAAGCCGGTAACCTCGCGCTCAAATTAGAAGGTGCAAGCGGTGGCGGCCCAAACTGGATTACCCAGCAACCAGTAACCACTACTGGTGCTTGGACCGAAATCTGTTTCAGTGCAGCAGACTTGTCGTTTGAAGCTCCGAATCAATCCGCTGTTGGCCGCACTTATTCTTCGGTTGTATTGTTCCCTGACTTCGGCAACAGCCCTGCCGCTGATGTAACCTACTACTTCGACGACATCATCTCAAACCCTAGCACAGTAACTTCTGGTGATGTAACCTTCTCTGTTGACATGAGCAACTACGCAAACACCTTTACAACCGTTTATGTAAGTGGTAATTTCAACTCTTGGTCTGGTAATTCTAACCCATTGAGCGATGCCGATGGCGACGGAGTTTGGACGGGTACCATCAATATCCCTGTAGGCCAACTTGAATACAAATTCACTATCGACAACTGGGCTGCACAGGAACAGTTTGTAGGTGGCGAGTCGTGTACCCAAGTATTCGGCCAATTTGTCAATCGTGTATATACAGTAGCCGGCAACGCTAGCCTTCCGACAGTATGCTTCAACAGTTGCTTCGCTTGTGGCGGTTTTGTAAACATCACGTTCAATGTTGGTACCAGCAACATCACCGTTAGCCCAGATGGTATTTTCTTGGCCGGTGGTGGCAACTTTGGTATACCTGGCGATAACCCGATGGTGGGTAATGCTAACGGTGTATACACCATCACTGTTCAACGCCCAGTTGGCTTCTCTTCTTTCTACGCTTTTGCTAACGGTGCTTGTACCGACTGGAGCTGCAAAGAGAACCTTGCTGGCCAGGCTTGTGCTAACCCAAATAACTTCAACGACCGTTTCTTTGCAGCCGTTATGAACGATACCATCATCAACACTTGCTTTGGCCAGTGTAACGGTGATACCATTTGTACTACAGGCCCTGCCTCTGGCGATATTACCTTCCAGGTTGACATGCAAAATTACACCGCTGCGTTTACAACAGTTTATGTAAGTGGTACTTTCAACAACTGGTCTGGCGACGCCTTCGCACTCAGCGACGGCGACGGCGATGGCGTTTGGACTGGAACAACCAACCTCAACGGTGGTAACCACGAGTTCAAATTCACCATCGACAACTGGGCTGCACAAGAGAACTTTGCTGGTGGCGAGCCTTGTACTCAAACCACTGGTGGTTTCACTAACCGTACTTTAAGCGTTAACGGTACTGCTACCTTGTCAAACGTATGCTTCAACTCATGTGCAGCTTGTATCCCTGCGGGTATCAACCAGTTGGCGCAGTTGAACTTCCAAATCGTACCAACTTTGGTTAAAGACCAATTGATGGTTAACTTCAATGAAACTGGTTCTAGCCGCAACTTGCGCATCAGCAACCAATTGGGCCAAACCGTTTACGAGGCTCAAATCAACGGCGATGTTTACCAATATAGCATCAACGCCGCAGAATGGGCCAACGGCTTGTACTTCGTGAATATTACCGAAGCAGGCAAAGTAGGTACCCAGAAAGTAGTAGTAGCCAAATAAGATGTCGAATTGATTGTACGCCCCGGCGCTTGGTTTTCCTGCCAACGCGCTGGGGGTGCAAATACTACTAGTCAGATAGTAAGTCTATTAAGTTGTGATAATTAGTATGGACCACCCAGCCCCGCCTTTTGGTAGGGTTTGGGTGTGCCCAGCTAAATAATCGTATTTATTTTCTTTTCTTTGGGGCCTCCCCTCGCTTCGCTCGGGGCGCTACTTTGCGCGGTTCTCGCAGTCGCTACGCTCCTTTGCGGAGCCCTTCGGGGTTCGCTATGCGCTCGGCCCTTCGCCGCCTTTTATTTCAGTAAAATATACAATACCTCGCCGTCACAGGGCGGCTCGGTCTGCCGCTACGCGGCACCGCTCCACATCGCTAGTCCAACGAAGATGTGGGGATTAGAGGATATGATGATATGAAAATTAGAGGATGTGTGGATAATTTATTGTGTATTCATCATTCATAGTTCATAGTTCATTGCCCAATTATTAACAATTTTAAAGTTAAAATTCACGATGAGAAAAATATTTTTACTAACCTTATTACTGGCCAGCCCCTGGCTCATGTATGCACAGTTTACCGCAAGCGGTACCGTGCAAGCCAGCAAAAATGCCGAAAAGCTCATCGGCGTAACCGTACTCGAAAAAGGTACCAGTAACGGTACCAGCACCGACTTCGATGGCAACTTTACCTTAGAAGTTGCCAACGCAGAAGCTGTACTGGTCATTAGCTACGTAGGCTTTATCAGCCAAGAAATCAAAGCAGCTAGTGGCCTAGCCGTTCAATTAGAAGAGGATAGCGACCTGCTAGATGAAGTAGTAGTTATCGGTTATGGTACACAGAAAAAATCTGTCGTAACCGGTGCCATCTCTACCATCAAGGCCGAAGACCTAGAGAGTATGCCCGTTATCCGTTTGGAGAATTCATTACAAGGCCGAGTATCTGGTGTACGGGTAACCAGTAACTCTGGCCAACCAGGAGCAGCCGCAACCGTTCGTATCCGCGGTACCAGCTCTATCAACAACAGCGAACCACTTTATGTGGTAGACGGTGTTCCAATTAGTGGTGGTATTGAATACCTCAACCAGTCCGACATACAGTCTATCGAGGTGCTTAAAGACGCTGCATCGGCTTCTATCTATGGTGCTCGTTCGGCCTCTGGCGTAATCTTGGTTACAACCAAACAAGGCAAAAAAGACCGGTTTGAAATCAATTACCATACTTATTTCGGTTACCAAAGCCCTTGGAAAAAGCTCCCGCTTTTGAATGCCCGTGAATACACTACCTTGATGAACGAATCGTCGGTAGCAGCAGGTGGCAGCATCCTTTTCCCCGATCCATCATCATACACCACTAGTACAGATTGGCAAGATGCCGTGTTCAACTACAAAGCACCTATGCAAAACCATGAAATGAGCTTGGCTGCCGGTGGTGAAAAATCACAATACTTCCTTTCGTTTGGCTATTTCAAACAAGCTGGTATCGTTTCAAGCGCTCAGTCTGAATTTGAACGTATCAGCACTCGCCTGAACAGTACACACAAAATTTCAAAATACGTAAGCCTCGGCACCAACGTGGCTTATACCCACATTAATGGCTTAGGTGTACCTGAAAACACCGAGTTTGGCTCACCCCTAGGCCGTGCGATCAACCTCGACCCATTAACGCCAGTAGTGGTTACAGACACCGCTATTTCAAACCTTCCACAGTATACAAACTTCAACGTGGTACGCGATGAAAACGGTAACCCTTACGGTATTTCGCCATACGTTACCTCTGAGATATTGAACCCAGTTGCAGCGGTACAGGTACAACCTAACCGTGGCTGGAGCGACAAAATCGTGGCCAGTGCGTACCTTGAAGTAGAACCCATCAAAGGTTTAAAATTCAACAGTAATATCGGTACTGATGTAGCCTTTTGGGGCAACGAATCGTTCTCTCCTATTTACTACCTCAACGCATCTAACCGCAACGATTTAACCCGTTATGGTCGCTCACAAAACAAAGGCCTTCACTGGATTTGGCAAAACACAGTAAGCTATAATAAACTCATCGACTTACATGCTATCTCATTGGTAGCTGGTGTGGTTGCTGAGCGCAATTTTGGTGAAGGTATCGGTGGCCAAGTACAAGGCATCCCAGTGACCAATATCGACGATGCTTCTCTATTGTTTCCAACGTCTATCGACAACCAGAGTTTTTATGGCTTTGAATACAACAGCACTTTGCTGTCGTACCTTGGTCGCGCTAACTACAACTTCAACGAGAAATACCTGTTTTCTGCTACGCTCCGTGTAGATGGCTCGTCAAAGTTCGGCCAGAACAACAAGTTTGGTTTCTTCCCAGCCGTTTCAGCGGGTTGGGTTTTAACCGAAGAAGCATTCCTACGTAAAAATCCAAGCATCAACTTCTTGAAGCTTAGGGCTTCATGGGGTGTAAACGGTAACGACCAGATTGGCGATTTCCGCTACGTTTCAACCGTTGGTGGTGGCCGTAACTACACCTTCGGCTTAAACGATGACTTGGTGAGCGGCTACAGCCCTAACGCCATTGCAAACCCTGATTTAAAATGGGAACAAACTACTCAAACCAACTTTGGCTTTGATGCCCGTTTGTTCAAAGATATGACCTTGACTTTTGACTGGTTCATGAAAAACACCAGCGGTATGTTGCTACAAGTAGCTGTACCGGGTTACGTTGGTAACGCTGGTCCTATCGGCAACATCGCAACCATGAGCAACACTGGTTTTGAAGTGGAGCTGGGTTACAATAAAGCCCTGAAAAGTGGCTGGGAATTCGGCGTAAGCGGCAATATCTCTTACGTTAAAAACGAAGTAACTGATATTGGCCCAGATAAAGAGTTTTTAACTGGTCAACGCTTCAGCCCACAATCGCTTGAAATCACCCGCACACAAGTAGGTTTACCTGTTGGCTATTTCTTTGGCTACCAAACCGACGGTATTTTCCAAAATCAAGCCGAGGTTGATGCTTACACCAACGCCGATGGCAGCCCTATTCAACCAGATGCCAGCCCCGGCGATTTCAGGTTCAAAGACCTTGACGGCGACGGCACCATTGATGCCGATGACCGCACGATGATTGGCGATCCTACTCCCAACTGGACCTACGGTTTCAACTTGAGCGCTGCCTACAAAGGCTTCGATATCTTGCTATTCGGACAAGGTGTTTGGGGTAACGATGTATACAACGCAACGCGTCGTTTCGATTTGCAAATGGCCAACCTTACTGGCGATGCACTTAACCGCTGGACCGGTGAAGGTTCAACCAACGATTACCCTCGTTTGGTGATGAACGACCCGAACCAAAACTTCAGCCGCAGCTCTGATTTTTACGTGCAAAACGGCGCATTCTTCCGCGTTAAAACCTTGCAACTTGGCTACACCGTACCAACGGCCCTTAGCGAACGCCTCAAAATTAAACGCTTAAGGCTTTACGTGTCGGGCAACAACATCTTGACCCTGACAGCTTACAAAGGCTTCGACCCAGAAATTGGTGGTGGTAGCTTTGGTGTTGACCGCGGTAATTACCCTCAAGCCCGCTCTATCCTTTTCGGACTTAACCTTACCCTCTAATTTTTAAACCGATCTAGATATGAACCATAAATCATATAGTCTTTTCGCCTTGCTGGGGCTTTTACTCTTTACCGCTTCCTGCAAGAAAGACTTCTTAAACCTTGAACCACGCGGTACCGACCTCGAAACCAACTACTACCGCACCGAAGCCGAGATTTACCGAGGCCTGGTAGCTGTTTACGATGTATTGCAATGGGGTTCAGGCCCAGGCCAATACGCTATGCAAATTGGCTTAGCCAACGCTGCATCTGACGACTGCTACGCTGGCGGCAGCGATGCTTCTGACCAACCAAGCTGGGTTGCTTACGATAACTTTACGCTGAACCCTAGCCTTGGCCCACAAGCCGCCATCTGGAATAACTACTACGCTGGTATTTACCGCGCTAACCTTATCCTGGAGAAAATAGCGGTAGCGCCTAGCGAAGTAACCGAAGACTTCAAAGCCCGCATGATTGCCGAGGCAAAGTTCTTGCGCGCCTATTTTTACTTTGAATTAGTACGTTACTTTGGCAACATTCCGCTCATCACCAACACCTTGAGCACCAGCGAAATTTACAGCCAAACTCAAGCGCAACCTAGCGCGGTATATGCCCAAATAGAGCAAGACCTAAGAGATGCCAGGAACACACCACAACTACCCGAAACAGTTGGAGGGGCAGAACTAGGCCGTATCACCAAAGGTGCTGTAACCGCTTTGCTAGGCAAGGTTATTTTATACCAAAACGATGATTCACGCATGTTGGAAGCTGCTGATTTGTTCGAGGAAGTAATCAATGGTGGCATCTATGCCTTGGAGCCTAGCTTTGCGAATATTTTCAGCCCGAACAACGAATTTGGCCGCGAGTCAGTTTTTGAAATTCAATTTTCTGGCAACCAAAGCGGTGGCTGGGAGAACTTCCCCAACGGTACCGAAGGTAACCTGAATGTACAGTTCTTCGGGATGCGCGACTACATCGGCAATACCTTCTCGGCAGGCTGGGGCTTTTGTCCAGTTACCCCTGATTTAGTGCAGGTATTACAAGGCGATCCACGTTTCCAGCACACTATTATCGATGGCAACTTGCTACAATCACAAGGTGCATCGTATGCACCAAGCTTCCAGAATACCAACTACTTCATCCGCAAGTATGCACCTTTGGCAGCACAACGCGCCACGGTTGGCGAACCTGCGCTCAACTGGGGTCAGAACGTTATCGTTATTCGTTTGGCTGACGTACTTTTGATGTGCGCAGAAGCTATTGTAAGAGGCAACGGCAACCAAGCCATGGCCCAAACTTACATGAACCGTGTTCGTTCACGCGCTGGCATACAACCTTACCCGCCTACTAGCGGACAAGATTTGTTGGACAAAATTTACCTAGAGCGCCGCAAAGAGCTGGCCACCGAAGGTCATCGCTTTTTTGACCTAGTGCGCACCAACCAGGCAAGTAACGTTTTGGGTAGCCAAGGCTTTGTGGCCAACAAAAACGAGTTGCTACCGATCCCACAAATTGAAATTGACTTGTCGCAGAACACCTTGCGCCAGAACTTGGGTTACAATTAACTTGAATCATGCACCAGCACGCCGCATTTGTTGATTTTTTGGGCGTTGCGTCGCTACGCGCCGCCGCTGTCCTTCGCGCGCGCTAAGCGCTTGGCCCTTCGGGCTGGCCGCTGCGCGGCCACGCTCCGGCCAGCTAACGCGAATATTTAACTCGGCTTGCCCCTTTTTTCACGTACTTGATTTTTAAAACTCCGACCTCATGAAATACTTATCAATACTTTTGTTTGCCTGCTTGACGATTGTAGCTTGCAAACCCACAGACCTCGAAAAAACAGATATTGGTGAACCACCAGTAGCTAGTTTTACCATTGCCGCGGGTAGCGATGCCAACCACTTCATGTTGACAAACACCACCGCTGAAACTTTTATTACGCAGTGGGACTTAGGCAACGGCCTCCGTGGTGAAGGCGCTAGCTTTGAGGCGTATTACCCCTACGCGGGCACCTATGCTATCACCATGACGACCTTCAATAAAGGGGGCTATAGCCGTACTACACAAAACGTTGTAGTAGCCAACGATGACCCCAATGCCTGTAATGGGGCATTGGCCTTATTAACCAACTGTGGCAGTAAAACCTGGCGCCTCGACCCTAACCCAGGAGCCTTGCATGTGGGTCCAGACCTAGTGCAAGTTTGGTGGGCCAACTCGGCTGCCGACGTGATTACCCGTGCTTGTTTATTCAACGATACCTATACCTTCAACGTAAACGGTACTGTTGATTTCAACGACAATGGCGATTTCTGGGCCGAAGCCGACGGTAACGGCAACGTTTTCCCGGCCGACTTAGGCGTGGCACCTGGCTGTACTGCAAACACAAGCTGGCCATCGCAATACGCTGTTTGGGGTAGTGGAACCCACAACTTCGTGGTGAGTGAAACAACGCTTACCCTAGCAGGCCTTGGTGCTTGGATGGGCTTGTACAAAATCGGTTCACAAGCCGAGATTGGTCAACCCCAAACCAGTGTAAACTTTAACTTGGTATCCTTGACAGCAGACCGGATGGTTATAGCAGTTAGCTACTCCAATGGCGTAAACTGGCGCTTTACCTACGTATCGAACTAGTAGGCCATCGCCCTGCGTGAGCTGCCTGGAGGGCACCCGCAACGCGGGCGGTGCGTAGTAGAGCCGCCCAACCTGGGCGGCTGCGCAGCACGGAGCAACGCGAACCCCGGAAGGGAGCGACGGCGGCAAAGCCGCCGGCACGCCCAAAAAACAAACAAATAAATTGGATAAACCTATTTCGCATGAAACTAAAATACTGGGCATACTTGCTGATTTTACCGGCAATGGCCTGCAAAGAAACCAACAACATTGTTGATACGCCCGTGAAAATGTTTATCAACAACGTGAACCTGTTGGAAGGGAACGATACCCAAACCATGACTTTCAGGGTGGTGCTAGACAAGGCCAGCCCCGTGGCTGTGAGTGTAGATTTTGCGACAGAAGACGGCACTGCCTCGGCTGGAACCGACTACATGACCAACTCCGGCAGGCTGACTATACCTGCTGGCACCTTAGAAGGTACTATCCCGATTCAGCTGGTTTGTGATAGCCTGCTAGAGGCCGACGAGGTTTTTTACGTGCGCTTGTACAACCCAACCAACGCCACAATTAACGTGAGCCGGGCTAGTGGAACCATCCGCAACGATGATACCTACGTACCGATGAACGACGTTGGCTACACCACGCCTTTGAGCTACCCCGGTATGCAACTGGCTTGGCACGACGAGTTTGATGGCAACACCATCAACACCAACAACTGGGGCTACGACACAGGTAACCACGGTTGGGGTAATAACGAGCTACAAAACTATACGAACCGCCCAGAAAACGCTTATTTAACGGACGGTAAGCTTGTGATTGAAGCCAAAGCTGAGAATTTTGGCGGTAGTCAGTACACCTCGGCACGTTTGCTCACGAAGAATAAACAATCGTTCCAGTATGGCCGTATTGATATCCGTGCAAAGTTGCCTTTTGGCCAAGGTATCTGGCCTGCCTTGTGGATGCTCGGTTCAAATTTTGATCAAGTAACTTGGCCAGAATGTGGCGAAATCGACATCATGGAATTGGTTGGACACCAACCGGCTACCGTGCATGGTACCATCCACTGGGGGCCAACTGGCGCAACCCAGAGCCAGCAAAGTTCTAGCTCGTTCAGCTTGACGAACGGCCAAGACTTTAACGATGAATTCCACGTGTTCAGCTTGATTTGGACCGAGAACAACATTCAATGGCTGGTTGACGACCAAGTGTTTAAAACCATTGGCCAATCTACGGTATCGGGCAATTACCCCTTTAACGCACCCTTCTTCTTTATATTCAACGTGGCCGTTGGCGGCAACTGGCCGGGCAACCCCAATAGCAGCACGGTGTTCCCGCAGCGCATGCTGGTTGATTATGTAAGGGTATTTCAATAACTAATAAACTAGGCTCATCATATGCGTAGCAAACTACTTTACACCAGCTGCCTTGTATTCTTGCTGCTTGGGTTCAAAACAGCGCAAGACCCAGCGGACAAGAAAAAGGAATTCATCGCGGCGCTCATCAGCAAGATGACGCTCGAGGAAAAAGCAGGGCAACTCAACCTTATTATCGGTGATTTATTCAACACCGGGCCAACAGTGCGCACCACCGAGTCGGATAAGTTCAACGAGCTGATCCGCAAGGGCGAAATCACGGGTATTTTCAATATCCACGGCGCTGAATACATCGGTAAATTACAAAAAATAGCCGTGGAAGAATCTCGTTTGGGTATTCCGCTGCTGATTGGTGCCGATATTATCCACGGCTTTAAAACCGTTTCGCCTATACCGTTGGCCGAAGCCGCCAGCTGGGACTTGGCCGCTATCGAGGCGAGTGCAGCCCTAGCAGCCCGTGAATCGGCCGCTGCCGGTATCAACTGGACCTTTGCACCGATGGTAGATATTTGCCGCGACCCGCGTTGGGGCCGTGTAGCAGAAGGCGCTGGCGAGGACCCCTACCTAGGAAGCCTCATCGCCGCAGCCCGCGTGCGTGGTTTCCAAGGTAAAAGCCTGGCAGATGCCAACACCATCGCCGCTTGTGCCAAGCACTTTGCAGCATACGGCGCCGCGGAAGGTGGCCGCGACTACAACACCGTCGACATGTCGATTCAACGCCTGCGCGAAACTTACCTCCCACCATTCAAAGCAGCACTCGATGCCGGCGTAGCAACCTTCATGACCTCGTTTAACGAGTTGAACGGCGTGCCTGCCAGCGGCAATAAAATGTTGCTCGAAGATATCCTCCGCAAGGAATGGGGCTTCGGTGGCATGGTAGTGTCCGATTGGCAATCCATCAACGAGATGATGGCCCACGGCTACGTGGCCAACGAAGAAGAAGCGGGTATCTCTGCCTTTAACGCTGGTACCGACATGGACATGATGGGCGATATCTACCTCCATAAACTACCCGACCTGGTACGCCGTGGCGTGATTGATATTAAACTGGTTGACCAAGCCGTTGAACGGGTATTAGCCATGAAATACGACCTCGGGCTATTTGACAACCCTTACCAGTACAGTAACCCCGCCGTTGAAAAGTCAGAAGTACGCAATGCCACCAACCTAGCTGTAGCCCGCGACATGGCCAAGAAAAGTATCGTGTTGCTGAAAAACGAAAAACAAACGCTCCCGCTCGAAATCAAAGGCAAAACCATTGCCCTGATTGGCCCACTAGCCGATGACCAAGCCGAGCATAACGGTTGCTGGTCGTTTTTTGGCGAGCCACAACACGTGGTTAGCGTGGAACAAGGTATTCGCGAAGCTTATGGCAAAAACAACAAAATTGTGAAAGCACATGGTTGTACCTTGTACAAACCAGAGCTCAACAACATAAAGGCGGCTGTTGAAACTGCCAAGAAAGCCGATTATATCGTGTTGGCCGTGGGCGAAGGTGCCGTGATGAACGGTGAAGCTGGCTCACGCTCAGACATCCGCTTGCCACAACCACAAGAAGAACTGCTCAAACAGCTCAGCAGCTTGGGCAAACCACTGATTGTATTGGTTTTTGCTGGCCGTCCACTGGATATCAGCTGGATTGAAAAGCATGCCGATGCCGTGTTGTACTGCTGGACCCTCGGTTCTGAAACCGGTCATGCCGTGGCCGATGTCCTCTCGGGCCAATACAACCCTGCAGGCCGCTTGCCTATGTCGTTCCCATACAACGTGGGCCAAGTTCCAGTTTACTACAACTACAAACACACTGGCCGCCCATACACCGGCAACCACTCGGAGCCTGCCAGCGAGCGCGTGTACCGTTCGCGTTACATTGACGTGCCCAACGCCCCTCGTTTCCCATTTGGCTTCGGCTTGAGCTATACCAGTTTCAGCTATGGTGCCATCAGTATCGACAAAACGCAGATGACTGCCACCGAAACGGTAAAATGCAGCGTGGTGGTTGAGAACACTGGCAAATACACTGGCGAAGAAGTGGTACAGCTGTACATGCGCGACATGACGGCTTCTATTACCCGTCCGGTGAAAGAACTCAAAGGCTTCCAGAAAATAAAGTTAGCCCCTGGTGCCAAGCAAACTGTAGTATTTGAGCTTAAAGCCAGCGACCTTGCATTCTGGAAAAATGATCATACATTTGGTACCGAACCGGGTAAATTCTTAATCTACTTGGGCCCAAATGCAGCTACCGAGACAAGCGTTTCCCTAGAACTACTCCCATAGCATAACCAAACCCTAATCAGCCATGCTTTCAAACCTCGACTACCTCATTTTCTTGGTCTATTTCGTGGGTATTTCCGCGTATGGATTTTGGATTTACCGCCGCAAACAAACCAGCTTGGGCAATGCGGCCAACGATTACTTCCTGGCCGAAGGCTCGCTCACCTGGTGGGCCATCGGAGCCTCGCTTATTGCATCCAACATCTCGGCCGAGCAGTTTATCGGCATGTCGGGGTCTGGCTTTGCCATGGGTTTAGCGATTGCCTCGTACGAGTGGATGGCAGCGGCCACGCTCATCATCGTGGCGGTGTTTTTCCTGCCCATTTACCTCAAGAACAAGATATACACCATGCCGCAGTTCCTGAAACAGCGATACGACGGCACGGTGGCCTTGATTATGGCCGTATTCTGGCTGTTTGTGTTCGTTTTCGTTAACCTCACGGCTATTTTGTACCTCGGTGCCTTGGCTATTAATACCATATCGGGTATACCGTTTACGGCTTGTATCATTGGCCTTTCGATATTCGCGGTGTTTATCACCCTGGGCGGTATGAAAGTGATTGGTTATACCGATGTGATTCAAGTTATCGTACTGATTGCCGGTGGTTTAATGACCACCTACATAGCATTAGGCCTGGTTAACGATAAATTTGGCGGCGAGGGTATTATGACGGCCTTAGGCCATTTGAATACCCAGGCCGACAGCCATTTTCACATGATTTTCTCTTCAGATAATCCTTACTACAAAGATATGCCGGGCATCTCGGTATTGATTGGCGGTATGTGGATTGCCAACTTGTACTACTGGGGTTGTAACCAGTATATCACACAAAGGGCCTTGGGTGCCGACTTGAAAACGGGTCGCCAAGGCTTACTCTTTGCGGCTTTCCTCAAGTTGCTCATGCCTATGATCGTGGTAATTCCAGGTATCGCGGCCTATGTGTTGTACCAAAACGGTGCTTTCCAAACCGAGATGTTGAACGAGGCCGGCGAGTTGAAACCCGACCGTGCTTACCCCGTGTTGTTGAACCTCTTGCCATCGGGCATCAAAGGTTTATCCTTCGCGGCGCTCACAGCGGCCATCGTGGCTTCTTTGGCGGGCAAGGCCAACTCCATTTCAACCATTTTCAGCTTGGATATTTACCGCAACTACATCAACAAAACGGCTACCGACGAGCAAGTGGTAAAAGTTGGTAAAATAGTGATTATCGTGGCAATGGTCGTGGCAGCAATTGTTTGCCCAGCGTTAGGTGCATTCGAGCAAGGCTTCCAGTTTATCCAGGAATTCACGGGCTTTGTGTCGCCGGGTGCATTTGCCATCTTCTTCCTCGGTTTCTTCTGGAAAAAAGCTACATCTCGAGCCGCTTTGGCCGCAGCTTTGATGACCTTCCCAATGTCTATGTACCTCAAGGCATTCCACGACGGTATTCCCTTCCTCAACCGCATGGGTATTGTATTCTTGCTCATCGTGGCCATGATGGTCATGATCAGCTTAATCTTCCCCGAGCCAAACAAAGGCGACAAAATCGAGGTGGAGCGTTCCATGTTCAAAGTGGATAACTTCTTCGCGGTGGGTTCAGTCATCGTATTTGGCCTCTTGGCTGCCTTGTACCTCATATTCTGGTAGGCCAAGACTTTATTTTTTATTTTTTGGGCGCTACGGGCCAACAATACTGCAAAAATTTGCAGCATTGTTGGCCCGTCGGGCTTTGCGCGGGGTCGCGTTGCTCCGTGCTTCGCACCCGCACTACGTGCGGCCGCTCCAATCCCTAGCGCAGGCAAGGCGTTCCGCCGTGCGAGGAAGGGATGCGGTATGCACCGTTGGGGGTTTGTTTGTAGGCTGGTATATATATAGCCGATAAAAAATACACGCAGCATTTTTTTCTTATCTTTGCTTTGGATAACTAGATAATACAATCGCATGATTAAGGAATTGCGTTTAACCAACTGGAAAAGCTTTGAAGGCGCTACCCTGTATGTAGATCCGCTTACCATTCTTATTGGTACCAATGCAAGCGGAAAGTCAAATGTACTAGAAGCCTTACTCTTTTTAAAACAAGTGGCCGAAGGAGCGCATTTAAACACTAGCATGACGGAAGACGGGAAGTTTTTCGGGGTGCGCGGCGGTCAGGACTTAATTACGACCAATGGAGCCAGCTTCACCAAGCTTGAGCTTGTGATGGACTCTAATACCAACACAAACATTGAATACAGCTATAGTATCTCGTTTGAAAGTACTCCAATAGACGGTATTAAAATCTCAGAAGAATCTTTGTCATGGAGAGATAGCGCTTTAGAGAATAAAACGTTTAATCCCATTTTTTTAGCAAAGAAAACAGACATCCCCAAAAACGGACATGCCGAAGTAATATTCGATGGAATCTCTAATAAACCTGAATGGGAATGGGTAGTTCCCACCTATAGGAGTATATTAAGTAGCATTATTGCTACAAATGCTAACTTGAGAGAAGAATCTAAAACTGGAATTCAAGAAGTAATTGCCATTATCACCCAAATACATATTCTTGACCCTATACCTGCCAATATGAGGGGTTATTCCCCTTTGGCTCGCAGTTTAAAACCAGATGCTTCCAATATTGCTGGGGTTTTGGCAGCTTTAGATGAGATACGAAAAAATGAAGTGGAAGCAGTTCTAACTAGTTATTTAAAACGCCTACCCGAGCGCGATATTATTCAGGTGGGAACGAGGAAAGTCGGACTTAATAATACCGACGCAATGCTATACTGCGAAGAGCACTGGAAGCAGAATGAGTCATATAACGTTGACGCAAGGGGCATGTCGGACGGTACCTTGCGTTTCTTGGCTATCATGACCGCCGTGTTGACCATCCCCGAAAAAAGCCTCCTAGTTATCGAAGAAATAGACAACGGCTTCCACCCTTCACGGGCTAAGTTGTTGATTGAGTTTTTGAAAGAAATTGGGGTTAAGCGAAATGTTGATGTTGTTTGTACCACACACAACCCTGCCTTCCTTGATGCCCTTGGCAACGATATGATCGTGTTTATTTCGGTCGTTCACCGCGACAACGATACAGGTGCCAGCACCATTACGCTCCTCGAAGACATAGAGGCGCTACCTCGGCTACTCGCACGTGGCTCGGTAGGCGATATTACGACCGAAGGTTTATTGGAACAAGTTATCCAAAAATAGCTCGGGGGAAAATTATGAAGGTACCAGTTAACCTAAACACGAAGAAAGTCGTCATCTTAGACACCAGCACGTTTTGTATTTGGCTCAAAGTCCCCGGGTTTGATACTTGCGGCCCCGACAACGACAAGTGGGATTTCAACAGGGTAAATGCTAAAATCCAAGCAGAAATAGCAGCAAACAATACACTTGTCCTTCCGCTTGCTACTATTATCGAGACGGGTAACCATATTAGTCAATGCAATGGAGATAGGTACAATATTGCAAAGGAGTTCTGCGATGTACTCGTTAAATCTATAGACAGTTTACACCCTTGGGCTGCATTTTCTGAGCAATCCACCTTATGGAACGATGACAATACAAAAGCATTGGCGAGTAACTGGCCTTAAAAAGCGGCACATCGAATCTCGATTGGCGATGCTACCATTATTCACATTGCCGAGTATTACCGTGAAGTAGGGTGGCAAGTAGAAATACTTACTGGCGATACTGGTTTAAAATCTTACGAATCAGCTCCTAAATCACAAGAAACTGCTCCTGCAATCCAACCAAGGAGGCGAAAATAATTTTGGGATTAGCCTCATTTCGGTTCATCGCTCATCGTTCATATTTCATCGTTAAAACGGCGGCTTTGCCGCCGTTCCCTGCGTTAGCTGCTTGGAGCGGGGCGCCGTAGGCGGCAGTGCGTAGCACCGAGGCGACAGCCGAGCGCGCAAAGGAGCGACGGCGCATCGCGCCGGAACGCCCAATAAATAGGTAAAGAGAGGTAAAATAGGTGAAGGGTTAAATTGGGTCTTTACCAACGTTTACCCATCTTTAGCTTTTAGCCATTTTCACCTATCTTAAGCCCCTCACCCCTTTTCACGCATCCCTTTTAATCTTGGCCTTGCTGCCCTTTATTTTCTGGTCTTGCACCAAGCGTAGCATATCCGATACCTTACTGCGTTTAACGGCCACGAAAGCGTTGAAATCGCGTACCTCAATCATACCGATATCGGTTTTATCGAGGCCGCCTTTTTGGCATAAGAAGCCCAAGATATCAACCTTGTTGATTTTATCCTTTTTGCCACGACCTACAAAAATAGTTTCCCACATGGGTGCGGGTGGCAGGTTTATCTCCGTGGGCAGTTCCGCTATGGGTAATGGCTCACCAATGTAGCTCGGCAGGTACTCCTCTTTCGAGAGCAACATATAAGCCTCACCTGTGGCGTGCATGCGTGCGGTACGCCCGTTGCGGTGCGTGTAGGCGTCCTCCTTGTGCGGTATTTGATAGTGAATAACCGCTTTTACCGCCGGGATATCAAGGCCACGGGCGGCCAAGTCGGTACAAACCAATATCTGGCTGCTCCCGTTCCGGAACTTGCTGAGGTTGCGCTCGCGGTCGTCCTGTTCTAGACCACCGTGAAAAATAGTATGTACACAGCCCCTGCGCGCGAGCGACTCGGATAATTTTTCCACGCTTTCGCGGTGGTTTAAAAACACCAGCATCGACACGTCGCCGAGCTTGCTCATGAGCAAGAGTAGGCTTTCAAATTTATCGTTTTCCTCGGTAGCCAGTACTTGTTGAATATTCAACTTACTGCTGCCCTCGGCTAAAAAATCGAGCTTTTGTAAGGTTTTGAGGCCTACAAATTCGGGAATTTCCTCCAACTCGGTGGCGGAGGTCAATACCCGTTGCGCCTTGGGCGGTATGTGTAGCAGGATGTCGGCCATCTGCTCTTGGAAACCCATTTCTAGGGATTTGTCGAACTCGTCCAAGACCAAGGTATTCAAATGGCTGAGGTCCAAGGCGCCGCGTTCCAATAAATCGAGTATACGGCCTGGTGTACCAATCAAGAACGATGGGGCCACGCTCAAGCTCTGCAACTCGGTTTTAATATGGTGCCCACCGTAGCAGCAACTCACCTTGTAGCCCGTTTGCAACTGGCGCAACACGCTTTCAATCTGCAAGGCCAACTCGCGGGCTGGCGACAAAATAAGCACCTGGATGTGCTCTGAATCAGGCTTCAAACGCTCAATGCTGGGCAACAAATAGCCAAGGGTTTTACCCGAGCCCGTGGGCGAGAGCAACATCACGTCATCGCCGCTAGTACAAGCGCCAAAGCTGGCCAACTGCATATCGTTGAGCGATTCTATCCCTAAATGTTGGAGCATTTCTGCCTGCGATGGGCGCATGGTAAAAGTTTGGTTGGATTATTTTTTCTTGAGGTTCTGGCGTTTGTCGCCACGGGTTTTGCGTTTACCGTACTTGAGCATCATCAAGTCAGTATGTCGAACTTTCGAATTCGTTTTCTGGTTTTTGGGCAGTTTTTCATGGAAAGCCAAGCCGCCAGTTGGTTTCTTGGGCGCCAAATCAATGTGCTTCATCACCACTTTCGGCAACTCGTCCTCGGTGAGTATGTCAGATATGGTCAAGTCTTCAGGCAAAGGTAAAACCGGTACTTGATACTGCATCAAAGCCTCGATGCCTTCTAGGTTTTCCTGCTCGGCCTCGGTGCAGAAGGTAAGGGCAATACCGCGTTTATCGGCACGACCTGTACGGCCAATACGGTGTATGTAGTGCTCGGGGACCTCGGGTGTATCAAAGTTGATGACGTGGCTCACCTCTGATACATCGAGGCCGCGGGCCACGATATCGGTGGCAATAAGCACGCGCATTTTACCCTCGTGGAAGGCCCGTACGGTAGCAAAACGGTTGTTCTGGGCTTTGTTCGAGTGGATGACACCCAGTTGGTCTTTAAACTGTTCATCTAAGCGTTCAAAAAGCAGATCGGCCATTTTACGGCTAGCACAAAACACCATGACCTTGCGCATCTCGGGCGAGTTGTACAGCAGGTAGCCCAGCAAATTAACCTTAGTATTAAAATTAGGCACTTGGTACAAATGCTGGTCGATATTGCTCAGCGGGGTGCCCGTGGGTGCAGCTTCAATGCGCAGCGGGGTATCAAAAAAATCGTTGATGAGGCCGTCAACCTCCTCGGTCATGGTAGCCGAGAAGAGCAGGTTTTGGCGTTTAATCGGCAGCAGGTTAATCAAGTTGATGAGTTGTTGCCTAAACCCGAGGTCTAGCATCTCGTCCACCTCATCGATAACCAAAGTTTTGATGGTTTTAGGTTTTAACGAGCCGTTGAGCATCAGGTCCATCAATCGGCCGGGTGTACCCACGATAGCATCTTGGCCTTTTTTGAGCTCGGCAGCTTGGGTTTTAATGTTGGTGCCGCCGTACACACCTACCACTTCAAGGCTGGTGTATTTGGCCAGGGCTTGTAGGGCTTCAACCACCTGTACTACCAGCTCGCGAGTAGGCACAACGATAAGCAGTTGCGGTTCGCGTTCCTTGCTAAACTTCCAGCGTTGCATGAAAGGCAGCAGGTAGGCCAGGGTTTTACCCGTACCCGTTTGGGCAATACCGACCACATCTTTACCCGATGCTATAGCCGGGAAAGCCTTTTGCTGGATGGTGGTTGGTTCGGTGTAACCAAGTTCCAGGAGTGCATTGTTGACGAACTTGGATAAATTAAAATCTTGAAAAGTCATGGCTATAAAATATGCCCCATGCTGAGGGGCTTGTTGATGGAGTTTTTTTGGGGCGCCTCGGCTCGCGTTGCTCGCCGCCGCTACGTTCCGCGGCTCGCTATGCGCTCGGCCCTTCGCCCTTCGGGCTCGGTCTGGCCCTACGGGCCACCGCTGCACATCGCTGGCGCATAATTTTATCTTTCCTGAGTACTCCGTACTTGATGTACAAACTGGTTTAACGTTAAAATATCTGGCTGAAATTTTACTGGAAATTTATTTAAATTAGGCTCAGGAACAACTAAACGAACTCCATGATGGTACATTTCAACGAGTTGATTAGCAGAGATACCTTGTTGTAGCGTAAACAAATGCTTTTCTTTTACCCTATCGGCTTCATTTAGAATTTGCCTCCACCGATCCTTACAAGTAGTTTTAGCAGCTAAAACTATTAATTTTCGTTCATCAAATGAAGGATTGTGATAATCATCTTCTCCTGGAAATAAAAAATCTGGTTTCTTAAAGTCCTCTGTTTTTGATTGTGTTGTATAACGAAGGTTAAAATGTGAAAAAACCTCAGCCAAATGATGCTCTAAAGACTTTCCTGCTCTACTTTTTCTTCTGTTAAGTATTGTATTAGCTGTATTAATCAATTCTTCTACGGTTGAAAATGGTTTAGTGATAATTGCACTGTATCGACTATTTTCAAAAATTTTAAATAGTTGAAACTCTGCCTCTAACCACTTTAGTATTTCATTGTCTGGAGAATTATATAACAAACGCTTGTAATTTCCTTCTATAGATTCAATATAGCACTTCCTAGCATTATAGGCTAAATCTGCGGTACTTGGAAAACCTTCACTCGCAGTATCTACATAAGCTCTAAAACAGTTGATAAGAATATTTTCTGCATCAATATCATTGTTTTTGGGAATGAGCATATTGGTATTAAGAGCAGTAATACCAACCGCGACAAAAAAATCTTCTATTTCTTCATCGGTTTGAAGAAGAAAGGCTTCTAAATATCCACTCGCTATTCTCGTAAGGACAAACAAGTCTCCTGCGTTATCTGCTTCTCTAAAAGGAAAACCACGACCAAGCTGAGTAAGGCGTAGCTCATTTTTAGCGGCACCATAGTAAGTTACCTTTGATTTTGTTTCAAAATCCGCTTGCCATTTGACGGTTACATCGACTTTTAAGTTAGCTCCCTTGACAGGAACTTCGTTCCAAAACATTGGCCAACTTGATTTTCCTAATAAAAAACCAGCTTGATGAGAATCTGTAATTTTTGTATCATTGGGAGACAGAAACTTACAAAACGCCAGTTCAGATTGCTCTACTGATTTTATTGCTTGACTTAGAATACTCTCCATAGGACTTAATTAATTCATTAATAAGATTTTTACCTACAGCTTGCATCAGTGGCACGGTTACAGAATTGCCAAACTGCCTATAAGCTTGATTGTCAGACACAGGGATGATAAACTCATCGGGGAATCCCTGTAACCTTGCGCACTCTCTTGGTGTCAATCTTCTAGGATTTTCTTCTCCTTGTGGTATCAATATCTCAGAACCATCTTTATAATAGCGTGCCGAAAGTGTTCTAGAAACACCACCCAAGTCAGTTAAGCCAAATCCAAATCCATTACCTTTTTCTTTATGCTTTTTAGCGTATTCTTTGAGAAAACTCCAAAGCTTATCACTCAAAGTATATTTAGTATTTACTTCTGGATCTAAAATATTAATAATTTTGTTTTTAACATCAGGAATTTCTGGAAACTCAAAGGTTTCAACTCCTAAATAAATATCTTTCCTAAAGCCAACAATTATTATCCTCTCTCTATGCTGTGGGACATAAAACTTGCTGTCAAGCACTTTAAAATATAAAGTATAACCAAGCTCTTCTAGTGTTTTTTTTATAACCTTAAAGGTTTTGCCTTTATCGTGGGACACTAGATTTTTCACATTTTCAAGCATAAAAGCTCTTGGCTTCTTGTACTCTAATATTCTAGCAATATCAAAAAAAAGTGTGCCTTGAGTTTCATCTAAAAATCCATGCTGCCTTCCTAAAGAATTTTTCTTGCTTACACCTGCGATAGAGAATGGCTGACAAGGAAATCCTGCGAGCAGTACATCATGGTCAGGTATATTTTTTTCTGAAATTTGGGTTATATCGCCAAATGGAACTTCCCCAAAATTCGCCTCATAGGTGAGTTTTGAAAAATTATTCCATTCACTGGAAAACACACACTTTCCGCCTAAATTTTGATAGGCAAGCCTTAACCCTCCAATACCAGCAAATAAATCAATGAATTTAAACTTTGGCTTAAGTGGGGGTGGAAATGGAACATCAAACTTATAAGGTAAATAGAGTTGCTCTGGCTCCAAAACCTTTGAAGTTTCAATTAGATTGCTCAGATATTCTATACCTTGGCCTTGAAAATTGCTTGAATTTTCAACTCCGTGGTTTTGCCAATAATGAGTTAAATTTGCAAAACCATCATTCAGGTGCTTGTCAACCTTAATTTGGAGTCTTTTTTTTATATCGCTATATGATTGCTTTTCCATTGGGGGACTACAGTTTAAAAAACACTAGGTACAAAAATAGAACAAATCTAAATGTTCCCGAGGAAAAATCTCAAGAGCAATACCTTTTCCACAAAGGTACGATTAAAAATGCAACTGATTAGGTAGTCCACAACGACAGGCAGCCACCCATTAACCCTTTATCATTAACTACTAGTCACCGGCTGTATAGCAGCTGGTGACTGCGTTAGCTGCCCGGAGTGCGCCCGCAAAGCGGGCGGTGCCGTAGGCACGGAGCAAAGCGAACCACGGAGGGGAGCGACGGCGCATCGCGCCGGAACGCCCACAAAAAAGGTAAAAATGGGTAAAAGGTTAAAATGGGTAAAAGGTTAAGCGTTTTTTTACCAATCTTAACCTACTTTTACCCATCTTACCCCCTTTTTACCCTTACGCAAGTAAACCCTAGTTCCCGCCTAAAATCAGCGGCATACCATCGTCACCGCCACCGATGACGATAACTTTGGAGTTTGGTGAACGCGATAACTCAAGGGTGGCTTCGATACCTTTTTCCTGAAGAATTTTATCCGTTAAAGAGGCACTTAAAATCTGGTTGGCACGGGCTTTACCCTCGGCGTCGATGAGCTGGCGTTCGGCTTCTTTCTTGGCTTTGGATAGTTTGAACTCGTACTCGAGCGATTCTTGCTCTTGCTTCAACTTGTTTTCAATAGCTGTTTTAATCGTTGCAGGCAAGGTAATATCGCGTACCAAGACCTCGTTCAACTGGACGAACTGCTTATCGAGGATTTTCTTGGTCTCCGTAAAAATCTCTAACTGGATGACATCGCGTTTAGAAGAATAAATTTCCTCCGGGGTATAACGGCCAATCACGCTGCGGGTAGCCGAGCGGATGGAAGGCACCACTACCCTACTGACGTACTCGGTGCCTTTTTCCTTGTGCAACTTGGCCAAGTTTTCAAAACTAGGTTGGTACCAACAAGATACCTCCACGGTAATTTCAAGGCCGTTAGACGACAATACTGCCATCTTTTCTTGTATTTCTTGCTGGCGTACTTCATACACGATCATCTCGTTCCAAGGCGCCACGATGTGAAAACCCTCGTTGTAGGTTTTCTTGGTATCGATACCGCCGCCAAAAGGCTTGAACAAGATACCAGCTTGCCCCGCTTTAACCGTAACCGAAATGCGGAACGCCGCGATGACGAGAAATATAGCGACAACAACTAACGCAATAATACGCAAGGTACCTGTGGGCATCCTCGGCATATCGTTCATCGGGGGAAAATTAGACTGGTTCATCATGTTGAATGTATTGGAGCACAAGGGCTCGGTGATTACTTAATCTGGTCGAGCAAATTTTGGGTCTCAGTATAGTCCAAGCCTTCAGCCTTTGCTTTTGCGATGGCTTTTTTAGCCGCTTTTTTTGCTTGTTTCATGTTGCCTAACTTGTAGTACAAAGCGGCCAAGGTATCAAGGTTGAAGTAGGTTTCTTCTTTGGCTACCGATGCTTTAGCCCAGCCTAAGGCCTTTTGCAACATAGCCTTGTCATCCACGAGTTCATAGAATGACCAGGCCATAGAATTGAGCTCCTCTGAGCCTAATTCAGCGCCGTATTTATCACCAATTTGAGCCGTGGTGGCTGCAAATTTATCTACATCCTCGGTGGCGGCGTAGTATTCCATCTGGAAGTACAAGAAATCGCGCTCGTGGGTTTTAGGCAATGCTTTTTTGTACACCTCACCAGCTTTTTTCATCTCGGCATCGGGGTTTTCCGACTCGAAAATTTGCTGCATCATGCCGTTCAGGGCAAAACGAATCTTGGTGGTTACATCTTCCTCGCCAAAGGTTTTTTCAAATTTCTTTTGGTTTTCGAGGAGGTAATCAAAGCCTGGGTCGGTTGTGGTGCTGGTGGTCTGGAAAATAAATTCCATGTTTTTGGGTGTCGACCAGTCTTGTTGTTTATCGAGGTAAGCCTTTACATATTCGTTGGCATCATCGGCATAAGCATCCTTGCTGGCTTTGGCCAAGTTGTAAAGGAGCTCCTCGCTACGGTCACCGCTGGCATAGCGTTTTTTCAAGCTGCCGAGTTGCAGGGCAGGGTCAATGGCGGTCTCGGCCAAGGCGATAAACGAGGCCGATTCTTGGTAACCTACGCCACGGTGTAGTAGGCTACCGTCGGCACCTACAAACAAGAAGGTTGGATAAACATTGACACCGAACTGTTGAGCGAGGTCAACGCCTTCACCTTTTTCCATGTCGATTTTCATATTGACGAAGTGTTTGTTGTACACTTCGCCCACGGCTGGCAAAGTAAAGATGTTTTTAGCCATCATTTTGCATGGGCCACACCAGGTGGTATAGGCGTCTACGAAAATAATTTTGTTTTCGGTTTTAGCTTTGGCCAATGCCGAGGCCCAATCGCCTTCGTGAAAGGTGATTTGAGCTTGGCTGCTTACAAAAGCCAACATTAAACTAGCTGCTACAAGAAGTTTTTTCATAAAAGGGGGTAATGTGGAAGTAATGGAAAAATTAGGGTGCCTCACCCCGCCCGTTTCGCTACGCTCACGGGCGACCCTCTCCCCTTGTCGCTCGCTAAGCTCGCTTGCGGAGAGGGTATATGGGCCTTGCTTGGTTTAAAACTCGTCCAGCCAAAATAGCCGTCGGCTAAACAACACTTAATACCAATCAAGGGTTCAAAGATACAAAAACTGGCTTATGATCGGAATAGGGCAAACGCTTGGCTTTATAACTTTGAATAGGCAGGGCGGCTTGTGCCAGCACGAAATCAATGCGCAAGCCCGGTATTTTACCCGAGTAGGTGGTGCCCCAACCTCGGCCGCGTTCGTTGAAAGCATCATTTAAACCACCAGCATTTTTGATACGACGGTAGGTGTACGACATGTGCGTGTCGTTAAAATCACCGCAAACCACCACCGGGTGCGGGCATTGCTTGATGTGCTCGGCCAATATATCGGCCTGGGTAGCCCGCTTGCAAAACGCCCGCTTGATACGGGCCAAAACATTGCGGTAAAAATTTTTGGATTGGCCGGTATCCATTACCTTATCGGCATCTTTGCCTAGCGCAATAGATTGTAAATGAACATTGTATATGCGGACTACCTTATTGTTGTGTTGAATATCCGCATATAAAGCCGAGTTGTAGGTGCCTTCAAAATCAATGGCTTCCTTGGCTAAAAATGGGTACTTGGAAAATAAGGTCAAGCCACCCTCTGCCTGTGCTTTATAGGGATAGCCCATCTGTTCCATGCGCGCCATCGCATAACCGCTTACGCTGCTGATATCGCCTGAAAACTCCTGGGCACAAACCACATCGGCCCCTGAAGAGCCGATATAACGCAAGATGCGGGCCACCACGGTATCGCGTCGGGCGGGGTCCTGGGTGTTTTCCAAGGCATCAAAATAATGTACGTTGTAGGTCAAAATTTTGAGCTCCTTGCCCGTTAATGTAGCGCTCGAGTTAAAGTTTATGGTATGCGTGAAATGGCTAAAACCCAACACGATTACGGCCAGCGATACATAAAAGTAACGGCGTTGCACCCATACCCAATACAGCAGGAAGACGATATTGGCAAATAGCCATATGGGGTAAAACAGTCCGAAAAAAGCCAAAAACCAAAGCGTATTAGGATTTACCAACGGTGCCAAATAGGAGAACAACAGACCCAAAGCAATGAGCAAGTTGAGGCGAAAAAGCCATCGGTGTACGAATGAATCTGGTGTTGCTTGGCCCACTTATTTCTTACTGGCAGTGAATAGAAAATCCTTTTCTTCCTTGGTCAAGGAATCATAGCCCGATTGTTTAATCTTCTCGAGAATCATATCTACACGATCTTGCTCCGAGACATCGTTGGCGCTACGCGGTTGCACTGGTTTCGGTTTGTTGAAACGCTCTGGATTGACATATCCTTTTTGGGGGCCTTTGGGCTTGGACTTGAATATAGCGGCCAATGCGTCGGTAAGACCAAACAACCAGGCCGATAAATCTCGGCCACGGCGCAACTGGTGTATAAAAAGCCAACCCATCGTGGCTCCGCCAAGGTGCGCTATTAAGCCACCTGCATTACCTTGTGGTATCATGACAAAATCGCGCAACAAGAATAAACCTACGATATACTTGGCCTTGAATGGTCCAAAAATGAATATGTATATGCCGTAATCGGGCGAAACCGTTACACCAGCTACAATCACGGCCATGATGGCTGCCGAGGCGCCTACCATGGGCATGGCCAAACCCGAGTTTAAGCCCGGGAAAACCATGACGGCAGAAGTTGCCACGATAGCTCCAGCTAAACCGCCCAGGATGTAAACCGCCAGCATGCGGCGGTCGCTCAATACGTTTTGAGCAATTTGCCCCAACCAGTAAAAAAACATGATGTTCCAGAACAAATGCCAGAACCCACTATGCAAGAACATGTAAGTGAATGGCGTCCAAGGACGATAAATCCAGCGCTTAAAATCTAGGGGCACCGCGAGCCAATCATTCACGTACAAGAAAAACTGCTCGTAGCCACCCCTGCCGTAAAACAACATGAAGATAGTTGCCACAACGTACAAGGCCAAAAATATACCCACGTTGATAAATATCAGGCGCATGATCATGTCGCCTGTGCGGAACCGGAATTTCAAGTCGCTATATATCGAGTCGAGCATTTTGGGAGTTGATAGTTGGTAGTTTGGAGTTGATTGTACGAAGTTTATTGTTGGTAGATCAGAGTTGGTCGTAAACCCATCCTCTCATCCCCACATCCTCTAATCCTCTAATCCTTTCATTCTTCTACGAGTTTGATACCTAGCGATGAAGATACTCAACTCGTACAAAATGTACAGCGGCACGCCCACGATAAGCTGCGACACCGCATCAGGAGAAGGTGTGATGATAGCTGCCACGAGGAGGATAATCACAACAGCATATCGCCTGAAACCACGCATGCCCGTATCTGTTACAATACCCAGTTTCGACAAGAAATACACCACGATGGGCAACTCGAAAACCAAACCCGTAGGCAGGGTAAACATAATCATGAAGTTGAGGTACGAGGCCGCCGTTGGCACGTTGCTGGTCATAGGAACGGCGTAGTTCAACAAAAAGTTGATAGCAAAAGGAGCTACCACGAAATAGCCAAAACTAACGCCTAGCAAGAACAAGAATGAACACACGAAAATGATACCGCTGGTACGTTTGCGTTCTGTATCATACAGCGCAGGCCTGATAAAAGCCCAAACCTGGCTAAAAATATAAGGGAACGCCACCACGAGACCCAGAATGAATGACACCTTAAAGTGAATCAAAAATGCCTCGCCCATGCCGATGGCCTGGAAGGTAAAACCCTCGGGCAACGTCATGCTCATGCAGAGTTTATCGCCCATACCCGCAAAATGCGAAAATTTGCAAGCCAGGTTATAAGTCAAGAAATTATCCAGCAGCGGGCCGAAGATAATATACTTGAACACAAAATCCTTGAAGAGGAACACCACCACGGCCATGATCAAAGCCGCGGCCAGTGAGCGCATGATGATACCCCGGAGTTCTTCGAGATGATCGAAGAAACCCATTTCCTTATCGTTAGGCGCTTGTTCGCGGCTCATTATCGGGTATTAATCTTTTTGAATAACTTCGTACAACTCGCTCAGGTCGGGCGAGAGGATTATCTCGGTGCGGCGGTTTTTAGCCTTGCCGTCGTTGGTGATGTTCGGGGCCACGGGTATGTGCTCGCCACGACCAGCCGCTGTAACGCGTTTAGGGTCAACACCGTTGCGGGTTAGCTCGCTTACCACCGACACGGCACGCTCGGTGCTTAGGCTCCAGTTGGGCAGGTCATCGCCGTCCGAATCAGTATGGCCCTCGATTAGAATGCGCGTATCGGTATTTTTGTTCAGTACCTCGGCCAATTTAGCCAGGGCTTCCTTGCCGCGTTTATCAATCACCTTACTACCAGGGGCGAACAATAGCTTTTGGCTCAAGGATACATACAGCAGGCCGTTGCGTTCCTCCACGGTCAGTTCCGACGATTCAAAACCGCGCAGGGCTTGGCTCACACGGTCTTTCAACTCTTGCGATTTTTTGCGTTGCAGGTTAATCAAATCGTCCATTTCCTTCACCTTGGCCTCGCGTTCGGCCAGGCTTTTTTCCAGCTCGGTCTTGCTGCCTTGCAAGTTAGCAATATTGCTTTCGCGATCTTTCAGGGCTTTTTCCAGCAGGGCGTTGGCTTTTTCGCGTGCTTCGAGGCTTTCCGACAAGCGGGCCAGCTCGCGTTCTTTCAGGTCGAGCTGATTTTGCAGCAAAGCTTGTTTTTCGTTCAGTAAAAGCGTTTCAGACGAGGCCCTAGAGGTAAGCGTTTTATTTTGGTCCAGCAGTTTTTCGTACAATTCCTGCAGGTCTTTATTCAGGCGTTGGGTTTGGTTATAGCTCATTTGTAGCTCGGCCAGCTTGCGGTCTTGCTCTCGGTTGGCGGTGCTCAACTCGGTATTTTCCTTGCGCAGGGCCATTTGCTCGGCCCGCATTTGCCGGAAAGCATACAGCGAGTCGCGGTAGTTGCGCTCCAGGGCTGCGTTTGAGTTTTTCAGCTCGTTATACTTGCGGTTAGGCACGCAAGAGGCCAGTGTAAATGCGGCAAAAGCCAGCATCAGGACGGTGTAAAATCTATAGTTTTTCATAGCACATAATTTCTCTACGTAATAGAATTTCAGTATTTGGAGCAAAAGCGCTCACCCAAGCAAGGCCATTTACTCCTTTACTCAAAAGTCATTTATTCTTTTGCAGGTGGCTCACGCAAAGGTAATACGAAAGGCTGAAATATTTGTTTTTTGGAGGTGGCAGAGTGAGTTTGTCGTAAAGCCATAGGCACATCCCCATATCCCCACATCCTCTAATCCCCACATCTTCATATCCTCATCAGCACATTAGCACATCAATAATTAGCACATTATTTTTTATTTTGGCACAACAATAGCCTAATATGATAGGTTTACTATCTTTGGACGATTAACCGTTAAAAATTAAACAACTAACTTATGAACCTAGCAATCAAAAAAACATTCGGATTATTGACCCTCTTGGCACTCATGGCCATTGGTACACAAGCTTTTGCACAATCGCCCATCGGTGTTTGGAAAACGATTGACGATAAAACAGGCCAAGCAAAATCGCATGTGGAAATTTATCAGAAAGACGGTAAAATTCACGCTAAAGTGGTTAAACTCTTGCTCAAACCCAACGATACCAAATGCGAAAAATGTAGCGGCGCCCGCAAAAACAAGCCTATCGTGGGCATGGATATCATGTGGGGCTTAACCAAATCAAGCGATTACTGGAAAAAAGGTACCATCTTCGATCCTGAATCAGATACTGAGTACGGCTGTAGCATCTGGTTTGAAAGCGGAAAAACCGACGAGCTCAAAGTGCGTGGCTACCACTGGTCGGGTATCTACCGTACCCAAACTTGGTATCGCGTAAAATAATACATTTCTAGCTGTAACACTCCAACAGCTGGAACAAAAACCATGTAGCCCCAAAATTTTAGCGCTTTTGCCGAATAATATTTTATGGCTACATACTAAGCAAGGCCAAGCAGCCGTTCTAGTTACAAATCGTTTTAATGCTCAATTTAAAGTGCTGATGGACAAACGTTTTACTACTGAAGAACACCTTACCTTGTATTATTACAACGAAGCCAGCGTTTACGATTCCATCGAGATAGAAGATGCCTTAGATGAGGACCAAAGCCTTCAAGCTGAACTCGAGCAACTGGAAACTGCATCAAGTTTCCTGGGTCAACTTGAAATCGAACCGCCCTCCAGCGTAGTTCGCTCTATTTTGAACTATAGCAACAGTACTCGTCTCGAAACTGAATTGTACTAATCGCTAGTTTTGACGGTAAGCTAAATGAGTCAACACCACAGGTGTTGGCTCATTTTTTTTAAACTGCAACATGGCCGTAATTACTTACTTTTGTTGCCTCAAATAATAGTACATGAAAGAAACAGATATTCTGGTCATCGGATCAGGCATAGCAGGTTTGACATTCGCCCTGAAAGTAGCTGAGGCGCGCCCCGATAAAAAAGTGACGGTACTGACTAAAACCGACGAGAACGAGAGCAATACCCGATATGCCCAAGGTGGTGTTGCCGCCGTTTGGGATATTGAAAAAGACTCCTTCGACAAACATATAGCCGATACCCTAGATGCCGGCGATGGCCTCTGCAACACCGACATCGTGGAAATCGTGGTGAAAGAAGGCCCCGACCGCGTACGGGAACTCATCGACTGGGGTACGCGCTTCGACAAAGACCCTAAAGCCGATTACGACCTGGGCCGCGAAGGCGGGCACTCTGAAAACCGCATCCTGCATTATAAAGACCTCACCGGCTGGGAAATTCAACGCGCCCTGCTGGCCAAGGCCGATAGCATGCCCAACCTCGAAGTACTGGAACACTACTTTGCCATTGAGTTAATCACGCAGCATCACCTGGGCCATTGGGTTACCCGGGCCACACAGAACATAGAGTGCTACGGTGCTTACGCCATTAACTTCCAAACTGGCCATATAGAGCATATCGTATCAAAAATGACTGTCTTAGCCACTGGAGGCTGCGGTCAGGTGTACCGCTCTACTACCAACCCGGTTATTGCTACCGGCGACGGTATTGCCATGGTTTACCGTGCCAAAGGCCGAGTAGAAAACATGGAATTTGTACAATTCCACCCCACTTCGCTGTATAACCCCGCTGGCGAAAATCCCGCGTTCCTAGTGTCGGAGGCGGTACGCGGTTTTGGAGGTATACTCAAAGCTAAAAACGGCGAGGAGTTCATGCACAAGTACGACCGTCGTGGCTCTTTGGCCCCACGCGACATCGTGGCCCGTGCCATCGACAACGAGATGAAAGTACGCGGTGATGAATATGTTTGCCTCGACTGCCGCCACCTCGACACAGAAGCTTTTAAAGCGCATTTCCCAACTATCCTCGACAAGTGTTTAAGCCTGGGTATCGACCCTAGCAAAGATATGATTCCCGTGGTGCCTGCCTGCCACTACATGTGCGGCGGTATCGGCGTGAACGACATGGGCATGACCTCTATCCATAACCTCTACGCCTGCGGCGAGTGTACCAACACCGGCCTACACGGCGCTAATCGCCTGGCCTCCAACTCGCTGCTGGAAGCTATGGTATTTGCCCATCGCATTTACCTCGACGTGGTGCAGAAAATTGACCAGGTTAGCGCACGCCAAGACATCCCCGCCTGGAATGCCGAAGGCACTACCGACCCCAAGGAAATGGTACTTATTACCCAAAGCTGGAAAGAGCTCAAGGAAACCATGAGCAACTACGTGGGCATTGTACGTACCGATGTGCGTTTAAAACGCGCCCTCGACCGCTTAGAATTGCTGTACAAAGAAACCGAGGCCCTGTACTCCACCACCACCATATCGCCTCAACTATGCGAATTGCGCAACCTGATTACCATTGCCTACCTCATATCGCGCTCGGCCTCCCTGCGCAGGGAAAGCCGTGGCTTACATTACAATACCGACTACGAGGACAAATGTGCCTTTGCCATTAGCACCACTTTGTAAATAACCAGCTACTCATTAGTCCCTATTCTATACTTTTTTGGGGGCGTTGCGGCTGCGCCGCCGCTCCTTTCCGCGCTCGGCTATTCGCCTCGGTGCTACGCACTGCCGCCTGCGGCGGCACGCTCCAAGCAGCTAACGCGGTATTTTGCGCTGCCATGCACTTAAAATAGGCTGTATTATATCTTCCATTTGAACCATAAAAAAGCCCCTAGCACTTTCGAGCTAGGGGCTTTTTTTATACGGTCCGCTGTAAATTACTTCACAGAGATATTGAACTCAGTACGGCGGTTTTTAGCACGGCCAGCCGATGTGTTGTTGTCGGCTACTGGACGGCTTTCACCATAACCAGAGTAAGTCATACGTTTGCTATCGATACCTTTGGTAACGAGGTAGTTGTAGCAAGCCAATGCACGGCGTAAAGAAAGATCTTGGTTTTTAGCTTCGTCGCCTTGGCTATCCGTGTGGCCTTCGATGCTCACGTGGAAAGCAGGGTTGCGTTTCATCACGTCGGCAACTTTGTCCAAGATTTTGAACGATTCAGTTTTGATTTTATCGCTACCAGTTTCAAACTGAACAGCCGACATCGCCTCGATCAAGATTGCTTGGTCTTCTTTTTTCATATCTGGGCAACCTTTGTTGGCTTTAGTACCAGCAACAGTTGGACAGCGGTCTTCGTTGTCTGCTACGTCGTCGTTATCAGAGTCAGGGCAGCCTTGGAATTTAAGCAAACCAGCTTGGGTTGGGCATTTGTCGTCTGC
This sequence comes from uncultured Saprospiraceae bacterium, assembly GCA_964508975.1. Lineage (GTDB taxonomy): Bacteria > Bacteroidota > Bacteroidia > Chitinophagales > Saprospiraceae > CAZDVQ01. The sequence continues at coordinate 45,414 of CAZDVQ010000007.1, forward strand.
GTCAGCGATACCGTCGTTATCTTGGTCGCGAACTGGGCAACCTTGGTTGCTAGCAGGACCAGCTTCAGTTGGGCACTTGTCGTCAGCATCAACGATACCGTCACCGTCAGTGTCAGGGCAACCGTTGAATTTAGCCAAACCAGCTGTGGTTGGACATTTGTCGTCAGCGTCAGTGATACCGTCGCCGTCAGTGTCAGGGCAGCCGTTGAATTTAGCTAAACCTGATTGTTGTGGGCACTTGTCGTCTTTGTCGGCAATACCGTCGCCATCAGCGTCTGGGCAACCTTTCAAAGCAGCAGTACCAGCGGCAGCAGGACAAGCGTCGTCTGCATCAGTGATACCGTCGCCATCAGTGTCAGGGCAACCTTGGAACGCTGCAACACCAGGAACGCTTGGACATTTGTCGTCCTCGTCGGTGATACCGTCGCCGTCCGTGTCGGTAGCGCCTTTACCCCACAAGAACAAGAAACCTGCGCTGTGGGCCATGTTGTCTTTTGATTGAATCAAAGAAACACGGTACTCTGTTTGAAGTTGGAGGTAGAATTGTTTAGCCAATTTGATGTTCAAACCAAGGCCAACAGGTACTTCAGCATCCCAGTTTTGGTCAACGAGGTCGACGTATTTACCGCCAAGACCAGCGAAAACGTAAGGAGCCAAGAAGAAATCTTCTTTCAAGATATATCCGTTGTTGAATTTGTAGGTCAAAACGGCATCCAAAGAAGCGCCAAGGCGATCTTGAGAGAATACGCTATCGTTAACCGGGAAGTCCAACACGCTCAAACGCAATGGGAAACCCACGTTCAACGAGTTGTTGAGGAAGCGGTGGTAGCCAACTTCGGCACCGTAGGTAAAGTCGTCTACTTTGAAGTATTTACCAGAAATTGGCGCCAAGTAGTCGTGTGCTAAAAATTTGTAGGTAATACCGTTTTTGTACTCAGAGGTTTGAGCGCTGAGAGATGTGCTCATACCAATGGTAACCAAGATGAGTAGGGCATAAAACAATCGTTTCATACGATAGAATTTAGGATTAAACTTGTGGTTTCGTAAATAAGTATGCTTGTAAAATAGGCTTGTGGTCACAAAGATACTACAAAACTCAGATAGTTAATAATCTGTTAAAATGGTCGGGCTGGGGCAAGCCAATTAGGCATACCGCGCGAGGGATATGGAGTGGCGACGGAGCGCAGCGACGGCGGACCCGAAGGGGCTGAGCGACAGCGAACCACGCAATAGCCCGACCCGAGCGCTAAAAGGGGCGTTTTTTACGCCCCGCAGTGCGAGGGACGCGCCCAAATTTTCATCAAATTTTAATCGTCCAATAGGCCACGGCCTGACTTGCGGATTAAATTCTTGGCTTTGAGTTGATTCATCAGGCTATCGAGGATGCCGTTGATGAAATCTTTGCTCTTGGGCGTGCTATAGTGCTTTGCGATGTCGATATACTCGTTGATGGTAACCTTGGTAGGGATGGACGTAAAGTGCAACATCTCGACTACACCCATGCGGATGATGATGTTGTCGAGCGATGCGATGCGATCCATTTCCCAGTTGACCAAGCTAGGCCCAATGAGCTCATCCAGTTCCTTTTCGCGACGAACCACTTCTTGTAGTAACTCGGCACCGAATTCCTCGGTGACTTCCTCATCAAGACGATAGTCATGGCAAAAGTCACCGTTTTCAGGCAGTGCTTTGATGGTTTTTTTCATGGCGCCAACCACCAACGACTCGTCATCGACCCAAGACGGGAAATGATCTTCCAGGTGATCCAGGATGATTTCGTTCTTAATCAAGAACTTATATACTTTGAGCACGATTTCGCGATGATCATCGAGCGTGCTGTCTGCTTGTTGCAAATAAGCCTTGTACTCGTCGGTTTTCGCGAAGGCACGGAAGGCTTTCCAAATCATATCGGGGTCGATAATGCCCGCCAACTTCTCGGATTTTACCAATTCCGACAAAGGCGAGGAGGTATCAAGGGCTTGTACAACCGGGTTGTCGTACAACTTTGACACGTTGAGCATATCGTCTTCCGACTGGATGTACTTGTTGGATTTTATAGCAGATTCCTTGCGGACACTCTGGCAGAAACGCAGTAATATATACAGGTTGTAGATATAAAGCCTGTAGGAATCTTTTAGCCCTTTATGGTAAAATTTGTCCACGTCTCTAAGGCTTTGAACCTCATCTTTAGACAGGGCGTACAGGCATTGCAGTACTTTAATCCGAATGTTTCTCCGGCTGAGCATCGTGAAAGAACTTTAGATATTTAATTTTTTGAGCTAGGCAAAACCAGGTTCAGTTACCCCTATCGCTGGTTTAAGGGGACAAAGAACGTATTTTTTTCAAACATAATACGCACAAAAAGATATTTTCGGGGCAATTTATACCGTTGCCAGGCCTAGTACACCTCATTCTTGTATGAACGCAAGGTATTCATCATCAGGGCGGTAACTGTCATGGGGCCAACACCGCCAGGCACCGGCGTAATGTGCGATGCCTTGGGGGCCACCTCGTCAAACAGCACGTCACCAACCAGGCGGTAGCCACTTTTACGGCTTTCGTCAATCTTTTTGTTCATGCCCACGTCAATCACCACGGCGCCGGGTTTCACCATGTCGCCAGTAATAAATTCGGCTATACCGATGGCCACGATGAGGATATCGGCCCGCAAGGTTTCGGTTTTTAAATCAGGGGTACGGCTATGCGCCAGGGTCACGGTACAGTTGCCCGGGTTGCCTTTGCGGCCCATCAAAATGCTCATTGGCCCGCCAACAATATTACTGCGGCCCACCACCACGCAGTGTTTACCGGCGGTTTCAATATTGTTGCGCTGTAGCATTTGTAAAATCCCGTAAGGCGTAGCAGGGATGTAAGCATCCATGCCTTGAGCCATGCGGCCGTAGTTCATGGGGTGAAAACCATCCACGTCTTTCTTCGGGTCGATGGCCAGGGTAATTTTCTGCTCGTCGATATGCTTCGGCAAGGGTAGTTGCACGATAAAACCATCGATATCGGGGTTGTCGTTGAGGTCCTTGATGATGTCGAGCAACTGGTTTTGGTTGATACTTTCATCGTGTGTTATAAGGCTCGACTGGAAGCCTACGCGCTCGCAAGATTTAATTTTATTGCGCACGTAAGTGGCGCTGGCCACGTTATCGCCAATAAGCACCGCCGCGAGATGTGGCGGGCGGGCACCGTTTGCGGCCAAGGATTTAACTTCGGCAGCAATTTCTTGCTGGATGGTTTCTGACAACTCGTTGCCGTTGAGCAAAATCATTTTGGAGGGTATTTAAGGTCGGTAGTTCAAGTATAAGTTTTTTTTAGGGCACCCCGGCTCGGCCTCGGGGCCTCGCCGTCGCTATGGTTCGCGCAGTCACTTCGTTCCCTTGCGGTGCCCTTCGGGGTTCGCGGCGCGCTATGCGCTCGGCCCTTCGGGCTGCCGCGTTGCGGCACCAGCCATTTGCGGAGCAAATGGTGCGCTCTCTACAAATGTACATTGAGTACATTTGTTTTTGCTTCGCAAAACCGATTCGCTTATACAGCGCTGGTGCGAGGTGCTTTAAAAGCTCAGCAAAATTACGCATTTAATACAAACCAAAGCTACTAATCCCACAACTTGGGCAACTTGTAGGCGTACACCACCTTTTGGTCGGCCACCACCAATATGTTGATGCTTTCTTGGAATAAATCACTTACCACAAATCTACTACTCCCCGCCAGCGGGAAACCCGGCAAAAGTTTGCCCTTGCTTGACCAAAGCCAAAGCTTACGGGTCTTTCGGGATACCGTCCCGATACCCTTTTTTGTGCTACCCACAATGTCAAAGGCACAGAGGATATCCATGGGCTCAGGCGTTTTTACCGAAAAAACCTTTTTGAACTCTTTATCGGTATAAGCATACAAATTCAACAGTTTGCTGGACAAAGAGAGGTAATCGTAGCGTTCATCGTTGACGATGTCTTGAAACTCAAAACCACTTAGTTTTTGTCCCTCTGGTGAAACCGCCAAGCGGAAAGTTGCGCCTTGGTAGTTCGCCGCCACCACCGAGCCTGAGGACTGGCAAACGGCGATGCGCTTGTGCTCGGCATCAATGCCCCAGTTCACGATATCCGTTCCAACGTTTACCAATGGACCTGCCTGAGCGCCATTGCGGTTATAATTATACAGGTTTCCGCCTTGGTTGATGGCTGCCAACTTGTAATTTGCACCATCTTTATATACTTTCATCGGCGTAGCTAAAGGGCTAGGTAAAGTTTGAGGACTCCAACCTTCCAGTGGGCTACCATCCGACTTGTAGCCAAAAACATTGGCATTTAGGCTCCCCACAAAAAACCGATGGCCAAGGCCCAAGTTGGTTACCAACATGCCTTTTGCCGCACCCACCGGGATGCTAATCGGCTCGTATACCTCGTTCCCTAGGTAATCAAGCATATAAATTTTCGACTTGGTATTGAATACGTACTGCAGGTAGCCATTGTCGAAATAGTCAACCTGGTAAATATCCGAGAGGATAAGATCATCAATGACTTTTGACCAGCGCAACACACCATCGTTACCGATTAAGTATAAGCGCTTCGTCGAGTCTTGAATAATGATTTCTTGTTTACCGCTTTGGTGGTTCACTACAAGATTTGGCGCGAGGTGTGCTTTGGCTAAAAGCTCAACCCGCCAAGCAATGCTGGCTGTTTGCTTCGTCTTCACCGTATCTGGAATACCAACTACCGATAGGTCAAATCGGCGGCCTTGCCCTACACAGTTGATGCTAAAGGGTTCAAAGTTTTGGCAAGCTTCAAACGCTTTAAGTACTGGATCGCGGAGCTCTGGCCGGGTATAGGCTTTAACCAACTGTATACATCGGCTCGGAAAGGCCAAAAAGCGATAATGTGCCCGCTCTGGTAACCTGGCCAACAAGGTTTGGTAGCGTTGGTCGTTGTGCAAAACCAGGCCAAAATTATGCTTATCAATCCATAGCCTGAGTCCATCCAGGGAGTTGGCAAAAACGATATAATCGTCGATAGCGGTGTAGTACGGGGCGTTGATAAGGCTCAGGCTAGGACCAAAAACGGTTTCAAACACATCGTTGGCCGACAAGCGGTCGATCCTGTAATCCAAGTGGAAGTTCGTGGGCTCTTTCACGTCCGATTGATAAGAACGGAGCAACTTTAAAGCCTTGCTGGTATCGGTACATTGCACCAGGGCATAAGCATCTTTGAGGTATTTCTCATCCGCAGGGTCGGTGATGAACAAGCCCATATCGTGTTTAACCCAAGGCAGAATATGTTTTTTAAAGGCCTTATGTTTAGAGCTGCTTAATTTAGAACAAAGAGATTTCAAGCCATCCGCACCTATATAATGAAGAATGGCAATATTATCAGGCAATACTTCATCGATATGAGAAGCTGGCGCTAAATCCTGCCTAACCAAGGCCTGGAATAAAGCATTGCCATCGGCAGCATTCAAGCGGCCTTGCAACATCAATGCCGACGAATCGCCAGAAAGTTTGAGGCTCGTCCAATCGAACATTTTGTTCAAGCTTGCTACATCCTTACGGGCAAAGGGCGAGAACACCTCGGTGAAAGTAGCCAGCAAACTACCTTTTATATGGATGTTGGCGTTTTGTTTACTGCTGGGCAGCACAATCGCATGATTGGGCGACAAGCCTTGTTTATCGCTCACCGCGTCGATGGCGTACTCAACGAACAAGGACAAACGACTTAACAGGAGCAAGTTTTTATACTTGGCGATGGTAATTTTTTGTCCGTTGCTAAGCTTCAAGTTCAGCAAGTTTTGTCCACGGAAAGACGCCGTGCTCAACAGTTCTCGCTCAAAAATTGAGCTGAGTTGGGCAGTGCTAAGTTGACCCTTTTTCAGTTCGAAAATATGTAATGCTGCCAAGGCATCAACCCGGCTGATGCCTAAACCCGAGAGCAGGGAAGCGTCGTTGAGGGCTGCAAGCTCTGGGAACTTGGCTATGATACTATCAATAAGCTGGTAGTCTTCGGTTACAATGTTCATGGCGGGCAATGTACCCAGTTCACCTGTTTTAAACTGATCCTGACGTTCAGAGAAACTACCCAGTTCGAAAACTATCCCAAAGTTTTCGGGCATGGCTTTCCAGGCGGTTGACTGTTGCCAAGGCAGGTTAAAGCGGCTCAATACCGTGTACACCAAGCCCAGTACCAAAACGGCGATGAGTAGTATCCAGGTTTTATTGGATCCGAAAATTTTCAACAATAAATTATATATACTAGCCATTAGGGTTATATCAAGGTTAAAGTGCAAATATCGGAATTTTAAGCAAATAGTGACATTTCAATGTGTTTAGTCGTTATATACCCGAGCCATGTAACAAGCGCCGTATCTGGCATGCTTTTTTATCCCCATTATTCCGTTCAAATCCTTACCTTTGCACCCTGAATAATCCTGTTATGAGGATCAAAGTTGGTCTAGTTTGTTTAGTTCTAGTTAGTAAAGCGAACCTTTGCTTGGCGCAGTACGTGTTCAGCACCAAGGGTGATGCAACTATGCTAACCCAGGACTGCTATCAACTGACCAGCGACACCACCTTTTTATTCGGCAGTATTTGGAGTAAAACCTCCATAGATTTGAGCAATGCTTTCGACTTGAAATTTGCCGTTAACCTCGGTTGTAAAAGCGACGGCGGCGAAGGTCTAGCCTTTGTACTTCAAGCTGCACCTGACAGCACCCACGCCGTGGGATGCCCCGGCGAGCGCCTAGGGTTTGGTGTTCCGCCTGCTGGTTTGCGTTGCAAACCGATCAAACCATCCCTGGCGGTAGAGATAGACACCCGGGAGAATAAGAACGTGCCGGTTAGCGATATCAACGTGGATCACCTGAGCCTAGTCCGCGACGGCAACCAAGCCCAACCGCTTATGCCACCCGTGCGCGCGAGCACAAAATCGTCGAATATCAACGATTGCGAATTCCACGAGTTTAGGATTACCTGGAAGCCTTCAACACGAGAACTAAAGGTATATTTTGACGGTGAGTTGAAAATAGTTTATGTCAAAGATTTGCAAAACGAGATTTTCCCAGGCAAGAAAAACCTGTTTTTTGGCTTTACCTCGGCTACCGGTGCTCGACCAAACGTGCATGTAGTATGTGCCAACCAGCTTATATTAGAAGTTGATGCCGATTTTTACAACAAGAATGCCTTTGAACAAGGCGTAGGCATATACACCAACCCATCCACAGAGCAAATCATTGTAGATGTAAACTTTGACATCACCCGCAATATCAAAATTCAATTGTTCAACGTGCGTGGCGAAGTGGTCAGGACCATCGACGAGAAATATGTTCGCGATGCCAAGTACCGCATAAACCTACCAGGCTTACCCCAGGGTATTTACTACCTTAAAGTAAGCGATGGTAAAAGTGTAAAAACACGGAAAATTATACACCTGGCTATCCGAAGGGCCTAAGCCTTAAGATATTAAGGTACCAAAGGTGTTTTAAAAGGCATGGCGTAATATTCCCACTCAAAGATGGTTTTGGAGGCCACGTCGTTGAGTGAACCCTTGCGCACGAGGCTAACCCTGATTTCCTTGCGGGGCAGTTCGGCAAACACATCACCACGCAGGACAATATTAGAGCTTGTTGTTGGCCCGAGGATATTGAGTGATTTAAGGTGACCAATTTCGTCTTCCATCAGCACCACCAAGGTTTCATCTTTCTTGAGGGCTTCGCCTTCCCAGCGGATGGTAGCACCTTTAGACAGACTGAAAGAATCTTGTTTAGCGGGCACCCTGAAGTCGGGCATATTCACCCCGATTTCATGGCCTTCGCCGGCGGCATCGGCAAATTTATAGTTTAAGCTCAAGGGGCATTCCGCAAATTTTTGGGATACCTTATACCTTGTGCCATAATCGATCAAGCGGTTTTCGACCATGGCAATGCCCTGGAACAGGATACCCTTGGGTAAGCTCACCTTCACGGTATCTTTAAAAAAAACGGCCGTGGACATGAGTTCCTTGGAGGTTTCATCGTAGCGTACATACAAATTGCTGCGTTCAAAAGGCAGCGCTGCGGCCGCTGGTTTGCTGTTTTTACAAGCTACCACCACCGTGGCCAATAGCATTAGGAAGAAAATCTTTTTCATGTGGTATATTTTTATGAGTACTCGAAGCAAAAGTATATAAATCCCAACAATCTATAATAGATTATTTTGGGGGCGTTGCGGCTTCGCCGCCGGGCTTTGCGCGGCTGCGCAAGCTTGTCCCTTGCGCTTCGCGCTGCGGGAGCGCCTCCGGCGCCCGCTTCAATCCCTAACGCAACGGCGGCAATACTCCTCGCGTTTGCCCATGCGCCAGGTGCCCGGCGGGCGGCCCGGCAGGGCCGGTGCGCAACGCGCACTAAGCGAATAGCGCACCCAGAGGGGACCGACGGCGCGAAGCGCCGTGGCGCCCAAATGAAATTATCGTCTGACGTTCCACTTAATCTATTGGTTGGATAAACAAAAAAGCCACCCCGGTAATCCGAGATGGCTTTTTCTATACGACGAACTACAAATACTAGTAGTCGAAAGATTTTTGTGTTTGAGAAGCACGCTGGATGAACTCTTGGTATTCATCTGGTGTCATGCCATCGAGGATGTAAGACATTGGGTTAACCTTAACGCCATCCTTGATGATTTCATAGTGTAAGTGTGGGCTAGTTGAAGTGCCGGTGCTACCTACAAGACCGATAACCTCGCCGCGTTTAACTTTTTGGCCTGGGCGAACTTTAATGGTTTGCATGTGTGCATACAAACTTTCGTAGCCATAACCGTGCGAGATAATCACGTTGTTTCCATAGCCAGAGCCACGGCTTTCAACGCGGGTAACCACACCGTTTCCGGTAGCGTAGATTGGTGTACCAGCGCGCGCACCGAAGTCGATACCCGTGTGCATTTTCATTACTTTGAAAACTGGGTGTAACCTCCAACCGAAGCCAGAAAGGGCTTGAATATCTTTATTGATTTTATCCTCGCGGATAGGTTTGATAGAAGGAACCGCTTGCATACGGTCTTCGTTACGTTCAAAATCTTCAATAATCTGTTTGTATGATTTAGCTTGAAGATTGATTTTATATTTCAGCTTTTGAATTTTCTCGGCGGTTTTAGCCAAGAGTTCACGTTCAGACAAGTTTTTGTAATCTTGGTATTTTTCGCGGCCACCTGTGCCAGCTGCCCATACGGCATCGTCGATTGGATCGGATTGAAGGATAACGCGGTAAATTCCCTTATCGCGTTCGCGTAAATTTTCAACTGCTTTTGATACGAGGTCAAGCTCGGCGTTCAAGCGGTTGTATTCCTGTTTATACTTGGCAATCTCGCGCTTGAGTAGTTTTTCATTGGGCGTGTTGAAGAAGTTGGTGTAAACCACAATCGCAAGTGCGCCGAAAACGACAGCACTAGACACGAAACCGAATGTACGAACCAGGTAGGTCTTCCATGAGGTGACCACCTTTTCATACCGCAAGGTATGTTTATTATAAACGAACTTTTCCTTAGCCATTGTTGTCTTAAATTGTGTAGTTAGCCTAACTCCGTCAGAACCGTTTTGATTGCAATCTCTTGTTTAAGAAGCGATAAAATTGGTTTAGGTTGCTTTGAACCTTGAATTCTAACGAATTATTAAACTGTTTGTCAGATTTAACGTAGAGTTTAATCAAATCAATGATAAATCTTTCAACAATTTGGTTGTATTCCCCCGTGGGTGTCAAGCTTTGATACTCAGCGGATTGCAAATATAGAAAGCTATTTTGACTTGTCAACCTTTTTAATAATTTTTTAACCAACTTTTTATTTTGGCTAGGTAAAATCAGGTTGTAGTTAGGCCACAAACTTTTTCCCAAAAATTAGTTGCTATGTGTAGAACGAAATTCAATGCACATAGTTTCAGCCTAGTGATATAGTACAATTCATACAGCTATATATATGTTTGCAAATTAGCGTAGACTTGACCATAATATCTATTATTTTTTTAGAACTTTGCGTACTTAAAATTGAACAACCTCTTTCCTGATGATGACATCTGCCGACATTCGCCGCAACTTTTTACAATTCTTTGAACAGAAAGGCCATAAGATTGTCCCCTCGGCCCCGCTCGTGAATAAAACCGACCCAACCCTGATGTTCGTGAACTCGGGTATGGCTCCTTTTAAAGATTACTTCCTAGGCAACCAAGAACCTAGTGCGCCCCGAATTGCAGATACACAAAAATGCCTCCGGGTATCCGGCAAGCATAACGACTTGGACGAAGTAGGCCGCGACGGTACGCACCACACCCTTTTCGAGATGTTGGGCAACTGGTCGTTTGGCGATTATTTCAAAAAAGAAGCCATCGCTTGGTCGTGGGAGCTCCTCACCAAGGTATATAAGCTACCCGAAGACCGCCTGTACGCCACCGTTTTCGGCGGTGATGCCAATGAAAACCTCGAGCCCGATAATGAAGCACTTGAACTCTGGTTACAATTCTTGCCCAAAGAGCGTATTCTGTACGGCAACAAAAAAGATAACTTCTGGGAAATGGGCGACACCGGCCCTTGCGGTCCTTGCTCGGAAATCCACTTCGACATGCGTAGCGACGAGGCCCGTGCTGCTATCCCTGGCCAAGACCTCGTGAACAAAGACCACCCGCTGGTGGTAGAAATATGGAACAACGTATTCATGCAGTTCAACCGTAAAGCCGACCGCTCGCTTGAACCGCTGCCCGCCAAACACGTGGATACCGGCATGGGTTTCGAACGCCTTTGCATGGTACTGCAAGGCAAAACCGCTACTTACGATACCGATGTATTTACACCTATTATACATTACATCGAAGATTTCTGTAAAATACCTTACACCTTTAGTTATGCCGACGAGGCCAAGAGCGATATGGCCATGCGCGTGGTAGCAGACCACATCCGCGCGATTAGCTTCGTGATTGCAGATGGCCAGTTACCTTCCAATACCGGTGCTGGTTACGTTATCCGCCGCATCTTGCGCCGTGCCGTCCGCTATTACTTTAGCTTCTTGAATATCCAGGACCCCTTCCTGCACCGTTTAGTACCACAGCTGGCCGATATCTTCAAGGATGTGTTCCCCGAGTTGAAAGCCCAGCAAGATTTCGTGGCCAAGGTTATTCTAGAAGAAGAAAAATCGTTCCTACGTACCCTCGACAAAGGCTTACGCCGCATGGAAGAAATAGAGGTGGATAGCAACAAAGTCATCGAGGGTAAAATTGCCTTCGAACTATATGACACCTTCGGCTTCCCGATTGACTTAACCCTGCTGGTGGCTGCCGAGAAAGGCTACACCGTTGACCAAGTTGGTTTTGAACAAGCCTTGCAAGAACAAAAAACACGCTCCCGTGCAGCTACCACCCGTACGGTTGGCGACTGGGCTGAGCTCATCGACAACCCCGAGGTTACTTTCGTGGGTTACGACCGCCTGGCCGTTGATGGCGCACAAGTGATTAAATATCGTACCGTTGAACTAAAAGGCAAACCGGAGTACCAAGTTGTATTAAACATCACGCCTTTTTACCCAGAAGGCGGTGGTCAAGTTGGCGATACAGGCACCATGCGCTTTGACGAGGAAACTGTTCAGGTTATTGATACCCGCAAGGAAAACGACCTGATTATACACGTGCTCAACCGCTTGCCCGAAAACCTGAGCGCCAACGTGAACACCGCTGTAAACGCCAGCAAACGCAAGAATACCGAGAATAACCACTCGGCTACCCACCTCTTGCACGCGGCCCTACGCGAAGTACTGGGCACACACGTACAGCAAAAAGGCTCCTTGGTTAATGACAGATACCTCCGCTTCGACTTCTCGCACTTTGAGAAGATGAGCGACGAGCAGATTGCCCGGGTGGAAGCCATAGTCAATGCTAAAATACGCGAGAACGTTAGTCTGGAAGAAAACCGCAACATGCCTATCGAAGCAGCGAAAGCAGCTGGAGCCATGATGTTGTTCGGCGAAAAATACGGCGAGAGCGTACGCATGATTACCTTCGACCCCGCGTACTCACGCGAGCTTTGTGGTGGTTGCCATGTGAAAAGCACTGGCCAGATTGGTTTCTTCAAGATCACTTCAGAAGCAGCTATTGCCGCCGGTGTACGGCGGGTAGAAGCGGTAACGGCCGAAAGTGCCGAACACTTCATCCAAGATGCCTTTGTTCAATTGGGTCAAGTGAAAGAAGTCCTTAAAAATCCTAAAGATTTGGCCGCGGCCATCAGCGGCTTGCAAGAGCAACTCAAAACCAGCCAGAAAGAAATTGAAAAACTATACTTGCTGCAAGCTAAATTAGCCAAGGCTAGCCTGCTGCAACAAGTAGAAAATATCAACGGTATCAACTTTTACGCTGCCGAGGTTGAGATTGATTCAGCCGAAGCCTTGAAACAATTGGCTACCGACTTGCGCAAGGAGGAAGCTGCATTTATCGTGCTGGGTGCTAGCATCGGAGGAAAAGCAAACCTGGTGGTAGCTATCAACGATGATTTAATGCAAGCTAAAGGCTTTAACGCTGGTCAAATCGTGAAAGAAATCGCCAAGAACGTGCAAGGTGGCGGCGGCGGTCAAAACTTTTTGGCCACTGCTGGAGGTACCAAGCCAGAGGGTATTCCTGCGGCGATTGAGGCCGCCAAAGCAAGCTTAAGTTAAAATTACCCCGATGCAGGGCCAATTCGGCAGTATTCAGGAGCCCATACACTTACGGCAAGGTTTTTGAAAACAAAGCGCTTGTAAACAATTGTTCCGCAAGGCTAGTATGTATAAGCATCTAGCCTTGCGGTTACCTCAAATCACATATCAGCCTATGAAAAAGTTATCCTTACTGGCTTTGCTCTTGTGCGCGCAACTTGTTTCTCAAGCGCAATCTGAAATTGATGCTATCCGTTTTGCCCGTACCATGCCAGGCGGAACTGCCCGCTCCATTGGTGCAGGTGGCTCGTTCGGTGCTTTGGGTGCCGACTTATCTTCATTGAGCACCAACCCAGCAGGCCTAGGGTTTTACCGGAACTCAGACTTTGGCTTCACGGGGAATATCGCCACGGCAAACGCACTGTCAAGTTTCGACGGTAAAACGTACGACCAGAGCAGCACCCGCTTCCTAGTTCAAAATACCGGTGTGGTTTTCGCTAACGCCAACGAAGAAACCGATTGGAAAAGCTTTGGATTTGGTATCACCTATGATAAGGTAGCAAACTTTAACCAATCTTACCGTTGGCAAGGCAACTCTAAAGGTAGTATCGCTCAGGATTTCTTAAATCGTGCCAACGGGACCCAGTACATCGACCTGAAGCCTTATTACGAGCAGTTGGCCTACGACGGTTATATCATCGACAATACCTATACCCTCGACCCACTGACCTACGAGAGTTCTGTTGATACGAGCCTCAATACCTACAAAAATGAGCGTGTGACAACCAAGGGCGGCTTAAGTGAGTTAAACATAGGGTTTGGTGCCAACTACGACAACAAAATTTATTTCGGCGGTACCTTCACCATGTCGTTCTTGAATTTTAGTTCTAGCAGAATTTACAGCGAAAGCGACCCTGATGATATCCACACCGACTTCGTTGAACTGTCGCTGAACGAGACCTACAGCACAGCCAACGCCCGCAACGATGCCTCTGAAAATGGCCAAGCAGTTGGTTTTAGCGGCAAATTTGGTATTATCTATCGCCCAAGCGCAATTGCCCGTTTTGGCATAGCCGTGCATACGCCTACATTCTGGCCTATGCGCGATCGCTACAACGCCAATTTGGAATCGCAGGTTTATTACACGGCGCCCAATAGTACGCGTCAATTGTACCAATCAAATGTAAGCCCCGACCAAGAAGGCCAATTCTTCTACCGTTTGCGTACCCCGATGCGTGCTACGGCCAGTGCTGCATTCTTCGTTCAAAAGCAAGGTTTCTTAACCGCAGAGGTTGATTATGTGCCTTACGGCAGGACCCGTTTCAACTTTGGCGAGGAATCAGCCGATAACTTGGCTATCGAAGAATCATTGAACAGCACCATTTCGGCCAAGTATGCCGGTGCGGTCAACGTCCGCCTTGGTGGTGAGTATGCCTACAAAGCCTTCCGCTTGCGTGCGGGTTATGGCTTCTACGGCTCGCCATTTGGCAAGGACGTTCCGGATGCCGAGCAAGGTGTTTTGCATAGCCTTGCGGCGGGCATGGGTATCCGTGGTCGCTCTTTGTACCTCGATTTGGCCTACCAGCACCTCATTTCGCAGTTTACGCACATCCCATACTTGAACGCTGCCAATGCCCCGGTGGTTAATACTAAGATGAACACGGGTAATATCGTTGTAACCTTGGGATTCCGTTTCTAAGAGTATGTTTGGGGCTTCCCCCGTGCTGCGCACGGGGTCGCTCCGCTCCGGGTGCGCGTTGCTTAGTACTCGTAGCCGCCCAGGTTGGGCGGCTCTACTTCGCACCAGCCGCTGCGCGGCTGCCCTACGCGCAGCTAAGCCGAATAGTGAACTGTTTGTACACTACATGACGCATATTCGCGTGAGTGGCCTGGAGGGCGCCGCCAAAGGCGGCGGTGCGTAGCACGGAGCGAACAGCGAACCCCGGAAGGGCACGACCCGAGCGTGTTGGGGCGCATTGCAATACGCCCCAAGGCGCGAGGGGCACGCCAACATAAAAATCCTTAATTCTATCCCGCATGGATATCGAAAAATTAAGCTACGAAGAAGCCCTGGCCGCCTTGCAACAAATTGCACAGGCCTTGGAAGAAGCCAGTTTACCCGTGAACCTGCTGGCAGAAAAAGCCCAGACAGCCTCGCTCCTGGTACAACATTGCCGCGGGATTTTGCGCCAAGTTGAAACCGATTTGAGCCAAGTACTTGAACAATAGCCTATCTTTGTGCAACTTACGTTGAAAAAAATATGAAAAATACCATCCTTTTATGGGCTTTGAGCCTATTGATTAGTGGCGCTTTGACAGCCCAAAAAAGCAAGGCGAACAAAGAAATCGTGATTAACGGTAGCTTCCTGGAGCCCGACGGCTGTGGCCTACAAACCATCAGCCTTTGGTCGTGGAACGGTGCCATGCCCGAGGAATTGCTGCGCTCGCCCGTGGGCGTGAAAGACGGCAAATCGACGTTCAGCTTTACCCTGCCTGCCGGCAAAAAAGGTATTTACTACGTCGGTAACGACCCCCAGCAATTGAGCGTGCTGGTGCTCAACGGCGAGGATAAAATTACCCTGGGTGGTAGCTGTAAAATGCTGAACCAGATAAGCCCGAGCAACTCGGTGGCCAATGCACAATACAACAAGCTACTCGAAACCCAGCAGGCTCATTTCCAGGAGTTTATACAGTATATTAACCAATATCGCGGTGCGATGGGCAATGCTACAGCCATGGCACAAATTGATGCCCAAATGGCGGGCCTCGATAAAAAGCGTTTGAACCTGTTGGATTCATTGAAAGCCAAAAACCCATTTTTGGCCAAAGTGGCTGGCATTAGCACCTACTTGAGCTACCCGAACAACAAAAAAACGCCTACACAACCAGAGGGCGAATATTTTGCGCAGAACTTTTTCAAGTACGCCGATTTTGCCGACACCTCGCTGTGGCAAATTCCCGCGCTGTTTGATAATGTAAAAACCTACGCCAGTAATATCCCCAAAGTGGGCTTATCGCAGGCCGACCAACAAAAATACATGGACGAGCTGCTCAGCCGCCTCGGTAAAGGTACAGGTAACCACCGCACTGTACTGTTTGGTTATGCTATCGGCAGCATGGATGTGCCCGAGGCCGAAACCAATTTTATGCGTTACGCTAAGGCTTACGTGACGACTTACCCGAACTTTAACCAACAAATGAGCGGCTTTTTACAAGAGCGCATCAACAGCATGACCGGTGTGGTAATCGGTGAACTCGCTCCTGAAATTGCCGACCTTACCCCAGAAGGCGATACCTTGAAACTGAGCGATTTGCGCGGTAAAGTTGTACTCATCGATTTTTGGGCAAGCTGGTGTGGCCCTTGCCGCAAGGCCAACCCACACCTGGTTGAGGTGTACGCCAAGTACAAAGACAAAGGCTTTGAAATCCTCGGCGTGAGCCTTGACCGCAGCAAAGATGCTTGGATTAAAGCTATCGCGACCGATAACCTCACCTGGAAGCACCTCAGCGACCTCCAGCAATGGTCGAGCAAATGGGCCAGGTTATACAAGGTGAACTCTATCCCGGCGGCTTTCTTGATCGGGCCAGATGGTAAAGTAATCGCCAAGCAAGTAAACCCTTACACGCTTGATGCAGAATTGAAGCGCATTTTTGGGGAATAAAATAAAAAATGTGGGCGGGGAACATCCCTGCCCACATTTTTTTCGTTAATACGTACAAGTTTCAAAAACTTATCTATTTTTGCAGCGCCCTGATGAAACGGGGCAATTCCGGGCGGCTGCCATATGTCGGACTAGGCAATCAAAATTCAATCAGCCCCTGTTTCACACTTTACCCGTTTTTTTGCTTGCAACTTGACTTCACCCACTAGGGTTCAAGTATTGTTTTTGCCCACAACCGATAGGCATAGGCTCTTTCCAAGCGCTTAAAAGCGGTATAAATTGAATTATTCCTGATCAAATCTATATTTTAAAACCAAATAAGATTGTATGTATAATGTTACGCAGCTCAACGACATGTTGGTCCCAGAACTACGGGAAATAGCTGATAAACTGAATGTGAAAGATTACCGAAAGCTTGCTAAAAAGGATTTGATATACCAGATTTTAGATCAACAGGCCACCATAGATTTTACGCCTACTACCAAAAACAAAACAGAGGATAACACTGGCGAGCCCGAACGTGTAAAACGCACCTACACCAAACGTAAAAATGTGGATGCCCCAAGCGAAGAAAAACAAAACGATACGCCCAATTTCGACGATATTCCTTTTGCACCAATCTTCCAAGATAAACCAAAGGCTCAAAAAGAAGCTCCCGTAAGCCCACCGCCACCGGTGGTGAAACAAACTCCACCACCAGTAGCTCAAGAACAAACTGGCAATGATGAATTTGACGATTTCGACGAATTCAAACAAGGTGGCAAGAAAAATTTCAACTCCGACGATCGCCGCAACCCCAAGAAGCCTATCGCTAAGCCCATGGGTAAGAAAGGCCACGACTTTGAAGACGATTTTGCCGATATATTAGGCAGCAAAAAACGCCCAGAAGTTAAAGAAACTCCTCAACCGCCGCAAGTACAAGCTCCACAATACCGGGAAGAACGTAAACCAGTTCCTCCACGGGAAGAATACCGCCGCGAAAAGCCCGTCTATAATCGCGAAGAACGCGAGCCACGCTACCAACGCGAAGAAAGAGAGCCTCGTTACAACCGCGAGGAACGCGAAAACCGCTATAACCGCGAAGAACGCGAACCTAAAAACAACCCAAGCCACGAAAACCGCAATGCACCAAAGTTTGATGTAGAACTCGACGGTGCCGTATCAGGCCAAGGTGTACTTGAAATGATGCCCGAAGGTTTCGGTTTCTTGCGCTCTGCTGATTATAACTACGCTACTTCCCCCGACGATATCTTCGTGTCGCCCGCTCAGGTTAAAATGTACGGCCTCAAAACTGGTGATAACGTGAACGGTACCATTCGTCCACCACGCGAAGGCGAGAAATACTTTGCCCTCATCAAGGCTGATTTAATCAACGGCTCAAAACCAGAGGATATCCGCGACCGTATTCCTTTCGATTACTTGACGCCACTTTTCCCAACCGAGAAATTCAAACTTTCCGACAACTCGTCTAAAAGCTTGTCTACCCGCATGGTCGATCTTTTCTCGCCCATCGGTAAAGGCCAACGTGGTCTAATTGTAGCACAACCTAAAACCGGTAAAACCTGGTTGCTCAAAGATATCGCTAACGCCATCGCTAAAAACCACCCCGAGACATACCTTATCGTGTTGTTGATTGACGAACGCCCTGAGGAAGTAACCGACATGGAGCGCAGCGTTAACGCAGAGGTCATCGGCTCAACCTTCGACGCACCGGCTGAAAACCACGTTCGGGTATCGCAAATCGTGCTCGAGAAAGCCAAACGCCTCGTAGAATGTGGCCAAGATGTGTGTATCCTGCTCGACTCTATCACCCGTTTGGCCCGTGCCTACAACACCGTGGCTCCTGCTAGCGGTAAAGTCCTCTCGGGTGGTGTTGAAGCCAACGCGCTGCACAAACCTAAACAATTCTTCGGCGCTGCCCGTAACATCGAAGGTGGTGGATCGCTCACCATCCTAGCCACCGCGCTTATCGATACAGGCTCGCGCATGGACGAGGTAATCTTCGAGGAATTCAAAGGTACCGGCAACATGGAGCTCCAGCTCGACCGTCGCCTAGCCAACAAACGCATCTACCCAGCGGTAGATTTGCTGGCTACCAGCACCCGCCGCGACGACCTCTTGCTCGACCGCGACACGCTCCAACGCATGATTGTCCTCCGCAATTACCTTTCCGACATGAACGCCGAAGAGGCCATGGACTTCCTGCTCAAACAAATGCGCAATACCCGGACCAACGAGGAATTCCTCCTGTCCATGAATCGCTAATAAGAGCTGTTTTTCACCGGAAGCTAAAGTCCAAACATACTCTAACCTATAGGTGAAAGTCAACAACGGCTTTCACCTATTTTTTTGTTGCCTATTGGCCAACAACACAAGGCCCCCAGACGTTTTATTTTTATTTGGGCGCGTCCCTGGCTAGCGCCAGGGTCAGGCTGTTGCGGGGTTCGCGATGCTCCGTGCTACGCACCCGCGCTTCGCGCGGCCCTACACATCCTTCGCGCAGGCACACTATGTACAAATTATTACACCTTTGCTGTTTCCTGGCACTATGCCAATTGAGCCAAGCCCAGGCACCGCTTGCAAGTGGCTACATCTTATCGCTTAAACCAAGCAGCAGCAAACGTCAACTTGAAACATCGCTTGGGCAAGAGGCCAAGGTACAGGCTATTTTCGGGGAACATACCTACTGGGTACAAGGTCCCAATTTACCCAGCCTCGAAACCTTGAAACAACTCCCTTTCGTGGCCTTTGCACAGGCCAACCACCCGGTAGAACTCCGACACTGCGACGAACTCAACCCAAACGATCCTCGCTTCGACGAGCAATGGAACCTCAGCAAAATTAATGCCCCACAAGCTTGGACATTTACCCAAGGTGGCACAACTGCACTAGGCGATACCATCGTGGTGGCCATCCTTGATATTGGCTTCAATCCACATGCCGACCTCTTGGAAAACCTATTTACCAACTGGGCCGAGGTACCCAACAATAACCTTGACGATGACTCCAATGGCTACATCGATGACGTGACAGGTTGGTCGTATTACGATAACTCCGATAATCACCCACCCGCCAACCACGGCACAGCCGTAGCAGGCTTAGTCGGAGCCAAAGGCAATAACGATATTGGATTAAGTGGCGTAAACTGGAACATCAAAATTTTAAGGGTTTCATTGCTCAATTTCGACGAGGCTAGTGTGCTTCAAGCCTACAACTATGTGCTCCGCATGAAGCGTCTTTACTTGCAAAGCAACGGTCAGCGCGGCGCCAACATACTGGTCATGAATAATTCGTTTGGTATTGACTTAGCCCAACCCAACAACCACCCCTTGTGGTGTGCTGCATTGGATAGCCTAGGCCAGGCGGGCATCCTCACGGTGGCAGCAACCAGTAACAACCCCTACAACGTAGATGTACAAGGCGATATGCCAACTGCATGCCCTAGCGACTTTCTCATCAGTGTAACTGGCAGCGACCGCCAGGACAGGGATATCGATGCAGGTTATGGCCGTTTAAGCATCGACCTCGCCGCACCAACCGATTATGTTCCAACCCTGATGCAAACCCAAAGTTACTTTGAGCAAGGCGGCACTTCGTCGGCAGCACCACAAGTAGCCGGGGCCGCAGCGCTACTCCTCTCCTACCCCAATCAAAGCTGGGGCGAAATGATAAAAAACCAACCCACCGAAGCCCTGCTCCGCATAAAGGATATACTGATACACAGCACTGACGATGCAGCTGACTTCAACGACAAGTCGGTATCAGAAGGCAGGCTAAACCTCGGGGCCAGTATGGAAGAACTACATGCTTGGTACAGCCAAACATTTAGTATTACACCATTGGTATACCCCAATCCAAGCCAAGGTCAGGCACAGCTTAGGGTTTTCAGCCCTAATGCCAGCCAGTTGGACATGCAGGTATTCAACAGCCTTGGACAGGACCTTCGAACTACTTCATTTGAACTTCTACCAGGCTGGCAAGATATCGCATTAAACATGGAGCCAGGGGCCTATATTCTACAGCTATCTAGCGAGGGCCAACGCGTTACCTTACGCCATGTGGTGCTACCTTGAAATGCTCTATAGCTTGATACTTATCCGTAACTTTGCCCTGAACTTAAATTAACGCCTCCATGATATCATACGATACATTGCCTAAACTAAAACATGCCCAATCTAATAATTTTTTACTGATTGCTGGACCTTGTGTGGTGGAGGGCAAAGACCTGCTAGAAGAAGTGGCTGGCACATTGGTTGAAATTAGCCATGCGCTAGAAATACCCTTGGTATTCAAAAGCTCCTTCCGGAAGGCTAACCGCAGCAGAAAAGACTCGTTTACTGGTATCGGGGATGAAGCTGCACTTGCACTGCTGCAACACATTGGCCAACAATACGATGTGCCGGTAGTGACTGACATCCACGAGTCGGACGAGGCAGCACTAGCGGCTCAATATGTTGAGATGCTCCAAATACCTGCTTTCTTGTGTCGTCAAACCGAATTATTGGAAGCTGCCGGTAACACTGGCCGCTGGGTAAACATTAAGAAGGGACAATTTTTGAGCCCAGATGCAATGCGATTTGCCGCTGAAAAAATTGTACAAACTGGCAATAAAAATGTGATGTTGACCGAACGTGGCACGACATTTGGCTATCAAGACCTAGTAGTCGATTTCCGTGGAATACCCATTATGCGGGAAACTGGCTTCCCGGTGATTATGGATTGTACGCACTCCTTGCAACAGCCAAACCAAAGTCATGGTGTAACTGGCGGACAACCAAAACTCATCGAAACTATTGCAAGGGCTGCAATTGCTACCGGTGCAGATGGATTATTCATCGAAACCCACCCAAACCCTAGTGTTGCGCTATCAGATGGTGCGAACATGATTGCACTCAAGCAGCTAAAACCGATGCTCGAACGTTTAGTAGAAATAAGAAAAGTACTAAACAAGTGGAATTAATTGCAATAAAATTTTGTTTATAAATTAAATTGCCATAAATTGTACTCGATTTGAGCAAATTAGCAAAATTAATCAACTATGAAAGCTTTAATATACACATTAGCCTTATTGCTCGTCGGGATGACGAGCCTACAGGCGCAGTCCACAAAAACGATTACCAAGTCCATCTCTCTTGATGGAGCTTCGAGTCTTACCGTTAAATTGGAAGGCACCGTCACCACACAGTACTGGAACCAATCTTACGCGCAGGTAATCACAACCATCGAGGTTGAAAACATGAAAGAAACCACTTTGAAAAACCTGATCAGTGCTGGCCGCTACGACATTGAGACCAAGCTCGACAAATCTGTCATGAGCCTTGCAGCACCGAAAGCTGGTCAAAAAGTAACGATCGGCGGGGTACAACTTTCCGACAAGGTAACTTATACCATCATGGTACCTGAAGGTTTCCCCGTAAGCATCGGTGCTTCAGGGCAAAGCGCAGTACTTGAAAACAAGTCGTTTTAAATCAATCCGAGTTCTCTTCTCTCTTTTACAAGTTTATAATTAGGCGATGCAAGTTAACCGGCATCGCCTTTTTTTTGTGCTTTCCGGTACAGGATTTTAGAACCCCTTGCCCTAAGGATTTGGCTTTCATCTACGATTAGTCTCGCACCAGATTTTACAATGATGCGGCTCTTTTTACCCAGTATAAGTACTGCACCTGGACTTACAATACATTCGACCCCAGGCTCTAGTACTAGTTGAGCTTTGGCTTCAAGTTCAAGCGTGCTATTGGGAAGTAGCTTAAATACGGTTGGGTCGATGAACAAGCCTGTTGAATCTGGCATATGCCGATTGGGGGAGCTTGCCTGGTCAAGCTGTAGCCGCTGTTTCGTTGCGATGATAAGGTCAGCAAATTGACCCGGAATAATATCGGGTAAATGAATATGGCCAGTCCAACGTGCACTGCGTGATAGTCGAATTTGATCAAAAGCAACACGCACCTTCACTTTACCAGGCTGGTCATAGTTAAAAGACATACTGAGCCCATTGAGTACCATCGGGTTCCACCGAGCATTACGCATATCATATCGGGCAAGGCTAGTTGGGACGGGGTTTGTATGTATACCCATTTGTTCCCCATGGCCAAATGCAGGACCACTGGCGTAGTGTTTTTGAGATGCAGTGTATACGCCAAAACTGCGGTATAAAGTCAGTGTATCTTTTCCAACCAACTCCATCGAGATGGCATAACCACAACCATCGTTATCGTTGGCGGCATTGTAATTGGTGTTGAGTTGAATCTTACCGTTTTTATCGTGGTCATCGCGATAATACCATAAGGGATGGGTTCCATTTATAGGGCTTTCCTTACCCCTTGTAAACAAGTAATGCGCATTACCCCAGTTGTTGCGGTAGATACTATCACCGTGGCTATATTCGTGTAAGCCATCTGCTGGCAATATCCTGATGGCATTGGCCGCTGGCCCCAAAGCTTGTACAATTTGAGTTCGGGCCTTGGCGGCATCTTCTTGGTACACGTAAACGCCTGCTTCAATATCCGATAAAGGCTGAGCATTTAGCCCTCCCGGTGTCTGGCCGTACCAAGGGTGTTTATCAAAAGGATGAATACCTGCATGATACTCGAGCCATAGACTTTGCCCGCCACTGTGCGGTATCTCAATACGGATGGCCTGCCCTGTTGCAATGTAATCCGTTAGTTCTACTTCGTGTGTTTTGGATAGATTAGCAGAATCTACCTTAATGGTATGCGGTTCAATGTAACCCAGATACCAACGCTCCCAAGCGTTCAGCGTGTAGAACATATTACCGCCGGTAGCCGACCAGCCGGTACTGGGAATCCGAAAAAAATCGCCACAAACGCAATTACCCCCAGCAAAATGCGGGCAATTATATAGCATGTGGGCAATTTCATGCACGTAGAGGCCGGTAGGTAAACCCGTACCCAAGGGCATTGTAAAGCCCTCATTAAAGCCAACGCCATTAATGGGTTTACATGCCTGCACACCTGTTAGGCTTGCAAAACCACCGCCTGAACCCACCCACCGTGTCATATTCGGCACGGGCTGTTGCGCCCAAGTGTTGTTGTACCGGTACACAACAATCATATAATCCACCTTGCCGTCAGGTACATTATGCGGGGGCAGTGAATTATCAAAGCTATAGTTCGGGTTATTTTTACGTTGGTCAAATGCAGCGAAGTCAAAGCCTGGGTTAATTTCACGCATCCGTTCAACAACCTTCCTGTTCATGTCTGACCAGCCTTGTCCTTGCATGGGGTTTATATCCACGCGTACGGGCAGACCGGAGCTATCGCGAAAAACATCGCCAGTTAGCCTGAAGGTGCCCAGCGACATGGTCTCAAAAAACTTAGACAAACTCTGGTTTTCGGGGAGTTCTCGATAGGTATCAAAATCAGTAGCCTGTTGATACACCAACATAGGCATATGACCAGTGTTGGCATCTACGTAGTCAGGTAAGCCACGGCCTTGGCTGTCAACTGGCCAACGGTCGACCCAGGCCTCGGCATTTGTAAAATTAGGATTTGTGCTAGGCTTATCTATAAAACCAGCAAACACGATGAGTACTTTAAAATCGCCACGTGGGGTAAATATACCGCCGAAAGCCGAGTTTTTGCCGGGCTGCGCTACCAAAGGTAAGCTTAGCCAAAGCATGGCAAAACTCAAAATACTCGATATAAATGTGCGACCCATCATGTATTCACGTGACCTACGGATTAATTTTTTTGGGGCACCCCGGCGCTACGCGCCGTCGGCGTGTTGCGCGCTCGCTGTCGCTCGGTGCCTAGCGGCACCGCCTCCCTACGGTCGGCGCGCTCCACATGCCTGGTGCGAGGCGATGCTCCATTTTTGCGCTGCTCTACAAATCTTTAAAAACTTGATATTCAGAGATTTGATATTATTGTAGTCCAAACATACTCTTAGCTTAAAGGACTTTAGGAAGGTGGGTTATTCCGGTCCATGTCCATCGGGAAGTCAGGCAATTCGATACCGAAATCGTCGGGTTTGGAGTTGCTAGGTGGTGGTGGAACCTCGGTAATCGGTGGATATAAAGGAGGGTTAGGGTTTACTGGGGGTGGTACCACAGGGTTGGTGGCAGGTGCCGGATAAATAAACGCTGGTGGATTTTTATTATCGGAGGGCAAGGCCGTATTCATCGATTCTTGTAGCAAATCGTCGAGGAAATTTTTCATATCACCTTGGCTCATACCTTGGGCCAACTGTTCTTTAGCTTGCATGAGGCGCATGGCCATGTTGAGTTTATCTTGCGACATGTTGGCGCTGTGGGTTTGGCGCATCTTGTCGATTTCTTGATCGAGTTTAACCCTAGCCATTTTTTCGCGGGCCTCAATGACATCCTTAGCAGAGCCATCGACGAAGGTTTCAAGCGACTCTACCAAGCGGGTTAGAATACGGTAAACTACCCTTGCGGAAAAGCCTCCCAAGAAAGCCAATATTGGTTTGGTAAACAACTTCATGGAGTCGGGGGTATTTTCAAGGCCGAACAACACCGGCTCTAAAAATAAGGCTAGCACGATACCTGAAACTAAGCCCAAAGTAAACCGAATCCAGTAGATTGATTCGTACTTGGAATCATACGTGCCATCGGTGAGGTATTTGTAAGCTTCGAAAAGGCCGAAGAAACAAGCGCCCAAGGCAGCCATCGAAATGAGGAAGGTCTGGTTGTAGATAAAATCCCATAATGGATAATCGAGGATATTGCCCGTGATGGATTTACTATCTACCCGATCAGAAGCAAAAAGCCAAACGAATAAGAGTAGGCATATAATCACGATGGCGTTCATCTTACGCACCAAGGATACTTGTCCGAGGCCACGAAGTATACCACCGCTATTGCGTTCTATTTGAAGTTTACGGACCGACTCTGGCGTGGCGGGCAAGACACTTTGCGATAGCTCATTATGCACATAAGCCAATTGAGCCATAAGTGCTGTTTCGTCCTCGTTATTTGATGTGGCCACATATGCTGCAGCCCTGGTATTGACTACAGGATCATTGGGATGAAGACCTTGTAGTTCGTAGGTTTGAAGTTTTTCAACCACTTGCATCACCGCGGGTGAAACTTGTTTGCCATTGGCCATAGCGTGCTCGGCCATAGCAAGGCATTCGCTGAGTGCTTTTTCGCGAATGAGTTGATCGTAGAATTTCTTATCAGCCATTTTATGGGTCGTTAATTACCCTGCAAGATATGGAGATTATTGTAATTTTCACATAAAAGCAGGGGCAATACCGTTTGGCCTGTCGCGCTAGCTGGCTGTAGGGCAGCGCCGCCAGGCGCTGGTGCCGAAGGCACGGAGCGAATAGCGAACCCCGGAAGACAGCGGCGACCGCAACGCGGGCGCAGCGCCCAAATTAATGTGCTAATGATTGATGTGCTAATGTGCTGATGACATAGGAGCCGATGCAATTACATTTTGATTAAAAAAACATTATTGCTGTGTTGGTTTGTAGCTTAAGCGTAACTTAGCTGTATGGAAAACCGTGTACTGATTGTTGAAGATGAAAACCGTATGGCCGCGTTGATTAAACGAGGGCTAGAAGAGCATGGATTTGAAGCAAGTATTGCCCCAGATGGCAATAGCGCCTTGGCCCAATTTGGCGCTTCGAGGTTTGACCTTTTACTCTTGGACATTAACCTGCCCGGCATGAATGGCTACGAGGTGTGCAAGCGCATTAGGGCGGAAGACGCGCAGGTGCCCATTTTGATGCTAACTGCATTTAGTGCCACCGACGATAAGCTAAAGGGCTTTGACATGGGAGCAGACGATTATATCGTGAAACCCTTTGAGTTTAAAGAGCTGCTAGCGCGCATCAAAGTTTTCCTGAAACGCAAGGATGTACCCCTGCCCAACCAACAAAACATGTTGCGCATGGGCGATTTGGAGCTGGATATAAACCGGAAAAAAGCCAACCGGGCTGGTCAAGAAATTAGCTTGACCGCCAAGGAATTTGCCTTGCTAGAGTACTTCATGCTGAACCCATACCGGGTTATTTCGAGGGCGGAAATATCATCCAAAATTTGGGATATCGACTTTGATACCGGCACGAACGTGATTGACGTTTACGTGAATTACCTCCGCAAGAAAATTGACCGAGATTTCGATAAAAAACTGATTCAAACACAAATTGGCATGGGTTATATCATGACCGATGAAAGCTAGATTGCCTTGAACTTACGACTGAAGTTAACCTTACAGTTTGCCGCCACGGTAGGCGTTTTGCTCCTGGTATTTTCCTTTGTGGTTTATACCTTGTCTTCTGGCTATCGACGCAATGATTTTTACAGCCGCTTGTACAACAGAGCCATGAGCCACGCCAAGCTGCTGGTGGATGTATCGGAGGTGGATAGCAATTTGCTAAGCATCATCGACGACAACATGAACGCCATGTACCGCGAAGACCTTGACGTGTACAATCAGGCGAATGAGCTAGTATACCACAATGGCCCCGACTCGCTCAGCACGGTTGATTTACGGCTGGTCAAACAAGTTAGATCTCAAAAAGACTACCGTTTCAACATCGATGGGCGAGAATACCTCGGCCTGTCGTTTAACTCTGGTAAAACAGCGGGCTATGTGGTTATCTGCTCTGCTTACGATGAGTTTGGCTACCGCAAGTTGAGCAATTTGCGTTTCGTGTTGGGCCTAGGATTTTTTATAGGCTTGGGTCTAGCCTTGGTAGGCGGTTATTTTTTCGCCGGCCGGGCCTTGAAGCCTATTTCAGCCGTGGTGAACCAGGTGCAAAAAATCACAATATCGAACTTAAATGCAAGGGTTAACGAAGGCAATGGCAAAGATGAAATTGCACAGTTGGCTATCACGTTTAACCAGATGTTGGAGCGCCTTGAATACGCTTTCACCATGCAGAAAAGCTTTGTATCCAACGCATCTCACGAGTTTAGGACGCCCATCAGCATCATGCGGGCCGAGATTGAACTCATCATGATGCAGGAACGCAAACCCGAAGAATACGTGAAGATGTTGGCTGCCATCAAGAACGATTTGAACCGGCTTACACGCCTTTCAAACAGCCTGCTCGACTTGGCCCAGGCCAACCTCGATTGGTCCTTGCTCAAGTTTTCAGCACTCCGGATCGATGAGCTGGTGATGCAGGCCAAAGCGGATTTAAACCGAAAATCGCCTGACTATATCATCAACATTGGCTTTAAGGAATTACCGGATGATGACAAAGACCTCACCGTTTTAGGGCACGAGTACCTACTGGGCATCGCCTTTTCAAACTTGATGGAAAACGCTTGTAAATTCTCGGCCAACAAAACCGTAGACCTACAGATTGCATGTAGCCCCGGCCGTGTCAGCCTATTTTTTACCGACGCGGGCATTGGCATCCCGCTGGAGGAGCAAGCCAAAATATTTGAGCCATTTTATCGCGGCAGCAACGCTATTGACCGACCTGGGCACGGCTTGGGCATGTCGCTCGTTAAACGCATCGTAGATATACACGGTGGCAACATAAACATAGAAAGCCGTCCCGGCGTGGGGACGACTTTCCAAGTTGTACTGAAAACCAAGCGGTAGTTTTCTTTTTATTGGTCATTTATTTTTGGGGCGCCCCGGCGCTACGCGCCGTCGGCGTGCTTCGGGGTTCGCGTTGCTCCGTGCTACGCACCAGCGCCTTCGGCGCTGCCCTACGCATGCCTGGCGCATACACTAGTGGCAGAGCCACTGGGTTAGAGCAGAGTGCAGAGAGCAGAGTGGGGTTAGGAATGAGGAGATAGGAGAACAACCTAATACCTAATACCTAATACCTAATACCTAATACCTAATACCTAATACCTCTACTTCGACCAAGTAGTGCCGTCTTTGCCATCTTTTAGTTGAACACCGATGGTTTGCAGGCGGTCGCGGATAATATCGCTGAGGGCCCAGTTTTTATCTTCACGGGCTTTTTTGCGCAGCTCGATGATAACGTTTACGAGGCCGTCCATAATTTCTGCATCGCGGTTATCAGCGGCACCGTTCTCATTGCTAAGACCGAGTACATCGGTAACGAAGCTAAGGGCTTCTTTTTGTAAACGCTCAAAAGTAGCCTTCGACAGTCCGTTGAGGCTCATTTGACCATTCTTGATATTGTTGATAATAGGCGATAGGCCGAACAAGCGCGAAATAGCCTTGGGCGTGTTGAAGTCGTCATCCATATCAGCCACGAGTTGATCGAGCAACTCATTTACAGCAGCATCATCAGCGGTAAGGGCTTCAGCACCTGTGTAGGTGGTAGACTTAAGCCAATTCATGGCTTCCATCAAGCGGTTGTAGCCTTTCTCGGCGGCTTGCAGGGCCTCGTCTGTAATGTCGAGGGTGCTGCGGTAATGCGCCTGGAGCATGAAAAAACGAACCATCATGGGGCTGTACGCCTTGCTGGTATGCGGGCTATCGCCGGTGAAGAGCTCGGTAGGAGAAATAGTATTGCCATCGCTTTTCGACATTTTTTTGCCGTTGAGTAAAAGCATGTTGGTATGTAGCCAGTAGCGGGCAGGTGCGCAGGCACAAGCCCCAAAGTTCTGGGCTATCTCGTTTTCGTGGTGCGGGAACTGGAGGTCCATGCCACCGCCGTGTAAATCAAAGGTTTTGCCGAGGTACTTGGTTGACATGGCAGAACACTCGAGGTGCCAGCCAGGGAAACCAACTGACCATGGTGCATTCCAACGCATGATATGCTCATCGGAGGCTTTAATCCAGATGGCAAAATCGGAAGGGTGGCGTTTCTCGTCTTGATTCTTGAGGTTGCTGCGCGTTTCACTTTGGAGGTCTTCGAGTACTTTACCGCTGAGTTGGCCGTATAGCTCGGGGTGTTCGGTAGCGAATTTGGGTACATCGAAGTATACCGAACCGTTTATTTCGTAGGCATAGCCCCGTTCGAGGATGGATTGTACCATCTCGATTTGCTCGGGGATGTGGCCTGTAGCACGGGGCTCGATGCTAGGTGGCAAGGCATTGAGAATGCGCATCATGTCGTGGAAGCCCACGGTGTATCTTTGCGCTACTTCCATAGGTTCGAGTTGATCGATGCGGGCACCTTTCGACATGCGGTCTTCGCCGTCGTCGAGGAGGTGGCCTACATCCGTGATGTTGCGGACATAGCGAACCTTGTAACCCTTGTACAAGAGGTAGCGGTAAATGACATCAAAAGAAACGAAAGTGCGACAATTACCCAGGTGTACATCATTGTAAACAGTAGGGCCGCAGACGTACATCCCGATAAATGGCGGGTTGAGCGGCTCGAATACTTCTTTTTTTCGCGTGAGCGAGTTGTACAGGGTAATTGACATAATGTATAAAGATTGATTGGAAGTGCGAAAATACGACGATTGTTCGCTCGTGGTAAAGATTACTAACGAAAATTGTTTAAAATACGTTGTCTGTCCTCACTGGGTTTATCTGTTTTGTGGTATAACTCCACCATGATGATTTTAGCATCCTGCGGGAAGTAAGCGTAGATAAGCCTAAGACCTGAGTTTACGCCCCGGCCTTTGAGTGCTTTACAAGCAATTTTTTTCACCTTTATGATACACGTTTGAATGCCTAGGTTATCTAGTTGAAAGCTAAACGGAGACCTTTCATCTGGAAACAAGGTCAAGATTTGCTTTACTACGTCCAAGTCATCTTTAAGCGTTCTATAACGTTTTACAAGCGTTTTCAAGTCCTTATCGAATTCGGGGAGTTGTTCAAAAATCATGCGTCCTCCTCGTTGTCGTAAATTCTTACAGAAAAAGGAGCTTCGCGATAAAAAACAAGCTCGTAGTTAATCTCTGCACCTTCTTTAGAGGCTAACCAGGGGATATCCTTGTGTGAGTAATTACTGATGCTGGCGGCGGACCAGTCGCTCATTTGTTCTACAACCCTATCGATGACCTGCATTTCACTCGCTTTGAGCAGTTGCAGGTCGGCCTTTTCGAGTGGAATATACCGCGTTTGCATAAAGCCGTGGTAATTCGTTTTTATCCTTTGAATATGGCCTGTGTTTATCATTTGTTGAACAACAGCATCGAATTTTTTGGGTACCGGCCCGAAGGGTAGTTTTCTGTATTTAGCACCAGTAAGATGCTCTTCGTAAAGCTCATAGTAGTTAAAATCTACAAAATAGAGGAGTTTGTAGATGACTGTTTCACCGACATTGGGTTTCCCTGCACATTTTTCAAGGATATATAGCAACACATTTTTGAATTTGTCAATATGCAGCGTAGGTATAGAAATACGCTCTTCAATTTGAGGTGCAGGGCCTTGGGAATTAGGTGACTCTACAGCGGATGGGTTAAAATCGGGAGCGATGAACTCATCTAAAGAAAAATTCAAAACATGTGCAATCCGTTGTAATTCAAAAATATCAATACCGCGATTACCTTGCTCGATTTGGGTAAGCGCCGTTCTGGGTAAATTTGTCTGTTGTGCCAGGTCAGCCTGGGACAAACCTTTCAACTTGCGCAGCACCGCAATGCGTTGACCAACTTGTTGAGGGGAAAGGGTTTGGAACATTGGGATTAAATTTGGGTAGCACTATAAACAAGAGGTCAAAATTAATAAAAGTTCTAAATGCGAACAAATGAATGTTCATTTTTTAGACTATTTATAATTATTACGGCAGGGGAAGCCCGTAAAAATATCCCTGCGCGAGGTGGGTGGAAGGCCGCGCGTAGCGCGGGTGCGCAACGCGCACGGAGCGATCAGCGAACCCTGGAACACACCGACGGCGCAATGCGCCGACGCGCCCAAAAATGAATAAATGATGAAATGATAATTGAATAAATGATGCAATGAGCATCGAGTAAATGACTTTAAAATGCCGTGTTGATTTTGAGTACTCGGGGAAAATTATTTAATCGTAAAAATCAGCCGAGTACTTATTGAATTAATTGTAAAATAATCGTGAATTTTGCCGCCTGAAACTTCAACACATGGCCTACAATACTATCAAGGGTACACTGATACCTATCGGGGGGAATGAAGACAAAGGGCTGAAGCCCAAAACCTTAAAAACCTTCCTAGGTAAAGGTATTTTGCACCACGTGTTACGCGAAAGCGGTGGGCCAGGTGCTAAAATGGTGGTTATACCTACTGCCTCAAAGATACCGGAAGAAGTAGGCCAGAACTACATTGACGCCTTTAAACTGCTGGGCTGCGAGGACGTGACGGTGCTGGATATTCGCCGCAAGAGTCAATCAGACAGCAAGGAAATGCTCAAGCATATCGAGGAAGCCAACGGTGTGATGTTCTCTGGAGGCAACCAGGCACGCATCAGTAGCATTATTGGAGGCACCAAGATGCACGATTTGTTGCAGGAGCGTTTTACGAAAGAAAACTTTGTGATTGCCGGTACTAGTGCCGGTGCTATGGCCATGGCTCAGGAGATGATTGCCGGGGGAAGTAGCTCGGAATCGTTGGTGAAGGGTGCCGTACAGATGAGCAACGGATTGGCACTTATCCCGAAACTGATTATAGACACACACTTTGTACGCCGCGGTAGATTTGGTCGTTTGGCAGAAGCGGTAGCCGCTTTTCCTGAGACGATTGGCATTGGTCTAGCTGAGGACACCGGTGTGATCATCAAGAGCAACAACGAGTTCACGGTGATTGGTGCGGGCTTGGTGATGATTTTAGACCCTAGCCGCATGGCACATAATAACCATGCGGTGTTGAGAAAGGGCACACCGATGTCGTTATCGAACCTGGTGACCCACATTTTGGCCAACGGCGACAAGTTCATGCTCGACAAGCGGAGTATCAAGGTACTGCCGTTGTTGGATGATTTTGTGTAGGAAATTACTGATAAATCGCCACAAAGTCAGTCCCATCTGATGATTTAGCCCCGCGGTACATGCCTTCGGTATTGAAGCTCAGGCAGATATTGCCTTGAGGGTCGACGGCTATGAGGCCACCGTCGCCACCGATGTCGAGCAGGCGTTTATGTACCACTTCCTGGCAGGCATCGGCTAGGCTGAGGCCTTTGTATTCCATCAAGCAGCTTACATCGTATGCCACAACGGCGCGGATAAAAAACTCGCCGCTACCAGTACATGAAACGGCGCAGGTGCTGTTATTGGCGTAGTTCCCGGCGCCAATCATGGGACTATCGCCTACACGACCAAATTTTTTGTTGGTCATACCTCCGGTCGAAGTGGCTGCTGCAATATTGCCGTGCTGATCGAGGGCTACGGCACCAACGGTACCAAATTTTTCGTCTTTTTTAACGCTGTGGTCGAGTTGTGTATGCTCGGTACCGCGTACGGACAGCCATTGTTGGTAGCGGAATTCGTCGTAAAAATAATCTTCGGATTCAAAGGTACAGCCTTGAGCACGGGCAAAGGTCTCGGCGCCAGCGCCAGCGAGGAAAACATGGCCGGAGCGCTCCATGACTAGGCGGGCCAAGCTTACCGGATTGCGTACACCCCGCACCATCGACACTGCGCCGGCTTCAAGCGTTTGGCCATCCATGATAGAAGCATCAAGCTCGTGGGTACCCTCAGCAGTGAATACAGCACCACGTCCAGCGTTGAAAAGCGGCGTGTCTTCTAGTTCACGTACAGCAGCTTCCACAGCATCGAGGGCAGATGCGCCAGCTTCCAGCAGGGCATATCCTTTTTGGAGGGCGTTATTTAGGGCTTGGCGGTAAGCCAGTTCTTGTTCAGGGTTAAGGCTGCCTTTAGGTATGGTACCGGCTCCGCCGTGTATAGCTATCGAGATGGGCATGGGGATTATAATTTGCGGTAAAAGTAGCTAAAATTACATACATACCAATGCAGGTCAACATCAATAAACAATCTAAAAAATGATACTTAAACCATTGATAAATAGGGCATAAAGGTTAAAAATGGATAGATTCGAACCTGAATATCCGCTATAAATATGTAATAACTTGGCAGAAGTTTCCACATAGTTTTGCAGCATGCAATACGCCAACCCACTATACGACCATGCCTTCAAGTACTTGATGCTAAACAATAAGTTAGCAAAGAAGGCGCTATCCACCATTTTAGGAAAAAAGGTAAAATCCTTGGTGCTAGAACAACAGGAAATAGTCCTAGAGTCTAACATTTTAGGATTTGATGTTTTCCGACTTGATTTCAAGGCAACCATAGTGCATGAAGATGGAAGGCAGGAACGAGTACTCATAGAGCTTCAAAAATCGAAGAAAACTGGCGATTTAGAGCGGTTTAGGAAATACATAAGCACGAGCTACGCACAGTCAAGTAGTGAGGTAGATGAAGATGAACAAGCATTGATGAACCCATTGCCCGTTATCTTGGTTTATATATTTGGGTTTGATTTACCCGAAATAGAGTCGATGGCTGTAAAAATCGGTAAAAAAGTAGTAGATTTGTCGAGCCATCAACAACTTGACATTCAGAGCGACTTCATAGATGCCGTTACACACGACTGTATTATTCTACAAGTAAAGCGGGTACCTCCAGAGCCTAAAACCTTGATAGAGCAATTCCTAAGCCTTTTTGACCAGTCGAACGTAACACCAGAGAAGCGTTACATTCTGGAAGTTGATGAAACAAAAATTCCCAACCCATTCATGGATATGGTTACACATTTGAAAAAACCACTGCTGGATAAAGAATACCAACGCAAACTAGAGCTAGAACAAGAGCTAGACAATATGCTATTGCAACAAATTAGACAAGTGGAGCAAGCCAATGATAAATTGGAGGCAGTCTCCAGAAAAGCAGAAGCAGCTGAACTTAAATTAGAGGAAGCAATTCGCATGAGAGAGGAGGAAATTCGCATGAAGGAAGAAGAACGCCGCATGAAGGAAGAAGAACGCCGCATGAAGGAAGAAGAACGCCGCATGAAGGAAG